>NZ_DAOTZQ010000098.1:0-15740 GCF_034434295.1 Chloroflexus sp.
CCTATCTCCTCGCTCCTCGTTCCTACTCCCTACCCTCTCCCCCTATCTCCTATTTCCTATCTCCTATCTCCTCAAAAAGTGATATAGTACGCAAGACAACACAAAGCGGTCGTATCACTCGCGGGGTGTCCCCGCTGGAGTAAGGTTATGTACGAATTATCTAAGCTGTACGTCGCATTTGAGCAGTACTTCGGTCAGCCACCAACCCGCATTGCCCGTGCACCTGGTCGGGTGAACTTGATCGGCGAGCATACCGATTACAACGATGGGTTCGTCTTCCCGATGGCGCTGGATCGCGCTACCTATGTGGCGGCCCGGCCACGCAACGATCAGATTGTGCGGGTGTTTAGTATAAAGTTCCGCGAAGAGGATCAGTTCGATCTACAGCAGATCGTGCACGATGAGCGCCGACAGTGGGTGAATTATATTCGCGGTGTAGCGAAAGGGTTACTGGCACGTGATTTGCCGCTACGCGGTGCCGATTTGATGATCGATAGCGATGTCCCGGCAGGGAGTGGCCTCTCGTCGTCGGCGGCCCTGGAGGTAGCGGTTGGGTATACATTTCAACTGCTGAACAATATCAATCTACTCGGTGAGGAGCTGGCGCTGGTTGCGCAGGGCGCAGAGCATACGTTTGTTGGGGTCAAGTGTGGAATTATGGATCAGTTGATCGCTGCCCTGGGTGAAGCCGGTCATGCACTGTTGATCGATTGCCGCGACCTGAGTTATCGTCCGGTGCCGATTCCCGCTGAAGCGCGGGTGGTGGTGTGCGATAGCGGTGTCCGTCATCGCCTGGCCGGTTCGGAGTACAATCAGCGCCGCGCCGGTTGTGAAGAAGCGGTGCGCCTGCTCAAGCCGGCACTGGGGAAGATTCAGGCGCTGCGTGATGTGCGTTCGAGCGATCTGGCTATGTACGGTCACCTGTTGCCGCCCGATTTGCTGCCGCTGGCCCGCCATGTGGTGAGCGAAAATGAACGCACGCTGGCGGCTGCCGAGGCGCTGGCTGCCGGTGATCTGGTGAAGATGGGGCAGTTGATGGTCGCTTCGCACGTGAGTCTGCGCGATGACTATCGGGTGAGTGTGCGCGAACTCGATACGCTCGTCGAGCTGGCTCTGGCCGCACCGGGTTGCTTCGGCAGTCGCATGACCGGTGGTGGCTTCGGTGGTAGCACCGTGTCGCTGGTGGCCGCCGATCACGTTGATGCCTTCGTGGCGGCGATGGTAGACGGCTATGCCACTCGTACCGGACGCAAACTACAACCGCTGGTTTGCACTGCCGGCGCCGGGGTATCGTGTGTCTACGCCAGCGAAGAGGAGTAGGGTCTCGCACCTCGGACGGTTCACCTGCCCGGACAACAGCCGGCAGGTCGTGCATCCGCCGGTTGTGCGGAATCGCCACGGTGCAGGCAGGTGCGATTCAGCGCTGACCCACTCTCGCCAATTGCACGACCGCCCTGCCTGCCGGAGCGTAGTCTATAGCGGAAATATCGTATCGCCGACCGGCAAATCGTCAACCATCCATCCGTTTATCCCTATCAGGGGGGTGCTCGCGCCGGTGCCGGCGGGATAAGGCTGGACACGAGGCGACTATGGAGATCGTGAGTACCCTTTGGGAGGAGCGTATGCTGGGTCGCATCTTTGCGCCACTGTCAACCGTTTCGCTGCCGTTGGTGTACGGGTTGAGCCATCGCGCACTGCTGCGCATGGGGGCAACCAGCCAGGAGCGTTGTCTGAACGGGATTCGTGCTCACTACTACGCTATGCCGGCCCGTGGGGCGGGCGATCTGCCGGTGCTGCTGTTGCACGGGATCGCCGACCGCGCCCAGACCTGGTCGTTTGTGATGCCGCAACTGACTACGATTGGGCCGGTGTACGCGCTCGATCTGGCCGGGTTTGGGCTGAGTGGGTTTCCACCCGGTCAGCGCTACGCCACTATCGAGCAGCAGGTGGCACTGGTGCAGGCGTTTATTCGCGAGGTAATCGGACGACCGGCGTTACTGGTCGGCAACTCGATGGGGGGTTGGATTTCCATTCGGGTCGCGCTGACCACACCAGAACTGGTGGTTGGACTGGTGCTGCTCGCGCCGGGGGGCGCAATCTTGCGTGGACGTGAGTCGTGGGAGCCGTTTCTGCACACCATCGAGCTGGCCGATGCCCGCACGGTACGGCAGGCTCTGCGCCAGATGTATGGCCGGCCACCGCTGCCGCTCTACCTGGCCGGCCACGGCCTGCGCTCACTCTTTCGCCGTGACCCGGTGACCCAATTCATCGCCCATCTCGACGAACAAGCGATGCTGCGCCCCGCCGACCTGCAAGCGCTTCAGGTGCCGACGGCGCTAATCTGGGGCGAGGCCGACCGCTTCCTGCCGCCCGAATCACGCGAGTTCTTCTGCGCCAATCTGCCCAACCCGCGCCTGCTGCTCTTGCCGGGCTGCGGCCATATGCCACAACAGCAACGGCCACGCCAGGTTGCCGCCTTCATCCGGCGTTTCGCCCAGGAGATAAGCGCCCAGGCACCGGCAAGCACCCTGTAGAACCACAGCCAATACAGTGCAGGGTAATCAAAGATCGTTCATTGCTACAGAGAGGAAACCGCAATGATCCTGTCCGGCACTCGTGACGCAGTACTGCTGAGCGTGCAGCGGGTTGATATTCACGGCACAATCTTCTACGACGTAACCTTCCATCACACCGGTGAAACGCAACCGATCCGCGCCCGGATCGGGACTGAGAGCGTCTATCCCGATCCCCAGCCTGGCGATCAGGTGCTGGTAAGCTATGTGATAGGGGTGGTGACCAGCATCGCCCCACGCCCATCATAAACCAGCCATAGCATAGGCCACCTGGTGTTCGACGGCCCGTAGGAGGGAGAGGGATCACCGACAACGTCCAGAATCAGGGCGCACACCTGATCCTCGCTCAACCATCGTCGGCGTGCGCTGTGGTTTCACCTCCGCGCTGCACGCCGGTAAGGTGGAGGTTTCAGCATATTCCCTCCAGGATTCCGTAGCGCAACGTTTGGAGTGCGGCAGCCATACTGCCGCACCTGGCACGCTCACGGTCAGGGGGGTGTCGGAGCGGTAAGCCTGATGGTAACGGGTACGACGTGGAGCGAATGACCAGATAGTATCCTCGACGATAATGAACAGTATCGATCCAGATTTGATGTGACGATCATGCATACTCGCAGATACTGAACATCAGCAAGTTGTAAGCTGGCACTACCCCACGGCTAGTTAGAGAAAGCACGGCTGGCGCGGCAGCACGGCTGCCGCACTCCATACTGACGCCTCACCCCTGCCTGCAGCTTGCAGCACTGGTGGCGGGGAACAAACTGCTCACCCACCATCCCTGCCCTCCGTGTGTGGTACAATGCACGGTATGAAACCGAGTTACGACATCATCATTATCGGCCTCGGCGGAATGGGGAGCGCGGCAGCGTATCACGCCGCCCGGCGCGGGCAGCGCGTCCTCGGTATCGAGCGCCACACCCTTGCCCACACTCTCGGCTCCAGCCACGGGCGATCCCGCATCATTCGCCAGGCATATTTTGAAGACCCAGCCTACGTGCCGTTACTTTTGTGCGCCTACGAGCTATGGCGGCAGATTGAACACGATAGCGGTACACACCTGTTGACCATCACCGGCGGCTTGATGATCGGCCCCCCTGAAAGCCACACCGTTGCCGGAGCGCTCCGCAGCGCCCAGGAACACGGGCTGGAGTATGAGTTACTCGACGCTGCTGCAATTCGGCGCCGCTTCCCGGCGCTACAACCGACCGAGGGCACCATTGCGCTCTACGAACACCAGGCCGGCTTCCTCTGCCCGGAAGCCAGCGTCACCGCGCACCTGCAATGCGCATCGGCGCTCGGCGCCGAGATACACGCTGAAGAGCCGGTGCTGACCTGGGAAGCCGACACCGCCGGCGTGACCGTCACAACCTCGCGTGGCCGCTACGTCGCCGAACACCTGATCATCACACCCGGCCCCTGGGCACCGCGGCTCCTGGCCGACCTCGGCCTGCCCCTGGTGGTCGAACGCCAGACCCTGCACTGGTTCGCCCCCACAGGTGGCCTGGAGCCATTTCTGCCCGACCGCTTCCCGATCTACATCTGGGAGACAGAGGACGGCACCCAGTTCTACGGTTTTCCCCACCAGGAAGGGCCACCCGGTGGCGTCAAGGTAGCCCTCTTCCGCGCCGGTGAACCGTGCGATCCCGATACGGTTGATCGGGTCGTACATCCGGCAGAGATCGCGGCCATGCGTACCGCCATCGCCGACCGCATCCCGGCGCTGAACGGCGACCACCTGGCTGCGGTGGTCTGTATGTACACCACCACCCCCGATCAGCACTTCATCGTCGGTTTACACCCGCAATACCCCAACGTCGTCATCGCCTCGCCGTGTTCTGGACATGGCTTCAAGTTCGCCAGCGTAATGGGTGAAATCCTGACCGACCTCGCCATCGATGGCACCACCCGCCACCCGATCCGACTGTTCGATCCACTGCGGTTTCAAGCGCAGCGTGCGGAGTGAGGGCTGGGCTTGACGAGGCGGAGAACCTGCGTAGGGACATGGTATGCCGTGCCCCTACGGACGTCCAGCGGTGTATCATCCAGTAGGGGCGACGCATGCGTCGCCCCTCGTCGCCCCCTGAAGTAGGGGCGGGTGCACAACCTGCCCCTACGGTCTCATGGACGGAGGGAGGGAGAGCGCCGTCGCCAAAGGCAGGTGTCTCGCAGCGTTGGACGGAATGAATTTCATCCAACGCCCGGACGAAGAGCAGCAATGAACATCCTTTGAAACAGGCAACGAGATACGTTATACCGAAGCCCGTGTCGATATGCGTAACAGAATAGAATGCGGTTCAAGCAGAGGCACAGTATGGAGAAGAAGCTGTCTGTCAGTAGCCGGCTTACCTTCTACGATGATAAACCCATACCCTCCTCTCGTCCCACGTATAGATGAAGCGCAGGCCAAATCCTTGCAGACCGGCCTTACTCTAATCAACTGTAAGCTGGTTAGCCGACACCCAGCCTCGAAACCCACCCCCACCCATCACCCCCACATCACCACTTTCCCTTGCATACACCACAGCGATTGATATAATGAATGTAAACACATTCCAATCGAACCAAACAGCGAGGAATCAATGCCGCTCACGATTACCCTTCGTCGCATTGCCGCCGACCGCGCCGAAGTATCCGTTGCCGGACAGCGACTCGCATTGTTTGAACCGGCAGCCCTGCGCGAGAACCAGCCATTTACCAGTAAGTGCGATTCGGTTGAATACGGTCGATGTCTCATGGCCGCCCTCGGTGGTCAGGAATTGCAAGAACACCTGGCCCGCATCCCGCTCGCACCAAACCTCAACAGCATGGTCGCGATCCAGACCGACGACGCTGAGCTAGCGGTGATTCCGTGGGAATTTCTTCACGACGGAAATGAGTTTCTGATCTTCCGCTACCTGCTGGTACGCGAAGTACCGGCTACGCATGCCCTACCTCCACCACCTACCGCGCAACTCTGGCGTCTGGTGGTGATGGGTAGTGACCCGCTGCTGGGAGAACAGTACGATGCCCAGAGGAAGTTTTGCGAATTGAAGCCGGTGCCGCGATTAAAGGTTGCCTGGGAACTCGACACATTGTGCGCCGATTTACAGCAGCGCCAGCCGCCGGTGCCCTTTCGCTGGCAGCGGATCGCGCCCACCCGTGCCGCACTGATTGATGAGCTGGCAACAACCGAGCCGATCCTGTTCCACTTCGTCGGGCATGGCAGTGTCGTGAACGGCATACCAATGCTGTGTTTCGACGACGGTGCCGGCAAACTCGATCTGCAACCGGCCTCCGATCTGGCCGACCATCTGCGTGGTATGGTCATGCTGGCTTTTCTCAATGCCTGCCGCACCGCCGATAGCGTCGAACCGGGGGCCAATCTGGCGCTGACCCTGGTGCAGCACGGGATTCCGGTGGTGGTGGGCAATCAGTATCTGGTCATCGATGAGGCCGCGGCACCGGTTGCCTGCACCTTTTACCGTTACCTGGCCGCTACTATGCATCCGGCCCAGGCCCTCTACCGGGCACGGCTTCAGCTCAGGAACCATCTGCATGATCAACCGCAGCAGTGGGCCATGCCGGTGATCTACCTGGCCCAGGGCTACCAATGGCCGCAATGCCCCCCGGCACCGACCTCATCGCTACCGCCAATCGAACCACCACTCCCTGTACTGACAGCCCTCAGCGCACCTGACTATCAGGCCGGGCGCTTTGTCGGGCGCGAGCGCGAATTGTGGGAGCTGGCATCGCTGTTCGTTCACGATCAGAAAAAGATTGTCACCATTCGTGGCCCCGGCGGCATTGGCAAGACGGCGCTGGTCGCGGCCCTGGCCCACCGTCTGCGCTTCGTCTTCAGCGACGGCATCGTCGCGCTGAGTCTGGTACTCCCCGGTGAGCAGGCCGGTCTCAACGCTGCCGATGTCCGCCGGCAACTGGCCAGCCTGCTCGGTATCCGGGTCGAGGATAGCAGTGTCTGGCCGGCTGATGAACGGGCACAGGAGAACATCCTGGTCGAACATCTGCAACGGCGGCGGCGCTTACTGTTGATCTGGGACAACTACGAAACGGTGCTCTGGCGGTTGGGGCGCGAGACCGAACCCGATGCGAGTGCCGATGTCTTCAGCGCCGCCCAACAGGACGAAGCGACGGCGGTGCAACGCCTGGTGCGCCGGCTGGCCGACAGCGGCGTGTCTATGCTCTTCACCAGCCGCCAATCGCCGGTGGGCGTGCCTGGCGAGGTGTGCTTCCCATCGGTCGAGTCGGGCCAGTTGCCTGGTCTTAGCTCCAGGGCCAGTGAGGAATTCATGCGCCGCCTGATCAGCCTGCGTAACCCAAGTGAAACATTCCTGAACCGTCTGGCCGCAGCCGTGGATTACCATCCGCTGGCGATGCAACTGGCAATCACACGCTGGGATCGCGGGCAAGACGATGAAGACACCTTCCTCAACAACCTCGATCACGAACTGGTCCAGGCCCGCGATCCGGCAGCACCGATGTACCAGCAAACCTCGGTCGAGATCAACATCCGCCTATCGCTGCATGCCCTGCCCAACGAGCTGCAAGAGGCGCTGCTGACCCTGACCATCATCGCCAACCCGATCATCACCCCGCTGCACGCAGCCGTGGTCTGGGGACTAGAGGACGAGCAGCAGTGGCAGATTGGATCCGCCCACCGGCAACTGGAAGCATTACAACAGAACTCATTACTGCAAGGTATCGGCTACGATCCGGCCCACAACCGGGCGCAGGCGTACAGCCTGCAACCGGTAATCGCCGGCTTCCTGCGCCGGGAAGCGCAGCGGCGCGAGGCCAAGCAGACGCTTGATATGCACGAAGCCCGCCAGCGTTACGCCCGTTGGGCGGACGTGCTGGTTGCACGAGCATATGATCCCCGGCAGGGTATCAACGCCGATCCTGATCTTGCCCAAGAGATACAGTTTTTCCTGCCCGACCTTGCTGCAGCGCTGCCTGCGCTGACCGATGCGGATCGTGGCTGGACCTACTGGCAAGCAGCCTGCGTCTTTGCCCGCATGGGTGATCTGGCGACGGCCCAACGCATGATCGACCTCGCCACACCACTGGCCCAGACTGACGAAGCCCTGCGCAGTCGGGTCTACCACCAGCAGGCCGATGTGCTGGTCACCCGCGGCGACCTCGACCAGGCCCTCGCCCTCTATCAGCAATCACTCGACCTCAACGACCGCCTGGGCGATGTCCACGGCAAAAGTGCCACCTTGCTGATGATGGCTCAGATCATGTTCATGCGCGGCGATCACCAGCAGGCGCTTCAGCAGGCATACGCTGCACTCCAGACCCTGGAACGAATCGGGGCGGCACCCGATGCGGCCAAAGCCCGTGAGATTATTGCCTTGATGGAAGCCGCCTGCACTCAGGCTGGTGGAGCTGGTGGATCAGCAGCGGCGGTCAGTGTGACCCCGGCCCGTCTCCTCGGCATGCTGATTGCCATGGTGGTGCAGGCTCGCGGTGAGCAGATACATCCCGATCAAGTCCGCGCAGCCCTGACCCAATTGCCGCCGGCTGCGCCCTGGCCCGCAGTGCGGGATGCCCTGCTGGCGGCGCTAGACGGTACGGCGGACGCAGCTTCCCATCTGCTGGCCGCCGCGCCCCCGCTGCTGGCGCAGGGTACGGCAGCCGAACAGGGTGATGCCCTGGCCGGGATCGGCAACCTCGGCGAACTGCTCAGCGACCGGGCCACCGAACGCCAGGCCCGGGAAGACGCAGTGGCCGCCTTCCGTACCGCCGGCGACGACCGGCAGAGTCTGATCAGTTTGAGTGTTGCGCTCTACAACCTGGCCATGTGTTACGTCAACCAGGGCGAGGTAGCGGTAGCGATCCCGTTGCTGGAAGAGGTTGTGGCACTTGACGAACGTACCGGTCATCCCGACCTGGCCCAAGACCGGGCAACCCTGGAAGCGCTGCGGCGACACCTGGCCGGACTGCCGGAACCGACGCTGGTTGAGGCGATTATGGCCTGGCGCAACGGTAATGGCGACGAGGCGCAGTTGGTGGCGTTGATTAACCGGATTTGTCATCTGTACGTCCGCACCATGCGCGAAGGATCACCGGCGCAACGCGAAGAGCTGGCCAACGATCTGGCCGAGCTACGCGCTGCCCCTTCTCTGCCCATCCCCGGTGCCAGGGATTTTCTGGGGGTGTTACAGTTGCGGTTGCGCGATGCGCCGGGAATGGCGGAACGGGCGGCTCAGATGCAGGCGACGTTGCCGGAGCAGTGGGTAGATGTTTTGGAGCGCATGGAACGAGATGTGGCCGGAGAACCGGTAGACACATCTGCTTCGCCGATGGCTGACAACCGGATGATGACAGCCGCCGCAACCCTGGCAGCACAGCTTGAGCAGTTGCCACCGGCGCAGCGGGCCGAAGTGCAGGTGCTGCTCCAGGTTACGCCGCTGCTGATCGGGGCAATGGCTTTGCTGAACCAGGATCACGCCCATGAACAACGCACTGCGTTTGTCCAGGTACTCGAACAGGCCGCAGATCAGGCGGCTGCGGGTGAAGCCGAAGGCTCACCGTGGCTGAAGGCAGCAGCAGTATTACGCACGCTGGCCGGCTGGCTGACCGGTAAACCCGTTAACGTTGATGAGCTGGCAGAGCCGTACCGGAGTGTTGTGCAACAGATGCGCGGGGATTAATTGCCGGCTCCTCATCTCACCATCCTTCTGGCTTCCCTCCGCTGGGGCTATGTATGACCCATAACTCGCATACTGCATTACCCGCGTGCCGGAGCGGGTCGGCGGAGTGATGACGGGCGTGCTCCCCAGCCGGGAGCTGGGAGCGTGCGCCTCCAGCGCGCATGGTGCCGGTACCATTGATGGAGGGAGGAGCCAGGAGCAAGCTCCCGCCCCTGGCGGCATTCACGGACGGCCAGGACAGATGATCGAACCCAACGTCTACCCTATCAGGAAGCCCTGGATCAAACGTCTGCTCTCCCCTCTCCCGCCCCCCATCCATTACCCATAACTGGTGTCGACCACGTAATGAATTGCCTTACCCGCCCGTCGTACCCGTGTTGCACCGTTTGGCGTGTGACAGCCATGCTGTCGCACCAGCCGTACTCACGATCCGGCGCGTGGCCCACCGTTGACCCGGCTGGTCACGAAAATGCCGTTTGTGCTGGTCACAATCGTAGAGTCTGTCAGTCATTGATGAAATAACTTCTCAATGTTGTTTGAAACAGATTCTACTGTCTCAGGCCAGGCGGTTTGCTCGTGTGTGAGCACATTCAGGGACATTATGGTACAGGATGGCAGCGTGCTCGGACGCATGTGATCCAGGTATCGTTACGCACGCGACACCGAGGTCTGCGCAAAAAGCCCTATCTCAACCCCAGCGCATCTGAGGTTCAATACGCTCGATGGTTGCAAGCGACAGGTCGTCCACACCTGCCATCCTTTGTCAGGTAGCGAGTATCATAACCCAAGTTGCCACCTACACTGTGACAAGCTACGGAGACTGACTGCCAGGATGACCAGCACGACATTGCCTGTAACACCGTATGGCGTAATCGCACAAGCAACGTGGTGAGCAGCCTGTTCCCATGGACGTGTGACGTTGCGTCTCACGGCAGCAACCTGGTTTCTCCCCATCCTCTGTGTCCTCTGTGTCTCTGTGGTGATATAAGGGAGCACCTTGGGTGACGATCTATCCGCCTGCATCCACCTAACCCGCGTCCATCCGTGTTCCACCCCTCCCCCCCGTCGCGCTCAACGCCCTGCACCGCTGTGGTGACGTAAGGTAGCAACTTGGATTATCATATATTTCACAGGCGATTGCTCCAGGCTCTACCCGCAAAGGTTTGGACCACTTCATGTATACTACAGAGCAACGTATGATCTTGCCCCACACCCCCAAGATGGCATAGAGCATCACACAGTGCAAAGGAGAGGTAATCGTTGGCCTTTGTAGCTCATTTCGGGCAGATGCCAGATTTTAATGGTTAGGCGGATGGTTGCCGGATAGAAGCCGATACAACGGCATCGTTAACCTGATCATAATATTGTGTGGCGTGAACTTTAAAGTACAATAATTACGATTGTGGAATGTTATCTTGCCTAAGCTTGCTCGCTTCTTCGGTACTATCATTCCGCAATGTACACGAAGCCAGGTGTACTCCATCACGTTCCGCACTTCCACGTGTATTACCAGAACCATGCTGCGGTACACAGCATTGACCCAATAGAGATGATAAGTGGTGAGTTGCCGCGTCAAGAACAACGACTTGTGGAAGCGTGGGCGGAATTACACCAGGGCGAACTGAAAGAGAATTGGGAGCGATTGCAAGCAGGACAGGTAGCATACAAGATAGCACCGCTGCGCTAAAGGGGTGAGCGAGATGGAACATGCAATCTACCGGGTGGTTGGATGTGAAATCACTGGCCCATACACACTGCGCATCACGTTTGACGATGGAATGGTTCGAGAGATCAATTTCAAGCCGGTGCTGGAAGGGCCGGTGTACGGCGCGTTGCAGGACGAAGAATTGTTCAAGCAAGTGAGCATAGACGCAGAGATACACACATTGGTGTGGCCAAATGGGGCGGATTTTAACCCAGAGACGTTGCATGAGTGGCCGACGTATGCGGATGAGATGAAGCGAATGGCAGAGCGCTGGGCGACAACAATGGCGAAGGTTGGGTAATCACCCAACCCTGGCGGCAACGGATACGTGCTCTACCGGACGTGCTACATCATACCTTACAGTAGCAATCTGGGGTACACCTATCCGCTGTGGCCTCTGTGTCCTCTGTGTCTCTGTGGTGATCCTACCCGCCCTCTGCGTCTCTGCGGTGATAATATCTCTTGCCGGACTCGCCCAACGTGCAGTACCATATACCACATCAATCACATTGAACCAGGGAACTGACAATGAGCGATAACGATAGCGTACACTACAATTGCCCGAAGTGCGGCTACACCAACATCTGGACCCGCGATGAGTTGTTGCAGAAAGGGCAGAAAATCATTTATCGGCAAGAGACAGTTGACACACTAGAGTTTAGCGTGCGCTGTAAGAACCGGGATTGCGACCATCGGATGCGCATTCGGGTACCGAAAAAGTGAGGCCGCTTATGCAGCTCATTGGACCGGAAACAGAAAGGGATCGCGAGCTGCGCGAGTGGTTTGCGGCCCAGGAACGCGGGAATGTCGAGCGCCTGGAAGCCGGGGCGCAGACGATGATGCAGGTGATTAGCGGGTTGTACGGGGTGCTGTTCGCGGTGCTGGCTTTGAGCGATCAGCCGACCTATTTGCAATTGCCGGTCGTGCGCTGGGCCGGCAGCGCCGGGGTGTGTATCTTTTTTGCCTCCCTGGTGGCGGCGATGCTGGTCCTGCTCCCCCGCCGGATCGCCTATCAGGAGGACAATCTGACCGCTATGCGGCGGGCGTATGATCATCTGCTCAGACGCAAGGCCACCTTGCTGCAGGTTGCGCAGGTGCTGTTTCTGGGCGGCATCGCCTGTGTGATTGCGGTTATCCTGGCTATCGTATGGCAGTGATGAGGACGAATTGGTAGCCGCGACGGTACCTTTACCGGTAGCAGCGTTGCCATACTCTGATGTACCGTCCGCTGTCTGGTAGAGAGCGCTTGCCGCGCTGAATCCGGATCACTGCAATCATCAGCAGGCAGAACAGGTACCGCATCTCATCCTTCGCCCCCCCTCAACCCATTCATCACCATCGCTACACTGTGCTATAATCGCGCCCGGCACTGATTGCCGGGAAGCGCTATGGAACACATTGTTGTCGGGATTCTGCTGTTACCGCTGATCATATACGTACCGGGGTGGGCATTCACCCAGGCGCTGCTCGCATCTGATCGGCACGACGGCCTGGAGCTGCATTTTGAACGCTGTCTGATCAGCGCCCTCTGGAGCGGCTGGCTGGCCCTGATGTTGGGTAGTCTGGGTATCTTTTCACTCTGGTTCCATCTGGGTCTTACCCTGACCGTCACCGTGTTCCTCATCTGGTGGGCATTCCGTCGTACCCATCGGGTAACGGCACCGCTTGCGACTCCTACCGCGCTGGTGTGGTTCGCGACCCTGCTGCTACTCACCCTGCTGGTGGCTCGTCCCTTCGAGGTGATACTGGGCGTTCGCGACGCTGGCGTCTACGCGGTCACCGGCTTTGCCATGGCCCGCACCGGCAGCATTGTCCAGACCGATGCCGTCGTTGCTGAACTGGGACAGGCTGCGCAGAGCACCGATCCGGCAATTCGCGAGCCGGCAGCCCAGGCGATCAGCAACTTCATGATTGCCCAGGCCCGTGATCGCTACATCGCGTCACGCTTACGCGCCGCCGGCTTTCTGATCAACGAAGGTGATCTGGCCCAGGGACGGATCGTACCGCAGGGGTTCCACCTCTTTCCGGCCTGGATCGGGTTGCTGAGCGCTGCCGGCGGTCCGCTCTTCGGCCTCTTCGCCACCGGCCTCCTCGGTCTGCTCGGCGTATGGAGCGTCGGCATGATCGGTCGCCGGCTCGCCGGGCCATGGGTGGGCTGGCTGGGCATGGTCTTGCTCGGTCTGAATGCGGTGCAGGTCTGGTTTGCCCGCTACTCAACCGCCGAAACAACCGCGCAGATGCTGACCTGGGGTGGCCTGTACCTGTTCGCGAAATACCACGACCGCGGTCTCTCCCCGGCAACGCGGATCGTGTACGCTGCCCTGGCCGGGATTGCGTTTGGGCAGGTTGCGCTGGCGCGCATTGATTTCTTCTTACTGGCGCCAGCCATGCTCTACCTGGGCTACTGCTGGCTGAGTCGCCGCTGGCAACCCGAACAGACGGCGCTCACCCTGGGAATGCTGGCGATGCTGGCACACGCCGCACTGCACATCATCTTCATCGCCCGCGCCTATTTCTTCGATACCGGCTTTGCCCGTTTTCAGGATTTTGCCCTCACCTCACTCATCGCGTTGCCGTTTCTCTCGCCGGCGGTGCGCGAAGCCTACTTCACCTCGAAGTTCAGCTCGCTCGACGAGCCATGGCGCATCTGGCTGGAGCTGGCGGTGATTGCCGTGCTGGTGGTCGGACTGATTGTAATCCGTCGTCGTGAGCTAATCAATGTGATTGAGCGCCAGATTGTCACGCACCGCCAACGCTGGCAGCGCGGCATCGCCATCGCACTGTTGCTCCTTGTCGGCTGGGCCTACCTGATCCGCCCCCAAATCATCGATGCCGACCTGCTCTTCAACACTCGCGGTGGCTGGAATGATCCGCTGACCCGCGATCCGGCGCTGGTTGCCGGTGATGTGCGCAGCGGCGTCATGACCCCCACCGAAGCTCGTCTGCAAGCCGGCGTTGTCCTGCAGGGGCGACCGTGGGAAGCAGAACCCGATCTGGCGGCAACCGCGGCGCTGCGCACTGAACTGGCGGCGAGTCGCGGGCCGTGGCAGGGGCCATTCTCGAACCAGACCCTGAACTGGTTACGCCTGCAAGGGTACGTTGGCGCACCCATCCGCTTGCCGTTGGTACTGTACTACCAGGAATACAGCTCAATGAGCTGGTGGCAACGTCTACTGGCCGATCCGACCACCTTCACCAGCGAACCGGCCCCGGTACAGGCGAAGGAACTAATCCCGCTGGCCGGACTGGTGCGCGTTGGCTGGTACCTCTCACCGCTCGGCGTCATCCTGGCCGGCATCGGCTTTGCCCTCTGGTGGTGGCGCGGCCTGACCAGCGCCAGTTGGCTTATGCTTACCGTCGGCTTCCTCGGCAGCTTCTTCTACCTGCGCCAGACCTACGGCACCTCTGAACAGACCTACATCTACATTCTGCGCCGGTTCGTACCGATTGCCTACCCGATCTTCGCCCTGAGCGCCGCGTATGCACTGGCCGCCCTGGCCGGCGCGTGGCAACTCCGCCCAACCGCCAGCCGCTGGCGCCAGGGGACCGCGGCTGGCTGCGCCGGACTGCTGATACTCTTTTTGGGATGGACAGGCCGTTACTACTTTGCCCACACCGAATATGCCGGCGCCCTCAGCCAGGTAGCGGCTATAGCCCGTCACTTCACCCCAGAGAGCGATATTGTCCTCTTGCGCGGTGGTGCTCCGGTCTACAGCGACTCACGCGACATCCCCGATCTCCTGGCGACACCACTACGCTTCGCGCACGGTATCAACGCCTTTACCGTCAAGAGCGTAGCGACCGCCCCCTACGCCGACCTGCTGGCCGATCAGATCAGACACTGGCAAGCCGATGGCCGTACCGTCTACCTGATGCTCAGTGCCAGTGGCGGCAACCTGGCCTTTCCCGGCTTCCGGCTAACCCCAATCGCCGGCGTGGAACTTAATCTGGCCGAATTCGAGCAACTCACCGACCAGAAACCACAAAACGTCTCGCGCCTGACACTACCGTTCACCATCTACCGCCTCGATCCGACCGCCGAACCACTGGTGGCAACCGATCAACCACCACTAACAACAACCGCCTTTGCTGCCCAGATTAGCGGCTTCTACCGCCCCGAACAGCACAGCGATGGCTGGGCATACAGTTGGAGCAACGGCGAAGCGATCATCCGCCTGCCCTGGTCAACCACCACAGCCCAAACCATCGCTCTCGAAGTAGCAAGCGGCCTACGCCCACCCCATCTCGGCCCGGCCACCCTCTGCATCAGCGCCCAGGTCGAAGCGACCCTCTGGCCAACGACTGCCACCCCGCTCGTTGAACTGGACTGCCACGCCATCGGGCAACAACCGACCACCATCCGCTTCACCCTCGACCCGGCGCAACTACCACCGGCAACGAGTGGCACTCTCCTGCTACACCTCACCGGCCCGGCATGGATACCGGCAGCCGAAGACCCGCGCCAAAACGATCAGCGCATCCTTCACGTTCAAATCAGCCGACTGTGGGTTGAAGAGTAAGGAGTTCAAAACAGAGCACGCCCTCACCCCCGGCCCCTCTCCCGCGCAGTGCGCGGGAGAGGGGAGAGATACACCTCCACCCCAACTGCCTCCATTGGTAGCAAGAGTTCACCCTCACCTCCTCCCCCCAGCGGGGATACCCTCTTATCTCCTCCCCCCAGCGGGGGGAGGCCGGGAGGGGGCCAGGATTGCGGTGCACGGGTACCATACAGAACACGCCCTCACCCCCGGCCCCTCTCCCGCGCACTGCGCGGGAGAGGGGAGAGACACACCCCCACCCCAACTGCCT
>NZ_DAOTZQ010000099.1:0-7870 GCF_034434295.1 Chloroflexus sp.
TCATAAAAGCTGTGCTATCGTGCTGCACGACCGTCGTCCTGGTGCATGAACGCTTGCCAATCAGCAACGATAGCCGACCCGGCTCCTGGCCCGTTGGCAGAGCACAGCTCAGGCCATGCCATCACGTGCTGGATGGGGTGCCTTATCCGCCTGGCATGCGCGTGGCGCAGGGTTTGGCGTGCGGCAGCCATGCTGCCGCGCCAGCCATGCTCACGATATGGTGCGGGTCACGTCGTTGACCCGGCTGGTCACGCGGATGCCGGGGGTACCCGTCACGAACATGGAATCGACTAGCAATGAACTAAGACACCTTCTCGTAGATGTTTTTTGAAATAGGTTCTATACTCGCTGGAGCATCAATCGATTGAGGGATGGTTTTGAGGTGTCGCTTGATCGACTCTGATAGTAGAACACATGAACTAAAACCATCGCCATGAAACACCGAAATGTGGTATAATAAAGCAGAATTGGGCGAGCGAATGAGTACACGCATGCGCCAAACACTTCATATAACCGATGCACTGGCGGTGGGCTATACAGTCATTCACCGTCAGCCTTTTATTCTGCTTTTCTCAATCGGGTTGAGCGTCTATCTCTGGCTTGGCAGTGCAATTACACTGGCAATACCCTTTTCATACAACCAAAGTATTGCAGATCAATGGATCGGGACATTACACGCCATTGATGCCCGTACCTTACTGGTTGTAACCAACAGCATTCCCGTCCTGGCTCCCGGCCTGGATGCAGTAGTACCACCACCACACGCTCTGCCGGTGATGGAATTTGTAGGGGTGGTGATGATACTTAACGTGATAACCCTGGTGCTGAGTAGCTGGTTTTTGGTTTGCTTACGTCAGATCATTCTGCACGAGCGCTTACCCTGGCAGACGGTGTTACGGCGAACGCTTGGCGTTGCCCTGCGCCTGATCATCGTCTTCGTACTGATCGGGTGTGTGATTGCACCAATCGGTGGATTGAGTCTGCTGACAATGCTGCTCATACCGGCGACGACAACGTTGATCTATTATGGATGGATCATACTGGTTATCGCCGGCCTGATTGGATTTGGGTTCACGCCAGAGATCATCACCCTGGGTAATGAGCACCCACTCCAGACTCTATACAAAAGCTGGCAATTCGCTCGTCAGCATTGGTTAGCGATTGCCACGTTTCTAGCCATCTGTACGGTAATTGAGGTTGGCTTTGCCCAACTCTGGCGCTCGCTGGCAACCCAACCAGGCTGGCTGGCACCGGCAATCATCGGTAATGCCTACATTGGCAGTGGCATTCGTGCCGCTCGTTTACAGTTTTATCGCTATCACGCCGCCACGCTATTGCCGGCGTAGCGCAAAACACTATGTGACACCATAAGGAAAACAGACTATGACAAGCGAGACACCGACAACCTACGATGAGAGTCAGATTCAGGTGCTTGAGGGCATGGAAGCCGTGCGCAAGCGCCCAGGTATGTATATTGGCCCAACCGACATCAACGGCCTGCATACGATGGTACGCGAAGTGGTGGACAATTCGGTCGATGAGGTCATGGCCGGTCGTGCCACCAGCGTGAGCGTTACCATTCATCGTGATGGCTCGGTGACAGTCAGTGATGATGGGTCAGGAATTCCGGTCGGTATTCACCCCAAAGAGGGGATCAGCACGCTGACCCTGGTGATGACGCGCCTGCATGCCGGTGGTAAATTCGGCAGCGGTGGCTACAAGGTTTCGTCCGGCCTGCACGGGGTCGGCGTCTCGGCTGTCAATGCTCTGTCGGCTTACATGCGGGTAGATGTGTATCGTAATGGCCGCCACTACTACCAGGAATATCGGGCCGGCGTGCCGGTCACCGATGTGATTGATCTCGAACCAACCGACCGCCACGGCACGACGACGCGCTTTTTGCCTGACACATCCATCATTCAGACGCTCGACTACAATTTCGATACGCTGGCCCAGCGCTTCCGCGAGATGAGCTATCTCAACAAGGGGCTGCGCTTTAAGTTTGTTGATGAACGGACAAACCGTGAACTCAATTTTTACTTTGAAGGCGGGATTGTTTCCTATGTCCGCCATCTGAACAAGGACAAGACGGTACTCCATCGTCAACCGTTTTATGTCGAGCGCATTGTTGATGATGTGATGGTTGAGGTGGCACTCCAGTATACCGATTCGTTCGATACCGATAACGTCTACACCTTCGCCAATAACATTAACAACGCCGATGGTGGATCGCACCTGTCGGGATTTCGCACCGCATTGACCCGTGTCATCAACAATTATGCACGGGCAAAGGGGCTGTTGAAAGACAACGAAAGCAACCTGACCGGCGATGATGTGCGCGAGGGCTTGACGGCAGTTATCAGCGTTAAGCTGAAAGACCCCCAGTTCTCGTCGCAAACCAAAGAAAAGCTGGTCAGTCCAGAGGCGGCCAGTGCGGTGGCGACGGTGTTCAGCGATGCGTTCAGTGCCTGGCTTGACGAGAATCCCACCGAAGCGCGGCGTATTATCGAAAAAGCTATCGCTGCGGCCCGCACCAGACTGGCTGTGCAAAAGGTGCGTGAAACGGCTCGCAAGAGCGCAATGGAAGGCTTCTCGCTCCCCGGCAAGCTCGCCGATTGTTCAGACCCCAATCCGGCCCGCTGTGAACTCTACATTGTTGAGGGCGATAGCGCAGGTGGTACGGCGAAGCAGGGACGTGACCGGCGCTTCCAGGCAATCTTACCGTTGCGCGGGAAGATTCTCAATGTCGAAAAGAGTCGGCTTGATCGCATGCTCTCGAATGCCGAGGTGCGTGCGCTGATTACCGCTATCGGCACGTCTATCGGTGATCAGTTTGATCTCAGTAAATTGCGCTATCACCGGATTTTTCTGATGACCGACGCCGATGTTGACGGAAGCCATATCCGCACGCTGCTGCTAACCTTCTTCTTCCGGCATATGCGACCGCTCATTACCAACGGTCATTTGTTCATCGCCCAACCACCACTCTACCGTATCAGACACGGTCGTGAGCAGGTCTACACCTATTCTGATGCTGAGCGTGATGCGTATCTGAGCAAATTGCCACCCGGTACAAAGGTAGAAATCCAGCGTTACAAAGGGCTGGGCGAAATGAACGCCGAACAGCTCTGGGAGACGACGATGAATCCGCAAAACCGGGTTATTCTTCAGGTGACGCTGGAAGATGCCGCACGCGCCGATGAGACATTTACGATGTTGATGGGCGATCTGGTGCCACCACGCCGGCGGTTTATTCAAACCCATGCGAACGAGGTGGTCGAGCTAGATATTTGAGCGGACGTTCAGCGGGCAGGTGAACGTCGCGTAGGGTTGTTACCGTTGCACCACCGAGACACAGAGAGCACAAAGGTAGGACACTCTGCAATGTTCTCTGTGGCCCGGTGGTTTTGTATTGCAGCACTGAGACGCGGAGGGCACGGAGGGAATACACTCTGCGGTGTGCTCTGAGTCCCGGTCGTTTTGGATTGCACCACCGAGCCAGGGAGGGAACTTTCCGGTACAGGCATTCTGTAAAGCGATGGCTGATTGCGTCAATCTCCAACATCTTTTTTGAGGTAGTTCCCATTTTTTGAGGTAGTTCCCAGCGATGAAACTTGCTTCGTGGCTCCTGCGTATATTGCAGCGACAGATCAGGCTTACCCACAAGTAAGGAGGCAACAGTGACTGCACCCGACCCATTTTCATTACCGCCTGCTACACCTGAGCCACGCCGACGCAATGTATTATTTCCGATCCTGATTGGTGGTGGCCTGCTGACAGTCATTTTGCTGATTGTAGTTGGCGGTGCGGCCCTGGCATTTACACTGTTGACGCAACGGGCCAATAACTTACCCGAATTATTGCCGGCGGAAACGCAAATATACGCTACGTTCACCCCCAATCTCAGCGATCTCCCCAATATCGAACGCCTGCGGCAGGCATTTCCCGAAACGTTTGACTATCAGGAGAGTGAGGCAACCTCGGATCTGCTTGCAGAACGCTTTGGGGTTACATTCGCCGAGGATATTGCCCCATGGATCGGCACCGAGATGGCGATAGCCCTGTACGGTCTGCCTATCGAAGCGTTGACCAATCTGTCTGGCCTGGAGCCGGCTGATCCGATGAATCCGTTCTCGACGGCTCTGGATCGGGAAACCAACATTCTCTTGCTGGCAGCGGTGCGCGATCAACGGGCTGCGCAGGCTTTTCTCGACAAACAACGGGCGTTCCGCGAACAGAACGGCGAACGCTTTACGACAAACACCATCAACAACGTGACGATTTACGCCAGCGAAAGCGATACAACGCCATTTGCAGCGTTTGCCCTGGCCCGGAATACGGTCGTTTTCGCTAATAAGGCCGAGAATATTGCTACGTTGGTGCAACAAGAGAATGACAGTACGCTTGCCCGCAATACATCGTTTCAAGCGGTAATCCAGGCTCTCCCCGGCGACCGTATGGCAACGATTTATATTTCTGGTGATACTATCGCCCGCCTCACCGATGCTGTGCTTGAGTCGTATGCCGATACGGCAACTACTACCTTCAACGATGTGCAGGCTGCGGCCCAGGCCCTGCAGGGTGTAGGGCTGACGATGGCAGTCATTGAGCGGGGTCTGCGCTTCGACGCCGTCTCGGTGTTTGATCAGAATCGGCTGGGGAACGACTTGCGCGAACGGATCGCTCAATTACGACCTGCCGTTTCGCCAGAACGGGCGGGCGATGTTGATAGTGCGGCACTCGGTGTGTTCAGTTTTCTCATTCCCGAAGACTGGGGGCAGCAATTGCGTGATCAGCTTGCCGCCTCACCTGAAACCGCGAATACACTCGACAATCTTGAATCAAGCCTGAACATCGACTTCGAGCGCGATCTGTTTCGCTGGTTCCACGGCGAGGGTGTGATTACTGTGTTACCACTTGCCAGCAACGACCTGCCGGTTGGTGGGTATTTCGCGCTACGGGTTGCCGACCGGTCTGCTGCTGAACAAGGAATGGAGCGGATAAGTGCTTTTGTTGCCGATTCGTTCGGTCTAGTGTTCACCGACACATCACTGGGTCGTACTCAGGTACAGGCGATAGAAGAAGGCGATCTCTTTGTCGGCTATGGCTTCAACGGGAATGATCTGGTGATTGCATTCGGTCGTCAGGCGATGGAGTCGGCATTTGGGGCTGAACAGAAATTGTCAAGCCAGAGCGACTATGCGGACGCGCTGCGGGCATTACCCTCTCCAAACAGTGGCATCCTTCACGTCAACCTCACGGCTGTGCGGGAACTGTACAATCGGGTCGGTACCGATCTGGTCGATCCCGACCTCGAACAACGCCTGGCACCGTTCAAGGCGATCACATCCACCGGTACCGTTGGCCTGAATAATCAGGGCGCTCTGCGGGGAACGTTGTTGTTGAGTATTGGTTCCTGAGCGATCCCTGTGGCGAAAGACCGGTTCTGAAAACGTCAGTTCGGAACCGCGCCAGGTGAAAAAACCGCGCATCGGGCCGGCTTATTCCGCGCTGACGGTATGTATGCAGCACAGGCTGCTGCCTGTGCTGCTTCGTTATCCCACACGCACATTATGGTACGATAGACGGGGAGAGGTTCACAGAGGAGTTACAAGCATGACACAACAAGCCCCGCATCGCTACCTTGGCAAAGCGCGTAAATTAGTCGATGGCGTCGAGAAAGTGACCGGTCGTGCCCGTTACGCCGGAGATGTTTCCCTGCCGGGTATGCTGCACGGCAAGCTGGCCCTCAGCCTGTTCGCCCATGCCCGAATTACCCGGATCGATACTGCGGCGGCGCTAAAGATTCCCGGCGTGGTTGCGGTATTAACTGCCGACGATCTACCCACACGCAATCGGCAGCCCTCATCACGACAGACGACAACCCTCGCCAGAGAGGTTGTTCGCTACCGTGGTGAACCGGTTGCGCTGGTTCTGGCCACCAGTCTGGCGGCTGCCGAGGACGGTGTGGCTGCCTTGCAGATCGATTATGAACCGTTGCCAGCACCGGTTACTGCGGAAGCCGCCCTCGATCCGGCGGCACCGGTGATTTGGCCGCAAGGCGCGCCGAAGGCCGACACCGATTTAACTGCGGCCCACGCTGCCGTAGCCCGTGGCGAAGAGCAGAGTGACCACGTCGCCTCGAACATCCACGAACAGAAACGCTTCAGTCGGGGTAATGCCCTGGCGGCGCTCGCCACTGCTGATGTGGTGGTCGCAGGCACCTATCGCACGGCGATAGTTCACCAGGGATACCTGGAACCGCACGCAGTGGTCGCCGATATCGAACCGGTACGCAAGCACATCACGCTGTACACCAGCACGCAGGGGCAGTTTGGGGTGCGGGATGAAGTCGCTCGTTTGCTTGGGTTACGGACAAATCAGGTAACGGTTGTACCGATGACGGTCGGTGGTGGGTTTGGCGCCAAATACGGTATTCTCGATCCTCTGGCTGCCGCTGCTGCGCTGGCCGTCGGGCGTCCGGTACGAATTGTCCTTGACCGTAGCGAAGACTTTCTGACCACCACCCCCTCACCGGCCAGTACCATCACGATCAAACTGGGGGCAACTCGTGAAGGGATCCTGACCGCAATTGTGGCCGAGATGGTGATCGACAACGGCGTCTACCCCTTCACGCTGGGCGGCATCATGAGCACGCTGCTCGGCGGCTACTACCGCTGTCCCAACGTCCAGATTGATGTGGTTGAAGTCCTCACCCACAAACCCCAGGCCGGTGCATACCGTGCTCCAGGCGCGCCGCAAGTTACATTCGCGCTTGAGTCGAGCATTGATGAGCTGGCTCGCCGCCTGGAGCTTGACCCGCTTGAGCTACGCTTGCGGAACGCAGCGACGACCGGTGATCCGATGGGCAACAACGACCCGTGGCCGTCGATGGGTCTACGGCAGGTGCTGGAAGCCGCAGCCAATCATCCGCTCTGGCGCAACCGCACACCGGGCAGCGGAGTCGGCCTGGCGATTGGCGGCTGGCCGTGTGGGATGTCACCCGCCGCCGCCGTTTGTCGGGTTGACACCGACGGGATTGTGCGCGTCCATGTCGGTTCGGTTGACATTTCGGGTGTTAACAGCAGCTTCGTCCTGGTGGCGGCGGAGATTCTGGGTGTACCACCCGAACAGGTCGAGATTGTGGCCGGCGACACCCGCAGCGGGCCGTTTGCCGGACCGAGTGGCGGCAGTCAGATCACGTACAGTGTCGCCGGTGCGGTAGCTGCGGCGGCCCAGGAAGCCCGGCGGCAGCTTCTAGAGGTTGCGGCTGATATGTTGGAAGCCCGCATTGATGATCTCGACCTACGTGATGGCGCTATCCATGTCCGGGGCTTGCCTGGACGCACACTGCCAATTGGCGAGGTTGCCCGGCGTGCTCAAGAACAACAGGGCGGGCCGGGACCGATTGTCGGTGAAGGGCGAACCGCACCTGCCGAGAATGCTCCCGGCTTTGTCGCCCATATCGTGCAGGTCACGGTAGACCACGAAACCGGACGAGTGCAACCGTTGCGGTATGTCGCAATCCAGGATGTCGGGTTTCCGCTCAACCCGCTGATGGTGGAAGGCCAGATTCACGGAGGTGCCGTGCAGGGAATTGGTTGGGGATTGCACGAAGCACTCCGCTACGACGAGAATGGCGAGCTGTTGACGGCCAGTCTTATGGATTACACCCTGCCACGTGCGGCAGATGTGCCGTCGATTGAAACGGTTCTAGTCACCAATCCGGCACCCAACGGGCCATTTGGGGCACGTGGTGTCGGCGAGCCACCGATCACCGCCGGGGCAGCAGCGCTCGCCAATGCGATTCGCGATGCTACCGGTGCCCGTATCTACGAACTGCCTATGCGCGATGAAGTGGTGTGGCGGG
>NZ_DAOTZQ010000100.1:0-31853 GCF_034434295.1 Chloroflexus sp.
AGGTGGATGATTCAGTGGTTCCCTTTTACCGGCGGTCTGGAGCCCTTTCTGACTGAATGGGGCAACACTCTGTTTTTGATCACGACTGCTGCTACCCTGGTGTGTTACGCGGTTATCTTCATTCTGGTCATGGTTCGGATCGTGCAATTTCTGGTGTCCCTCAATAAGGATGCGCAAGCCGCGTAGGGTTTCCGGCTGGAGGCTGTTTGCAGCATCTCGCCAGGGATCAGATGCTGACCACAGAGGGCACAAAGATTTTACCCCCTCAATATCCCTGTGGTACGAAACAAGCGTGACAAGATTTCTCGTTGCCAGCGGGGTTAGCGCTGGAACACGCCCGCCACGGTGAGCACGGTGGGTGCGGCAGCATGGCTGCCGCACTCCAAACACGGGCAATCTTGTCGGGAAGGGTATCCTTGCCGGTGTGGGAGACCTCGGTATTTATCATCTCTGTGTCCTCTGTGTCTCTGTGGTGCAAGACAAACGTGACCAGACTGCCCTTGCCAGCGGGTTTAGCGCTAGAACACGCACGCCACGGTGAGTGTGGTGGGCGCGGCAGCATGGTTGCTGCACGCCAAACGGTGCGGCACGGGTAATCCTGGCGGGAGAATTACAGAGGCACAGAGGTGGTTACCCCCTCTGTGTCCCCCGTGTCTCTGTGGTGCAATACCACCGTGGCGTCAGGCCAGAAATGCGCTGACCAGCGTGGCAACTACGTCTGGCTGTTCCAGGTGAACCGCGTGCCCTGCATCGGGCACGATTTCGTGTCGGGCATGGGGCATGAGGGCGGTCATTTGCGCTGCGATGGCGCAGAACTTGCTGTCGAGCGAACCGGTAATGAGCAGGGTGGGGGTGGCGATGGTCGGCAACGTATCCCATAATGACGGTTGGCGGCCAACGCTCATGCCGCGCAGAGCATTGGCATAGCCCTGCGCACTCCCGGCCAGGCGTTGAGTGCGTTGGGCGGCAAGGACTGCTGACGGCAGACGTTGTTGGGAAGCAAAGATAGGCTGGGCAGCCCAGTAGTCAACAAACCATTCCAGGCCGCGCTCTTCGATGTGGCGGGCCAGCGCTTCGTCACTGGCCAAACGGGTGGCACGTTCGGCTGGATCGGCCAGCCCCGGCGAAGCTCCGATCAGAATCTGTCGCCTGATCCGGCCTGGTGCCTGAGCTGTCAGGAGTAGTCCGATCCTGCCACCCATGGAATAACCGAGCAGGTCGGTGTGTTCGATACCAAGGTGATCGAGCAGAGTGAGGAGATCGGTGACACACTGCTCTATCGCGTAGCGGTGCGGATCAGGTGGTGCGGCACTGGCACCATGTCCGATCAAATCAACCAGCACCAGCGTGTGATCCTGAGCCAGTGCCGGTACAAGCGGTTGCCAGGTTTGACCACTGCCGGTAAAGCCGTGGATGGCGAGGAGGGCCGGTCCGGAGCCGGTGATCTCAATGTGGAGTGTGATGTCGTTGAGGGTAATCTTCACGGTTGTATCCTCTGCGCTACGCCTACCCCTCACCTTGCCCCCGGCATCCGTATCTCTCCGCCGTGGGGTGAGGTGAGAGACGCCACTCATCCAACAGTGAACGTCTCGTCACTATCGTGCTTTGCTGGTGCTACCAATCATCAACGCGCAACATGTCAGTATGTGCTACACTGAACATACTATCATGACAATGCGCAGATGGTTTACCATCGTCTCTCTCGGATGCATCTGCGCAGGAGCGAGTGTATGACCACAACGCCGGCAAATGAACAGTCACCATCTCCCTCCGGAACCGCGTTGTATGAGCGACCGGTTTTGCCACTGTTGGACAGCGTTTTGTTTCCGCAGATGCTGACCCCCCTGTTTGTCAGTGACGAGCGAGCGATCAATGCAGTTGAGCAGGCCGTGGCTGAAGATCGCCTGGTGCTGGCGGTGGCGGTGCGTGGCCCGGTTGATGAGTTGACGTTAGGCATTGATGATCTTTACCCGGTTGGGGTAGAGGCGGCTGTACAGCGCGTGCGTCGCTTGCCCGACGGTACGCTGAGTATCGTTTTGGAAGGGCGTCAGCGCATGCAGATTGTCAGTGTGGTGACTGAACACCCCGCCTTACGTGTGCTGGCGACGCCACTCGAATCACCGCCGCTTGATGAGGATGCTGCGTTGATGGTCGAGGCGTTGAGTCGTACCATCTTGACCACCTTCGAGAAGATCGTTCGCCTCTCGCGCAATCTCCCCGATGACGCTTACCTGTCGGCGCTCAACAGTGCCGAACCCGGTGAGCTGGCCGATATTATTGCTGCCCTGCTGCCTATCTCGGTAGAGGATCGCCAGCGTATTCTGGCGTTAGCCGATATTCAGCAGCGCTTACAGCAGTTGGAGGTCTTGCTCGCAAAAGAGCTGGATTTACTAGAGCTGGAAAATCGTATTCATAGTCAGGTGCAGCAAGAGGTTGATCGTAGTCAGCGTGAACTCTTTTTGCGCGAGCAATTGCGGGCGATTCAGCGTGAACTTGGCCAGGAAGACCCCTCACGGCGCGAGATACTACTCTTGCGTGAACGGGCGGCGGCAGCCGGTTTGCCCGCCCATGCGATGGCCCGCTTTGAAGAGGAGCTGGCCCGGCTGGAACTCATCTCACCGATGTCGCCTGAACACGGCATGCTGCGCACCTATCTCGATTGGTTGATTTCACTGCCGTGGAGTAACGCCAGCCCTGAAAACCGTGATCTGCGAGCGGCGGCGGCAGTGCTCGAACGCAACCATTACGGTTTGCGGAAGGTGAAAGATCGCATCCTTGAATACATTGCAGTGCGTCAACTGGCCGGGCCGTCGCGGCGGGCACCAATCCTCTGCTTCGTTGGCCCACCCGGTGTCGGTAAGACGAGTCTTGGGCAGAGCATTGCTGAAGCGTTGGGCCGGCGCTTCGTGCGCCTCAGTCTGGGTGGTGTTCACGACGAAGCCGAGATCCGCGGTCATCGCCGTACCTACATTGGGGCGCTGCCCGGACGCATCTTGCAACGGATGAAAGTTGCCGGGACGATCAACCCTGTCTTTATGCTCGACGAGGTTGATAAGCTGGGCAGTGATTTTCGGGGCGATCCTGCGGCAGCGTTGTTAGAGGTACTTGATCCGGAGCAAAACAGCACCTTCAGCGATCACTATCTCGATCTGCCTTACGATCTCAGTCAAACCCTCTTTATTACAACGGCGAATGTCGCCGACGATATTCCCGATCCGTTACTCGACCGCATGGAGCTGGTTGAGTTGCCCGGCTACACCGAAGATGAGAAACTCCATATCGCCCGTCGGTTTCTCATTCCCCGCCAGATGACCGACAGCGGTTTGCCGCCGGCAACCATTCATTTCGGCGATGCGACTATTCACACGATTATTCGTAACTACACCTACGAAGCCGGTGTGCGTAATCTCGAACGCGAGATTGGCGCGATCTGTCGCAAAATTGCCCGTCGGATTGCGGAAGGAAGGCGTTACCCCCGTCAGATTACACCGCGTGCGTTGCCGAAGCTGTTGGGGCCACCCCGCTTTGAGATTGGCAAGATCGATCTACGCGACCAGGTAGGGGTAGCGATTGGGATGGTCTATACCAGTGCCGGAGGTGACATCATGCCGGTTGAGGTCGTCTTGATGGATGGCAAAGGCAATCTCCTCCTCACTGGCCAGCTCGGCGAAGTGATGCAAGAGTCAGCGCAGGCGGCGCTCTCGTTTGCGCGGGCGAACGCGAGTCGTTTGGGGATCGAAATTCGCCATTTCGACAAACTCGATATTCACGTTCACGTCCCTGAAGGCGCTACCCCGAAAGATGGCCCTTCGGCAGGGGTGACGATTGCGACAGCGCTGATTTCGGCCTTGACCGGGCGAACGGTACGGCACGACATTGCGATGACCGGTGAAATTACCCTGCATGGGCGTGTGTTGCCGATTGGCGGGGTAAAAGAAAAGGTGCTCGGTGCGTATCGGGCCGGCATTCGCCAGATCATTCTGCCGCGCCGCAACGAGCATGATCTGGTCGAGATACCGGTTGCCTTGCGGCGACAACTGACCATTCACCTAATAGAGCGCATCGAGCAGGCGCTTGAGTTGGTGTTAGGGCCGCCACCGCCGAAAGAGCCGCGCCGGGCGCCACGAGTCATTCCATGCCGGGATGAGGATTAGGCGGGGTGCCACGGTCAGCAGGGACGACGTGCTGTAGCGCACCTTGCCTCTCTGTGATCGCTCTGGGTTATCAGGAGCAAAGTAAGCATTCGTCAACTACCTTTGCCTCCCTGGGAGCATGCGCCTCCGGCTTGCTACGTACCGGTTGGGTCTGCCGGAATATACCTTGCATTCGCGCAGACCGCAGCACTGGAAGCGTGCGCCTCCGTCTCGCCTGGTAGCTGTCGTATTTGCCAGGAGGTACCTTTATTCGTACAGCGCATCACACCGTGCAAGCCATCACTGCTTTGAAGGAAGGTCTAACATCGGCGCAGATGCCTGATCTGGATCATTGACCACCGCTGTCATTGCAGTTTGCAGGCGTGCCAGATCGATACCACGATAGAACACCGGCAGACGACTCAGACGGCGTTGCGCCTTCGCCCAATTGAGCCGCAAACCGCGCAGGTTGCCCTGGCGCCATTTCACCAGCGCTGCCGCACTCTGGATCAGTGCCTGATAAAAATCAGCATCCATACCCTGGGCAGCACGCCAGCAGATTTCCCATTGTTCGTGGGCGTGCCAGAACTCTCCCTGGTTGAACAGATGAATCCCGCAAACGAAAGCGTCTGCCGCTTCAGAGCATTGTTGATCATTGCTTTCCATCGCTTCCTCCCGACCCCGGCATTGGCATATCAAAGCTGAATACATAGCAGTCAATGCACGCTCTACCATCATCTGCACGCTACGTCTGTCAGTGCTCTATCGTGGTGTGCATATGCCGGCACCCCCTGGGAGCGCGAGCCTCCGGCTCGCTTACAAACCTCACACCACGTACTACTGACCTTTGCTGAACCGTTCACACCCGCCCCTCGTGAGGGCTATGTATTACCCACATGTCACGCTGCGTTAAGCCGGGATGCAAGCGCTCCCCGTGGCGGCTCCCCGTGGCGCAGGCTTCCAGCCTGCGTGCAAGCATCCGCGCCACCGCCGTCAGGTGCTGGACGTGGCCGCTGGTGTGCAAGCATCAACCTGGTGCAACAACATGTCTACGCGCAGGTATCGCATTCATTACTGACCGACTCGATGATCAAAACAAGCACATCCAGTATCCCCGTGACCAGGATGGGTAACGGCATCCCACGCGCCGGATCGTGATCGCGGCTGGCGCGGCAACCATGCTGCCGCACTCCAAACCCTGCGACACGCACATGATGTGCGCGTAAGGAACCCATCCAGTGCGTGATCGCACGGCTGGAGCTGTGCACTGTCACTGGGCCAGTTACCCACAACAGCACCCATGGCGATCATACCCGCTGATACACCCGTGGTTGATACCAGTTGTGGGTAATGCATAGCCAGCGGGGGCGAGTTGGGGCGTAGGCATCGCAAATCCCCGCTGACAGCATGGCTAGCGTATCCCGCTTGCATCCATTACCCTGACGTTGCCCCTGAGCGTGGATGTCGTGAACCAGACAGTACACCTGTGCCAGCAACAACGTACCAGGCACTTTTAAACTGATCTGACAACCTGAATAATGCACGGTGTCGGGCAAGATTTGATATGACCTCTGCTACTGCGATTGTTGTAACAGCACTGCCAGCGTCTGCCGGGCACAGGTTTCCCAGTTGAACAGACGCGCACGCGCCAGACCGCGCCGGCGCAGGGTTGCTCGCAGATCATCGTCATCGCTTAGGCGCATGATAGCAGCCGCAATCGCATTGGTGTCGAGCGGATCAACCAGTAGCGCGGCATCACCGGCGATTTCAGGTAATGACGAGCTGGTACTGGTGATGACCGGCGTCCCGCAGGCCATCGCTTCGACGACAGGCATCCCGAACCCTTCGTAGAGCGACGGGAAGACAAACGCCAGCGCACCGGCCAGCAGTGCCGGTAGATCGGCATCGGCCACGAAGCCGGTAAAATGCACCCGATTGGCAATCCCCAGCTCGCCGGTGCGCCGCGCAATCGGTTCGCTGAGCCAGCCGCGCTTGCCGGCAATGACCAGGTCGAGGTCGTAGCCGGCGGCAATAGTCAGGGCCAGGGCGTCAATCACCCGGCTGAGATTTTTGCGCGGTTGAACGGTGCCGATGTAGAGCAGATATGGCCGTTGACCAAGACCGTAATGCGCCGTGATCGCTGCCACTGCACGCGGGTCGGCTGGTGGTGTAAAGATCGAGCTGCACCCAAGATACGTCACCGTAATCCGATGGGGATCGGCACCGTACCACTTGATCAGGTCACGTTTGGTGGCGTGCGAAATCGTGATAACGTGACGAGCAGTGCGCAGACTCCAGCGCGTCGTCAGCTCCAGTTCAAGACGCCGGCGGGTAGTGTGCGTTTCGGGAAACGCCCGGTACCCAACATCGTGAATGGTCACTACCGTCGGTGGATGCAGCAGGGGCACCACGTGCGCCGGTACGAACAGGACATCAGGCCGGGCACACCAGCTCGTCGGGCCAAGCCGCAGGTGTGTCCAGAGGCGTGGTAAACGAATGTCACGAATCGTAGCGCGTTCGCTTACCGGGGGAAGCTGATCGCGGCGACCGTTGATGTACAGGCGAAAGTGAACGTCAGACGGAGCAACGCGATCCAGCGCCGCAATCAGTTCATAGCTGTACCGTTCCGTTCCGGTGCGTTGGGCAACCGTGACCCGACTGGCATCGATGTCAATAACGATCATACTGGTCTGTGGTAGCATACAGAGGGCGAATATTTGTACATGGAGTGTACCATGAACTATCCTTTCATCTATCCGGGCGCGATCCACATGCATACCACCTATTCGGATGGCTCGGCGACCTTTCCCCACCTGATCGCTGCGGCTCGTGAAGCCGGGTTGCGCTGGGTGATTGTCACCGATCACGATACGCTCGAAGGGCTACCGTTTGCCGGCTGGCACGATGACGTACTGGTGATTGTCGGTCACGAAATTACCCCCGATCACAATCACTTTCTGGCCCTCAATGTCGATACCGTGATCAGCAACGAACTACCACCGCAGCAATTTATCGATGAAGTGTATCAGCGGGGTGGCTTCGGCATCATTGCTCATCCCGACGAGCGTGTGCGCAATTCCTTCAAAGATATCTACCGCTGGGATGACTGGACGATTGACGGGCCGAGTCAGCGGGCCGGTCGCGTGGTCGGGCTTGAGCTGTGGAATTTCATGAGCGATTGGGGGGAACATCTGACCGAACGGAACAAACTGGCGCTGGTACTGTATCCGCAACTCGGCCTGAGTGGGCCAACCCTGGCGACACTGGCCTGGTGGGATCGGCTGAACATGGTCGGACGACGCACCTTCGGGATTGGCGGTGTTGATGCGCACGGCTTCAAGCGGAAGGCGCCGTGGGGCGAAATCGAAGTCTTCCCTTATCCGTGGATCTTTCGGACGCTGACCAACTATCTGCTGTTACCTGAGCCATTGAGCAGTGATGCAACAACTGCTACCAATCAGGTCTACGCCGCATTGACTGCCGGGCGCTGCTATTTTGTTAATCGCCTTGACGGTGACGCGCCGTCGATCATCTTTCGTCTAAGCCGACCGGGTGATCTGGCAGAGATTGGTGACACCATCAGCCTGGCCGGCGGGCCGCTGCTGGTGGAGGTTGATGTTGGTGCTGATGCCTATGCCCGTCTGATCGTCAATGGTGAAGTCATGACCAGCGGCATTCGGCGCATCCGACAGACCGTAACCGATGATGGAGTGTACCGGATAGAAGCCTACTGGGGCGGCAAACCGTGGCTCTTCACCAACCCCATCTTCGTCACTGCGGCGGATGCGGGTCGCGAAGGATCACTCTAAACGAGACACAACGTATACGTCACGTCGTACCTGCATTAATGTCGCTGAGACAACCTGTATGACCATCCTCTCAATGCTTACCCTGGGTATCGTCGCAGCCACCATCATCGGGGTGGCGGTTGGACGCTGGCCGTTGTTGCGTGCTGACCGCACGACCATCACACTCATCGGGGCGGCGTTGCTGCTGGGAATCGGTGCCATGTCGCTTGAAGAAGCCTACGCGGCCCTTGATCTCGATACCATCGTGCTATTGTTCAGCATGATGGTGATCAACGGCAGCCTGTTTCTAGCCGGCTTCTTCGGCGTCATCACCCAGCGCGTCGTCCAGTTTGCCCGTGGCCCTCGCTCGCTGCTGGCCCTGGTGATTGGCGCCAGCGGCATCCTCTCGGCACTCTTTCTCAACGACACCATTGTCTTGATGATGACCCCAATCGTGCTCGATGTCACGCGTGCGTTACGGCGTAATCCGCTGCCCTACCTGATCGGTCTGGCGGTTGCTGCCAACGTCGGTTCAACGGCGACTATCACCGGCAATCCGCAAAACATCATCATCGGCAGCGCATCCAAAATTTCGTACCTCGACTTTGCGGCAGCCCTATCACCAACGGCGCTGATCGGTCTGGTTATCTGTTGGATTGTGGTGTTGCTGGTCTACCGCGACGAATTTCGCGGTGGCCTGTTGACCACCCCCGATGTTCTGCGCACGCGGGTCTACCGTCCGCTCCTCCGCAAAGCGGCGCTGGTGATCAGCCTGATGCTGATCGCATTCCTGGTTGGCGTACCGGTACCGCTGGCGGCGTTCGTGGCAGCAACCACCCTGCTTGCCACCCGGCGGTTGCGCCCTGAGCGCGTCTTCAAAACCATTGACTGGAACCTGCTCACCTTCTTTGCCGGTCTTTTCGTCGTTACCCATGCTCTGGATGTCCAGGGTTGGACGGACATCCTCTTCACGAATCTGGCCCCGCTGGCCCAGGCCGGCATGATTCCGTTCGGCCTGGTATCGGTCGTGCTATCGAACCTGATTAGCAACGTACCGGCAGTACTCCTGTTGCAGAGCTTAATCCCGGCGTTTGCCGATCAGGAACAGGCCTGGCTCACCCTGGCCGCTACCGCGACTCTGGCCGGGAATCTGACCTTATTGGGATCGGTTGCCAACCTGATCATGGCTGAGCTAGCAGCGCGCTGGGGGGTGCGGGTGACCTTTGGTGCCTATTTGAGAGTTGGTCTACCGGTAACCATCCTGACAGTGGCGGTGAGTCTAATACTGGTGTGAAAAAAGCAGCGCATACTCCCGCTCTCCGCACTGGAACTTATTTCATAAAAATCTGTAGAACCTATTTCATAAAAGCTGTGCTATCGTGCTCGCAGACTGTCGCATAGGCGCATGAACGCTGGCCAATCACTAACGACAGCTCACCCGGCTCTTGGTCTGTTGGCAGAGCGCAGCTCCGGTCGTACCATCACGTGCTGGATGGGGTTGTCTTGCCCGCTCGTCAGGCACGTGTCGCGACGTTTGGAGTGCTGCCGCAGCAGCCGTTCTCTCGATCCGGCGCGTGGTATGCTGTTGACCCTACTCGTCATGGGGAGGCTGGATGTGCTCGTTACGAGCATAGAGGCGACCAGGAATGAAAGAGGTTCTACAATGCAGGGCGGTCGAGCATGGGCGAGAGGTTTTGGGCGTCGAACAAGATTACCTGCTTGCACACCACTGCGGAGTATGGTAGACTTTTGGCGCAATGCCCTCGTAGCTCAGGGGATAGAGCAGCAGTTTCCTAAACTGCGTGTCGTGCGTTCGAGTCGCACCGGGGGCGCCAGTAGTGGGCAAAGGGAGAACCCTTTGCCCGCTTTATCATTGTGAGCAGTGTCATTCGGGCTGATCATTACCTAACCACACCAGCAACCCGACACAGATCAGCCACCACAACGAACCGAACAGACCGTAGGCAACCTGGGCCAGCCGGGGAGAGATGGCGAGTGCAAAGGGAAATATGTCGGGCACTGCGTACAGATAAAACCCCAGTAAAGCCAGCGTAGAGACAGCGGAATAGGCAAGCACCGCTCCCGGTCGAGCCGCCATAATCATAAACGGCAACACCCACAGCAGATACTGCGGTGCGATCCCGGCGTACACGACATAAAAGAGCAAAAAGATCAGCGTTGCATGCATCGGCACGCTGATAGGCCGCCGCTTCGCATACCACACAATCAGCGCGTAAAGGAGCAGAAATCCATACGCCGACAGCGAAATGAGCTGGCGAGTTGTTTCCACCGGAAAACGTTCACCGACCAGCGGCACATACACAGTTCGTGCCGGCACCATGATCCCCAGCAACGCATGCCCACGATACCCGAACAACTCACGGACAACCGCGGAAGTATCATAAACAAAAAACGGTGCAAGTAGCACAAGCACCGGCACCACTGCAAGCATCACGAACTGTACCTGTCGCCGTAGCGGCTGCAAATGCCATAGAAACGCCGGCACCAGCAACACGGGAAACGATTTCAGGGCTATCCCAACGCTCAGTGCAATGGCCTGCCACTGCCAGGCGGTGCACATCATTGCCAGCGCTGCCCAGAACAGTGGCAAGGCATCGAACTGACCATGCCAGCACGAAACAATGATCGACACCGGGTTCAGTGCGTAGATCATTGCCGCCCGCATCGCGTGCCGTGATGATCCATTGTGCCGATGCACCCATTGCCAGATCACCGCCACAATGCCCGCATCGGCGGCAATGATTGGTAGACGGATCGCCAGCGAAAAGGACAGGATATTGTGCCGGGCAAGCCAATACGCAGCTACCTCAAAACCTGACCACAATGGTGGGTAGGGATACAGGTTCGGTGTATATTGGTAAAGACCAAATACGCCAAAGCGATCAATAACTTCGGCGACCTGTTGATAATTGCGTACATCGATAATATCGTTTGCGAAAATACTTGCCAGAACACGCACCAAACACGTCAGAACCAGCAAAAAAGTTAGATGTATGGTTGGGTTTAGACGGTGCATAGAGGTGTCCGTATATCATCAAAACGAGAAGGTTCTATATATTACTAAACGATTAATCTCGCGATAGGCAAATAATTGTCTCACATTCACCATCTTTGACACGCCATAGTGTTAGCAACGGCTCGAAAATTGTAGAATATTTGATGAAAGTTCATCAATTCATTCCCTTCTCCAACCTGGACGCCATGAGTTTTAGCAACAACTGATACCCCAGCAGCCCCAACTCCAGCACCCCGGTTGCCAGCGGCCCATAATGCTTCTGATAGAAATAGCGCAGGCTTTGCCGATAATGCTGACCGGCCAGCCGGGATGTCGGCCAGCTTTGCCCACCCAGATGCGTCACGGCGTAAGTGGGAACATACATCACTTTCCAGCCGGCATTTCGCATACGCAGACACCAGTCATTATCTTCAAAGTACAGAAAAAAGCGTTCATCAAGCAGCCCAACCTGCTCGATAGCAGCACGCCGCACACACATACAGGCCCCGGAAACCCACTCAACTTCGATAGGTGATGCGACCCCCCAATCGTGCAATGGCTTACGCCAGATCAGCCAGGCCAGCCCCCGCTGCAAAAGGTAGGGCAGAGTGGGATCGCAACCGTATGCAAAGGCTTGTGGTAAGCCACTTGCCGTCTGCAATTGCGGTGAAACGACCCCCACCTGCGGATGTTGGGCGAGAAACTCTGGCAGACGGCTCAGCGTCGCAAACGAAGCCAGCACATCACTGTTGAGCAGGATTACCGCCTGACCCATTGCCCGGCGCAAACCAAGATTATTACCGGCTGCGAAGCCGCGATTCTGCTCGCTCCGAATCACCTCTACCGACGGGAACAACCCGGTGAGTCGTTGATACGTACCATCAGTTGAACCGTTATCAACTACAATCACCTGCCACCCATGATCTAATGCCTGTTGGTAAAACTGTTTCAAACAGGTGATTGTCAGCTCACAGGTATTGTGCGTCAGTACAATAACCGAGGCAGTCGGTAAGTGAGAGGTACGTTTGCGCATGTCAGAATGGTGCATACAGGAATGATACGTATAGTAGCAGCCCAAACATATCAGAACATGGCCGATATATTTGGGCTATTCAGTGTATCGCAATGTAAAATGCGAACATTTTTCATCTATTCAAAACCTGAAGTACGGACCTGCGAACGTCATAAATGCGAAGAAAACGCACAAACCGATAAAACCAAGGATAACGCTAACAATAAATAATGCGAACGCTCTCTTAAGCAAGAAAGGCACCATCGAAGTGAACGGCATATCAAAGTCCTCAACCTGGACGCGACTCACCGATTGGGCAAATTGATTCACCTCGACCTGGAGACTCGCAAGTTGCTCGCTCAGTGAACGAAGCACCTGTAATTGCTCTTGTTGAGCGCGATAAATATCGGTGGCAAGAAAACGCAATTGCTCTTGTTGGGTCTGGTGAATGTGAGCAAGCAGGGTTACCTGGTCTTGCAGCATTTCGACCGGATTTTTCTGCGCTGTCTGGGGTGGTTGTGACGTCATAGCGTTGTGCTCCATTTGGTTGCTGGTATGATGGATGTGAGGGTAGTAATTGAGCATTGCTTCGAAGGTATCTCAAAACGTACATTGAAGTCAATACTCTACTGAATTATATCCTGTTCGCCCCTGATAATTCATGTATTGCTTCATGTAATGTTCGACATTCACCAGGCACAGCACGATGGGCGTACAACGCCGGCCGGCTCACTGTAGTATAGCATGTGGTCTGTGAGCAGCTCCCTGCGTGAAGAAGCAGCGGCCCAGACCTGCGATGGCGATGCGTCTCTGATATCGAATCTGGTGTAATGCTGTCCAGTCATCACTTGAATCCACATCTGCACACTGCACCGCAGTGCGCATACCGGCATCCCCCTGGGAGCGCGAGCCTCAGGCTCGCCCTGACCTGCACTGAACCATTCACATCACACTCGCCCCCAGTGGGGCAGGCTGGGATGGGGCGCTCCTGTCCGCCCGTCCTCCTCCCATCCTCCCCCCGCTGGGGGAAGGCGAGGTGTTGAGGGGGCGCTCCCGTCTCCAGCATGGGTGGGTTGGGGTGGAAGTTATCTCATTCATCTTTGACCGACTCTATGATCGTGACAAACACACCCGGCATCCTCGTGACCAGCCGGGTCAACGGCATGCTACGTGCCGGATCGTGACGCCAAACGCCGCAACACGTGCATGACTATCAGGAAAGGCAACCCATCTAGCGCGATCTGGTACCACCGGAGCTGCGCTCTGCCAACGGGCCAGGAGCAGGAGAGGCTGTTGTTGGTCATTGGCAAGCATGCATTGCGCCTGTGCGACCGTCTGGGCGCACGATAGCACAGCTTTTTTGAAATGAGTTCTCATCTTAACCCGAGTTGCCACCTACGCCGTAAGCAGGTCGCGTGAGGCTGACTACCAGGATGAACAGCAAGACACTACGCGCAAGACCATACGCCGTAACTGCGTGAACGATTTGGGTGGCAGCCAGTTCTTATAGACGCTCTCCTTCACGCCTCAATGAAGCAACTCGGGTTATGCCCGTCCCCTGTGTCCTTCGTGCCTTTGTGGTGATGTAAGGTGGCAACTTGGTTTAATCTTATATGAACAAAAACAGCTTCCCGCCGTTCCACCTCTCAAGCCACAATTTCCCGATAGATAGCAAGCGTTTGTTCCGCGATATGGTGCTGCGTGTAATATGTGTCAGCGCGTATACGACCACGCTGCGCCAGTGTTTGGCGCAGATCAGGCGTTGAGAGCAGGTGTTTCAACGTTTGCGTTAATGCCTGCACATCTCCTTCGGGTACGATCAATCCTGCATCTCCGATGACTTCGGGAATGGCACCCGATGTCGAGCCGATAACCGGGACACCGCATGCCATTGCTTCCAGCAAGACGCGACCGAGCTGTTCCTTCCAGACGTTCGTGGTGCGGCTAGGTAACACAAGTACGTCAAGGTGACATAAGATTTTAGCGATCTCGTGCTGAGGTTGGGCGCCTTTCCAGACCACCCGCTCTTCTATGCCAAGTTGTCGTGCCAGTGACTGTAATTCAGCTTGCAGTGGCCCAGTCCCCGTCACCCATACCTGTATCTTCCTGTCAGGCATCGCGCTGGTCAAAGCGGCAACCGACCGTAATAAGAGATCAATTCCCTTCTCCCAAACCAGTCGTCCAATGTAGCCGATAGTGTACGAAGACTTCGCGGCAGACTGCTCTGCCAAACTATGATGTTCTGCGCACGGACGAAAGAGCGTTGTATCCACACCAATTGCCGGCAGAAGTGGTGCTGGTCCAGCAAAACCAAATCGCCGTAAGAGCCTGATCGCCTCGCTATTGGCACAGAAGATCAGATCAGCCGCACGCAACGTTTGCCGGATCACCCAACGCACCGCCATTGACTTGCGACGGTCTTGATTCTGCCAGGTATGGAGTAAAAGCCGGGCCTGGGGTGCCCATATGCGGCGTGTCCAGACAATTTGCAACGCACTCAGGCTGTCTGGCTCTTCTTCAGCGTGAATGATGTCGGGTCGAAAGCGGTGGAGATGAAATGTTACGGTGCGGTACATTGCACGGTGCGGATCAGTAACACTTCCCAACATTGGGATGGTGAGTAGGCGATACCGGCGCTGCGCATCGGGTGGCCGTAGATCGGGGGATTGGGGCTGGTACGCTGGCACGATGTGACACAGATCAATATCAGGTGCCTGCGCCAGATACTCTACCTTACGTTGCGTGGAAGGGTGGTGATAGCGTGCGATAAAGAGAATTTTCATAGGTGTCTGGAAAAGATTGTTCAAGACAACCTGGAAATGTTACAATATGAGCGGCAGGTTCCACTGATACAACCGCTAACCATGATGTTGTTTCCTTCGTACACCCGTTGCTACACGTGTTTTGCTGTTTGGTATAGCTTTTCAATGATGGAAGAAGTGATTTTTGATTAAAACGAGCACACTCAACTCCAACCGAGCTAATTCAAGATGAAAATCTGTATAAGATTAACCCTTGTCAATTTCTGCTGCTCGCCGGAGAGTCAAAAATGCTTCTTTCAAAGGTTGATTTACAGCACTGTCAGGTTCATTCAGCAACAATTGTTGATAGTAGTTCAAGAATTGTATCCGCGATCTATGAAAAAGGTGTAAGAAGTGACGCAAGAACCCTATACAGTCCAGTACTGTAATTTCTGTGCCATTAGTTTCTTCATAACATCTGGCTGCATATGACTTGACATCGTCGGTTATAACATCAGTAGTGATAAAAATATAATTGTGGATCTTATCTCTTGCGCGTGCTACCTTCTCGCGTGCACGATCAATGTCATCAATAGTAACTTGCTTCATTTTCATCTCGTAGACTGTAACTACCCGGTCGTCATTTGCAAGGCATACTTCAACGTCTCCAAACGAACCGGTTTGTTCATCAGCAGCGTTATGTTTCTGTAACGGTTGTATGTGCTCTCCGAGCTTCTCACTGACTGAAAGATAGGCGGCTGCAATAATCAGAACCGGTAATCTACTGGAATTTTTACATTTCAGGTGTTGTTCAATTAAACTGACAATGTCTTCACTCGATAATGGCAGGGGATCTTCAGTAGATGCAAGACCGGCAAGTAAGTCTCTTATGCGATCTCGGTTCTCTTCACGAATCACCACTAATATTCGGATGATCTCTGCTAACATGTCTTCAGCACTTACTCGTTCTCTATAAACATCGTCGAGCAGTTGTAGAGTGTCTTTATACGTCTGTCGTGGTCGGCCTACTAGCTCTAAGTCGGTGGTAAGCGGCTTGTCTAAATTGCGAAAAGCTGGTGTGAGGAATGCAGTGGTAGGATTGAGCGGTAGTTGATAGGTGTTAATAAAGGGTGTAATATACCTTTCATCATAGGTTCGTCCAGAAAAAGAGTCTCCTCCGCTAATTTCAGTATAAGGTTTTCGAGGATCTATTTCTGGACGATGAATTTTGGCAAGTAAACAAGCCATAAGCATGCGGGTGCATGCCCGATTGCTGATCTGTCGACACACAGATTCTATACGTGTGCGTATCTCCTGGTCAGTTATTGATGATCTGGAGAGATCAACAGATACGTATTCCAGGACACGTTTCAGAATTTCATGAGGATTTTCCAAGTTCTACCCCAAACAATGTATGAGATTGATAGAGAATTGGATCGTAATTCGTCCACAGTATTTCAGTTCGTTGGTCTTTGGTCGAGTGTATTGTTCTTGTTGGTCCTACATGCTTTAGCCATTTCGGCGGCGAGTAAAGTTCATTCATTAAATCACAATCGTAGCCAGAGATAGCAACAAAACCCTGTACAGAATTGAGCACATCAGCGAGTTGTTGATGTTCTTCATTGCTCATCTCATAGGCATATGCATTATTGTCACCTCTCGTCTCATGGACATAAGGAGGATCACAGTAGAAAAGAGTGTCAGGTGAGTCGTACAGCCGGATGACCTCAAGTGCAGGTCGATTCTCAATCTGTACACGTAACAGGCGTATGGCAATGTCAGGGAGATCTTCGATCGCGCCAAACCAGCGCGAGATTGCACCCGCCATTCCTGACCGACTGGTTTGTTTGCAATTTGCCCATCGGCCAAGTGAAGCAGATTGGGCCAGCCCTGTTCGTACCTGACGAGCGCGCACATAGAATCGTCTCGCACGTTCAATCGGTTCAAGTGAGGGATCTATTTCACAGGCCAGAGCAAACTCTTCCCGCGAAAAAGGCGTGAGTGCAATCGCTCGTGTTAATTGATCCGGTTCATCGCGTAACACGCGAAAAAAATTAGCGACTTCGCCGTCAATATCATTGTACGTCTCAACAGGGGCTGGATCTCGGTTCAGCAATACAGCAGCCGATCCTCCGAAGGGTTCACAATAATGGTGGCATGGAGGAAGTAACGGGAGAAGCCAGTCGAGGTGTGAATATTTCCCTCCGTACCAGCCAAAAGCAATGAGTCTTCTCGTTTTTCGTTGCAGGATTGGCGATGGTGTACGCTGATGTTTCACTTGTGACTCCGTATCTATAAAAGAATCAATTCGGAAGGGTATTTTTGCTGAACATGTATTGCCAGTTTGATTTCATGTCAGGTGATATTATATCAAACATTTGTTTTGCTTTGTGCTCAACCCACAGTATCTTAAACAGGTTCTCAGGAATCTCTCTCACCCCTACCCCTGATCGCTCGCCACACCTCACCGATCTGACTCCGAAACAATGCTGGTTGTAGCACATATGCCCAACAGAAGAACCCACCAAACGCTACACCTGCCTTCCAGCCTACAGCCAGCCAGAGCGGTTGCACACTACCGACCAGGCGATCCAGCAACCAGAAGATCAGGAGTGTCCCCAGCGCTGCCAGCAGCGGGGTTCCTAACACCTGGCGTAGGTCAACAACAAGCCGTCGCCGCACCTGCCAATACGCGATCAACAAACTGAACCCGGCGGCAATGACGGCACCAATTGCCATCCCGAAACCACCGCCCATCAGCGTCAGGGGTGTTCCAATCAGCACGAGTAACAACAATTGAATTGCCGACAATGCTACAACCCGCTGCGGCTCACCGCTTCCGATAAACCAGGCGCTGAGATTGTCCCACACTGGGCGGATGACCGCCAGCAAGATCAGGACGCGCAAGAGCGGTATCGCCGGCTCCCATTGAGCGCCAAACAGCAACGGCACCAGTTCATCGGCGCTCAACATCACTGCCAGTGCTACCGGCACCGCCAGATGCAGCGATCCCCACAACACCCGTGTTGCTACCCGTTGCAACCGAATCACATCATCACGCAACTGACTGTACGTGAAGATGGCTGCCCGTCCGAGCACTGCACTCAGCAGCAAGGCCGGCCATTGGGCGACCCGATAGGCTCGATCATAATAGCCCAGGTGGACTGTTCCGGCGATAGTGCCCAGTATCATATTGTCCACCTGCGTGGTCAGGCCGGCAATCGCCTGCCCCAAACCGGACGTCATCCCAAAACGGAGGTACGCTACCGCCAGCGTCGGCTGGTAACGCCAGCGTAGCCGTAACAGATGGCGCTGGGTATACAGTGCATACAGCCCGATGCCAGTCAACGACAACAGCGTAAATGACGTGCTTTGGGCCAGGATGCTATACCGCTTCAGATCGGTAAAGGCGCACACAAACGCCGGGATATACGACAGTGGCATCGCAATCCCGTTGATGATGCTTATCGGCTTAAAATGCAGATCACTCTCCAGAACGATCTGAAACACACCCAACAGGCTTTCGATACCAGACAGAAGCATCAACACCAGCATAATCTCGATCACTGCTGCCGGATAGCCCAACCAGTGTAACAGTGGTGCCACACTGAACGCCAACAGCACCCCACCCCACCCGGCAAGCACATCCAGCACAAACAGCGTTCCTATCGTCTCGCCGGTGATGGCCCGCTGCTGAGCGAAGGCGTAGTTGAGCGCAATCTTACTACGTACCTGGAAGAGTGAAAAAAAGAACATCGCCAGCGCAAATTCGCCGTACACATCAGGGCTGAGCAGGCGCATCAGCAGCATGTTGGCCAGAAACCCAAATCCAATCGTCCAGTAAGAACTGGCCACAACCCATAGACTACCCCGCACCGCCCGCGTCGCCAGCGGGACGGGCGGTAGGTTGGGATGCGGGTGAGGTGAGTGGGGGGTGGGCATGGGGTTATATTGACATAAAACTGATAATGTGATTGTTTCGTTCGATACACCTACCGCCTCATCACCGCAAACGCCGACCAGATCGCCGGGTGCGCCAGCGCCGGGTCGTGTAACAGATCGCGTTGGGTCTGGCGCAGCGCCACTGCCGGTGACTGCGTTTGCATCAGGTTCTGGTAAAAGTGAGCCATCAAACCTGCGGCAGGTTCGTCTTTGATCGGCCACAGGCTGACGAGCAAGCGTTGCGCACCGGCAATCAGGAAGGCTGATTGGAACGCGATCAGGGCACCACCGCTCTCCATGCCGTAAGCGGTGGTACATCCGTTAAGCGTGACTAGTTCGGTGCCGGCCAAGTTCAGCCGGTAGCATTCTTCGATGGTGAAGGTGCGGTCGGCCAGGTGTAAACCGGCGAAGATGGTCGGTTCTTCGTCAAATGTGGTATGCGCACTGAAATGGAGAATGCGCGGCGCTGTGGTCAGGTTGTGCAGCGCAGTAAGTGCTGCCGGATCATCCAGATAGATCTGAGCGTCCGGTAAGATACTGGCAATTGCGTTGATTTCTCTCTGCACGGCGGCGAGGATACCGTCTGCCGACGCGCCGATGACGAGCGCTGGACCTGATGGGCCTGCCGGTACTGGAATGCCAAGCAGCGCACCGGTCGGAATCTGCTCGATCAGATACCGTTCCATCAGGTAGTTGTTGCCGTCCCACAGCGCGGCAAATGGTGCCAGATGGATAGGTGCGTAGGGGGCGATGAGTAGTTTGCCTTCAACCGGAATCGGGAGTGGCTCTATCAGGGTGCGGTACAGCCGCTGCAAAAGCACCCTGGCATCACGAATCAGCGTTTCACTTCGTTGCTTGCGCTGTTCGTCGTTGAGACGGAGTGCGTTCAGGTTTTTGAGTTCGAGCCGCTGTAACAGTTCACTGATGGTCGACGTTGAACCGAGCGTGGTGACGGTACAATCACCGTTGCGGGTGATGCACCATGCGAATAGTTCGTCGTCAATACTAGCGTATTCTACCAGGCAGTCGGCATCCAGCTTGCTCAGCACGGCTTGCCAGTTATAAATCGACGCATCCGATTGGCCTGGCTTGTGGATATGATAGCGGCGTTCGTGATACGCATGCGCTTCCAGGTCACGAATCTGCACGCGCAGTTCGTCCAGTCGTTCCTCGCTCTCGCCATCGCGTTGTTTGCGCTCCAGCTCCCAGCGTAGCACGGCAATCCGTTGCTGGAGTTGGGCAATCGTTGGGTTGACGTCAGTGTAACCATCGTGACGTCGGATCAGATCAATCAGTGCCCCACCTTTCCAGCGCCAGACGGTCTGGAGTGCTGCCTGGAGATGCCCGGCTTGCCATTCGAGTTTTGCCAGCAGGGGCAGCGCGTCATTCCGTCGGGATTGAAAATCTGCGGTCAATTCGGCTACGCTCAATTCAGCGCGCATCAGCTCGTCAATGCGAACAGCATCCTGAAGATATTGGATGGCGCTGTCGGGCTGACGTGCGGCCAGCAGATTGCCGAGAGCAACCAGTGCCTCGCGTTCAGACCAGATGTGAGCACCATTTTGGCTTTGGGTCAGCGCGGATGTGAAGGCAGCCAGTGCACCTGCTTCGTCACCCTGCGCCATACGCAGGCGACCCCACAGAAGCTGATGATCAATCGCGAGGTGAAGCACCGTATCCGTCGACCACGCAGTCGTGAGCAGGGCTTCGACCTGAGCATAATTGCCGAGCAGGAATGCCAGCCTGGCCTGTTCCAGCAGGGTCTCGTTGCGCCAGATGGGAAGCTGGAGGTTTGTAAAAATATCGCAGGCGCGAGTCAGCATCTCTGGCAGTTCAGGATCGGCAGGGTTGATTTCCCGCCGCACTGCGGCGCCGGCAAGCAGGGCCTGGGCTGCATATTGGGTCAGATTATCTTCGCGAAACGCCTGATAGGCGCGATCATAGGCCCGGTGCGCCTCGCGCAGGGCACCCAACCGTTTCAGCAGGTTGGCTTCGTAGAGCAAGACGGTGGCGTAATCCATTGCGACGTTCTCTGCCAGAAAGCCATCTCTGGCAGATCGAAAGTGTTGCAGCGCAGCCGATAGATTAGCGGTTACGCTGTAATAATCCCCCAGATTGAGGTCGATCCGGGCAATGGTGAGCACGGGTTTGGGCGTGAGCTGTTCCAGAAGCTGCCGGCTGTCGATCAACAATTGCTCACACTCCGTCAGTCGTCCCATCGCAGCCAGGGTGAAGGCTTGATTGACCTGAAGCTCGGCACACTCCTCTTGCAGACTGTGATCGTGGGCGAGGGCTATCATCTTTTCATTGACATCCAGTGCTTCCTGGTAACGGCCACATTCGTAGAGGAGAAGACCGTAATTCATGCCAAATTTCACCCGGTAGATAACCGGCCCTACCACGATCTCTTCCAGGAAGCGCTGTGCTCGTTCGGCAAAGGTCAATGCGTCTGCGAAACGGCCAAGCGTGGTACAGGCAAAGATCAGATTGCTTGAAAGCCGGGCAATCGCTTCGCTATCACCGAGCTGTTCATAGACCACGAGAGCCTTCTGGTACAGATCAACGGCTTCTTCTGGGTGGCGATACACTGCCCAATTCCCCCGCGCCCAGTACGCCAGTGCCCGTGCGATTGGCTCGGTAGGGAGCTGTTCGGTGACAGCGATTGCTGCCCGCGAGATGCGATCAGCCCTTGCCGAATCTGACTTGATAAATTGATCACTCCGCTGTTTCAGTCGGGCAACCGTTTCGAGCGACAACCGACTGGCGTGTGTCGTCAACCAACCCGGCCACTCCGCTTCGGGCAAGTCGATCAGTTCGGCGATAAGGTCGTCCATCTCAGTCGTTCCCTACCTGGAGTGAGCGAATGACGATCTCTTTGTCGGGTGTGTACACGGTGAGGCGGTACGTTCCCGGCGGTAGATCGCGTATGACGAAGACACCATCCTCATCAATGTCAGCAGGGATCGTGTGTGCGTCGGAAATGGTTGCGACCACCTGCTCGATGGGTTGATCCGAGGGAGCGCCATCGGGCATTTTCAGCTCACCGATGACTGTCCATTGTGGCACCCCCTGTTTGGTGCGGCGCACTGTCAGCGTAAGCAGAACCTCTGGCGCGGCGTAGATGAGTGCCTGCCCACGCAGTTGCAGGGCCAGCGCCGGTTGCAGGATTGCCTCGACAACCTGGCGGACACGCTCGAATGGCGATGGTTCGATCAACGGTGTTTCGTCCATTACCCGCAGTAGTGCAAGCTCTTCCTGACAGAACCGACAATCTTCGACATGTCGATGAACAATCAGGTGTTGTGTCGCTTCCAGTTCACGATAGTAGTAAGCATGAAGGGTGTCAACCTCAGGACACTGTAGCCGGTACAGGCTGACCTCAATCGCCGCTATTTCAGCCGCCAGTCGCTGCGCCTGTGCCACACAATCAGGATTGGCTTCAACCAGTAGACGCTGCTCTGCCGATAGCCGTCCGGCAGCGTAATCGAGTAAAATCTGTTCGTCAAGTGTGCAAGGAGTACCCATAAGCTCTGGTTCCTTTTGTTCGTGATCCATCTCTATCTTAAGAGAATCTGGTCCATGCGGTTTTTGGCGGTGATCTGGCGGCGAATCTATCGGTGGATCACGATGATCGCTCGATTGTTCATTGGGAAAGATGAGATCACGAATCACCGGATCGTTGCGTAAACGGCGCAAGACATTCTGTCTGATCTGATAAATATGATCAACATCCACAAATCGTTCGGGAAAATAGTGAATAATGTCTTGTGGTTTATACCATTTGAAAAAGAGATGTTCGATAACGAAGAGTTCATCCTCGCTCAACACCTCTCGTAGACGCTGGTAGAGCGTTATTCTTGTTTCAGCGTCGAGAAAATTTGCTATATGCGGAGTATCGTCTGTGATATACGAAAATTCTCTTGATCGGTTACGACGCCGAAACAGTGTTTGTACTTCTCTTATAGTGCACCTCTTCAGGTAAGCGAGGAGCCGACTCAAGTCATCACCGGTCGTTAATTCCGGTAACCGGTTGGCGCCGTCGCGCAGCTTGAGGAGTGCGTCATGGGCAACTGTCGTCAAGTCATCATCGTCAATGAAATCCAGGTGTGTACTACGTACCCGTCGCAGCCAGGAGTCAATGAGTGGTTGAAAAATGGTGATGACATAGCCCCATGCCGCTTGCTCACCGGCAAAGGCGCGGCGAAACAATTGCATACAGCACGGTGATGATAGTTCACCAGAATTACGATACGACTGGCGTTCTTGCTTGCAGCAGCGCGCAAGGTGGTCAAGCGGCAGGTGAGAGGTAGTCATTGCAGCCCTCTTCGGCACAAGGCATGCACGGCAACACGCGGCTGTTCAATGTCGCAGCGGTTCTGTATAGGCAGAATCGAGGATAATCTTTACACCCGTGTCGTTTACACAAGTATACCACTATTGTGTACACAACCGTTACCTGAGAACTGTTGTATGCAGCGTCGAAACCGTGCTTTTGCTCTGCCTCGCTCACAACCGCACTTACGCAAAAAGACCTCTGTCTGCGTATCAGCGACATATGGTGCACGATGACCTTGCTACCACAGGATTGTGTACAACTACATCGAAAAACAATCGTGACCTGTTGCGATTTTTGGTCAGGTGAGGTGCTAACATAGCAACAGCGGAGCATTATGCATTCATTGAATCAGGAGTGGTTATGGGAAAAGGTCGCGGGCTTTCACGGGCTGAACGACTGAGTGAAATGAAACGATTGTACGTTCAGCGGGCATTTAGCGATGCCGAAATTGCCGAACGACTGGAGATTGATCGGACGACTGCGTACCGGGATCGGATTGCTCTGGAACAAGAATATCCGTTCGTTGAGGAGTCGCCGGGGCGTTACCGCATTGACCGCAGTCGCCTGGTGTCTGAGGTACGGCTTAATCCCCACGAAGCCCTTTTTCTCTACTTACCGGCGCGACGTTTGTTGCGTCAGACCCGATTCGCGAATGTCCATGTGGTGCAGGCGGTAGAAAAGCTGGCCGCCTGTCTTCAGCAGCCGATGACCGAACGATTGTTGCAACTCTCAACCAGGGTGCTGAAGCAGCAAAAGCAGCCGCAGCGGTTAAGTATTCTTGAGCAAATCACCATGGCCTGGCTTAATCAGCGCAAGGTGCGGATCACATATCGGGCACTGCGCGCCCGCCGACCACTGATTCACACCATTTGCCCGTATCTGATCGAGCCTGCTCTTTGGAGCGATAGTGTGTATGTGGTTGCGTATAGCGATATTGCCCGCGATATTGTGCCGTTTAAGCTGGAACGCATCGAAGACGCTGTGACAACCCTGGAGACCTTCGATATTCCTGATGATTTTGATGAACAACAACTGTTGCGGCACACCTGGGGAATCTGGTTGGGCGATGAGGAGCCGGTGACGGTCAGATTGCGCTTTATGCCCGGTGAGGTGACGCGACGGGTCCAGGAAACGGTCTGGCATCCGTCGCAACAAATCACCCTGCTTGACGATGGTGGTTGTGAGTGGCAGGCGCAGGTCACTGATTGGCGTGAGATGTTGCCCTGGGTCCGTGGTTGGGGGGCTGGCGTTGAGGTGCTTGAGCCGCTAGAGTTTCGTGAGACGCTTATGGGAGAAGCACGAGCGTTAGCCGAACGGTATGGCTGGCACGTTTCCTCGGTATCAACACCGACCGGCTCGACGACGCTGCACGATTTCTTCGGAGGGTAAGGTATGCAACTCTATCCGTACCAGCAGCGGGTGAAGGATATCATTCTTGCTGGAGAGAATGTTGTGCTTCAGGCGCCAACCGGAGCCGGCAAGACGCGGGCGGCGTTGGCGCCGTTTATTGAGGGATTTTTTGATCGGCCAGACACTACGCCTCGCAAATGTCTCTATGTCACGCCAATGCGGGTGCTGGCGAATCAGTTTTATGCTGAATACCGCGAGCTTGCCGCACGCTATCAGCGTCTGCACGGACGCCAGCTCGATGTGCGTATTCAAACCGGTGAGCAGCCGGAAGATCGTCGCTTTGAAGGCGATCTGATCTTCTGTACGGTGGATCAGTTTCTTAGTAGTTATCTGATGATGCCGTACAGTTTGCCGTACCGACTGGCAAATGTGAATGCAGGTGCCCTTGCCGGTGCGTATCTGGTTTTTGATGAGTTCCATTTGTTTGATCCTGATGCAGCATTACCTACAATCCTCCACGTCCTGCGGCAGCTTCATGGCCTGGCCCCGTTTATGCTGATGACGGCGACGTTTAGTAGTACGATGTTGCAATCACTGGCGACGTTGTTGCAGCCGGCACAGGTGGTTACGCTGTCGGCGGCAGAGATTGCAGCGATTAACACCCGTGGTGGTCAACCGGCCCGGCAGCGGGTGTGGCAGGTGGCCGATCAGCCGTTGCAGGCCGCAGCAGTGCTTGCCCATCATCAGCACGCTTCGCTGGTGATTTGCAACACAGTCCGGCGTGCGCGTGAGGTCTATGCTGAACTGAAACAGCAGGCGCCGCCGGAAACTGAGGTCCTTCTCCTCCACAGTCAGTTTTTACCCCATGACCGTCGTCAGATCGAGGCGAAGCTGCGGAGCCGGCTTGGTGTGTCCGCCCAGCGCCAGCATGCCAATCTGATCGTTGTGGCCACACAGGTCGTTGAAGTAGGGGTTGATATTTCGGTAGAGGTGCTGCATACCGAACTGGCGCCCCCGGCCAGCCTCATTCAGCGTGCCGGACGTTGTGCACGCTATCCCGGTGATACCGGCACAGTTATCGTGTATCCGGTTGAAACATACGTCCCTTATGCGTTCAAACCAGACGAGACTCTCAAGCACGAGATGGATGCGACTTTGGCATGGGTGAAGGAACGACAGGGCGCAGTGTTTGACTTCGACCACGAACAGGAGCTGGTCAATGCCGTGAGTGCCGCTCGCGACCAAAACATTATCGCAGGTATTCAGGCTAACCGTCACAATCGGCGTGCGTCTATTCAGGGTTGTCTTGAGGGACAGCGTGCGGGGGCGTCACGCCTGCTGGTGCGCGATGTCGATAGCCGCCTGGTACTGATCCATCCCGATCCCGATCAGCTTCTGGCTTCGCCCTACGATGCGGTTGGTCTGAATATCCCGCTCTATTCGTTGCGGAGTATGGGAAAAGATTGGTTGCAGCGTCCAACTGATGCTCCCTGGCGCGTGCGCCGGCTCGATGAAAGTGATGCCGGCGATCAGGCAGAGAGTAATCGCCCGCTGTACCGTTGGGTTGACGTTCACGATAGCAAGGAACTGGCGCAAAGTGCGATTATTGTTGTTCACCCGGCATTAGCCGGCTACTCGGCGCACGAAGGCTTTTCACCGGAAACCGGTAATCTGCCATTCATCTCGACGTTGCCGCCAACCAGGCCATTGATCGACCGTCCTCGCTCAAGCCTGTACGTTGAGACCTATGCAGAGCATATCCAGCGCGTGCTTGACGCATTTCAGGAACTGGCCATCCCGGAACTCCGCTTCGCTGCATCTGCACTTGAATGTGCTGCCGGGTGGTCGCCTGGCAGTGTGCTGCGCGCTGCGTGGCTGGCATGCCTGTTCCACGATGTAGGCAAACTGTCTCAGGGCTGGCAGCAGTGGGCGCATGCCTATCAGCAAGCCATTGGTCAGCCGGTTGCCCAAACGGTTGCTCTGGCCCATACCACGTTTGATTTCCAAAATCCCACCCATCGCCAGGCCGAACAACAGGTATCACGTAGTACGCCTCGACCACGCCATGCTGCGGAAGGCGCACTGGCAGTTGCGCAGGTGGTGGCCGGTGCGTTCAACAGATCCAGCGAAAAGGAATTGGTACAGGCAATACTGACTGCGATTGCTCGTCATCATGCCCCCTTCGTTCAGGATTGTCAGGCATTTTCGTTGGTGCCAGAGGCAGGCAATCTGATTCAGAATACGCTACAATTCCTGCCAGCAGCACTCAATCTCAACGCCTTACGGATGAATCTCAACGCCTTACGGATGAATAGTCATCATCACCAGCAATTTGCCGATTTGCTGATCAAGCCAACCCACCGCTACGGTTGGATTGCCTACACATTACTGGCTCGTGCCTTACGACGGGCCGATCAGCGGGGTACGGAGATGGGTGCTGGTTAAACGCTTCCCTGAGCAGTGGAGTAGCTATGAATGCGTCAATCTATCGCAGTGAGTATTACATTGAAAAGCGCACCGGTACTTTTGCCGATAACCTGGTTGCGTTTGGCCTGGCTTACGTTCTCGATGGGATTGCCGACAGCCGGGCACGGGTAACGATTGCAGACCACGGATCACATTTTGCAGTTATCTGTGACCCACCCTTGCGCGAAGATTGGGTCAAAAACTGCCAGTTTTTTACCGGTGCTTTTCTTTTAGTCACTGTTGATCGAAAAACACAACAAAAGTTGATCAAAGGCACACGCCTTGCCCTTAACAATGTAGCGGCAATGGTGGGTGTGGTTGAAGATTACGAACAGGCCAAAGCCGACAACGAAACCTACTGGACGTGGCGTAAAAGTGTTGGTGGGCAGCAACCGCAGCTTCAGCCGCCGGTTGAACCGCATCCCGACTGGGAACTCTTTCGGGCAATCAACCCGGCTGCATTGCAGGCTGCCAATAGTGCTGCCGCAGAGTGGTTTCAAGGACGGGTTGCGTTTCCAGCTTTGCTGGAGACAGTGCTGATCTATGCCAGTACGTTGCCCAATGATCAGGAAGGTGCCGAACAGCATTGGGCTGCGGTTTGCAGGCTGCATGGGCTGCACCATACAAAGCAGCTCAGTGCTTCACAGGTGATCAATCCTACCCAGGGCAAAGGTACGGCCAACGGTAAGGCGATCTTCGCCAAACCGGGGAATCTGAGCAATTTCTGGCTCACCGAATACCTGAAATGGGTTGGGTTGCGGTGGGCAGGATTTACCCGTCTGATCAGGGATAGCAAAGATCGCAAGATTTATGTGTTAGCGCCCAACCGGCTGGACTGGCATGATCATCGCGGTATCCGCGAGAAATTTCGCCGTTTGATGGTCGGCTCAGGTGGCGCGATCCAGCTCGATGTGCTGGCTGCACTGCGTTATACCAGAGCAGTATTGGATTATGCCGCAGTTACGCAGAGTGAGAGCCTCCTGATCCAGATTTTTGGCAGTCATCAAGGTGTGAACAGGCTGGTCTATGGCCTCGATAGTGCCTATTACAAGAACCTCGGTCAGTCGGCGGCAGTCCTGAATATTGCCCGCATTGGCTTGCCGGCCTGGGTGCAGCCGCGTGTTCGGCAGGATATTCAGCTCTATCAGAACATGATCGATGAGCATATACGCATCGTTCGTAATCTCGACGAGAAGCGCGGTCAGGACTATGAATTGCTCCGTCTCTACCGCGATTTTCTCTCGACCAACGAATTGACGGCGCTGCTGGCATTTACCGATGCCTACTCTGGCTTTGTGATCCAGCGCGACAAACTCGCGCCTCAGTTTACCGTTCATCATCTGGAGGTTATTATGAGTTCGATTGCGCCACCCCTTAGCAAGATTACCCAATCACGCGGCTTTCGCAACCTGGCCTATGCCATTCGGATGGCGACTGTTGAGGCTCATCGGCGCAACCTGAAGCGAAATCAAGGCAGCTACGATGTGTCGTATGAAGTTCGCTACGGGCTTGGTCAGGAATTGCTGCGCAAATCCGCGTATCCCAACGAGTTTATTACTGCCCTGAGCGAGTTTATTCACGATTACAATGCCGAAAATGCCCGAATGCGCGAGCGGCTCGAACGTCAGGGGCATTCCCAGCCGCGCGGGGCGCGTAGTGATGTCTCGATCAAGGATATCGATGAATTGCTGGCTCTGATGGATGAATATCGCGATCCACAGATGATTGCCAGCCTGCTGGTGGCGTATGGCTATGCCAGTACCTTCCAGCGTGATGAAACCTATACCCCCGATAGCGACGCTGAAGAGGTGACAGATTCGGTCAGTAGTGATGGTGATGATGCTTCGCCTGAAGAAGAGTAGTCGTGCATATTTACGAATGGAGACATGTCTATGAAGCCAGTGTTTAGCCTGTCAATTGCTGCTCGCGCCGTCCTGAATCTGCACTCGTTGAATAACGAAGGTGGCGAAGGGAATCAGATTCAAACGCGCATGGTCAATGTCTTCGCCGATGGTCGCCTGCACAGCGTGAATGCGATCAGTGGCGATATGTTCAAGCACATTCAGTCTGAACATTTGCACCGTCTGGCTGTGCAGGCAGACTTGCCTCTCTCGATGGGTGCACGGCTGTTTAATGCCAATCGGATCAACTATGATCTCGACCTCGATAAAGAGTTCTTCGATCAGTTGCAGGCGCCCAAAAGCAATGCGGCTGAACTTGATCTTATTCTCCAGCGTTGTGCAGTGACCGACATGGCCGGCGTGCTGATTACCGCAGGGAATCGGTCGTTGCCGCGCAAAAGTGTGGTTGAGTTTGGGTGGGTAGTAGGAGTACCGGGCAGTGTGAAGACCGACTCCTACTTCCATGTCAAGTTCGAGAGTGAGCGCGGTGGGGGGAGTGCCGGAGTTGACGAGTCTGGTTCGATTGCCGGCAAACAGACACCGTTCCATCGTCCGGCATCGTCGGGTGTGTATGCGATTGTTGTGCAGGTGGAAGCGGCGCGGATTGGCTTTAACGATATTTCCCAACGCTATGCAGTGGATGCCGTGCAGCGGCGGAAGCGTCTCCGTGCCCTGCTGGAAAGCATTCTTTACACCTTCATCGAACCTGCCGGAGCGATGCGCACGGCCCAAAATCCGCATATCCTTGATGTGAGTGGGGTGATGACGGTTAGCTCGAATGTCATCCCGGCCCCCTGCATCTCGCCACTGAAAGACGATTTTGTAACTGATGTCCAGCGGGTTGCCGAGAGTCTGAATCAGCTTCACTCTGATGCGATTAAGCTGTTTTCGTTTGACTCACTCGGTGCCTTTGCCGAACAGATGAGCCAACTTATCCGGGAGGCTGAACCGTTTACCTTGCCGGTGGTGAATGGAGCATAATTATGTGGTTGATTGCTAAGTACGAGGCAGTCTCACTCTTCTCGCTGCGTCCCAGTTTCACAACGGCATCCGGCGGGAAGACATTGCTGGCACCGACCCCATTTGCGATAAAGATGGCTATTTTTGATGCGTTGTGTCGTGCTCAGTCGCTGGAAGTAGCCCGCTCTCATTGGCCGGCTATCGCCCGCCTGGAGGTGGCGTTGCGTCCCGCCGAACAGGCTGTCGTCTCAAATGTCTTTCAACGGGTACTTGATTACAGAGACGGGGTTTTCCGGAGCATTATAAGATATCGCGAGTATGTTCATCTGTTTGGCGACTTCGCGATTGGTCTGGGCTGGGAAGGTTCAGATCAACGCGATTGGCTGCGTGATGCGCTGCTCCATATTACCTACCTCGGTAAGAGGGGTGGATTTGTCCAGGTTCTGAATGTACCGGCATACACTGAAGTCTTGCCTGTGGAGTTTGTCTCACTGACCCGACCAGAGACAAATTTTCCGCTTGATGGGACGATGCAAGTGGTAGACGATTGCGCCCCCAATCTGAGCTTTGAGAAGATCGATGTCTACAACCCGGCCAAAAAGCTGAGCAAGGGTGATCGTACAGAGCGGCACGTTGTACTGCCATATCGGCTGAAACGATCTTCTAAGTCGTTCTCGTGGTATGAGCGGTATAATGTGTCGGTATCTTGATCTTGGGTAGCGATATTCAGGCTGGGGCAGGTTCTAAACCCGCCTCAGCCTTCACCTGCCAGTGCATCGAGCACAGCCGCCAGCTCTGCCGGACGTGGTGGAGTGAAAACAACCGATAACGGTGCCGCCCAGTTCCAGCGGATGATGCCATCAGCATCGATCACGAATACACCTGGCAAGGGCACTCCCATCGCCGATCCCATACCGTAGCGGTAAAATACCTCCCATTCGGGATCACTCAAAATGGGATACGGCGCACGCAATACCTCGGCGACGTAGCTGGTCATTTCGAGATCGGTGCTACTTACCACCAGCAGGTGCGCATTGCGCTGGACGAAGAGATCATAGTGCTCCCGCAACGCATCCAGTTGCGGCGCGCAGTGCGGTCAGAAGAAGCGATCACTGACAATACGGGTGAGATTGAGGACAACGGGTCGACCACGCAGCGCACTCAGCGTAATCGTTCGACCGTATTCAACCCGATCTTCCGGTGGCCCACTGAGGAATTGGGCATAGGGAAGTGTAAAATCGGGCGCCTCGCTACCAACTGCGGGCACATTGGCCGGCCCTCGCGGCTTGATAAACTCCTGCCGCCACTTTGCGGTCATGGGAATGAATGGACGCGACATACGACCTCCATCGGGGTTTGTAGTGCTCTTTTTGTAGTATACCTTGATACTTCAGAAAGCGGAAGCGTTGTCTATGGGTATACGGAAGTTATGCTTTCGCACGGTGTGCCGACTCGAATTGGGCATAAGTGCAGCAGGATGGCCCGGATGTTCCACTTCTGCCACCCGATCTTGCTATCCATCAAGTTTCCGCACAGAATCCCTCTTGCAATTTCAAAAAAGTGTGTTACACTGAACAAGTCAATCAACGTCGTGTGCTGCGAGACCGGCATCAGAGAACGCTCAGGCTCAGGTCAATCGGCAACGCTTCAGCGCTCGAAGCAGGTACGTTGTCGATTACCGGAGCGACTGGTCGATGGGTTTCCATCGGCAGCGGTAGTACGAGAGTTCTGTGATAGCCGGTTTTGATATGCCACGCAGGTGTGTCAAACCAAGTCTCTGTGGAGTGTGTACAATGTTGGTGAAACTGTTCGTCGGGAATTTGCCGTGGAATGTGGGCGATGCTGAGTTGGGTTCGATCTTCGAGCCGCATGGTGACGTGCAAAGCGCACGAGTGATCAATGATCGCGACACCGGTCGTTCGCGTGGTTTTGGCTTTGTCGAGATCGAAACAAATAACGTCGCTGCTGTCATCCGCGCAACCGACGGTCTTGAAGTTGGTGGTCGCAATTTGCGGGTGAATGAAGCCGAAGACAAACCACGCAATGCCCCGCGTGGTGGCTTTGGTCGCCGCTATTAAAGCGTCATCCCTCATACTGTGATCTGGCCGGCAATCAATGGTGATTGCCGGCTTTGTGTTTTGCCGGTGGCTTGCGGTGAAGTGATTTTGATCGCACACGATGCACTTCGGTAGGGGCGACGCGTGCGTC
>NZ_DAOTZQ010000101.1:0-47420 GCF_034434295.1 Chloroflexus sp.
CCCCGACTACCTCCGTCGGCACGGCCACCAGTGTGACAATACCGTTCGGTGATAGTACCAGCACGAATGCAATTCTAGCCAGTGTGACCAGCATTCAACGCGGTCAGACCTACTACTGGCTGGTGCGGGCCTGCGCGGATAGTGTGTGTACAGTGTACACAGATGCGAATGATGGGCAGTATCAGTCGTTCACGGCACTGTTCAGAACCTATTTGCCGTTGACCCTTCGGTAAGTATGATGGTGGTTGTGATAGGCTTCAGCGGCACGGCGTGGCAATGATCACGTGACGGTGCGAACACGGAGCACAGGAGCCAACCTGTGCTCCGTCGTTTACAGCCCAATCCGCGTCCATCCGCGTACTCTGCTCAGTAGCACACGGATAGACGCGGGTTGACGCGGACACACGCGGATAATCTGCGCCAATCCGCTCAATCCGCGTGTGTCCGCGTCCTTAGTTTCACTTCACCCGCAGTAGTGCAGTTGCTTCGAGGGCAGTGATCAGGTCGCAGAGGAAGGCGTTAAACGGTGTTGGTATCCCAAGCCGTTGTCCTTCGCGCACAATGGCTCCGTTAATCGTGTCGATTTCGGTTGGTACACCGCGTAGTACATCCTGAAGCATTGAAGAGCGATTCGTTGCCGTAGCCCGTGCAACTGCCAGCGTTTCGGCTACCGGGTCGCTCAATCTAACCGTAATCCCGGCAGCACGGGCGACGGTGACCGCCTCTTCCACCGCACGGCGCACCAGTTTTTCCGCAGCCGGGGTGTTCGCCAACGCTCCGTTTGGCACTCGCAGCAGAGCCGTTAACGCATTGATTCCGGCGTTGACAATCAATTTGCCCCATACCAGACTTGCCAGATCGGTTGCGACGCCCGCCGGTAATGAACTGGCGCGAAAGGCATCGGCGATGGCGTAGGCCAATTGCAGGGAGGGGGTTGCGGCAAATGTCGTTGGGCCACGACCGGCCATCCGAACATGACCAGGCGCCAGCAAGGTCGCGCCAATTGTGGTTACCCCCTGCCCGACCCGTTGTGTTCCCAATTGGCTGGCGAGTCGTTCGGCGTTACCCAGACCGTTTTGCAGCGTGTAGGCAACGCCGTCCGCTTGTAATATCTGTGCAGCAATCTCAGCAGCCCAGGGCGTTTGGGCTGCTTTGACCGTAATCAGAGCTACCTCAACCGGTTCAAGGTTGTCAGGGCCGGTCGTAGCCGGCAACAGACGCACCTGCTCTTGATCGTCAAAACTACAGCGCAGGCCAAGCCCGTTAATCGCATTAACGTGCTCTTCCCACGGGTCTACCAGCCTGACATCGTGATTGGCGGCCAGATGGAATCCAATAACGCTCCCCAGGGCACCGGCACCGATAATCGCGATCTTCATAGGAATTACCTCTGATATACCAACCCAAGTTGCCACCTACGCAGTGAGCAGGCCACGTGAGGGGCTGACTGCCATACTGCACAGCACGACGCTGCGCATCTCACAGTGCAGCATACTTGTATGAACCGCCTGGGTAGCAGCCAGTTCTCAGAAAAGCGCTCCGTTACACCTTTAGATGGCAACTCGGATTATGCCCATCCTCTGTGTCCTCTGTGTCTCTGTGGTGATATAAGATAGCGACTTAGGTTATACTATTCTCACAACCATGGTAGCACGGCAACTGAAAAGGTGCTTTATGAAGCATGTCTGGAAATGGCTGATTGCTGGTTCCCTGTTATGGCTTGCGGCCTGTGGTGGTATCGCTTCCCCGCCAACTCCTACCCCAACCCCTGATCCACGCGCACTGGCGGCTGCTATCGGGCAGGCGACGCAGAATAGTCAGAGTGCTCATTTCCGTATTACTCTGAGTGGCAAGCCGGTCGCGCTCGATGCCGGTGGCGTGACTATTCTCAACAGCATCGAAGGTGATTTGCGCCGTCCCGACGCCGTTCTCTCCATTCTTAACATCACCCTTGGCAGTGCAATTGGCGAGATTCGCACCGTCTCGCTGGCCGGTAAACAATACGCTACCAACCCGATTACCCGTCAGTGGATGTGCTTGCAGGCCGGTTCGACCTTCGATCCGGCAGTGCTGTTTGCCCCTGATGTTGGGATTGAAGCATTGCTTGCCAATGCCTTTGCTGACGTAACTCTGGTTGGGATTGAAGATGTAAATGGCCGTCCGCATTACCATCTGCGGGGGACTCTGCCTGCCGATGCGTTGCGTGCGATTAGCCTCAATCTCCTGGGTACCGGGCCGGTGACCACCGATCTCTGGGCGGATCAAGAGACGCTGCGTGCCAGTCGCGTGGTACTGGTCGATACCGCCACTGATGCCACTAGCCCCACCACCTGGACGCTTGAGTTCAGTGACTATGACAAAGCGGTTGATGTTCGTGAACCGGTGCAATGTCCATGAAAAATCCTGCCTTGCCAACGGTTGAAACCCGTCCGGTCGATCCACGGTTAACCCTGGGGCTGGTCTGTCTGGCGATCTTCATCGGCGCAGTTGACCTGACGGTGATCAGTGCTGCATTACCGAAGGTCATGATTGACCTGCGTCTTTCGCTGGATACGGAGTTGAATCGGGCTTCCTGGGCGGTGAGTGGCTATTTGCTGGCCTACACGGTGAGTATGACCTTCATGGGGCGGCTGTCTGATCTGTTTGGCCGGCGGATGGTGTATCTGATCTGCCTGGTCGTGTTCCTCATCGGTTCAGCCTGGGTGGCAGCCGCGCCGAATCTGACGATGCTGATCATCGGACGGCTGATTCAGGCGTTTGGGGCCGGAGCGATGGTGCCGGTCTCAATGGCCCTGGTTGGCGATCTCTTCCCGCCAGGACAACGGGCAGCCGCGCTCGGTCTGATCGGTGCCGTTGATACCGCCGGCTGGATGGTCGGGCACCTCTACGGCGGTGTGCTTATGCGCATCTTTGACGACTGGCGGCTCCTGTTTTGGCTCAATTTGCCCATTGGTCTGGTAGCCTTAGCCTTGACGTGGTATGCGCTGCGTCAGGTGCCGACCCCGCCGCGGGTCGGTCGTTTCGATTGGCCGGGTATGTTGTTGTTGAGCGCCAGCCTCGTTGCGTTGAATATCGGTCTGGCAGCCGGAAGCGAGCTAGGCGCGACCGATTTCTACGGTGAGCGTCTGGGGCCACCGCCCTACGCCGGGCCGCTGGTGATAGTCTCCCTGCTATTGCTGGCACTCTTCGTTTGGGTCGAGCGCCGCAGTGACGATCCACTGATTGGCCTGGAACTATTCACCCGCCGCCATACCGCGATGGCCTGCGTGATCAACGTGATGGTTGGGTTCGGACTGGCAATTGCGATCACGAATGTACCTCTCTACATCAACACCCGTTTGTTGCTGTACCATCCGACCGATAGCGACATTCTCCGTATCGCCGCCTGGGATGCCGGCTGGATGCTCTCAGCATTGACCCTGACAATGGCGGCTGCCGCACTGCCCGGCGGACTGCTTACCGGACGGTTTGGGGCACGGCTGCCAGCACTGTTGGGCTTAGGACTGGCTATCATTGGCTATGGCCTGATGGCGTTTTGGGGGCCGGACGCGACCTATCTGCGGATGGGTCTGGAACTGGCGTTGACCGGTATTGGTCTGGGCCTGGTGATCGCACCGGTCGCCGACACAGTGATTGCCTCTGCCGGTGAAGATCGCCGCGGTGCAGCCTCGGCCCTGGTGATCGCCTTGCGTCTGGTGGGCATGACGGTTGGTGTAGCAATCCTCACTCTGTGGGGAGTTCACCGCCAGGACGAGCTGCGGCGGGCTGGCGCTGACAACCCGCTCGCCGTCACCGAGCCGGCTCGTTTTTTGATGGAGATTGCGGCACAGGTCATCGGGGAGACATTTCTCTTCGGGGCAGCAGCGTGCCTGGTTGGCCTCCTGGCCGCCCTGGTAATGCGAGAGATAACCGGGCGCCGAACATAGATGTGAATTCGTGGTATCATCATCCCATGGTGCCATTTGCTCCGTAAGGACACACTCAATGCACGATGAAGAGATCCAACATCTCATTAACCAGTATTTACCGATTGAAGTGCGGGCCGGACTGCCTGACATTCGCCGGTACAGTGATGAATTGCTGATCATTCTCCATATCAACCGCCCGCTCGAAGACATTCCACTCTTGCGCGAGCAGACGCGCCGTCAGCGGATGCGCATTGCCCGCGAAATTGAACGTCAGACCGGTCTGCCGGTGGCCTGGGGGATGCGATCTGCCGATCACGAAGTGCTCTTTACCACACGCACGGTACCGGTCATGACTCGTCTCGGTCGTGCCGAGCGTGAACTGCTCGATCTGCTGGTTGCAGTCGGGATTGCCGATACACGTAGTAGTGCGCTTGCCTACATTGCGCGTGCCTTTGCCTACGAACACCGTGAATGGCTGGCCGAAGCTCGCCTGGCCGTTGGGGAAATGGCTCGCGTGCGGGCGCGCCTGCAACTACAACCACGTGCTGGGCCGCCGGTTGTTCCGCCGGAGCCAGGCGATGACGCTTGACAAAATGGCGTCACTGCTGTTAATCTTAATGGCGTCGGGGCGTGGCTCAGCCTGGTAGAGCACCGCGTTTGGGACGCGGGGGTCGTGGGTTCAAATCCCTCCGCCCCGACCACATTCGCCACGTGGCAATGACCGCCGACTCACAAGCGGCGGTCTTTATGTGTGGAGTAACTATGGCGACGGTCCTCATCGTCGAAGACGAAACCACGTTGGCCGAGACACTACGCTACAACCTCGAACGCGAAGGCTATGCCGTCATTGTCGCCGCTGATGGTGTTCAAGGTCTCGACCGTGCTCGTCGTGATCAACCCGATCTCGTTGTCCTCGACATTATGCTGCCCCGCCTCGACGGCTTCTCGGTCTGTCGGATTCTGCGTCAAGAAAGCGATGTACCGATCATCATGCTCACGGCTCGTCAGGACGAGGTTGATCGGATCGCCGGTCTGGAGCTGGGGGCTGATGACTACATGGGCAAACCATTTAGCCTCGGCGAGTTCCTTGCTCGTGTGCGGGCGATCCTGCGGCGCAGCGAACGACAGCCTCATTCGATTGTGCGCGAAGTGCTAGAGGCCGGGATAATCCGGGTGGACACCAGCAGCCGGCGGGCCTGGCGGAATGGCCAGGAACTGAATCTCCCGCAGAAAGAATTCGATCTGCTCACCTGTCTGATGCGCAACCGTGGGATTGCCCTGACACGCGATCTGTTGCTTGAACGGGTATGGGGTCAGGACTTCATCGGTGATAGTCGCACTGTCGATGTCCATATCCGCTGGCTGCGCGAGAAGATAGAGCCAGACCCTGGCAAACCGGTTTATATCCAGACGGTGCGAGGGGTTGGGTATCGGTTTGAACCACCACCTGACGAGGCGTAAATTGCACCAATGATGCTGCTGGAATGGATGCTGATGGGAGCGACGATTGTACTGGCGGTTGGGTTTATCGTCAGTATGTATCGCCGACACCAGAAGAGGCATTCATCATTGGTTAGCCATCCCTCTACACCTGTTAGTCAGGAACACTCCATGACCTCATCTGCCAGATCAGAAGTGATAACGTCAGATCCGCAACTTGCGTTGTTAGCCATTCATCGTCAACCCCTCTTTCTGGCACTGGCAGCAGCGATTGATACCGGTGTGATTGTGATCAATGCCGAACGCCGTATCGTCTTTCACAACGACACCGCGCTTCATCTCCTGGCTACTCAATCGCCGGTGCAAGACAGCGGCCTGATTACAATGCTCCGCGATCATCAAGCCGATCAGTTAGCCTCTGATGTGCTCAGCGATGGCGAACATCGTGAATTGACGATCCGTCCAATCACAACCGGGCGGACGTTACATCTGCACTACGTGCCATTGCGGGAAGGGGTTGGGAAGCCGGTTGGTGCCCTGATCACAATTCGCGACCTGACGCAAATCAGTATGCTTGAACGTGCGCGGCGTGATCTGGTGGCGAATGTATCGCACGAGTTACGTACGCCACTGGCTTCGCTCAAGTTGCTGGTGGAGACGGTACAGTCAGCGCCGCCACCCGACATTGCCAGCCGGATGCTGGAGCAGATGGCGCAAGAGATTGATGCCGTCACCCAACTGGTTGACGAATTGCACGAGCTTTCCCGCCTGGAGTCGGGACGAGTCTCGCTCAAGCTGGAACCGCTACCGCTCTGGCCGGTGATTGAACGTGCCGTTGAGCGTATTCGCCCCCAGGCCGATCGTAAACGACAAATGATCTGCGTCGAGCCGGCGGACGATTTGCCACTGGCGCTGATGGACGGTGATCGAATTGGTCAGGTATTGTTGAATCTACTCCACAATGCGGTGAAGTTTACACCTGAAGGTGGCACCATCACGGTAGCGGCTGAAGTGTTGACCCTGCGTGATGATGAACAAACTTCACGGTCTGATCGTCCTCCGCATCCGGCGGGTACGTGGTTGCTGATCAAGGTTAGCGACACCGGCATCGGGATTCCCAGTCGCGATATTCCACGCATCTTCGAGCGCTTCTACAAAGTTGATCGGGCGCGCACCCGCCACGCTGGTGGTTCCGGGTTGGGGCTGGCAATTGCCAGGCACCTGGTCGAAGGCCACGGTGGCCGCATTTGGGTGAGTAGTCAGGAAGGGCATGGCTCGACCTTCTGGTTTACACTGCCGGCAGCGTAGCGCGGGTGCTAGAACATATTTCATAAAAGCTGCGCTTGTCATGCACCCAGGTGGTCGCACAGGCGCATGAACGCATGCCAACCACCAAAGCCAGCATATCCTGCTTCCAGTCTGTCTCCATCGCAACGAGGTGGGTTGCCGACCATCTTCAGGGCCATCACACGCTGGATTGGTTCCCTTGCCCACTCGTCATGCGCGTGTCACGAGGTATGGCGTGCGACAGCCATGCTGCCGCGCCAGCCGTACTCCCGATCCGGCGCGTGGTACACCACTCCCCATCCTGGTCACAGGGGTGCTGGATGGCTTGCCTTCCCCGCTCGGTATGCGCGTGTCGCGAGGTATGGCGTGCGGCAGCCATGCTGCCGCGCCAGACGTACTCCCGATCCGGCGCGTGGTACACTGTTGATCCGGCTGGTCGCGGGGGGCCGAGAGTGCTCGTCACGATTATGGAGTCTGTCAGTCGTTAATGAGATAACTTCTACCCACGCACAAAAAACCAGATCGTAAGCCCAATACTCAACCAGACTACGGCAGTTCGCACCCGACCGGCATCAATCCGCTGCGCGATTGCTGCACCGCCGTAACCACCAACGATTGCACCGCCAATCATCACCAGTGCTGGCATCCAGGCAATCAGGCCGGTGGCAACGAAGGTCACAACCGCAATCCCATTCACCAGCGCCGCCTGAAGCGTCTTCAGGGCATTCATCCGATGGATATTGTCGTAGCCAAGCAACGACAGAGCTGCCAGGGTCAAAATGCCCAACCCGGCACCAAAAAAGCCGCCGTAGATGGCAATTGCGACATAGACGATCACAACCAGCAAGCGCTGGCTGCCGTCATGGGTGCCTGCAACGTAACGGGTCAAGCGCGTGATCTGGGGGCTAAACGTAAAGATCAGGGTCGCAAAAAGTAACAGATAGGGAATTAAGGCCGTGAATCGGCGCTCGTCGGTATAGAGCAACAGGACCGCCCCAACCAATCCACCGATCAGACTCAGCCCGCTGAAGAGCCAGATGTCGCGTTGCTGACCGTGCAGTTCCTGGCGGTACGCGCCAACACTGGCCAGGGTTCCTGGCCAGAGGGCAAGCGCGTTAGTAGCATTAGCGATAATCGGCGGTACGCCGGCCACCAGCAGGGCCGGGAACGAAAAGAAGCTACCGCCGCCGGCAATGGCATTGAGTGCACCAGCCAGCAGTGCTGCGCCAAAGATAAGACCGAAATCGAACACATCCATCCTACGGAACACCTTTCAATTCATCTGATGATCTGATGTTTAAGAGCGATAAAAAAGACTGACATATTGACAACACCGGCGGCGAATAATGACCGACTGCTGACTGCGTGTACCTGCCGGTGTTGTCGTTAACATCGAGTACGTGTTCATTAGTAGCTGAGCGACATTCAACGCCATACCGGTTTTCCCTGCTTGTTCTACCGTTCAGCTCCCTGCCTGCGCACTTCCTCTGTGCTATAGCGATAAATCGTCGCTTCGTGGCGAGCCAGAATCTGACGGGTCACCGTAACGGCAGCTTCAGCGTCACCGGCTTCGATGGCCGCTACCAGATCGGCGTGAGAATGGTCGTCGCGAGCCGGTGCCGTTACTTCCCACAGCACACCCAGCGCATCGCGCAAGGTAACAGCAAATATCCGATACAGATCACGGAGCATTGGATTCTGCGTGGCACCGGCAATGGCGCAGTGCAATTCAATGTCGGCATTGAGAGCCGCAGTGGTATCACCGTTGGCCAGCGCGGTGGTACGCACTGCCAGCCAGTGCCGGATCGTCGCCAGATCATCGGCGCTGCGCCGCTCGGCGGCCAGGGCAACCACTTCCAATTCGAGCGCCCGCCGAACCTCGTGAACCTCCTGCACTTTGGCCTGGCGCAGACGCGCTGCTAACGGTTCTGTAGTGACCGCTGCACGCACGTAGGTGCCATCGCCCTGGCGAACTTCCAGCAACCCTTCGTGGGCTAACGCCCGAATCGCTTCGCGCACCGTCGAACGCCCAACGCCGAGTTGTGCCATTAGTTGTGGCTCTGGTGGTAAGCGGCTGCCTACCGGGTACACCTGTGCCTGAACCTGCTGTCGGAGGTGTTCGATGACTTGTTCAACGAGCGGTTGTCTGGTAATTGACATGATCACTCCTGACTAAAGATCATATCATCTGATGTTTCAGTATATGCGATGAACAGCAGGCTGTCAATCATGGTGAAGCTTGCACCGGTTGTTCCCATCGTCGTATCTGCGCAATCATCACCTCAACCTCAAGGTCAATCGTGGTGAGGCTTGCGCCGGTTGTTCCCATCCCCAGCTAAAGCGTTCCTGTTGTGCCACCAGCGAGGCACTGGTATGTTGCTATTGGCGTAGTCGTAGGGGCACAGCATGCCGTGCCCCTACGACCCCTATCATACCAGCGCTGACGTCCGTCGGCACATCGTTCAGGCACAGCATCAGGGTCATCTTTGGCTGATGGGCCATGACTTCTACCTTGTTACACTTGACATAATAATCGCGACTGCTCGTGGATGGATCGGACACCCGCAGATCATCGTGCGACCGGTCGCGTACCGTATTTGATAATCAATAATGATGCCGTGTAATTCAGTGCTCGTCGGGCTGGAGATGCGTATTGGCCGTTCCTTTCTCGTACAATACTACCCCAACCCGCTGGATGTGTTCAATCACGTCGGGATCGCTGATCTGGTGCAGGATAGAGAGATCGAAGGTATAGGGCAGCAGCAAATCGTCAATGTCATCGATAATTCGGTAGAGCACGTCGAGGGTCAATGCTTCATTGCCGGTCAAGGTCAGATCAATATCAGAGCCAGGCTTGTAGTTACCTTTGGCGCGTGATCCGTACAGAATAGCCTTTTCGACCTGGGGATAATGCGACAACACGGTACAAATCTGCTCGATAGTTGTTTCCTTAAGACCAAATCTCATGCCCGTTCTTCCTCAGCGATGATATTGAGTCTGTTCAACAATTGCTGAAAGGCCGTGACATAGCGTTCAACGATTCTGCCGGCAATCGCATCGGCAATCTCCTGATTGTACGTATACGAAGAGAGATTGCGGCTCTTGATCATGTCCATCCAGACTTTGCCATCATCAATCAGGCCACGCTTGAAAGCCTCGCGGGTACTGTCCCTGGAGCCGTACAGATTGTATACGCCCTTGTCTTCGAGAAAATCTTTTAGGGTTTTCCACGCCAGTTCATGCGTATATTCAAAAGCCTGGATGAGTCCTTGTTTTTCTAAATCTGAAAGTGCTCTAGTGCGAGATAGTTCTACTGCCTGTTCAAGTTGCAGCAATGCTTTTGTAAAATGTTTGAACCTTTGTATCCAGCGAATATCTTGTGAGTTCATACTATTATATCACTTTCCAGGCTTCGCTACTCTGAAACCATAACATGCATTATCAAAACAATAGGTTTGTACATAACCTTATGATCATGGTATTTTAGGTGGCATAGAGTGTTCCTGCTTCGCGAAATACTGTAAGCTCGTTTCCTGCATATTTTTGTTCGATGAAGATATTAATAATGTAAGGACGACAATCCTCTCCTAGTTTCATGAGGTTTACTGATAGTAGAACCTGTTTCAAAAACATCTCCTATGAAGGTATCTTATTCATTGCCGACCGATTCCTTGATTGTGACGAGCACACCCGGCACCCGCGTGACCAGCCGGGTCAACGACGTGACACGTGCCAGATCGTGAGCACGGCTGGCGCGGCAGCATGGCTGCCGCACGCCAAACCACGCCACACGCGGATGATGAGTGATCAAGGCAACCTATTCAGCGCGTGATGGCACCGGAGATGGTTATTAGAGCGCGACAGTACAGCTTTTTATGAAATGGGTTCTAATATTGTCACACTGATAGCTGGTGGCGTATTGTATCCTTGCTTCGATTATACACCATAAATAAGGAGGAGCAGCGAATGTGCCGCTCCTCCTCTGAAACAGGTGTGTGACTTGATAGGGATGTGATCTGACACGTTGTCGTTAGCGAGTCACCATCGGTAAGTAGGCCGATGAGATACTGACCGGTCGCCAGCTCGCTTCAAGGCTCACTCCATCGGTTGTGATGGGGCCGGTTGCGCCACTGGCGATCTCCAGCCACCAGATGTCACTCTGACCGTTCGCCTGTTCGAGGGTGTAGGCGAGGTACGCACCGTTCGGTGACCAGCTTACCGATCTGACGGTGCGACCATGGTCGGCAAAGAGCACCTGATGTGGCAACGCGAGGTTGTTGCGGTCATATACCATGATAGCGGTAACCCGTTCGCTCGCATCTGCCGATGGACTCACGGTGTCGTGCACGACGGCAAAGCGTCTGCCATCAGGTGACCCGACCGATTGAGTTTCACGTCCGCCCGGTAGCAATAGTTCCGGTGTCGGTGAAGACGATGTTGCGACTACTTCCCATATCCCGTTGGTTCGTCCGCCAAAATATTCAAACAAGACCCAGCCATTGCGATTGGCGGTAGGTCTTACCGCTGCTGTGACCAGTGTGGTCGGAAAGGTGGTAGTTGGGCGTGCCAGAGCGACATGGACATTGGCTGCACCACCTCACCTGCCCATTGCAGAACTGGTTGAAACCAACGATATCGAAGACAAGCTGATCAGTCGCCAACCAGTCCAGATGATTCACACGTAGTATCTGAGATGGTACCTCGCTTTGGCCTGGCAAGCCGACAAACGGATAACGTGACCCCTTCCGGCTCGGCGTTTGAAATACCTGCTGTACCCCACCACCATTCGCATTGAGAACGGTGATGGCCGAAGCCGGCAGGTTATTCTGCGGATCAGGGTCGGGCACTGGCCAGGGCCAGGTGTTGTAGTCAAGCACAGCGATCCGCTGGTCATCAGGTGACCGGACTGGATTGCGCACATTGTTGAGCAGGCCGCGGTAGAGCAGGGTACGGTTGCCGCCATCGGTGTCCATCCGGTAAAGGAACCGACTATCACCTTCACGTCGAATCACGGCCAATGGGCGACTGCCATCGCCGCGCAAGGCCGGTGGTAGCGGAGAGGCGCGAGTACGCTGGTCGGCGGCCACGACACGGACATCATCAACGAGCAGGTAGGCGTTGTCTTCTGCAGGAGCATCACTCTGGATAACGATAGAGAAGAAGAGTGTCTGGCCGCGCACCCGATCAAGGTTCTCGCCGGTCAGGACAGTACGATAAAGTTGCCAGCCGGGAGGGAGATCGGTGGCAAATGAACCGGGCTTTACACCACCGAGATTCGGATCGAACTGGTAGAGACCACGTGCCAGGAACATATCGACTGCTGTACCGGCAGCAGCGCGGTACCAGAAGGAAACAGTCACTGCCGGTGCATTACCCGGAATACTCAATTGTTGTTGCAGTATCTGTTTAGGGGTGGTTAGATTGGGCAACTGCGGACAATCGCTCCCGTCGGCGTCAATTCCTGATGCGGCAGCGTAACGACCCGCGTACACAAATGCTGAACCGCTAACCTGTGCATCCACCAGACCGACATTTCCGCATCCTACCCAATTGCTAGCCACCTGCTCGAACCCACCATCCTGAATCAGATTTTGCGGTTGTCCCTGAGTGGCAGAGAACGTCACTGTCAGGAGAAGGATCACACCGGTTAACAGAACGAGGGATGCTCGCAAACGATACATTACTATACCTGCCTTACGAAAAAAATACCTGCATAAACGTTACAAACAGGTAACACTGCTGGCTATAGATACTACTGGCAGAGAGTACGGTATTGGTGGCGTCTCAGCTTACAGTGTGTTTTGCTATGTGTTGAGTGCCTGAATAGTATCAGATAGTGTTGATTTGATTAGATAGATGAAATAAATCACGAATTAAAGATCGTAATTCGTATATTTTAGTTACGAAACCGTCTCTTGTTATTATTTTATCTAGCCAAAACACAGTGTGTCAAGCATTTTAAACAAATTGAAATCTGATTTGTTAAATGAATAAGTGACTAAAGCGATTCGTCTCTTGTTAAGCATGAAAACTACCGATATTGAATAATAATGAAAAGCGCTATCTCTCTATGCAACAGACAACGGCGATCGACAGATATCCACTTGCCGAACCTGCCCATCACGGCTACAATACAAAGCATAACGCGGCGCTGCGGTCTTTGTCCGCTGTGGAGCAGGTTCATGTCCGAATTACGGCAGAATATCGCTACTCGTGAATGGGTTATCATTGCCAGCGAACGTGCCCGTCGTCCAAATTCGTTTACCGAACATCGTCAGCAACTGTTGACCGCCGAGCGACCTCAGCACGATCCCCAATGTCCCTTCTGCGTAGGCAATGAAGAACTCGACCTCGAAGTTGATCGCTATCCAATCACCGGGCCGTGGCAGGTACGGATTGTTCGCAACAAGTATCCGGCACTGCACGGTGATGGGCCGCTTGTTCGTCACTTCGAGGGTGTACGACGTAACATAACGGGTTATGGTTACCACGAGGTATTGGTTGAGCATCCCCACCACAATACCACGCTTGGGTTGATGACCCATGCTGAGGTGCGGCTGGTGCTGGCAACCTATCTTAGCCGGGGACTGGCAATGAGCAGTGATCCCCGGATTGAGCAGGTGGTGATCTTCAAAAATCACGGTGAACGAGCTGGGGCTTCATTGCAACATCCGCACAGTCAGATCATGGCCGTTCCGGTTGTACCCGGTGATGTACGCCATCGGATTGAAGAGGCGCGTCGCTTTTTCGACGATACCGGACAGTGTGTCTTCTGTGCGATGCTGGCCGATGAACTGGCGCAGCGGGAACGAATCGTCTACGCCAATGGTGATTTTGTGGCTTTTGTTCTCTATGCTGCTTCGTCTCCTTTTCACATCTGGATCTTGCCGCGAAAGCATCGTGCCAGCTTCTTTCACATTGCCGATTCGGAGCTTGATGGGCTGGCTGATGTTATCCGCGAGGTGTTTCACCGCCTCTACTATCGGCTCAACGACCCCGATTTTAATCTGGTATTGCGCTCAACCCCGGCTAAAGAAGCGGAAAATGGCTACTTTCACTGGTACATGGCGGTCGTGCCTCGTCTTTCATATATGGCCGGTTTTGAACTTGGCAGCGGCATCTTTATCAACCCCAGTATTCCTGAAGCCTGTGCCGCATTTCTTCGTGAGTAAATGTTATTGATAAATCTTCGCCAACATCGTTATTAAAATCGAGTACAATAGCGTTTAACTATATGGAATATTGATTTGTCTGATTTGGAAGGGTTCAATCATGGCTGGTGCATTTCCTCTCAGTGACGATACTATCAAAGCACTTGCGCCGTGTAATTTGCCTTTTCTCCGTCGTGATCCATTTGTTCGTAGTGGTAGTAGCATGAGTATTGCTGAACTACCGCTGTCGCTACAAGATCTGGTACGACGTTTATACAACACCTTGCTGAGGATTTACAGCAGCTTTGATCAGAAGCGCACGTTGATCACAGTCATTTGCTACATCTGCTTGGCGAAACCGGCTGGCACGATTTGCTCAACGAGTTGCGCAATATTTCGCTCGAACAACGAGACTCAACGTTGAGCCAGGTTATCCACGATGTGCGTGGTGGATCATTGCAAGCACTTGTATTGCAGTTGCAATTGCTCGAACTGACACAACACCAGCCGGTTGATACCGAGCGTATCTACCTCTTGACGCGCGATCACCTCAAGATTATGCGCAATTGTCTCCCCGACCTTGACCCGGTACGGACTGCTCGTGATGTAGAGTTACGTGAGCACGGGGTTGATCTGTTGCTTGAGAAGTGGCAACAGATAGACTATCGCCTGCCCGATGGTACGGCAAGTGTGATTGTTGATGCCCGCTACAATGGGGTGGTAGCCGACCGCTGTGTCGAGTTTTCGGCACTTGATCGGGTGCTGTACAATCTGGTGAACAATGCGACGCGCCATAGTGCTGATCAGCGGGTGATGGTTGGTATCTTTCCCATTTTAGAGTGCGAGTCGCCATCGTTGCGGCTGGTGGTTGCCAATCGTATCGATCCTGTGCAGTACGCGGCGCTTGTACAGCGCTTCGGGCAGCAATGGAGTGATCTTTTCCGTGGCGGTTTCACGTTTAGCAGTGGTGGTCAGGAAGGTCATGGCTTCGGTCTGGCTATTTGCGCCGAGCTGGTTGCCAATGCCTATGGCCTTAGTAACGGAGCTGCTGCGATCACTGGTAGCTACGTCGGTGCCCGTCCACACGGCGATCTCTTCGTTGCCTGGGCACACTGGCCAATTGCCGCGCCCTAAATCCTTGCAGGAGAGGGTACTACCTGCTATACTGATAGCCAGGTAGTTTCCCTTTCCTGGACAGAAATCTATTCCTCATGGACGAGATCATTGACCTCGAATTCAGTCTGCGGAGCATCGGCAATGCAGGCTACGCGGTGAACCTCTCATACGCTGATCCTGACAGTGATGCTGATGTGCGCATTGAACGAGGAAATGTTGATTGTCCAATCCAGTTTGATGTCAACCGTCTGCGTGAATTGAATACCGACCCGGCGGCATACGGCACTGCGTTGGGCGCAATGCTGTTGAGCGATCCCGATCTACTCGCTCAGTTTCAGGCTGCCCGGACAATTGCGCGTCGTGGCCGGCGTCCGCTCCCTATCCGTTTTCGCCTCTTCATCGCGCCCAGTGCTGCCGAACTCCATACGTTGCGGTGGGAAACGCTCTGTATGCCTGATGGTGAGCCGTTGCTGATGGGGGAAGAGGTCTATTTTTCGCGTTACCTGACCAGCAACGATGTGCAGCCGATTCGTGCTCGTTCGCGCAATGCGCTGCGCGTATTGATCGCCATTGCTAATCCCCACGGCATTGAGCGCTTTGGCCTGGCACCGGTTGATGTTGCGGGTGAACTCGCCCGGGCACGTGCCGGCTTTGCCCATTTTGATATTGTTGAATTGACCGAACCCGGTGCTGCAACACTGGAACAGATCATCTCAACCCTACGTACCTCTACTCGTAAAGGGCAGCCGTTTGATGTGCTCTACATCGTGGCACACGGGAGTTTTGTCGAGGGAAATACGTACCTCTGGCTGGTGAAACCGGATAATACCTTTGATCGGGTTGATGGGGCGTCGTTCTGTCAGCGGTTGCGCGAACTAGCCGAACGTCCGCGGCTGGTGATGCTGATTGCCTGTCAAAGTGGTGGCGGCATGACGACCGACAATGGTGCGCTGGCAGCAATTGGGCCGCGCCTGGCCGAAGCCGGCGTACCTGCGGTGGTCGCGATGCAGGGCAATGTCTCGATGCGTTTAATCGAGCGCTTCATACCGACATTCTGCCAGGAATTGCAGCATCACGGGATGATTGATGCGGCGATGGCTATAGCACGGGGCACTGTGCGCGATCTCCCCGATTTTTGGATGCCGGCACTCTACTCGCGCTTGAAGAGCGGTCGTATCTGGTATGTGCCCGGTTTTGCCGACGAACAGGAAACGGTAGAGAAGATCGAAGCTCTCGCCGGCTATATGGCCGATGGGTTGTGCACGCCAATTATCGGCCCAGAACTAGCCGAGACCCGGTTGGGTACCAGTCGCACCATTGCCCGCATGTGGGCCGAACGGTATCGCTATCCAATGGAGAGCTATGAAGGTGAGCAGTTGGCGTATGTTGCGCAATTTCTCTCGATCAAACACGACTACCGCTTCCCCCGCCGCTCGCTGGTTGAAACATTGCGCCAGATGTTACTTGACACGTATAGCGATACGCTGCCCGACCTTGCTCAGCTCAATCTTCAGCAGATGTACAGCATGATCGGTCGTCATGAACGGGAACGCGATCCGCACGATCCGTACCGTGTGTTGGCGGCCCAACCGTTGCCCGTGTACATTACGGCCAATGCCTCGAATATGCTGAGTGATGCGTTGATCGAAGCCGGTAAGCAGCCGGTTATCGAACTGTGTCGTTGGAATGAAGACCTGGATCGCTTGCCGTCAATCTTCGAGCGTGAACCGGATTATCGGCCATCAGCCGAACGTCCGCTGGTCTTTCATTTATTCGGTAGTTTTGACCAGATCGAGACGCTGGTGTTAACCGAAGATGACTACTTCGATTTTCTCATCAACATTTCGGCAGAACGCGAGTGCATCCCTGCGGTTGTCCGTGATGCGCTGGCCGATAGCGCACTCCTCTTCTTGGGTTTTGAGCTAGAGGATATGGGCTTCCGTACTCTGTTTCATAGTTTGATTAAACCGTTACGCGGTGGATCGCGGCGACGACGCTACGTGCAAATTGCCGGTCAGCTCTTGCCGCGCGAAGATCAGGTCTTGCAGCCCGATCGGGCGATTCGTTATCTGGAAGCCTATTTTCAAGATACCGCAGCGATCAGTATTTTCTGGGGTAGTCCACGCGACTTCTGCACAGCGCTGGCCCTGCACCTTGCTGAGAGTGACCGACCTCGTCGTCGGCGTGGGTTCTAGGATATGTTACAGCAAAATCCCTATCTTGGGCCACGGGCTTTTACCCGCGAACATCGGTTGTACGGTCGCGATCGCGAGGTGCGTGACCTGACCAGCCTGCTTGTCGCTGAACGAATTGTCTTGCTCTATTCGCCGTCAGGTGCCGGCAAGAGTTCGCTGATCCAGGCTGCACTGATTCCAGCCCTGGAAGCACGTCAGTTTCGTGTCCTGCCGATTGTACGGGTTGGTCTGGCATTGCCGGACGATATACCCTCCGGTGTTAATCGCTACCAGGCGGCTGCTGCGCTCTCAATTGGTGGCGACGAAGCCATCGACCGGTCGCTAACCGATCTGATCGTGCCATCCGATCAAGCTGAGATGAACGATACCGTCATCATTTTCGATCAATTTGAAGAACTGCTCACCGTTGATCCACTTAATCGGGCAGCAAAAGTAGCATTTTGTCAGACAATTGGCGATCTGTTGCGCAAGCAGCGGAATGTGTGGGCACTCTTTGCGATCCGCGAAGACTACCTGGCGCCGTTAATGGAATATGCTCACTTGCTGCCGTCGCGATTTCGCACAACCTTCCGGCTCGATCTGCTCGGCCCGAAAGCGGCACTGGCTGCCATTCGCCAGCCGGCCCTGGCGTTGGGGGTCGAATTCGATCAGGTGGCTGCTCAAACACTGGTAGATGATCTGCGCCGGTCGCGCGTTCAACTTGTCTCTGACCAGATTGGCACGATGCTGGGGAATACGGTGGAACCGGTGCAGTTACAGGTGGTCTGTTATCGGCTCTGGCAACGCCTGTTTCCCAATGGTGCACCGGAGGGAGCCGTTATAAATGCCGCTGCACTGCACACGGTGGGTTCTGTAGACGCCGCGCTGGCCGATTACTATGCCGAACGAGTAGTGGCGGCGTCGGCAATCAGTGGTGTGCGCGAGCGGGTGATCCGTGATTGGTTTGATCAACAGCTCATCACTGCAACCGGCATTCGCAATCAGGTCTTGCGCGGCGAAGGTGCAACCGCCGGTTTACCCAATCAGGCACTGCCGTCATTGATCGATGCCTACCTTATCCGGGCTGAGCAGCGACGTAATTTTATCTGGTATGAGCTGTCTCATGATCGGCTCATCGAACCGGTTCGTCAGAATAATGCGGCCTGGCGTGAGCAGTTGAGTCCGTTTCAACGTCAGGCTGCGCTGTGGGCAGCAACTGACCGTCCAGAAAGTCTGTTGCTCCACGATGATGATCTGGTGGCGGCCAGAAATTGGGTGGCGGCCCATCCTGAACTGGTCGAGCAGATTGATGAAGAATTTCTTGCCGCCTGTCTGGCGCGTCAGGCTGAGATTGATACTGAACGTCGTCGTGAGCGTTTGATCAAACAATTAGGAGTTGTCTCAGCAATCCTGGCAGTGGTCATGTTCGTTGCAGCAGCCGCTGCTTTTTTTGCTTATCAGGAAGCTGAACGACTCTCGCGGTTGGCTCGTATCCGTGAACTGACGGCAGAGGCGGCTGTGAACCTGTCTGTTGATCCACAATTGTCGTTGTTGCTGGCCCGGCAGGCAGTGTTGGTACAACGGGAACGTGAAGAGCCGGTTGATCTCGGCGCAATGGCAATGCTTTACCGTGCACTGGCTACCTCACGGACGCGGGCAACGTTTGACCTGGGCGCACCGGTTACCGCGCTGGCAGTCAGTCAGAACGAACGCTGGTGGGCGGCGGCGGTGTTGCCTGCCGATGATCTGGCTGAGGTTGTTCTGATGGAACGGTCTACCGGACAGATGCAACGTCTGGCGACCGGCGCAACCAATGTTTCGGCCATCGCCTTTAACCCCGACGGTACGAAACTCGCTGCGGTCACCCGGGATGGCACCATTCTAATCTGGAATACGCTCATGCCCGATCAGCCAGAGCGGTTGTGGCATCCGCTGGCTAACCAGAGTATCCCACCGGATGATCCGCTGGCAGTGCAGTTCCTCGCGGTGGCATTCAGTCCTGATGGGCAGACTCTCTACACGACGGGCTACGATGGCTGGTTACGACGGTGGGACTTAGCAAGTAAGCGGCAGATCGTGATGGGTGGAATCAAAAGTGTTCCGCTACGTAGCCTGTCTATCGATCCGGCTGGTGTGCGGATCGCTGCTGCCAGTCAAGAGGGGCAGGTGCTAATCTGGCGCTTGCGCGACGGAGAACTGATTGGGCGTGCAGTATTCGGTGGGCAACCGATTACGGCGCTGGCGTACACACCGGCAGGTACACTGGCTCTCATTGAAGAGACACGGCTGATCGAGACGAATGGCGAGGATAGCACGGTATTAACGACTTTCGGCACTTCCCTGAACGATCTCAACCTCAGCCCGGATGGTTTTCTGGCCCTGGTTGCGGCCAACGATGGCAACGAGTATCTGATCAATCTGAGTAATGGCAGGATTGTCACCGTTCTCCGTGGTCATACCGACCAGATCAGTCAAACCCGCTGGCTGCCCAACGGGCAAGAGGTGGTGACGGCATCATTTGATGGAACGGTGCGTATTTGGGATGTTGGTGATCTGCAGTGGTTTGCCCCGACTGCACTCGCTACCGACCTTCAACGTGGATGGGTGGCCGTGGGCGGTGAGAATGGCCGGATCGCTCTCTTCACCCGTCCCGACACGCCGGCTCGTCCACTCCTTCATCATACCGCAGCCATCGAGATGCTGGCGTTTAGCGCTGATGGACGCTGGCTGGCTGCTGCCGGTGCTGATGCGCAGGTGAGTGTCTGGGACGTTGCGTCTGGTCGCCTGCAAGCCGTCATTGCACACCAGGCGCGCGTGCGCAATGTAGCCTTTAGTGCTGATGGCAGCCTCTTGTTGACCAGCAGCCGGACGCAGGTATTTCTCTGGCAGTGGCAGGATTCGGTAACCCGTCCACTGACAATGCTCGATCTTAGCGATCGCTTTGAGACTGTGATCACCGGCGCTGCTCTGCATCCAACTCAACCCCTGCTCGCGATTGTTACCCGCGATGGGCTGGTGATGGTGTGGAACTATCGGACTGCACAGACACTGGTTGAGATTGTCGATAAGCGGGCCAATGGTCGGGTTCGCTTTAATCCGCAGGGCACAGTGGTGGTTAGTGAGTCGAATGAAGGTATCATTCTCGTGCGTGACAGTGCCACGTTGAATCAGCGCGATTTTTCGGCGTCTCATCGCGGAGGAATTGTCGATTTTGCATTTGACCCCGGTGGTACACTAATTGCAACCGCAGGCTTTGATCAAACCGTGAAAATCTGGCAGTTTGTCGATGGGATTGAGCAGGCGCGCATGGGGCTTGATGGCTTGCCGGTGGCAATCGGGTTTAGCGGCTCGCGTGAACTGGTCACAGTCAGTGCGAATGGAAGTGTTATTCGGTTACCGCTCGATCTGGATACAGCGCTTGATCTAGCTGTAATACGTAGTCGTCGTCCCACTGCCGATGAGTGTGTACGTTATCAGCTTGCGCGAGAAGACGCTTCACTTTGTCAATGACCGTTATCCGATCGGGTGTTCGCATTCGTCTTCTGTTGTTTCTGCCGGGTATGTACTGAGGTGACATCGTGATTGGTCAGTGATGATCGAACCGACTGTCGTTCTCTGCTACACGAGCAAGACATACATAACCCAAGTTGCTACCGTTATCACCACAGAGACACGGAGGACACAGAGCATGTGGATAACTCGGGTTGCTCCTATGAGGCGTAGCGTAATGCGTCCATTTGAACTGGCTATTCCCCACATCGTTCATGTGGTTATGCCACATGGTGTTGCGTGCAACGTCGTGCTGTTCATCCTGATAGTCAGCCTCCAAGTCCTGCTCACAGCATAGATGGCAACTTGAGTTACATACCTGTTGCCGCAATCGGCAGTCGCTATCACAAAACCATAGGGGGGGCCTATGTCACGAGCGTATGTAGTGCTATACCTGCTGCTTATTGCTGGTATTGTCGGTAACCTACCGCTGCCGGTTCGTGCTCAGACCGAAACCGGGCCACTCCAACAGATCTGGCAATCAGCGGCTAGCGATGAGTATACGAGTGTTGCTGCATTCGATATTGATAGCGATGGTGATGATGATCTGGCCGTTGGTCGGCGCAACCTGCCGACTCAGATCTGGCGCAATGATGGATTGGACAGCACAGGTCAACTTATTCTAACGCCGATCTGGACATCGCCGAATGCTAATGAAACCGTTGATCTGGCCTGGGCTGTCACCAACAGCGGGACGATCCTGTTAGCAGAAGCGAACTACGGTGCCCCTCTATTCGTGTATCGGGTAGTGTTGGTTTCCAGTGGGGTGGCGGTCAATGTGCAATTTACCACCCTAAACCTGTTATCGCAAACGATCCTATGGGGGTATCTCGACGGTGATAACGATCCAGACCTGCTGATTGGTACCGAGGCGGATGCTATTTATTACTACCTCGACGATCAAATCCTGGCCGGTGGGCCGAATACGTTACAGGAAGCTGTTCCGGCATGGTTCACCACCGTCAGCATGGCTCTGGCCGATATGGATAGTGACAATATACCCGATTTAGTGGTTGGTTTACGAGGTGAGCCAACTCGCATCTTTGGTGGCGTAAGAACCGCGCCCTTCTTCGGTTCGGCCCCGATCTGGGTTGATGATATAGTGAATACGAATACCCGTGCCGTCATTGCCGGCGATTTTGACGACAACGGTAAGCCCGATCTGTTCATTGCCGGTGTGCGTGAAAATGTGCGCCTTTATCTTCATCAGTCAGATGCACCGCTGACACTGGCTTTGTCATGGGCGACGAGTCAGCGGATCAATGCGGTTGCTGCCGTTGCAACTGATTATGATGGTGATGGTTTCATCGATGTTGCGCTCAGTAGTGAACCGCGAGGTGATGTGATTCAGACGCTGCCCATCGGTGAACATCTGCTGCGGAATAATGGCAGTGGTGGTTTTACCCTGGTCGCCACGCTTGCGAATCGGGCAACGAATCGGAGCCGACTGGCGTGGGGGCAGATGGCAGGGTCAAGTACTCCTGACCTGGTGGCCGTTCGACTGAATGCGCCGGCCCGCGTCTATCGTAATCAGCTTAGTGGGGCAGTGCAGACAGTGGTTACCGGGGCTGGTGGGGTGTCGGCCCACGGTGCCCTCTTCTTCCGCCAGCCCGCCGGTAGTACTGTGCCAGCCGAACCCGTGCTTGTTGATGATCGGCCATTACGAGCCGATGCGAATGGCAATGCCACGTTGACCGGGTTGGTGAATGCGGGTGACGAGGTGGCCGTTCTGCAGCCTATCGGTGAGTTGGTCTCCTATACCAGTACCCATGCTCCAATTCCAATTGCCTCTGATCGCACCGATCTGATCACAGCAACCCTGTCGATTACGCAGACCGGGATTATTCAGTTCATTGACTCGGTCATTATTACGGGCACGCACACCTATTTTAGCGATCTCTCAATGACCCTGATCAGCCCTTCAGGAACAGTCGTGCGTCTGGTTGATGGGTCTTGTGGCGACAATAATGGTTTTGCGATTGCGGTCAGCGATACCATCGCCGGCAATAATTGTCCGCCTACTGGAGGTGCACAGTTTCAGGCTATTGACCCGCTAGATGAACTGCGTGGCGAGCCGATTACCGGTGACTGGCGACTGGTTATTGCCGATAACTTTCCCTTCGATGGCGGTACACTCACCGCCTGGAGTCTACGGCTTCTGGTCAACGATAGTCCGCTCTACTACACCAATATCGTTCCTGGTGACCCGCCAACGCTGACTATCCTCGGCGATGCGGGTGTCAATGCGATCAATGTCAGCCCTGATAACCCTCTCCTCCCCTTTGATATCGATGTCTCACTTGAGTGGGATGCTCACAACGATACCGGTTATATGGCCCAACTACGCACCGATCTCCGTCGTGCCTCGGAGCTGCTCTACGATTGGACAAATGGCCAGGTCGCGCTAGGGCGGGTCAGAATCTTTCACAACCGTGAACGCTGGAATCTGGCCGATGTGCGAATTTACGCGACGAATCGCTTGCGGCCAAACTCGGATCGAGGCGGTATTGTTCAACAGACCACAATTACTACCAATGGTCTGGGGGAAGAAGTGGTCTTTTATCCGGGACGGGTTCGCATCGGGGCAACCTGGAATCAGTACGGGGCCAGTCGCGGTACCGTGGGCGAGGACTGGCCACGGGCACTGGCGCATGAATTGGGACACTATCTACTCTTCCTGTCTGACAACTATATCGGTTTTAGCGAGGTGAGTGGTCGGCGTGTGCTGGTAGGGGTTGAGAGCTGTCCAGGCGCAATGAATAATCCTTACCGTGAAGAACAATCAGAATTTCACCCGCTTGCTGGTTGGGTAGCCAATTGTCAACAAACGCTTTCACAGCTCGAAAATGGCCGTGCTGATTGGGAGACAATTGTTGCCTTTTACCCGGCATTAGCCGCACATCGTCCGACAACATTCAATCAGATAACTGGCCCAAACACGTTGCCGGCGCAGCTCACCGAAGTTATTGACATGCCATTGGCGGGTTCATCGCGCACATTCCGCCAGTCTACGTTCAGTCTGTTGCAGGAAACTGACGACGGTACAATCCGCCTCCAACCCGACCGCAGCGCACGTGGTATTCTCTTTACCGATGATGATGGCAATGGAACAATTGATCGACTGATCGATCTCGGTGCTCCGGTACGCGATCAGCTCGAAGCTCGCGGTGCGCGAGCGGGTGATCGTCTCTGCCTGTTCGAGCTGGCGGTACGACGGCTTGGCTGCGTCGAAGCGCTGGTGAGTGGTCAGACAACCTTAACTGTTGCCGAGCGATCTGACTGGCAACCGGACATCCGGATCGAACCGATTGATGGTCAACGGATTCGGGTGATTGTGCGTGCTGAGGGTATTACTGCTCCCTTACGTGCTCGTCTATTTCCGCTTGATGCGCCGTCATCGGCCACCGTCACTCTAACTGCCGGTGCCGGTGTGGCACAGGCTGAAATTACTGCCCCGACATTCTTCGAGCAGGCGCTACTCCACCTGTGGGTTGATGAGCCGGCACCACGGCGCGAGGCTGTCACCGATGTCAATCTCTACTTCTATTCAGCAGATACCCCGCGTCTGGCTGTCGATCAATCACCGGTCCCTCAGCAACGACGACCGTGTAATCCACGGCGGCAAACCTGTCCAAACGATGCTCCGGCGTCACTCGATGGCCAGGCGATGATCTATGACCTTGATGGTGTCTTTGGGCCGGGCGATCTGCTCTCATTTCAAGCGGCTACGCGCGTACCGGCTACGCCACCGCCGTGGAGCGAGCAGGTCGGATCGGGCTACTGGCTGAGTGGCGTAAGTGCAACAGACCTGACCGGCTTCTCGATCAATTTGAGCTACGACGAAATCAGTTTGCCACCTGGAACAGCCGGTGGGCTGAGCATGTTCAAATATGATCCAGTTAGCCAGGCATGGCGTGAAATCGTTGTCTATCGACGCGATCTCGAACGGCGCGAGCTGGCCGGTGATGCAGCCGGGGCAGGACTATACACCTTATTAACAACGCTACGCCCGGCAGCCGGCTGGAACCTGCTGGCCTATCCGTGGTCGGGCGAAAGCGTGCCGGTTGCGTTCAGCCGTCTTAACGTCGATAGTCGTCACTATCGCATCGTCTACGGTTATGACGAAGTGACCAATAGCTGGCGTCGATACGACCCAAAGGTTGCCCCTGCTTTTGATACTCTGGTAAACACACTCACCAGCCTGACCTATGGTCGCGGCTATTGGGTTTTTGTGACTGATGATGGGGCAACCGGAACCGCTTCATTGACAGGTGGTGCTACCCTGCAATCGGCGTTGCCGCAGCCACCCACAACCTACTACGGCTATATTGCACCATTGGGTACGACAACGTTTGCCCCCGGTCAGACCGTAGAAGCATTGATCAACGGTGTCGTCTGCGGCAGTGCCCAAACGCGATTAGTAAACAATCAAGTTGCCTACGTCATCGACGTGGCTGCGGCCCAGCCTGGCAGTGAAGGGTGTGGGATGGCCGGTCGACAGGTGACCTTCCGCGTCAACGGTATGACCGTGCGAGGTTCGGCATTGTGGGGCGCACCGGGAGCGCAGCGCCTCGATCTCAATCCAACAGTCTGGGTACCACTCCTGCAACGTGAAGTGGTGTGCCTGGTGGCGTGTCGGTAGTTGGTTGAGAAGATAGGAGGTAGGAGATAGAAGATAGGAAAGGCATAATTTTAGAACTTATTTCGTAAAAGCTGTGCTGTGGTGCATCCAGACTGTTGCACAGACGCATAAACGCTTGCCAATCGCCAACGACTGCATATCCTGCTTCCAGGCTGCTAATATGGCAGCGAGGAGGGCTAACAATCATCTCCGCCTCCAATCACGTGTTGGATTGGTTGCCTTGTTCGCTCGTTATGCGCGTGTCGCGGGGTTTGGAGTGCGGCAGCCATGCTGCCGCTAGATGTTTTTTTGAAATAGGTTCTAGTCCCTTCGTGGGTGCAGGTTCTGCTCAGGGATGTCTGTGTCGTATCGTTTGGAGTGCGACAGCGTGGCTGTTGCGTCTGGCGTACTCTACGCCGGGTGCGTATCACCCTGGTTACCAGCACATCTGATAGCATAGAAAACCCGCCACGATGCCAACACCTTACTCTCATATTGTGACTAATCATCAGTGGCTCGCCGGTGCCGCTCCTGATAGTCCTTCAGTGTGGGGATGACATTGTTTATTCGATCACCCCACGTCCATCCGGGTCGTATCGGTGATCCTCACAGTATCGTTGCGGAGGTAACGGATCGTAGGGGCGGGTTCCGAACCCGCCCCTACGCCATATCCGGTGCCGGGCAGTGATGCATTTGTCGCAGACATGGCGCTGATTCATATCGATCCTCAAGGTTGCGCTCCCCTTTACAAGGATGCTTGCTTCTGATATACTTAACACTGTTAAATATCTACACGCACTAGGAATAGGGCAACGCATGACCGAATCAGAACTGGCCAATGCCGCAAATAACCCTTCAACCCTCGATGCCATCGAGCAAATGATTTTGCGCATAAGCTGGCTGGCGCAGCGCCAGTTTGTGCAGTTGCTCGATGATGAGCGGTTTAACCTGACATTGACCCAGTTCTACACCTTGCTTCATCTGGCGCAAACGAACGGTGAGTGCAAGATGTCCGATCTGGCCGAAGCGACGCAGCAGTCGGCGGCGGCACTGACCGGTGTAGTTGATCGTCTGCTTGATAAACAGTTAGTTGAGCGCACACGGCACGAGCGGGATCGCCGTCAGGTGATGGTGCAGGTTACGCCGCGTGGACTGGCGTTGATTGCTGCGATTCGCCAGGCCCGGCGCGAGCAAATCCATGCCACCCTCGGTCATCTGCCAGCGGCTGATGCCGAACGCTTGCTCGAACTTCTGGAAGGGGTGTTAACCGGGATGTCGCGCGTGCTCGAACGGAGTGAGACAGGACGATTGGCATAAAAGATGACCTTACCGTGGTGAACGATAAGCAGGCTCGCCTGCTTGCGTTCAAGGAGCGTACTTTGTTACGGTTACCGTTTCAATTGATACCGCCACCACAAGCTACCGGTAATGTAAGCTGGTCCCGGCTACTTTCCTATCTGCGACCTTATCGTGGTTGGATCGTAGTAGCTCTGATTGCCATGGTCATCAGTGCCGGTTTGGGACTGGTAATTCCGTTAGCGATTGGTCAGGTTGTTAATCTCATAACCGGCGACCAGGCCTTGCCGGTTATTCAGATCGCCCAGCTTCTGGGTGTTGTGATGATTGGGCAACTTCTGACCGGTGTTATTCAGACCTACTGTCTGAGCTTTGTGGGTGAGCGTGTCGTCAGCGATCTACGCATTGCAGCGTATGAGCATCTTCAAAAGCTCGATCTCGCCTTCTTCGAGCAGCGTCGAACAGGTGAAATCACGTCGCGCATTACCAACGATGTGACCCTTATCCAGACAACGGTGACCAATAGTCTACCAACACTACTGGGGGGTGTTATTCAGTTAGTTGGGGCTGTTGCTTTGATGCTCGTTGTCTCGTGGCAGCTCAGTGGTCTGGCGTTGATCCTGGTGCCGACGCTGGTGCTGATTGGGGTTTTCTTCGGTCGCTGGCTGCGCCAGATTTCGACCGCTGTGCAAGACCGGTTGGCCGATGCAACCAGCATTCTGGAAGAGACGGTTGCCGGTGTACGGGTTGTGCGCTCGTTCAGACGTGAGGACTACGAAATTGCCCGTTTTCGGGCAGCGGTCGAAGCAACCTTTGCGACGGCGTTGAAGCTTGCCCGGATTCGCGCTATCTTTCAGCCGGCAATGTCGCTGGCGGTGTGGATGGCGTTGATCGGCATTCTGGCTATCGGCGGCTATCTGGTGAGTACCGGTGTGTTGACGACAGGCAGCCTGATTTCGTTCCTGTTCTATGCAGTGATGGCTGCCGGGTCAATGGGTGTATTTGCAAGCCTGTTTGCTCAGTTGCAAGAGGCGCTTGGGGCAACCACACGAGTCTTCGAGCTGCTTGATCAGCAACCATTGGTAGCCGATGCGCCTGATGCCATTCCCTTACCGCCTATCGAGGGGCGAATTGAGTTTCGTGAGGTGTCATTTGCCTATCAATCGGCAACCAGCAACGGGTCGCCCGCACCGGTAGTCCTGCGTGACTTTTCACTCACAATTGAAGCGGGGGAAATGGTGGCACTGGTTGGCCCCAGTGGCGCCGGCAAGAGTACGATTGCCAGCCTGATCCCACGTTCTACGACGTGAGTGCCGGTAGCGTACTCATCGATGGTTATGATGTGCGGCGGGTACAGATTCAGTCGCTCCGGGAGCAGATCGGAATCGTGTTGCAGGAAACCCAACTCTTCAGCGGCAGTGTTCGCGATAACATCCGCTATGGCCGCCTCGAGGCCACTAACGAAGAGATCGAAGCGGCAGCCCGGATGGCGAATGCGCATGAGTTTATCTGTCAATTGCCAGATGGGTACGATACACCGGTCGGCGAACGTGGGCTGCGCTTAAGCGGTGGTCAGCGCCAGCGGATTGCTATTGCCCGGGCGATTCTGAAAAATCCGCGTATCCTGATTTTGGACGAGGCCACCAGCTCGCTCGACAGCGAAAGCGAGCGTTTGGTGCAAGAGGCTCTGGAACGGTTAATGGCCGGACGTACCAGTATCGTCATTGCCCATCGTCTGAGCACAGTGCAGCGCGCAGATCGCATTGCTGTAATCGTAGCGGGTGAGCTGGTTGAAATCGGTATGCATCAGGAGCTGCTTGCCCGTGATGGCGTCTATGCCCGGTTGTACGAACGACAATTTTTGCAGCCAATACCAACAGCGGCTGCTGTTTGAATCGTGTGCGTAACGTTCCTCATAGAACGTAGGAGATAAAACTACTATGAATGAACCAATGTCTCTCTTTGACGATCTGCCTGAAGAGCAGGATGACCTGCACGAAGAGCCAGAACGCCGTCTCCCGATGGTGGTGCTTGGCGAAATGGTCATCATGCCCCATATGACCATCCCGCTCCAGGTACCGCAAGGGAAGTCGTACCGTGCGATGGAGCGAGCGTGGGAAGAAGATCGTGATGTTCTGTTGATCTTTGTGCGCGAGAATCAGCTCGAAGGATACAAGAGCAACCAGCCGCAGAGTCTACCGCCAATTGGGGTTATTGCGCAGTTGCAGGAGTTTGCCAAGCTGCCTGATGGCACAGCCCGTGTGATCCTTGAAGGCCAGCAGCGGGCACAGATTATCGAAGCGATCCAGATCACACCTTTCTATCGGGTGCGTTGCCGACCGATCTTTGATCCACCGGTCGGGGGGATCGAGGTCGAAGCCCTGATGGAGACGGTGAAGCAGCAGGTTGATGAATTCGTCGAGCATCTTGGTGAGGTGCCCCAAGATGCGGTGCAGTTTGTGCATCGCATTGATCGCGCCGGTCATCTGGCCGATATTGTGACCTGGGGGCCGGCATTTGATTTCAAGGATCGGCTTGAGATTCTCAATACGCTCGATCCGGTCGAGCGTCTGCGTAAGGCGTATCTGGTACTGGCTCGCCAGTTGGAGCTACTGAAGCTGCGCGTCAAGATTCAGCAGGATACCCGCGAGGTGCTTGACCAGAGTCAGCGTGAGTATTTCCTGCGCGAGCAGTTGCGGGTTATTCGCCGTGAGTTGGGTGAAGATGAAGATGACGATGATCCGATTGATGAGCTGCGGCGCAAGATTCACGAGATGAACGCTCCAGAGTATGTGAAGAATCAGGCGCTGCATGAGGTGAAGCGCCTGTCCCAACAGGGAATGCACAGCCCTGAAGCAGGCGTGATTCGTACCTACCTTGATTGGATCCTCTCGCTGCCCTGGGCTGATGAGGAGCTGCCGGAGATCAGCATTACTGAGGCCAAAAAGGTTCTCGACGAAGATCACTATGGCCTCGAAAAGGTCAAAGAGCGTATTCTTGAATACCTGGCTGTGCTTAAACTGGCCGGTAATAAGATGCGCGGTCCCATCCTCTGCTTTGTCGGCCCGCCCGGTGTGGGTAAGACCAGCCTGGGGCGTAGCATTGCCCGTGCGTTGGGACGCAAATTTGTCCGTACCAGTCTCGGCGGCGTGCGCGATGAGGCCGAGATTCGCGGTCATCGCCGCACCTATATCGGCGCGTTGCCCGGCCGGATTATCCAGGCCATGAAGACGGCCAAGTCGCGGAGTCCAGTCTACATTCTTGATGAAGTTGACAAGATTGGGATCGATTTCCGCGGTGATCCGACCTCGGCACTGCTTGAGGTGCTCGATCCAGAGCAGAACAGCGCATTTAGCGATCATTACCTTGAACTGCCGTTCGATCTCAGCAAGGTGATCTTTATTGCCACAGCGAACCAGCTTGAACCAATCCCGCTGCCGCTCCGTGATCGCATGGAGATCATCGAGATCAGCGGCTACACTGAAGACGAAAAGATGGAGATCGCACGCGGTTTCCTGATCCCCAAACAGCGTGAGTTCCATGGGCTGCGTGAGGATCAGATCGAGTTTACCGATGGTGCCATCATCAAGCTGATCCGCGAATATACCCGCGAGGCAGGTGTACGTGGTCTTGAGCGCGAGATCGCCAGTCTGTGCCGCAAAGTGGCGCGTAAGGTAGCCGAACAAAGCGAAGCAACCGATGGCTCAGTCCAGAAGTTTGTGATTGATGAGGCTGCCGTGTCGGAATTCCTTGGTCCTGAGCGCTTTACTTTCGGCCTGGTTGAGGATAAGGATGAAGTTGGGGTTGCGACCGGTGTGGCCTGGACGAGCGCCGGCGGTGATATTCTCAATATCGAGGTGTTGCCGTTCAAAGGTAAGGGCCAGCTTCAACTCACCGGCCAGCTTGGTGAGGTGATGAAGGAGAGTGCGCAGGCTGCGGTGAGCTACGTTCGCTCGCGTGCTGCTGACTTTGGGATTGATCCGGCGATCTTTGAAGAAACCAATATTCACATTCACATCCCAGAGGGTGCAGTACCCAAGGATGGTCCATCCGCCGGTATTACTTTGACCACCGCGCTGATCAGTGCGCTGACCGGTACCCCTGTGCGGCGCGATGTTGCGATGACCGGTGAGGTTACTCTGCGCGGAAAGGTCTTGCCTATCGGTGGCCTGAAAGAGAAGACACTGGCCGCTCATCGGGCCGGTATTCGTACCTTTATCCTGCCAAAGGAAAATGCGAAAGATATCAGTGAGCTGCCGGAGAAGGTGCGGCGGGAACTGAATCTGATCCCGGTCTCCTCGATGGACGAGGTGCTGCAAATTGCGCTGAGTCGGGTGCCGATTGCGAATAATCAGGTCAACGGGCCACATCATCAAAATAATCGTGGTCAACCCTCGCCAACCCCGGCCGGTGCATAGGGAAAGCGTTGATGGTTCTGCGGTGAAAATGTACCCGCAGAACCATCTTTTTTTCATCCATCTTTATACATCGGCTTTGCACAGGTGAATGGTGAGGTGTTCACACCGCAGCAGCGGTACTATCGTAATGCCAGACCGTAGCACGGGTATATATGTTGACAACGTACCTGAGACTACATACCCTGTTTTCTGCATGCCAGTGCGGAAAAGAGAGGCACTATCTTTCATCCACAGCACAATCACGCACTGAATTGGTTGCCTTTCACGACCGGTGATGCACGTGTTGTATTGTTTAAAGTGCGGAAGCCAGGCTTTCGCACGACGGTGTTCTCTACCAGATGGGGCGCATCGTTCAACCTGCTGGCCATAGGTGCGATGTGCCTTTTCGTTATGATCATCTGGCTTGTCGGTCAGTAATGAGATGACTTCCAGGTATGAATGCAATCCTCTGTTACGGCTCTCTTTGTGCTGATTTGCGTATCTGGTTACCCCATTGGCCGCGACACGGCAGCGGTATTCATGCCGTGCGTACACGCTGGTTGGCTGGCGGCAATGCATTGAACGAAGCCCGTGCGTTGGTAAACTGGGGTGTTCGGCCACTTCTGTACGGTGACAGGTTAGGTTACGATGCCGGTGGTGATCTGGTTGCAGCTGAATTGACCGCGTTGGGCCTGATAACCCATATCGAAAGAAGTACGAACGTCGCAACGCCGGTATGCCATGTCCTGATCACCCCCGATGGTGAGCGCACGATTATTGCGTTGCGTCAACAGACTGCGGCTTCGCCGCCATCAGCAGAAGTCCTGGCAACATGCCAGATCGTTAGTGTTAGCCGTTATGGCCTCTACACCGCAGAAGTCGCTACCACTGCACGACAGCTCAATCGGCTGGTGGTCGTCGGTGATGTGAGTGATCCTGCCGATCCACTGGCTCAGGCTGCTGATGTCATCGTTACGTCGGCTGATCGGTCTGGTGCTGATCCGTTCCAGCAGGCTGCTGCTTTACAACAGGTGCGTGGTGCTCCCGTCTTTATCACAGATGGTCCTCATCCGGCACGGGTTTTGGTTGCCGGTAGCTGGTACGAAGCAACACCACCTTCAACGGAGAGCAGTGATCTCACGGGAGCCGGTGATGTCTTTCGGGCGGGCGTGGTGTACGGTATCTGGAGAGGATGGACCTGGCAGGACATTCTTGCGTTTGCCACAAATGCTGCCACGACGTTCGTAATCGAGCAATCGATAGCGTGATCTTGCCTTAAGAAGCGACAATACTTCGTGTTATAATCTCTACAACCTGACAGGTAGTATCTACTACCCCTCCTGATAGACTGCGCCAATTGCTCAATGAGTTACGAACTCTACGAACAGACCGACCAGATTATTTTACGCACCGCTCGTTATGAACTCGGCTGGTCAACGGATAGTGGCGCACTGGTTGTCTTTCGTCACGATAATAGCCCAAATATTCTCGGTTTCGGCCCCCCGGTGGCAGGGGTTGATGTTGCTATCGGTTCGCCGACCAATTGGATTACCGCACAGACGTTCGCACGCTACATCTGGCACCGTTTGCAGATGTTGCCAGATGGTCGTCCGCAGATGACGATTATTGTCGGTCTTGGCCCGTTCAAAGTGTTTGATAACTACCTGTTGTCAGACGAGGTGATTGAGCGCTGGATTGAGATCGAAAATGTCAGCGGTGATGAACTGCGCATGTACGGTGTACGGCTGATCATACCTCATGTCAAGATTGGCTCGCCAGACCACTGCACCTTTGAGGCGCCGGGTAACAGTGTTCGTCCACGTGCCTTGTATACCACTGCCAGCACTCAGGATCGCAACATTCTGCCTCGTCGTTTCTTTGCGCCTGGATTGCGTGGTGGCAGTGCTTTTGAGCCGACACCAACCCAGGGTGCCGGGGTGATGGCTCTTGTCAATTCTGATCTCGCGCTGACTTTCCTCTGCTGGTATGCCGGTGATGATGAGGCGGCACTTCCATACGTACAGGGCAGCCATACAGCAGTCTCATTGGCCTATGAAATTGCTGTTGCCGGCTGGCTTCCCTCTGATTGGCGGTTTGCGCTGGGACGGCAGTTTTTTACCCTCACCCTCCAGCCCTGGCCGGCAGCATTGTCCATCTATCAGGCATTGATGCCATTTCCCCGTCCGCCAATGCCATGGCTGCGTGATGCAATCATCTATGTCGCCGATCTGCGGCAGCACGGCGGTGCTGATGGGTTGCGTCGTCGTTTACCTGAACTGACCACGCTTGGGGTCGATACGCTATGTTTGTTACCGTGGCATACGGTTGGTGATCGTCCTCATTTGATTGGTGATCTCGAACGGATCGATCCGGTGTGTGGCGATCACGAGACGATCCAACAGCTTGTTGCAGCAGCTCATCAGCAGGGCATGCGGGTCTTGTTAGATGTTGCTATGCAGGGTTGTGCTCCTGATTCACGTTACCTCAGCGAGCACCCGGAATGGTTTGTCCGTGATGAGTCAGGGGCATTTGTGATTGGGACACCGGCAGATGTACCAGCAGTTGCACGTCACCCGGGTGTTGCTCTTGCTGCCGGTGGCTACCATTTTGACTGGCTGCGCAGCGACTGGCGTCTGTACTGGCAGCAGTGGGTGATTGCCCAGGTTGATCACTTTGCCCTCGATGGGATACGGGCAGTGGCTCCATACAGCGCAGCGCTGGCCTGGATACGGCGGGCACCGCTACGGGCAAGTGCCGGTTCCGCATTGATGGTGCAGACCCTACAAGAGATTGCGGCAGTCCGGCCAGAACTCGCTATGCTCTCTACTCTCTCCGGGCCACGGTCTTCCCAATTTGCCGGGGGATGGTTCGATTATCCCAGCCACCATATGCTGGTACACCTGGCGATGCGCCGGATTACTCCTGCTGAGTGGTCGGCATACCAGAGAGATTATACTGCACTCTATCCTGCTACCTACCGGATAGGGTTTCTTGAATCATTCGATACTGCCGATTGCAATCCGTTAGCCGATGGCTTACGGGGTTCACGCCTTGGTCAGACGCTCTGGGCTGTGATGCTATTCAGTGGTCTGACCCCGGCGATCTGGAATGGTCAGGAGATCGCAGATCGTGCTGTCTTGCCGCGCCTGTTAGCTTTATGGCGTAAAGAGCCGGCACTTCGCTATGGAACAGTGGCTTACCAGGACCTTACGGCTGGTACTGGCGATATTATGATCATCTATCGTGAGTTTGATCAGCGGCGGTTGATCGGCGTGATCAATCTGGGCGCGTTACCGGGCCGATTCATCACCCCCCAGCCTATTGGGCGTGATCTGCTCGATATTTCACCACTGACTCGGGAACGGCGTGGTATCGGTGAAGAATTGCGTCTGGTACCATTCGGTATCTACTGCTTCGAGGGTTGACCTGGTCACGAGCACGTGACATTCAGGAGTCGCGTCCATCTTTTTCCCGCTCCCGTCACGTAACACGCGAAGATTGGCGATTATCCAAACCTGCCGAACGCCTCTTTCGTGAGACCATTCATAGAAAAATTCGCTGTCAATGTCATAATAAGTTCACCCGCATTTAACCACTCACAGCATAGATGAGCGTGTTATGCCACCTGCCTCTCTATCACCAGGATTTGATCTGCAACCGCGACCAGATCATCTCCTACTACATCCGGCGGCGGTGCCAGTGGGTCGAGTACCATACCCGGACGGGCGACAAAAGCAGCGGTACAACCGGCACGCAAGGCTCCCGCTACGTCCCAGGCATGGGCGGCAATCAACCGTACATGATCCAGTGCCACTCCCAGCCGATGAGCCGCCATCTGATACACCTCCGGTGCCGGTTTCAAGCGACGAACTTCCTCAACCGACAGACGCACCTCAAAAAAGTCACGCAGACCGGCAAACGCAAGCTGAGTCTCGGCCAGTTCTGCATTTGAATTTGTGAGTGTTGCCAGCCTTATCCCACCGGCCTGCAAGCGTTCGAGCGCTAGTCGTACATCGGGATGCGGAGGCAGTTGCCGCATACCACCCAGAATCTGTTGCCGACCGCTACTGCTCAGTGTCACACCACGACGTGCGGCCGTCATGGTCAGTGCGGCATCACCAATCTGAGCGAACGGAACATAGCTCCCTGTAATGGTGACCACCATTGCCAGATGAATCACCTGTTGAAACCACTCGTGTCGCACTCCAGGGTCGCCAAACGCCTGCTCAAACATTGGATCGAGAGCACGCAGGTCGAGCAACGTCTCATTCACGTCGAAGACACAAACCCGTGGCATAGCAATTCTCCTGTTTGATAGTGGAATGCATATTATACACCGGATGATCAATGCAGTCTCGGATAGGGGGTATGAATGGAACGAATTGCTGTAGGTGTACGTCATACCGGTAAAGCACCACGTCTGAACTGCACAGGACTGCTTATGCGAGCATTGGTTGTCATCTTAATCGGCATGTTTCTTCTGGTAGCCTGTGGAACGGCGACCGGCTCTTTGCCTGCACAGCCCTCACCGCTGCCCGATCAGCCATTCCCAACGCAGCCGCCTGCGGCGACGCGCGATGCGTCCCTGCCGGTACCGACAGCCACCCTATTGCCGGAAGGAACTACTCAACCACCATCGGCCCCGGTTGTTTCACCAACCGTTGTGGTAATGGTTGTATTACCACCAACGATAGCCCCAACGGCAACACCATTTCCTGCCGTACCACCAGTAAAGGAGACCCCTATGCCGCCGTCAGATCAGGGTGGAACGTCGCCGATGCCGGCCAATGCCCAACCACTGACACCTCCCTACGATCCGAACCTGGCCCGCCTCATTGATCAGGCAAAACAAGACCTGGCCCAGCGCCTGGGGGTGGATGTGTCTGCTATCGAGGTGGCCCAGGTTGCTGCCGTCACCTGGCCAGATGGCTCACTCGGATGTCCGCGACCGGGAATGGCGTACATCCAGGTGCTCATTGATGGCGTCTTTGTGCAGCTTCGAGTTGGCGATCAGCTCTACAACTACCACGGTGATGGCCGCCGACCACTCTTCCTGTGCGATGCGCAGTTTGGCCCACAGTCGCAGCGGCCTTTACCGCCACGGCAGGCGCCGTAGATATTGCTGAGTGTATGTGTGCTCGCTTGCTGATTCAAGCCGAGGCGTTGCGAGGGTTTGAGTTGAGTGGTTGAATACGACAGTACTTCATAACATAAGGATGGGGCGATATCCATTTCGCCCCATCCTTAAGCTATCGCGCAATGATTGCCGCTACGGTCTGACAACCTCACCACTGAACGGATCAATGTACGTGCCGAAGAAGGATGGACTGGTCAGTTCGGCGTAGTTCGTCCAGCGTCCGAGGCGCACACCCTGGGCGCGGAAGCCAATGGTGATGGTCTGTCCCGGTGTGCCGGGGGTAGTCTCGATGTAGACATCGTTCGAGTTTGCGGTTGGAATAGTACCCACAACCGGGCCGAAGCCGTCGTTGCTGTAGATATTCGCCCCGCGATTACCGAACGCATTCTCGGCACCGACAGTGACATAGCCGCCATCGCCATCAGAGAGGGTCGGACCGTAGGAGTAGGTAATGTCCTCGACACCGTTCAGTCCGATCCAGATCTGGAAGGTGTTCAATTCACCATCACCCCAGTTCGGCGCGTTTTCCCACTCCAGAATCAGCCAGCAGGCATTCGCCGGATTGCTGCACGGCCCAAATCCAACAAGGTAAGCGTAGTAGCTACCGCCAGCGCTACCGTCGATGTCGGTCCAGAACGCACCCAGCGTATTGTTCGGGCGGGCAGGGTTGGGGAAGATACGGTTGATAAATTGCACATCTGCTGCCGTACCGCCACCGATCACAGCATACCCGTTGCTGACCATACCGATGGTGTTGTACGTTTGCCCACCGAAGACAAACGGGCGACTCAGGGTGAAGTTGGTAATCGTCTCGTCACCGAGGCTCACATTCGGGGTCGCACCGAGGCCGGCGAGGGACAGATAGCCGTAAGGTCAAACGACCCGCGCTCACGTTGGGTGGCGATGCGCCGGTGAGGGTTCCACTGAAGATCAGGCCGTTGCTCGTTTCAGTGGCACCACCGGTGACACTCCCGCTCACCAGTTTCAACTGTTTCGGCATGGTGTCGTTGAGCGTCACTGTGACATCGTTGAAGGTGGTATTGGTGATCGAGATCGTACAGTCGGTTGTCCCACGCAAGGCCAGGGTCGCCGGATCGCACTGCTTCTCCATCCGAATATCAGGCTCGCCGCGCACAATCGTGACGGGGAAACGAACCTGACAGCCGTTCCGTTCGGTGAAGATGACCACGGCATGGCGTACCTGTCCTAACGGTACATCACGGGCATCAACCGTGATATTGAAGGTGTACGTACCGTTTGCCGGCACGAAGAATTCCTTCGGTACAATGACCTTGAAGTCACGTGGCTGGCCGGCCTGGTACGAAATGGTGCTCTTGTAGAAGCTGTTGTACCCCGACACTTCACGTACCGTGCGGCTGACGGTGATCAATCCCGGCATTCTCGGTACGTACAGGCTGGGATAGTTGGCCTTCCACAACTCATTCTGCAATGCCAGATAATTGGCACCGGTCTCATCGAACGTCAGGCCGGGGTCCCAGGCTTTGCGCAGATCAATGCGGCCTGAACCGGCATCGAATGGCGTAAAGCGGGTAACACCGTCCTCTTTGTAGACGCCGGCAGCTTTCGCACTGGTCATCAGCGCCGACTTGATCTGACCAGGCGTCCAGGTTGGGTTGAGCCACTTGAGCAGGATTGCAGCACCGGCATTGTGCGGGCTAGACATCGATGTACCACTCAGGAAGGCGAATTGTGGTACCGCTTGCCCGTATTCGATTGCCGTATAGCCGGCCAGAATGTTGACACCGGGTGCAGTCACGTCAGGCTTGCTGATACCGAGGGTCTGACCGGGACCGCCGCACGAACTGAAGCCGGCCATCACATCACCTTGAATCGGACCGGGTGCCCCAGGGGTGAAGGTTGCCGTCGCGCCAGGGTTGGCAGTCAGGAAAGCCAGCAATGCGCTGCCATCGGTGTTCTGGATGTGAACCGTCGGAATTGAGTGGAAGTCGGCGTCAAGGCTACTCGGTGATGGATTATAGAGGATCATACCGACAGCGTCACCGGCTGCTACATTCGCGCTCTTCGCGACGCGGGCAATGATTCCTCGCTGACACACAACGATCTGTCCGGTGAATGTGCCGGCTGCTGCCGGGTTGAGACACAGCGGGTCGGCAGTGTTGACCACAACCGGCGCAGGTGTCGAAATCCCGGCGCCACTCGAAGCGCCAACCGCAGTGAAGGTTCCGCTGCTTCCCTGCACCGTCAATGTACTGAGGTACGACCGGTCCGAGGTGCTGGCGCCAACCGTCGCTACCCACGGTTCGCGGTGGTTGACCGTATCGGGTCCCGGGCCAGAGTTGCCTGCCGATGCCGACACCAGAATCCCGGCATTGTAGGCGTCAAGAAATGCGAGGGAGGCGATGTCGCTGTACGGATTGGTACCACCGCTGATCGAGAAGTTGATCACGTGTACACCATCGCGGATTGCCTGCTGCACGGCGGCTGCCGAGTCGGTTGTAAAGCATCCCAGCTCGCCACACACTTTGTAGTTCACGATGTATGCCCGTGGTGCGATGCCGGAGATGGTCCCGAATACCCGGCTACCATCACTGGCCGGAACGCCACGGTTACCGGCTGCCGTCGAGGCAGTGTGGGTACCGTGCCCATCATCATCGCGACCAGATAGGAACTCATATGGTGCGGTACCGACAAAAAAGTCGTAGGCTGTCATGAAGCGGTACGAACCGATCAGCTTGTTATTGCAGGTGAACGGCGCATCACCGGGTGTCGCACTGCCGAAATTACAGGCGCGGAGACCACCAGGATTACCCGGCGCGGGTGGTGGGGGAGCGTAGGGTTTGCCAAGCGGATCGGGGTCGGAGAATGACGGATGTTCGGGCCAGACACCACTGTCGAGGACGCCGAAAATAACGCCTTCACCGGCGAACGCCGAACCACCGCCACGACGCCAGGCCGTGGTTGCTCCAATAAACGCAGGGGTGCGGTAGGTCTCGATGCGCTCAATCCGGTCGTTAATCACTTCAACCACGTTCGGTAACCGACGCAATTGGTCAAGATGACTAACCGGAGCGGCCATCGAAACACCACCGATGATCAGATCAAACCGGTGCGTGACTATCAGACCGGGGATGCGCTGTTGCGCCTGAGCGATCAGCGCATCAAGTTCGGCGTTCAGTTGCCGCAGATAGGTCTGAGCTGCGGGGGCGTTGATGTCAGTGATGCCGTTCTGCGCCATAAACGAGGCGAGTGATGGTGAGTCGATCTTGAGGAAGACGCTGGCGAGGGTACCGTCGCGTGAGAGGGTCAGATTTTTGTTGATGGCCACATCTTCACGGCTACTTGCAGTGAGGGGTTCGATAGTTAACGGCGTTCCAGGCGTTGGGCGATCAGGACGCGGTTGCGCTTCTACAGGGCGTAACGGTGAAATTCCAGCTAGCACAAGCGACAGTAGCAACGTCAATGCAACCAGATAGTTGCGTGAAAATAAACGACTCATGTGCCCCCCTTGATTACACAAAAACAAGACAGCGGCATACTCCTTTGTACGGCGTCATGACAATACGATCTCACCTCCTTACACAGAAAACAGAACAGAAATCCCCCAGGCACAGGCTATGCCTCGCACCCTGAATATCTGCTCTTTGCTGACCTACCACGAACGATGTTTATTGTAATAGAAACTTCGTAAAGTTTCAAGAGGTTAACGGTTGGCTGATCAAATTGTTAAGGATAAATGAAAAATTGTTTATTTATTTGATGAAAAGTTTGTCATAAGCTGTTTTGGGTTCAACGTAATCGTAGGCTTTCATTTCTGCCGCTATCCACGTATGGAGCCGACTGCTATGCGATGCTCCCGTTGCGAGATTGGCAATTCCGCATAATGCGACATTACCTGTACACATGGTCTGCGCTGGTAATGTTGAGCATGTAGCACTAATCTCTTTGAACCCGGGAGCATACGCCTCCGGCTCGCCTTGCTATGCATTACCCACATGTCACCAGGCAGCCGGTATGCCCCTCATAGCACATCGTGCTGGCAATAGCGCATCGTTCATCACGCACACCGGCAGTCATGGGTTCTGCAGCGTCCTGTTCCCCGTCAGCAGGTCAGCCCTGCAGTCGGGCGGGCTGACGCCCTCCCTCACGACGTGGCAGCCCCGCTGAAGCTACTCATGCGTGCGCATGGTGCCTGCTCCCCGCCGGCAGGCCAGCCCCGCAGGGGCTTCAAGGAAGTAAGACAGGGTTTTAACCCGCCGACTCGCCGGCTATCGCCCCCGCTCCCGCATGCGAGCTATGCAGTATTCGAGTTATGGGTAATGCATAGGTCTCGCCTTGACCCTGGGAGCGTGGGCCGCCGCCTGGCCGACTTCATCGGTATCTCTCTTTCACACTTCTAATATATTGCTAACACAGCGCTGATGACTATCTAACATCGGTTTTTTATCTACAAAGACGTACACCTTTTGCATCATCATCGCTGCATCGGCCCGACGCAGAGCGCTGTGCCGATGTACGTTGACGATCAAGGAGGTGGTGTGCCATGACGATGGATCTGGGTCTGCTCATCCTGCAACTGGTTGTTGGGCTGATCATGATGGGGCACGGTGCCCAGAAGCTGTTCGGCTGGTTCGGTGGTCATGGCCTGCGGGCAACCGCCGACTGGCTGGCAGGTATGGGAATACGTGCACCACGTTTCTGGGCGCTAATGGACGGTCTGGCTGAGTTTGGCGGCGGTTTACTCTTTACCCTCGGCTTCTTCCATCCGCTTGGCTCACTGGCAATCATTGCCGTCATGATCGCGGCAATTGCTCTCGTCCACTGGTCGCATGGACTGTGGATTAGCAATGGGGGCAGTGAATACAATATCGTTCTCCTTGGCCTGGCCGCGGTGATGGGGCTGTGGGAACCCGGTACCTACACGCTCGACCGTGCCCTCGGTATTGCCCTTCCGCAGCCACAAACCTTCTGGATTGGCCTGATCCTCGTGTTGGCTGGTCTGGCCTTCGCCCTCTTCAGCCGGCAGCCACGCACGACGGTGGCTTCGGCGAGTGGTGCTGGTCAGGTCGCTCATTAGGCAAGGTGGGGTAGTGCCTGTCACTACCCCCAACCCTGAATAATGAGGAGGTCGTCTGTGCACGTCAAACCGTTGAATGATCGGGTTGTAGTTAAACCAAAGCCGCGTGAAGAGATGACAAAGGGCGGCATCTACCTGCCCGATACCGCAAGCAAAGAGCGCCCGATGGAGGGCGAGGTGATTGCGGTGGGTCCAGGTCGCCGTGCTGATGATGGCAAGCTGATCCCGATGAGTGTTAAGGTCGGTCAGCACGTGCTCTACGCCAAATACGCCGGTACGGAATTTAAGATTGACGATGAGGAATACCTGATTCTCCAGGAGAAGGATATTCTCGGTATCATCGAAGGGGAGTAAGCAGTATGGCGAAGCAACTGATCTTTGATCAGCAAGCCCGCACAGCGCTGAAACACGGTATTGATACGCTGGCTCTGGCCGTTAAGACGACCCTCGGTCCTCGTGGCCGCAATGTTGCGCTTGATAAGAAGTGGGGTGCCCCGACGGTAACCCACGATGGTGTGAGCGTTGCCAAAGAGATTGAATTGAAAGACCCGTTTGCCAACCTCGGCGTGCAGTTGCTCAAGCAGGCCGCAGTCAAGACGAATGATGTTGCCGGTGATGGTACGACGACGGCAACCGTTCTGGCCCAGGCGATCATCAACGAGGGCTTAAAACTGGTTGCAGCTGGTGCCAATCCGATGCTGCTCAAACGTGGCCTCGATAAGGGTGGTCAGGCGCTAGTGGCTCGCATCAAAGAGCAGGCCATTACGCTCAAGACCCGCGATGAGATTCGGAACGTTGCTACCATCTCGGCCCAGGATGCCGAAGTTGGTGAACTGCTGGCCACCGTGATGGACAAGATTGGCCGCGATGGTGTGGTAACGGTCGAAGAAGGGAAGAGCACGCACCTCGAGCACGAGCTGGTCGAAGGTATGCAATTCGACCGCGGGTATATCTCGCCCTACTTCATCACCGACTCTGCCCGCATGGAGGCAGTGCTCGATGAACCATACATTCTGATCACCGACAAGAAGATCAGCGCGATCAAAGATCTGTTGCCAATCCTCGAAGCAGTGCTGAGCAGCGGGAAGAAGGATCTGCTGGTCATTGCCGAGGATGTTGATGGTGAAGCGCTGGCAACACTGGTCGTCAACAAGCTGCGTGGTACGCTCAATGCCCTGGCCGTGAAAGCGCCCGGCTTTGGTGATCGACGCAAAGCCATGCTCCAGGATATTGCTATCCTTACTAATGGTACCGTTATCTCGGAAGAGATCGGTCGCAAGCTCGAAAGTGCAACTTTGCAAGACCTCGGTCGTGCCCGCCGGGTCAAGGCTGACAAAGATAACACCGTTATCGTTGAAGGCTACGGCGACAAGCAGGCCATTCAGGCCCGGATTGCCCAGCTCAAGCAGCAGATTGAAACTACCACCTCCGATTACGACCGCGAGAAGCTGCAAGAGCGGGTGGCGAAGCTGTCGGGTGGTGTAGCCGTCATTAAGGTTGGCGCACCGACCGAACCGGCCATGAAAGAGCGCAAGGCTCGCGTTGAAGATGCGCTCAACGCAACCAGGGCTGCGGTTGAAGAGGGTATCGTGCCCGGTGGTGGTGTTGCCCTGCTGAATGCGATCCCGGCCCTTGATAATGTCACGACCCAGTTTGAAGAAGAGCGGATGGCGCTCAATGTCCTGCGGCGAGCGCTCGAAGAGCCATTGCGCCAGCTCGCCACCAATGCCGGTGAAGATGGTTCGGTGGTGGTCGAGAATGTTCGCAACGAGCAGCGGAAGCACAACAACAACCACTACGGCTACGATGTGATGACCGGTGCCTACGTCGATCTGATGCAGGCCGGTATCATCGACCCGGCGAAGGTCGTGCGCTCCGCCCTCGAAAATGCGATCAGCGTTGCCGGTATGGTGCTGACTACCGAGGCCCTGATCGTCGATGCGCCCGAACCGAAGAAGAAGAACGGTACGCCACCGATGCCGGACGATGACTTCTAATCCAGTCCGGTAAGCAAATGAAACGTGCGCATGTCGCAAATCCCCGACATGCGCACGTTTTACGTTCGTACTGACCTTTATGATCTGCTAAGCCACGCTGTGCAGGAGCGTTGTGCCCCTGCACAGCATATCACATCAAGTCTGGTCTAATAGAAGTTATTGCACGCTACCAGTCATCTCCCTCACGTTGCACCCTTGAGCGCTACACCGTAGTGCGCACGTGTTGGTATTCCCCTAAAGGAGCGTACCTCCGAATCACTTCCAATAGACACAGCCCATCGTGTCTGCTTCCAGCAGGCTATTGCAATCCTGAGCAAACTCGTGACAGTGTGAGCCATCTGCACTGGAGTTCCCGCCCCCAGCGGGGGCGGGTTAGGGTGGGGCGTGTCGCTCGCCTGGCCGCACTCCTGTACGGCTCTGATAACCCGCAAGAGGTGCAGTGTCAGGCAGATTTGATCTCAGACAGATCACCCCCGCTTACCGCACTACACTCGCGTAATATACTCACCGGTGCGGGTGTCGATCTTCAACACATCACCTTCATTAATAAATGCCGGCACTTCAATCACGGCACCGGTCTCCAGCGTCGCCGGCTTAGTCACATTGGTCGCAGTGTCACCGCGCACGGCAACCGTCGTCTCGACAACCTTCAGGTTGACGAAAATCGGCAATTCGACGCCAATAATCGTATCCTTCTCCGCGTCGTAAACCAGATCGACCGTCTCGTTCTCCTTCATAAAGCGCACTGCGTCGCCAACCAGCTCCGCCGAAACCGGAATCTGGTCGAAGGTGTCATTATCCATGAAGATGAAGCTATCACCCTCGCGGTAGAGATACTGCATCGGTCGCCGCTCGATCCGCACGATGTCGATTTCCGCACCGGCGCGTACCCGATCTTCAATCACTTTCCCGGTCGTCAGGCTCTTGAGCTTCATGCGGACAAACGCCCGCCAGTTGCCTGGCGCCACGTGCTGAAATTCAACCACCTGGTACAGGTCGTTGTTGTAACGAATCACAATTCCGTTGCGCAAATCAGAGGTTGTTCCGGCAGCCATCTCAATATACTCCTTGTTTTGTTTACATAACAACACACAAGCCGGGAAACCACCGTTGCCCGGCGAATGCTACCACTATAGGCTGATTCAGGATTCTGCGCAAGTTGTGTGGTGAAAAGACCCTCATGCTGCCGCTTCGCGCTCTTCCATACCCATCTTTTGACTGATCAGGTAATGACCCGTCTCAGGTACAATAGCAACTGAATCGATCCCGTTTAAGGCTTCATCCATACAGGAGCACATTCTTATGAAGCTTGTCTTGCCGGGCCTGTTACGCGATGAACTTCTCCCGCGTATTGCTGCGGTTGCCCCCGATGCCACAATCGTTTGGTATGACCGTGATGGTCAACCCGAAGCCCCTATTGACGATGCCGAGGTCCTGCTACGCTGGTTTTTTACCGGCGAACAATTGGCCCGTCTGGTGCGGCAGATGCCAGCGTTGCGCTGGCTGCATATTCCCCGTGCTGGTGTAGACGGCTCGCTCATTCCCGAAGTGCTGGCACGCGATATTATCGTGACCAATTCAGCGGGTGTGCATGCCATCCCGATCAGCGAGTTTGTCATGCTCTTTGCCCTGAGTCATGTCAAACAGGCCCTTCATCTGCACCAGTTGCAGGCTGCCCATCGCTGGCGCGACCAGGACCTGCAATTGCGAGAGCTGGCCGGCAGCACGATGCTGATCATCGGCCTGGGCCAGATCGGACAGGCCATTGCCGGACGTGCCGGTACCTTTGGGATGCGGGTATGGGGATCGCGCCGTACTCCACGCCCAACCCCAGGAGTCGAGCGTGTGGTTGGTGAGGGTGAATGGCGATCATTACTTCCGGCAGCCGACTTTGTTGTCATTGCCACCCCGCTCACACCGGCAACACGCCACATGTTTGGCAGAGCAGAACTGGCGCTGATGAAGCCTGATGCCTATCTGATCAATATTGCCCGTGGTGAAATCATCGACGAAGCAGCATTGATTGAGGCGCTGCGCGAACGACGGATTGCCGGTGCCGGCCTCGATGTGTTTGCTCAGGAACCACTCCCCCCGGATAGTCCGTTCTGGACGCTGCCGAACGTCTTTGTGACTCCTCACGTATCATGGAGTTCGCCGCACATCCGGTCGCGTACCCTTGATCTCTTTGCTACCAATCTACGCGCCTTTCTCCAACAGCAGCCAATGATCAATGTCGTGGATAAACAGGCGGGATATTAAAACTTATATCATAAAGCTATGCTATCGTGCTACCAGACAATCACACAAGTTCATAAACGTTTGTCAATCACCAACGCCAGTCTATCTGCTCCTGGCCCGTTGGTAGAGCGCAGCTCCGGTCGTGCCGGTGTAGACTGGATTGGTTGCCTTGCCCGCCTGCCATACCCTTGTCGCACCGTTTGGAGTGCGGCAGCCATGCTGCCGCGCCAGCCGTGCTTCGTGTCAGTCGCGTGTCACACTGTTCACCCTGCCAGTCACGGAAATGATACGTGTTCTTGTCACGATCATGTAGTCTGTTAGTAAGCTTCCAGCCCAGTACACGCTATCCATGTTATTCTGAAAACAACGAACTGATACCTGTTGTACCAATCGCTATATGGAAGAGGAGAATGCCCGCATGACCTCAACGACCGACCGCCTCGAAGCACTCTTCGCCAGCCGGGTGCGCGATGTTGTACCGCCCCTGTTTGGTGCCGCCGGTGAACCGGTGCGTCCCCTGATCAGCCTGTCGTATGGGCTGGCCGATCCGATACTCTTTCCCCGGGCTGAGCTGATGGCTGCCGCAGCCGAAGTACTTGCTTACGAAGCTGCCGAGTCGCTAAACTATGCGATGTCTTATCCCGGCCTGACCGATCAGATTGTAGCGCGCTTGCAGGCTGAAGGTGTGGCTGCCCAACCCGAACATGTACTGGTGGGTTACGGCTCCGGACAGATTTTGGCGCTTCTGCCAGAGATATTCGTCGAGCCGGGTGACATCGTGATCATTGAAGCGCCCAGCTTTCTCGGTGCAGTGCGGCGCTTTGTTCAGTCGGGTGCACGTCTGATCAGCATCCCGGTTGATGAGGAAGGTATGAATGTTGAGATGCTGGCCGACACCTTGCGCGAACTGGCGACAAATGGTCAGCGTCCGAAATTTATCTACACCATTCCCACCTTCCACAACCCAACCGGCGTGACCCTGAGCCTGTCTCGTCGTCGCCAATTGGTGGATCTGGCAGCAGAATACGGAGTTCCGGTCGTTGAAGACGATGCTTACATTGATCTCCGCTTCGCCGGCGAGCCATTGCCTTCACTGGCTGCCCTTGATCGGGATGGCTGGGTCATTCGGGTGGGTACCTATTCCAAAATCCTGGCTCCTGGTTTGCGGATTGGCTGGGTGCATGCTCGCCGCGAGATTATCGACCGTCTGCTGATGGTGAAGGCTGAGGGCACGACAGGCCCCTTCATTACCCGGGTTGTCGCCCGCTTCTGTGCCGATGGTCGACTCGAACGGCACATCGCCACCCTTCGTCAGCACTACGCAGTCAAATGTGAAACGATGGTCGCGGCCATTCGGCGTCATTTTCCGGCTGAAGCCAGCTTTGTCATGCCCGCTGGTGGCTTCTTCATCTGGGTTCAGTTACCCAAGGGGGTAAGTGCCCGTGCCTTACTCGAAGCCTCGCGTGCCCGTGGAGCAGAATTTCTGGCCGGCACTGCTTGCTTCGTCGAACGGGAACGTGGTGATAATGCAATGCGTCTCGCTTTCAGCTTCCAGAGCAGCGAGCGGATCGAAGAAGCAATCGCGATTATTGGCTCGGCCTTTGCCGATCTCTAGGGGTTCAAAAAATCGTAGTAGTCGCCTCTCACGCGTCGAGCACGCCATACAAAGTGCTCGATGCCCATACTTACATCCGTGCCCGCCCAGCAATGCGATTGGCGCAACATGGCGTGCGGCAGCCATGCTGCCGCATGTGCTCGTCTGCCAGGCCGGTCAGCGCGAGTATGGCGTGCGGCAGCCATGCTGCCGCATGTGCTCGTCTGCCAGGCCGGTCAGCGCAAGTATGGCGTGTGACAGCCATGCTGCTGTATGTGCTCGTCCGGCAAACTGGTCAGCGCAAGTATGGCGTGTGACAGCCACCCTATCGCACTTATTCTCCTCACCGCCGAACGCATCTCACACCGGCCACGCGAACAACGGGTACGCCAAAAATGCCCTGGCAGCGAAGTGATTGCCGTCTTTGGCGTGCGGCAGCCATGCTGCCGCATGTGCTCG
>NZ_DAOTZQ010000102.1:0-51909 GCF_034434295.1 Chloroflexus sp.
CAACCACCGTTGCCAGATCAAGAATGTCGCGGAGAAACCGTCCGGTATGCGACGTGGGATGGCGGGCAACCTCTTCTGGGGTGCCCAGGGCGACCACTTCACCGCCGCCGTCGCCCCCTTCCGGCCCCATATCAATCACATAATCCGCCGTCTTGATCACGTCGAGGTTGTGTTCGATCACGACAACTGTGTTGCCAGCATCGACCAGACGGTGCAATACCCGCAGCAGGTTCTGAATATCGGCAAAGTGCAAACCGGTGGTTGGTTCATCGAGAATGTAGATGGTGCGACCGGTTGCCACGCGCGCCAGTTCCTTCGCCAGCTTGACGCGCTGGGCTTCACCGCCAGAGAGAGTGGTCGCCGGTTGACCGAGTTTGATGTAGTCGAGGCCAACATCGTGCAGGGTTTGCAGAATCCGGCGTACCCGTGGCACGTTGGCGAAAAACTCTAGCGCCGTCTGCACATCCATATCGAGCACGTCGGCGATGGTCTTGCCTTTGTACTTCACCTGCAACGTCTCGCGGTTGTAGCGTTTGCCCTTGCACTCGGCGCAGCGTACCCAGACATCGGCCAGGAATTGCATGTCAATCTTGATTTCACCGTTCCCCTCACAGGCTTCGCAGCGTCCACCTTTAAGGTTGAAGCTAAAGCGTCCCGGCCCGTAACCGCGCAGTTTGGCTTCGGGCGTTTCAGCAAACAACTCGCGCAAAAGATCGAACAGCTTCACATAGGTTGCCGGATTTGAACGTGGTGTGCGCCCAATCGGCTGCTGGTCGATGTTGATGACCTTGTCGAGCTGCTCAAGTCCGTACAGATTACGGAAGGGGCCGGGTTTGAGCTGGGCACGGTTGAGACGATTGGCCAGGGCCGGGTAAAGTGTTTCGGTAATGAGGGATGATTTGCCCGAACCGGAGACACCGGTAACGGCGACGAAGCAACCGAGCGGAAAACTAACCGTAACATCGCGCAGGTTGTTGAGGGTTGCTCCTTCCAGCGTCAACCATCCCTTCGTCGCCGAACGACGGCTGGTTGGGATGTGAATTGTCAGTCGACCGGAGAGGTACTGCCCGGTGAGCGAGGTTGGATGTTGGGCAACCTGATCAGGAGTACCGGCAGTAACGATCTGCCCGCCTTTCACGCCGGCTCCGGGGCCAAAGTCAATGATCCAGTCGGCGGCCTGCATCGTTTCCAGGTCGTGTTCGACGACGATCAGGGTGTTACCCAGATCGCGTAAGCGCAACAGTGAGTCGAGGAGTTTGCGATTATCGCGTTGATGCAGACCGATACTCGGCTCATCGAGAATATACATCACGCCAACCAGCCCGGAACCGATCTGTGAGGCCAGCCGAATCCGTTGCGCTTCCCCGCCGGAGAGGGTTGGCGCGGCCCGGTCGAGGGTCAGGTAGTGGAGGCCCACATTGTGCAGGAAACCGAGTCGTTCGCGAATCTCTTTCAGCACATCGCCGACGATTGCCTGCTCGGTCTCGTTGAGGTGATTGGGCAACTCACGCGCCCAATCGAGGGCTTGCGCGATATTCATTCGGGTCACGTCGCGAATTGAGCGGCCAACCACACGCACAGCCAGACTCTCCGGGCGGAGCCGGGCACCCTGACAATCCGGGCAGGGCTGTTCACTCATATACTGCGTGTAATATTCACGCATGGTGTCTGAGCCGCTCTGCATATAACGCCGCCGGATTTCGCTCGCCAGACCTTCCCAGGTGCGATAATACTCGCCGCGGGAACCATGCTCATTCGTCCACGAAAACCGGATGCGCTCCTGACCACTTCCGTAGATGATGGCATCGCGTTGACGCTGGGTCAACGAATGCCATGGAGCGTCGAGGTCGATCCGATAGTGTGCAGCAATCGCCTGTAACGCCTTATACGCCCAGGTGTCCTGCTTCTTGCGCATTTCGCCCCAATAGGTAACTGCGCCATCGTGAATCGAGAGCGCGTCGTTGGGCACCAGCAGCGCCGGATCGACCTCCAGCCGTGCGCCCAGGCCGCTACAGGTCGGGCAGGCGCCTTGCGGCGAGTTGAACGAAAACATCTGCGGGGTCAGTTCCGGGAAGGAGATACCACACGACGGACAGGTATTGCTTTCGCTCATCATCCATTCGCGGGGTTGAGCAGGATCGGCAGGTTCGTCGGCCAGGCTGATAATGACTTTCCCTTCGCCTACCCGCAATGCGGTTTCGATGCTGTCGGTCAGGCGGGTGATAAAGCCTTCCCGATCACCATTGTCACGTGCTGCCGGCAGGGCCAGACGGTCAATGACAACCTCTATCGAGTGTTTGACTTTCTTGTTGAGCTTGATCTCTTCGTCGAGCGAGCAGATTTCACCGTCTACTCGCACCCGCACAAAGCCTTCCGCCTTCGCTTCGGCGAAAATATCTTTGTACTCACCTTTGCGTTGCGAGACAACGGGGGCCAACACCATAAAGCGGGTGCCCGGTGGGAGTAAGAGCACCCGATCAACCATCTGTTGAGCCGATTGTGCAGCGACGGGTTGACCACAACGATGACAGTACTGATGACCAATGCGGGCGAAGAGCAGGCGCAGGTAATCGTAAATTTCGGTAACAGTGCCGACGGTTGAGCGCGGGTTCTTACTGGCGCTCTTCTGTTCGATGGCGATTGCCGGTGACAAGCCTTCGATCAGATCGACCTGCGGTTTTTCCATCTGACCGAGGAACTGGCGTGCGTAGGCCGATAAACTCTCGACATAGCGTCGTTGACCTTCGGCGTAGAGCGTATCAAACGCCAGCGAGCTTTTTCCCGATCCACTGACACCCGTCAATACCACCAGCTGGTCACGCGGAATTTCAACATCAATCCCTTTGAGGTTGTGCTCGCGGGCACCCTTGATTACGATTGTCGTCCTGGCCACGACTGTCTCCGCTGTTATACAGACGAAACAAGAGCGTCGTCCCTGCACGACGACGCTGACCTATCTTTTAGTATACCACTCTTTGGTAGAACAAACGAACTATGAATCAGAGATTTTCGCAGGCTCATGACTCCAGCTACGATGTCCCGTAGACTGACGTGGTCGCCGCTACCGATTCTTCCACCAGGTTGCACTCTCGACAAACAACGGCGTATCGGGCTGCAACTGCGCAGCGCGGTCGAGATCTGTTGCAATCGCTGGATCAGTAGCATCAACCAAAAATCTGCCCCATGCCTGGACGAAGAAAACCTCTGCGCGATCCGGTTGGATTGCCAGTACTCGTTCAGTTGCCGAGATCAAATGCTCACCCAACACAGTTTCCCAGCCCTCTGCTACCGTCCCCACGATGAGCGGTGATTCAGGACTAAAAATCTCAGCCGGTGCGGTTTGTCGCATCTGATCAATGACACCGGTATAATCGCCGTAAAACACGCGGTTCAGCAAGGGGAAGGCGCTGTTAGCAATCGCCTCCAGATGAGCGTCGTGCATCTTCTGGATCAGGCGCTGATTCCAGCGGAGCGATCCGCCGGTCGTTGGCGGATCGGTATTGCCGGCAGCGGCGACTGCCGCGTTGATCGCTGTTAAAGCCTCTGCCCATAAATCAGCCTGCGCAAATGCGACGGCCTGGCGGTTCTGTTCGGCAAACGGCGCGGTTTGATATTGGGGCACCAGATCGCTCATCGTGCGTTCAACCATGGAGCTGTTTTCCCATGCGTAGACCTGATAAAAAGGATAGTAGACGCCACAGGCATAACAGAAGATGTAGCGCTCCGACCGATCAAGAACAACCTCGGCAATCCCATCGCCGTCCAGGTCTGTGATGGAACCCACCCCAGGACTCGATGCATAGGCGGCAAGCTCCAGGCGCAGGGTATCATCGGCAAAACTGAACAGGTGATAACTACCGCTGTGCGCCCCCACTCCCCCTTCGACCTGCAACCAGATGCGATCCGGGCTGATATTGACCTGGCGAACAGCCCCAATAAAATCTGGTTCGAGCGAGGATTCGTCCTCGTCTGATGCCGATACCAGATTCTGCTGACTAAGAAGTTGCCAGCGTTCGCCGGTGTAGGCGTACACTGCAATAAAATGTGGTAGTGGCGGATCGAGAGCGAAGTTGCGCATGCCAGTGCTGTATACAGCCCACAATTGCCGATCTGGAGCGGAAGGCAACGGTTGGGCGGCAAACGAATCAAATGCCTCCGGTGGTAGTTCGGCCTTCACCAGAGCAAACAGCTCGTGCACAACCGGATCGAGAGTCGTTGTATCGCTGATGGCATTTGAGTCGATGTAGTACTGCTGGCCCGGTGCGCATTCACCGCGCAGAAAGGCCCACTCCTCGCAAACCGTTCCGTCATTGAACACACATACGCCCAGTTGTGCGCCATCAGCAGTGGTTTGTATCTCTACCTGCCCACCCTGTTCAATGCAGTAGCTCGCCGCAGGGTTGGCAAGGCCAATCATCGGCACTGCCGTTGGCCGGGAAGGTTCTGGTGCGGACTGGCGAGCTGGTGTAGCAGTGGCGGCACTTGGTTGAGCGGTTGGTGTGGATGTTGCTGCTGGTACCCAGGTGCAGCCGCCACTAAACACAAGAAAACTTATGATCAGGCCGAGCAGAGGATAACGAATGATCGTTGCCGGGTGCATAATAATCCATCTCTACCGGGGTGTGGCCCGGAAAGTATTGTATTCCTTACCGGCCCATCGTATAGAACTCGTCGTTAGGTCGCAGCGCACTCATATTGGCCAGCCGGTTACTCATAGCGAAGAACGCCGCTATCGCGCCGATCTCCCAGATGTCGTCGAGGGTCAGGCCGTGTTCCATCAGCGGTTGCCAGTCGTCTTCACTTATGCGTGCCGAGTCCAGGGCCACCTTTAGCGCATAATCGAGGATGGCGCGCTGACGGGGCGTGATCTCAGCGCGTCGGTAGTTCGTTGCGATCTGATCGGCCAGCCTTGGATTTTTGCTGCGAATACGCAGAATGGCGCCGTGGGCAATCACACAGTATAGACAATCATTGGCCGCCGAGGTAGCGACGACAATCATCTCTTTCTCGGCCTTGCTCAGATTCGAGGGGCGCTCCATCAGCGCATCGTGGTACGCAAAAAAGGCGCGAAATTCGTCGGGGCGTTGTGCCAGGGCCAGGAAGACGTTAGGGATAAAACCGCTCTTTTCGGCTACCTTTGCGATACGTTCACGAATGTCAACCGGCAAGTCATCGAGCCGCTCAGGATAGGGGAACCGACTGATTGGGCGCTCACTATGATCCATAGGTTTACTCCTTCCGTGTCCGGGCAACAAGGGTATTATACTGCGCACATGCTAATACGTGCAGTACATGGTGATGATGATGTGGTGAGAAGAGATTGTAACAGGGTGGACATTCACCCACTACCAGCACACTCTGGGGTGTTACTACAGGTGGGTATGCGGTAGAGCGATCCTGGCGATGGTGAGTTCATGCCTTCCCGTCAGTAGAGTCACGTACCGGAAAGGGAAACCGTCGCCATCCCAACCTGATCATGAGCGCTGCTGCTGCGGCAGCCACGCTGCCGCACTCCAAATGACGCGACCGGGCAAACTGTATCTTCGCCGGCGCGTGATACCACTGTGTGTACGGCGAACTGTCGTTCTCGGTACCGTATTCCACCGCCGTCCGAGGGGTGGTAGGGGCGGGTTCAGAACCCGCCCCTACCTGAATGCCCTCACCCCCGACCCCTCTCCCGCGCTGCGCGGGAGAGGGGAGCGCAGCAATCTGGATCGGGACATCCTAATGAAGTAGACGTTGTGTCAGGTCATACGCTCTGTTCATCCCTGAACTCTCGCCGGGATGAGCGCACGGTGGTGTGCTGAACATAACTGAACGCATGGCGGCAGGCTTTTCCGGTGAGGGTTGTGTAGTCTATGTTGCAAGAAACGCGCTTGAACCGGTACTGGTAGGTTCAAGCGCGTTCGTGATATGTTATCCTTCCCACTCTTCAAGGCGTTTTTTCACCGTTGCCAGGAACTGATCGGCGGTCGCGCCATCGGCAATCCGGTGATCGAAGGTGAATGAGAGGTAGCAGAGCGGACGAATCGCGATTGCATCAAGCCCATTTTGCGTAACCACGACCGGACGTTTGACAATTGCACCGATGCCGAGGATGCCGGCCTGGGGCTGATTGATGATTGGTGTGGCGAAGAGGCTACCGGTCACGCCGTGATTGGTGATGGTGAATGTGCCACCCTGGGTCTCTTCCGGGCGCAGTCGTTTGGAACGAGTGCGCTCGGCGAGGTCGTTGACGGCGCGAGCCAGACCGAGCAGATTCTTCTCGTCGGCGTCAGGGATCACCGGCACCAGCAAACCTTCCTGCAGCGCTACTGCTACGCCGATGTTGATCCGCCGATGCAGGATGATACCCTGGTCGGTGAAACTGCCGTTGAACACCGGCACTGCCTGGAGACCGGCAACTGCCGCCATCACAAAATAGGGGGTCATGGTCAGACGCACGCCCTGACGACTGAACGCTTCCTGGTGGGCGGCACGATGGGCAATGACGCGACTTAGATCGACTTCCATCACCGTGGTCACGTGCGGCGAGGTACGCACCGAACGTACCATATGTTCGGCAATACTGCGTCGCATCGGGGTGAGTGGCACCAGTTCCGCGTCCGCAGGAATATCGAACGTTGCCGGTGCGGGGGCCGCGGCTGGTACCGGAGCCGGTGCCGGGGCCGGTGTCGGGGTTGGTGCCGGGGTTGGTGCCGGGGCCGACGGGGGCGAGACGGGCGTGGGGGTGACCGGTGCCGCCACCGGTGTCGATGGTTGTTGCTGTCGTTCGTCCAGGAAGCGCAACACATCCTGCTTGGTGATACGGCCACCCTGACCGGTACCGCGAATCTGGCCGGGATCGAGGTTGTGCTCGGACAGTAAGCGGGCAACCACCGGCGAAAGATAGGTGTTACGCCCATCTGCTACCGGTGGAGCTACGGTAGCCGTCACGGAGGTGGAAGCTGAAGCCGTTGCAGCTATAGTTGTTGCTGCTGGTGCCGAAGCCGGTGTTGCAGGTACTGTTGCGCCTGCCGGGGCTAGGCGAGCGATGACTGTCCCGACCCGCACCGTCTCCCCCTCCGGTACCAGAATCTCGTGGAGCACGCCGGCTTCAGGAGCCGGCACTTCGGTGTCAACTTTGTCTGTTACCACTTCGAGCAGTGGTTCGTACTTAGCAACCGGATCGCCGGGCTGCTTTAGCCAGCGCCCGACCGTACCCTCGGTGACACTCTCGCCGAGCTGAGGCATTTTGATATCGATCATGAAGCTCACCTGCTGCTTAACTCACAAACGAATGTGTCTACACTGTAATCAGCCACAGGACTAGTGACGGTCATTAGTAGGCTGCCAGCCGCCGCATTGCTGCCGCAATCGAGGCAGGAGAGGGCATAAACGCCGTTTCCAGCGAATGAGCAAAGGGCATCGCCGGCACATCAGGGCCACCGATACGCACAATCGGCCCGTCGAGATACTCAAAAGCGTGTTCGGCAATAATGGCTGCTACTTCACCACCAAAACCGCCAAACAGATTATCCTCGTGGACGATCAAGACCTTGCCGGTACGGCGGACACTGGCGAGGATCGTTTCGGTATCGAGTGGCCGCAGGGTGCGTAGATCGACGACCTCTACACTTACCCCTTCTGCCGCCAGGGTTTGCGCTGCTTCGAGGCAGTAGTGCAGCATCAAGCCATAGGCAAAGACCGATATGTCTTCACCGGGACGTTTGATGTCAGCGGGGCCAATTGGTACTCGATAATCCTCTTCGGGCACAAACCCCTTAATCAGCCGGTAGGTCTTCTTGTGTTCGAGGAAGAGTACCGGATTGGGGTCTTCAATCGCGCTCTTCAGCAGTCCTTTTGCATCGTAAGGGGTAGCCGGTGTCACGACCTTCAGGCCGGGCACGTGAGCGAAGAAGGCTTCCACGCTTTGGCTATGGTAGAGTGCTCCGTGAATACCACCGCCGTAAGGTACCCGAATCACCAGCGGTACTTCCCAGTCGCCATTGGAGCGATAGTAAATACGGGCGGCTTCCTGCACGATCTGATTAAAGGCCGGGGCAATAAAATCGGCAAACTGGATCTCGGCGATGGGCAGTGTATCGTTCATTGCAGCGCCGATACAGGCGCCCACAATGACACTCTCGGCCAGCGGCGAGTCAATGACGCGCATGGGGCCATACTTGTCGTACAACCCTTCGGTGACACGGAAGACACCGCCGCGTTTGCCCACATCTTCACCGAAAATGAATACCCGTGAATCGGCAGCCATGGCTTCATCGAGGCCCTGGCGAATAGCTTCAAGCAAGTTCATCTCAGGCATACTATCCTCCCCGCAAATCAGCGACGCTGGCGCAACGGTGCGTAGACGTGGTCGTAGAGGGTTTCCGGTTCTGGCATCGGTGCTCGCTCGGCCTCTTCGGTGGCGCGATCAACGATTGCTTTCACCTCTGCACGCATCTCTTGTTCTTCAGCCTCACTCAAGACACCGTGCTCACGCAATTGGGCCACAAAGCGCACAATTGGGTCTTGATGACGAACTAGGGCAATCTCGTGCGGTGGGCGGTAGGTGCGGTCGTTATCGTCACTGGAGTGGGCCGTCATGCGCACGACTCGTGCTTCGATCAATGTAGGGCCATCACCGCGGCGTGCCCGTTCAACTGCGCGTCGAGTCACTTCATAGACGGCGAGGACATCGGTTCCATCAACGCTAATACCGGGAATGCCGTAGGCCGCAGCCCGTTCGGCAACGCTGCCAATAGCCATTTGCTGGCGTTGGTGAACACTGATCGCGTATTCATTATTTTCGCATTGGAAAATGACCGGCAGCCGGTGGACGGCTGCCAGATTGACTCCTTCGTGAAAATCACCCTGGCTGGTGGTGCCCTCACCGAAGGATACCCATACTACCGCGTCACCGCCTTTAATCTTCTCGGCCAGACCGATCCCTGCCGCATGCGGTATCTGGGTGCCGACCGGCGATGACTGGGTAACGATCTTCAGGCGCCGACAGCCGTAGTGGGCCGGCATCTGTCGTCCGCCTGAACTGGGATCGGTGGCCCGGGCGAACAGACCGAGCATCACTTCCGTCGGTGTCATGCCCATCACGAGAACGGTTGCCAGCCCGCGATAGTAGGGCAGAATGAAGTCTTTACCACGCATTAAGGCAAACGCGGCGCCAACCTGGGCAGCCTCGTGGCCCTGACAACTAATCACGAAGGGCGCTTTTCCGGCCCGATTGAGCACCCACATACGCTCGTCGAGTGCTCGCGCCAGCATCATGTACCGCAGCATATCGCGTAGCGTGTGCGGTGGTAGATCGTGCCCAAATCCTGGATCGGTGCTGATTTCATTGATTGAGAGGGTCATCGGCGCTCCCTTTCTCTAAACGGATATCCTGAAAACGAAAGTCCCGCCACGGTTCGCCGTAGCAGGACGCACCAACGCAGGCGTATGCTTTCTCACGCTTACGTTCCGTCCCCATCGACGGCGAGCAAATCATCAGCTAATCATGAATAGTATAGCCGAAAAATAGGGTTGATGCGAATAGATGGTATTGGTCTTTTGTCATAGTATGGATTAACATAACGTCAGTTGAGGGTGCGGGACGTTGGTTTCGCTCCGGGTGCCGTTGCTACCGCGCCATCTCCGTCACCGGGTAGTACCGGTGGTAGGGGCGCGTGATAGCAGCTTAGAGTGTGCGATGAATGCTGCGACACCAGATTTGATATGAGACACGCCCCCACCCTGACCCGCCCCCGCTGGGAGTGTGGACCAGCGGGGTAGAACCTAAACGTCCATAACAGGCTTTAGGAAGCCAACAGTATTGCCTTCGGCTATCTGGAGGTACAGATCGTGCAGGAGACAGGTGGAATGCAGTGATATTTGCTCTATCTACATCGACCCGACCACGACCCATCCATGGCAGGTCGGGGGTTTGTCTACCGAATGGTGTACGCGCTTATCAAACTCTCTTCGCCTAAGAGTTGAAGCTGGCTCTGGAAGCCGGCTTGTGCTCGTTCGATGAACGCTCGCGCCTCTTGAAAACGAAGGGCAGCGCGATTGGCGTGAGAGACATCATAGGTGCTGTAAAACTCAAGAATCGCATCCAGCCCGGTCAGTTCCAGCTCAAGGCCACGGCGGTAGTCTTCGTGTGCCGGCAGTAAGACACCCGGTACCCGTAGCTCCCCCAAATTGGCCAATGCTTGCGCAACCGTTGATCGCAACCGTTGTGTGGCGGCGACGTGGTTAATCGAGGCGCCACCGGGCTGGCTGGTCTCCTGACGATACGTCATCGTCGCTGTTCGCAGATCGGCACGTATCGACTCAACTGCACTGAGGTAAGAGACGGTCAAACTCTCAACCACTGCCAGTGGCTCTGCTTCGAGTGCCGGGATAGGCGTAGGGGTAGCAAAAGCTACAACTGATGGTGTCTCCACAGTAAAAGCCGGTTCTTGTTCGGCAGCCAGTGCTGCCAGTGCTTGCTCGCGGGCAATACTCACACTTTGATGCAGGAAGACTGCTACTGATAGCAACACAATTGGCAAAATCCAAAGCACAAGCCGTACCCGTGATGTTTCGCGATGCTGCCAGCGCCAGTGCAACCACCAGTCGCGGTGCGCTGTATCTTTCGCCGGCGATGATGCCGGCGTCGCAGGTGCTTCAATCGTTGCTTCCGGTGTAGCCGTCGGCACGCTCAGGTCGGCGATTGGACGAGCAGCGACCTTCCCTTGCCGTTCGAGGTAGGCCAGGCCGCGGCGAGCGTGAGGGTTTTGCGGATTAATACGCAACACGGCCTGTAAGCAGAATGCGCGTTGGGCAGGATCATCAACGACACCGCTCAACCACAACCATGCCCGCTCGTCGCGGGGATCGAGCTTTAGAGCGCGCGCCAGCAATCCCGCCGCAACACGGCGCTGACCACCGCGGGCGGCGGCGATCCCGCGTTCGACTAATTCACGCGCTTCAGCCGGATTGGCCCGAACACCAGATTCATTGACAGTGGTTGTCATTGCGATCTCGTTATATAGCGCTGCCCGCAGTGATATGTTGTAGTTTACTGTAACATATCTGTTACCCTGGGCAACGAGATTGTCGTCTACACCAGGTAAACGCAGAAATTGGTCTCAATCACACAAGTATAGTCTGATCAGAACACTTATGCAATGCCTGCGCTCAATGATCAGGGAGTAATGCATTGAGTGCGCGCTGGATCAGGGTCGAGTCTTGTACAAGATTGGCCCGTACTGTCTGCCAATATTCGGGACGTTCATAGCCCAATTGCCAGATGGCAATGCCGGCCAGATCGAGCTTCTGTACAGTTGCAATCTTATCGGCCAGACCGGTATCGGTCATAAACCAGACGGTGCGGGTACCGGCACTGGTGCGATAGGTAAAGGTGCTCTCACCCACTCGACCACGGGCATTACGTTCGATAAAACTGACCGTTGGCTGGTACTCGTTGATAATCTCTTCAATCACACGCCACGGACGAGCGGTGGCATTGCCGTTCGGCGGCCAATCGTAGCCGTAGAAGTGAACGCCGATCAATACTTTCGCCGGATCAACGACCTCACGGGCATAACTGGCGACCGCTTCGATCCAGTAGGCCGGTGCCACCGGGCCAGGGCCGGAACCGCGCCAATGATAATCGTAGGTCATAATCCGTAACTGATCGACGTGCGGCCCGATGGCTGCCCAATCCTGGAATGCCCCTAAACCGCCGTCGTCCCGATCCTTGGCATGGACGGCTACCGTCAGCAGCTTGTTGTGGGTATGCAGTGCAGCAGCCAGATCAACGATAAACGCGGTATAGTCATCGCGTAGTGACGGTGCCAGTGACTCATAATCGATATCAATGCCATCGTACCCACGGGCCAACACCTCATCCACAATATTCTGAATATGCCGCGCTCGCAGCTGGGGATTGGTCAGCACCGGAACCACCGCACCGGGATTATTGACATTATGAATGGAGGGGATAATCCGCACATTGTTCTCGTGCGCTATCCGCACCAATTCGTCATCACGTTGTCCGTAAAGACGGCCACTGGCATCGGTGGTGTACCAGAATGGACTGATGTCGTCGATAATGTCAACATTCGCGAAGAACGACTCACGGGCATCACCAGTAAAATTGGGCGGTAACCAGACAGCGATATAACGCCCGCTCTTTGGGTGGTAGCCAGCCATGTCCGGTTCGGGAGGGGCCGCGGTCGGTACTGGGGTTGGGGGAATCGGCGTTGGCAAAACCAGCAGGGGAGCTGCAGTCGTGGTTGGTTCGGGGGCAATCGTCGGTGAAGGAGCGGTAGCCGAGAACGTGATCAACGTCCTCGACATCTGCAAGGTCTGCCATAGCAGCACACCGGCAATGACTAATGCGCTGATGTAGATGCTTCCGGTAATAATCGTGCCAGCTCGCACGCTCGCCTCACTCTCCTGCTATTACGTCTAGGCTAGTAAGCACCTAGCTCGCGTAGACGTTCGTCGCTGATGCCAAAGTGATGAGCTATTTCATGCAATACCGTGCGCCGTACCTGTTCGCGTAGGGCTGATCTGGTGCGAAAATCGCGTTCAAGAGGTTCCTGGAAGATGGTGATGGTTGCCGGCAGGAAGATACCATCGCTATGTTGTTCAGTCAGCGGCGTTCCTTCGTAGAGACCGTAGATGGTCTGCCATGGGCGTAAGCCGAGTGCCAGTCGCTGTTCACGACTGGGACGTGGGGCAACCACGATCTCTACAGTGTCCAGGTGGCGGGCAAAGGCCGGTGGCAGGCTCTTGAGAACGTTCGCAACGAGATCGGCAAATTCTGATGTATTCATCACGTTGACAATAGTTGTGTTTGATAACATATCAATGCTCATTATACCGGTTGCGCTGAGATAGCGTCAAGCATTTTACTGATTTTGAACGCAAAGTACGGGAATGTATTCGCAGATTGTGGATCAAAAACCAATAACACAATGGTGCGTTATACTAGAGGCAGGGGCAGGCAACTCTGTTTTATCTGCGAGAAGGACGTATGGAACTTACCCAAATCTCTTTTCTGAAGCGGCTGCTCGCTACGCCCGGCCCTTCGGGTGACGAGGATCAGGCAGCACGGGTATGGCGGGCTGAAGCACGCACGTTTGCCGATCAGGTCTACAGTGATGTGTTGGGCAACAGCTTTGCCGTGTTGGAAGGCAGTGGTCCGCGGATTCTGCTGGCCGGTCATATCGATGAGATTGGCTTGATGATCAGCCATATCGACGATCAGGGCTTTCTGTTCTTCAGCCCGATTGGTGGCTGGGATGCGCAGGTTCTGGTCGGTCAGCGCGTGCGCTTGTTGGGCAAGAACGGTGACGTGATAGGGGTGATCGGGAAGAAGCCGATTCACCTGATGAAGCCCGACGAGCGCAATCAGGTCACGAAAATCGAACAGATGTGGATTGATATTGGGGCGACGAGCAAGAGCGAAGCCAGTGAACTGGTTCAGGTCGGCGATGTTGGCGTCATTGACGCACCGGTCTATGAGCTACCAGGGGGCCGCATTGTTAGTCGCTCTATCGACAACCGGATCGGCGCCTTTACCGTCCTGGAAGCCTTGCGTTTACTCAGCCAGAATCGGCCCAACGCTCACGTGGCGGCAGTAGCCACAACCCAGGAAGAGATCACCTTTGGCGGGGCAACGACAGCGGCGTTCAGTTTTGATCCGCAGATTGCGATTGTCGTGGATGTGACCTTTGCCACTGACCACCCAGACTCGGATCAGCGTCAGTGGAATGTAGTCAAACTGGGTGGTGGCCCGGTGTTGTCACGCGGTTCAGCCAACAGTGGTCGGGTTTTTCGACGGCTGGTTGAGCTGGCCGAGCGCGAATCGATCCCGTACAGTGTGCAAATTTCGCCACGGTACACCGGTACTGATGCCGACGCGATCCATCATGTGCGAGGAGGTATTGCCAGTGCCGTCATCTCGATCCCCAATCGCTATATGCATTCGCCGAACGAGATGATCGCATTGCACGATGTGGAATGCGCAGTGCGCCTGATCGCCGCTTTTGTGCATTCAGTCAGTAATGTGAACGAATTTATTCCACAAGATGAATAAAAATTATAACGTATCAGCTATGGCACCGTGGTACAATAGGAGCTGTCGCGCCGACGTTGTCGCGACCGGCCAGCGTTGGCCGATTCTACTCATCGTTGAGGGGTAAAGGTCATGGTGATGACAGATATTGAACGATCTGCCGCCGCGCCTTCTGAGAGCGTTGATCTGCTGAACATTGTGCAGCAACATTTTGATCAGGCGGCTGAACTGCTTAACCTTCCAGCCCGTCTGCGCGGTATTTTACGAGTGCCGCAGCGCGAATTGACCGTCAATTTCCCGGTGAAGCGAGATAGTGGACGGATCGAGGTCTTTCAAGGCTTTCGTGTCCAGCACAATCTGGCCCGTGGCCCAACGAAAGGTGGCATTCGCTACCACCCCAATGTCACGCTTGACGAGACCCGCGCCCTGGCAATGTTGATGACCTGGAAGTGTGCGCTGGCCGGTTTGCCATACGGCGGTGCGAAAGGTGCAGTGATCGTTGATCCCAAACAGCTTTCAACCGGTGAAATTGAACGCCTGACCCGCCGCTTCGCCACCGAGATTAGTGTTGTGATCGGCCCTGAGCGCGACATTCCGGCGCCCGATGTCGGTACCAACCCTCAGGTGATGGCGTGGATTATGGATACAATCTCGATGCACCAGGGCCATACCGTACCGGCGGTCGTGACCGGGAAGCCGATCAATATTGGCGGCTCAGAAGGGCGGCGCGAGGCTACCGGTCGTGGCTTGACCTACGTGTTGACGGCTGCGGCCCACCATCTTGGTCTGAATATCTCGGACATCCGGCTGGCGATTCAGGGGTGTGGCAATGTTGGCTCAACAGTAGCCCGTGAGGCAGTCGCATTGGGAATGAAGGTTATTGCCCTCAGTGACAGCCGTGGTGGGGTCTACAATCCGCACGGGCTGGATATTGAGGCTGTCCTGGCCCACAAAGCGCATACCGGCAGTGTGGTTGGTGCCGTCAATGCCGACTCGCTGACCAACGAAGAATTGCTGGAAGCCGAATGTGATGTGTTGGTGCCGGCGGCGTTAAGTGGTGTGATCACAGCCCAAAACGCCAGTCGGATCAAAGCACAGATCGTTGCTGAAGCGGCCAATGGTCCCACTACCAAAGCTGCTGATGCGATCCTATATGATCGGGGATGCCTGGTCATTCCAGACATTCTCGCCAATGCCGGTGGTGTCACCGTGAGCTACTTCGAGTGGGTGCAGGGTTTGCAAGAATTTTTCTGGAGCGAGCGGGAAGTCAACACGCAATTGCGCCGGGTGATGACCAATGCGTTGCAACAGGTCTTGCGTGTCTCAGCCGAGCGACAGGTCGATCTGCGCACGGCATCGTATATGCTGGCCGTGCAGCGCGTGGCCGACGCTGTCACGACCCGCGGTATTTATCCGTAGGATGAGCAGGCTATGGACGAACTAGATGCAGTAATCAACGAACTTATTCCTCACCCGATGAGCGGAAGGCGGTTTCTCTTTGGTCTCCTGTTAGGCTTTGCCGGGGGCGCAAGCGCTGCTGCGCTGCTGCTCCCCCGTAGCGGCCCGGCGCTACGGCAGTGGCTCAACGAACGCGCCACGGCGCTGGCCGGTCAGATTCGGCATATCCTGGCCGGCGAGGATAAACTGGGGTATAGTTGATTACTATGCTGTTTTTTCGTCATCCGTCCGGTTTTGCAGTGTACGTCGCCCAGGCTGATGGCCTGGGCGATAAGTTATCTCGTACATGTATGCAGAGAGGATGCTGCACGGATGTATGCAGTACCATTAAATCGATGAATCATCACTGGAGTTCGCAATCGTCATTGATCAACCCAGCCCCTGTACAACGTTTTGTTGCGTTGTCCGTGATGTATCGGTAGAGTCGGGCTGGAAGCTCGCGCTCATCTATCCGGGTTACGTGCCGGCAGGAGTAATCACTACACCCCGCGCTGATCGCGATCACAGTTGGCGTGGCAGCGTGGCTGCCGCACGCCAAACCATGCGCCACAAGTAACCCTCTCTGGTAACAGTATCCTCGCCAAAACGTGATCCCACTCTGACAACAGATGTTCGTGTTGCATCCACACGACATAGCCCGATGAGAATGGTATGTTAACCCAAGTTGCCACCTATGCTGTGAGCAGGTCACGTGAAGCTGATTGCCAGGATGGACAGCACGACGCTGCGCACAACATCGTGCAGTCTACCTGTATGAACGATTTGGATAGTAGCCAGTTTCCATAGACGCGCTACGTCACGACTCACGATAGCAACGCGGGTTATGCCCATCCTCTGTGTCCTCCATGTCTCTGTGATGACAAAGCAACTTGGGTTATGTTACCCGTTCCCTTGCGGCAGATTTTGCAAAAATCCAACATTCTACCAACATCCGGTTGTCATTCAAGAGTGGTATACTGTGCGTAGCATTGAGACAAATTACATTCCTCTGAGGAGGTCGTCTATGCCGTTCTTCTTCGATCCAACCTATCTGATCTTTGCCGTGCCGGCGATGCTCTTTGCCATCTGGGCACAGTTTCAGGTTCAGTCGGCTTTTAATAAATGGTCGCAAGTCGCCAATATGCGCCGCCTGAACGGATTTGATGTGGCGCGGGTATTGATGCGTAACGAAGGACTGGATCATGTCGGGGTCGAGACGATCCCCGGTATGCTGACCGATCACTACGATCCTTCCAGCAAAGTCATCCGGCTTTCGCAAGGGTCATTGCAGCCGTCAGTTGCGGCAATGGCCATTGTCGCGCATGAATTGGGCCACGCCGCACAAGATAAAGAGGGATATGCCTGGTTGCGGGTTCGTTCCGGGATTGTTGGTTTTGCCAACATCGGTTCTCAGCTTGGTACCTGGCTCTTCTTCATCGGGATGTTGCTAGGTGCTGCCGGAGGCCGTGGTTTTGGCTTCCAGTTGGCCGTTGTTGGGGTGATCCTGTTCAGTGCAGCGGTAGCTTTTACGCTGGTTACCCTGCCGGTTGAGTTTAATGCCAGCGCTCGTGCCCGTGAGATGTTGCAACGGGCCGGTCTGGTCACTGTGCAAGAGGCCGAAGGTGTGAACGCGGTGCTGAATGCAGCGGCGTTGACGTATGTTGCTGCCGCAGCACAGGCTATTGCACAGTTGCTGTACTTTGTGACCATTTTGATGCGACGGAGGGAATAATCGCATGACGGAAGAAGAGTTGCGGCGAAAGTTAGTCCACGGATTGCTGAGCCTGGTGCTGAGCCTGGCAGCAGCATGGCTGGCGACATATCTGACGAATAAGCTGCTGGGTGAACCGCCAAAATCAGAATCGCAAACAGTGTAATATGATAATCACGGTTGACACATGATCAATCTATGCGGGATGATGTCGATCGCGGGAGCGGTAGACACTGCCGGTTTCTGGTATCGCATATCTCCCCTTTTGATGTTCTGGCGTGGGGCGTGCCCGATGGAACGCCCCTTCTTCTATGTTTGAATGATGTTCTACGTCGTATGAGCACCTACCCAATCATTATCGGGGTCGCCGGCGGCAGCGCCAGCGGTAAGACAAGCGTCGCGCAGGCCATTTTGCAACGAGTCGGCGCTGATCGGATTGCCCACATCGACCACGACCGCTACTACAAAGATTTGAGCCATCTGCCCCTTGAAGAACGGGCAAAGTTCAACTTCGATCATCCCGATGCGCTTGATAATGATCTGCTGGTTGCCCATCTCGATGCGCTGTGTGCCGGTCAACCGGTAGATTTGCCAACCTACGACTACGCAACCTATGTGCGTCTACCGCAAACCGAACGGATCGAACCGCGCCCGGTGATTCTGGTCGAGGGGATTTTGATCTTCTACGAACCGGTGTTACGGCGGCGGATGCAAATTAAGTTGTTTGTTGATACCGACGCCGATCTGCGCTTTATCAGACGGTTGCGTCGCGATATTGTCGAGCGCGGTCGTTCGGTCGAGTCGGTGATCGAGCAGTATCTGGCGACGGTGCGGCCAATGCATCTGGAATTCGTGGAACCGACCAAGCGGTATGCGGATGTGATCTTCCCCGGTGGGGGGCGAAATCCGATTGCGATTGATATGGTCGTGGCCCGCATCGAAGCCGCCCTGCAAGCAATGCCTTGACAGCGAATCACAACCGGGCGCAAACTACTAACAGAATTCGATCTGATCGTTGGCGTTAACCCGGTTATGAATACCTATGCCATTTGACCCCACGCTTGCTGATGAATTACCACTCAGTTGGACACGGGCCTGCCTGCCGGTACCACGCTGGCAGGCCATTCGCTTGCCATTCTCCGGTTTTACCTGGCTGGCCTATGCCACGCTACCGCCCGACTACACACTTGACCATCTCCAGCGCGAGTATCTACCGGGCACACGGCTGCTGTTGCGTGGGTGTTCTGCCAGTCTGGCCGACCAACTGGCGATAGCCGGTTGGGAGTGTATCCGGGTTGGGATTGAAGGTCTGGTCGACCTGCGCGGTCACAGTCTGCAACGCCGTTCAGTGCGCAAGATGGTTCGTGCTGCGAGTCGGCATGGGTATGTAGTCGAGATCCCGTGGAGTCCATCGGCAGTAGCTCATCTGCGTCGGCTGGCGCGTGAAGCGCACTACGGACAGCGACCGCAACTGCGTTACCTGTTTCGCACTGTCTTTGAGCCTGAGACTCGTCTGTTTGTTTTTGTTGACGCCGAGGGCATCTGGCAAGGTGCGCTGCTGCTCACGCAGCCCTCGGCGACAACTGCGGTGACCGAATTGATGTTACGCAGGAAGCAGGCTCCTGCCGGTGTGATGGAGGCGCTCTTTGTAACTGCTGGGCAGACGTTACAGGCTGAAGGGTTTCACTTCTTGAGCCTCAATGAAGTGCCATTCCACCATCTCGATCACCGTCTCCGACCGCTAGAACGCCTGGTGACGCTAGTCGGGCGGCAGATGGGTGCCGTCTACGATACTAATGGCCTCTACCACTTCAAAGCAAAATTTGCCCCCCTCTGGCGACCGGTCTACATTTGCGCACAGACACGCCTTTCCCTGCTGGCCTTTGTTGATCTCTTCACGGTGTCTGGGTGTCTGGAGCTGGCGGCCAGTAGCCTCTATCATCAGCGGGCGGCATAAGCTGCCCGGATTGTCGGCGACCGGTCAGTATCTGCTCGTATGCCTGAAGTTGACGGAGTTGACGACGGTTAGGCCGAATGATGGGACGTGCCATACGCAAGGTGGTGAGCGCCGCTCGATAGCCGATGCCGTGATAGGCCATCAGATATGCCGCCGTCATCAATGGTGCTCTGCCGACCCCGGCGTGGCAATGGACAAACACCGGTAAGCCATCGCTAATGGCCTGAGTAATAAAATGCACCCCTTCATCAAGCTGTTCAATCGTTGGTGGATGGAAATCTGGTACCAGTAACCGTAAACTGCGCGCCGGTAGCGGCTCGCGAAAGGGATCAGCCCGTTCGGCCTGGAGCGAGAGCACTGCTCGCACACCGAGCTGATAAATAGCAGGCCATTGTTGAGCACTAAACTGACCACCAACGAAGAGCATTGGGCTAACGGGTGAGATATTCAGACCGAAAAATCGTTGCCATTGGGTGGCAAGATAGATACGCACGCGACGAATCATAAGACTTCTCTGGTACAATACACACTCGGACACTGTACGTATGGTAACACAGCTATGTGGCCATTTCGAAAACCTGTTGATCTCCAGGCGACAACGGTTCGTCCAGGCCAGCCAGCCGATGTGACAGCGGTGAGCCTGCTCTTTCGGCAGGCCGGACGCCGCTTTCTGTCAACGAACGGGAATGAATTGTATGCCGCTGTCGAAGAGGGACGGGCGGTTGTCCTTCAGCTCGATCACGATCTGCTGGCCGTGGCTACCTTGAGCAAGCCGATAGATCGAGTCTCTTGGTTGCGGGCATTGGCAATCAGTGAACGTGTGCAGCCTAAAGAGGCGTTGAAGGTATTGGCTCCTGCCCTCGAACAGCTCGCTCGTGATCAGGCTATCACCCACATCTACTATGCCGGCGATGAGCAAACCGATCAGTGGTTGCGTCCACTCCTCGAAGCTGCCGATTACTACCATCAAACTGATGTGGTTGTCTACGAAAAACGGGGCTGGGAAATTCCGGCAACCGGCAATCCTGATGTGCAAGTTCGCCCTGCCCATGCCGTTGATCTAGCCGAAGTGGTGCGACTCGATACGCGCTGTTTCGAGCCGCAATGGGTCAAGAATGAAGATATTCTGGCACCGGCTATCGCTGACGGCTCGTTTTTCGTGATGGCCGAGATCGATGGTGAGGTTGTGGGCTACAGTTACGCAACCAGTCATTTTGGTGGCCGACTGATGCACCTGGTACGAATTGCCGTTGATCCGGCATTGCGTGGCCGTGGAATTGGCGTGCGGTTGCTGGCAGAATTCGTGACCTATGCGGCTGAAGCCGGTGCCGGGTTGCTCACTCTCAACACACAGGCATACAACCATCATGCCCAGCGGCTCTACCGCTGGTTTGGCTTTGTGCCAACTGGCGAACGGCAGCCGGTGCTGTGTCGCTGGTTGTAGAGAGGGAGAACCGTGCCACCAAAAACTGATCCACGTGACTGGGAGCGGCTATTTGAAGGACGGCGGCGGCGGCGTGGGCCGCTGCGTATCGTGATGATTGCGCTGATCGCCGGTATCCTGATACTCGGACTGATCGGATCGGCACCGTTTGTGCTTGATCAAATCGAGACAATCCTCATTATTGCCCGCCAGCCCCAGATTGCAACGCAAACCCGCGAAACTCGTGCAACAGCGCAACAGGCAGCGACGCAGAGCGCTATTCCCACGCAACCCCCATCCCCTTCGCCCACCGCTACGCTGCCACCTGCACCCACGCCAGCGCCGATCATTGGCCGGGCGCAAGTCATCAATGGCGGCAATATTCGCAGTGCTCCTCGTGTCAGTGCCGACACCGTTATCGGTCAGGTCTGTGTTGGTGATCGCGTTGAATTGCTGGAAGAACAGACCATCGGTGACAACAATCGCTGGTATCGCTTGCGGGTTGTCGCAACTGCCGATGACTGCGTCCCACAACGAGTCGGTGCAGGTACTGAGGGGTGGGTTAGCGCCACGCTGCTGAGTCAGCCGGAACCGTGATCCGATGCGGTTTGGGCCAGGAATGACTTTGCTACAAGCCCATCGTTGTGTTGTCGCAAGGTAAGGTACCGTGTGCGATCAGTGTATGATGCGCTCTGTTCGCACACATCATCCCATCCTGACTTACCTTCATTCGAGCCTGTCATCTGGCCGCGACCTGTTCGTACACATCCAGCGTGGCCTGGGCCGTGGCTCGCCACGAAAAACGCGCCGCCTGACGCTGCCCGCGCTCGCGCAGAAAGCGGGCCAGATCGGGCGAACGTAACACGCGCAAGATACCCTCGGCGATCTCGTGCATATTGTGCGGATCGACGGTGAGCGCTGCTTCACCAACGACTTCCGGTAAACTGCCGGCATACGCACAGACCACTGGCGTGCCGCAAGCCATGGCCTCTAGCGGTGGTAAGCCGAATCCTTCATACGATGACGGAAATACAAACAGTAAGGCACCGCTGTACAGGGCCGGCAGGTCATCGTCACTCACTCCAGGGAGAATCTTCACCCGCTCGCTTAAACCGCGCTCGTTAGCAATCGTTGCCGGTAGTGGATAGCGCGGATCGAACTTACCGGCAATGACCAGTACTGTGTCGGTTAGCGACGCCGGCAGATCGGGGATGACGCGCTCCCAGGCGCGTAGCAGCCGGTCAATGTTCTTGTGCGGTTTGTTTGAGCCAACGTACAACACATAATGACGGGGCAGCCCATACCGCAAGCGCATATCGGTGATCTCATCAACTGGCTGGGGAGTAAACGAAGGCGCCGCAGCCAGCGGTGTGACCACAATCCGCTCGCGGGGAATGCGCAGATGAAACGCAAGATCGTCGCGTGAAACGGTTGAAATAGTGATCAGGCTGCGCGCACTCCGGGCAGCGAGGCGCAAGGCCAGCCGGTAGAAGCGCCGCCCGCGTGAACTAAGTGTGGTCGGGTAGCGTAAAGGCAAGACATCGTAAATGGTGACAACCGAAGGACAGGGGAGGAGATACGGCTTCACGATATAAGGGGAATGGAGTACGTCAAGCTGTATGCGGGCCGCTAGCAGCGGTAGTTCAAGCTGTTGGGTGAGCGCAAAAGGTTTACTCCGCACAATAATCTGCTCGACACTTGTGCCGTTTAGCGGTGGAAGTACCTGATCGGCGTTTACCAGCACAAACAGATGGTGTTGGCGACTGAGAGAACTCAGCTCCGGTAGCAGGGCAGTGATATAGCGACCAATACCGGGAAAATGGTCGCCGATATAACGGGCATCAAAGCCGATCCGCAGTGATTGCATCAGTGTTCATTATAGCCGGGATGTGGGTGTGTAAAAACAGGTGGCTCATGTTCAGAAGTGGTGCAGCCGGTCAATCATTGGGGTTTACTACGACGCAAGGGCACGTATGAGTGTACTCTACTGCACCGAGTTTGAACATGAGCCAATGAGAAATATCTCTTTTCATTTGACAAGTCAATGATTTATCAGGTACCATACTATTAGTTCGTCTAACTAACGGTTGATGTTCATGGATCAAATCACTATCGCCAACGCCCAACGCTTGCTCACCCTGCTCGACTGCATGCGGGCGAGACAGCCGCGTAGCCCCCTGTTCGATCAACTCAATGAATGGGGGTTATCGATCTCGCACCTGCGACTGCTCGCTTTGCTGGCCCCTGATCGGGAATTATCAATGCGTGAACTGGCTGAAGCGTTGAATATCAAGCCGCCATCACTGACGGCCCTGACACGTCGCTTGCTGCAAAGCGGGTTGCTTGAACGCCGCCCTCATCCCGACGATAGCCGGGTGATCCTGCTCTCGCTGAGTGAGTCTGGGCGTCAGCTTCATCGCGATCTCGAACACGAACGGTTAGGTCAACTGGTACACCTCCTGTCCGGTTTAAGCCATACCGAGCAACAGGTGTTTCTCGATTTACTTGAAAGGGCAATGCGGGCGTAACAGGATTCGGATTCGGTTAGCAGAGGGGTAGGAAAGAAACAGGTATGCAGGCTCAACGTAACATGGTTTCCGTGCCGGCTCAGCGCCCGGCTTCTGGTGCGTTAATACGGGCCATTCGCTATCTTGGCCGTCAGCGGCGCACTGTGCTGATCGCCTACGGTTCACTGGTGCTGGCCACCCTGGCTCAGTTGGCCGTACCGCAACTGGTACAAAATATGATCGACGCGGTCACGCGCAGTATTGTCGCGACCCGGATTTTGACGGAAGTACCGGCGGCATTTCAGGCTGCGGCGGCGGAACAGCTTGGCCTGACCATTGAAGCGTTGCAGCGTGATGCGGCAAACGCCGAAGGGATTGTGCTTAATGCTGCCTTGCTGATCCTGGTCTTCGCCGTCATGCGCGGTGTCTTCTCGTTTTTACAATCGTTCATGGCAGAGCAGACCTCTCACGGCCTGGCTTTCGATCTGCGCAATGCGATCTTCAGCAAGATTCAACGCATGTCGTTTAGTTTCTATGATCGCAATCAGACCGGGCAATTGATGGTACGCGCTACCGATGATGTTGAACGGGTGCGCACATTTGTAGCTCAGGGTCTTGTGTTGGCTGCCCAATCGTTTTTACTGTTAATCGGGGCGTTGATTGTGCTGGCCTTTACCAACTGGCAATTAACACTGGTTATTCTGCCTTTGTTGCCAATTGCGCTTGCTGTGTTCTTTGTCTTTGGCCGGATCAGCCAGCCGCTCTTTCTGGAAGTGCAGAATCGGCTTTCCCGTCTTAACACGATTTTGCAAGAAAATATCGCCGGTATTAAGGTCGTGAAGGCATTTACCCGCGAGCCGTATGAAGAACAACGCTTTGATCAGGCGGCGACTGCGCTGATGGAGCAGCAAATTCGGGTTAACCGGATTTTTGCCTTCCTCTTCCCGGTGATATTTTTAATTGCCCAATTAGGCCAGGCCGCCATTCTCTATTTTGGTGGTCAACAAATTCTGAACGGAACGCTGGCCCTCGGTGAATATCAGAAGTTTAGTCTCTATCTGGTGTACGTCTTCTTCCCACTCGGTCAGCTCGGTTTCATTATCGCATTGCTGGCTCAGGCCGGTGCCTCAGCCGGGCGCATCTTTGAAGTGCTCGATGCGCAGAGTGAGATTGTAGAACGACCAGACGCCATTGTGCTGCCGCCATTGCAGGGGCGGGTAGAGTTTCGCCATGTCACTTTCCGTTACTTCAACAGCAGCGCTCCCGTGTTGCAGGATGTCAGTTTTGTGGTTGAGCCGGGACAAACGGTTGCTCTGCTCGGCGCAACCGGTAGTGGCAAAACGTCGATCATCAATCTCATCCCGCGTTTCTACGATGTCAGCGCGGGGGCTGTGCTCATCGATGGTTATGACGTGCGTGACGTCACTATTGACAGCCTGCGCAGCCAGATCGGGATTGTGTTGCAAGAGAGCAACCTGTTTAGCGGAACGATCCGCGAGAATATTGCCTTTGGCCGCCCCGATGCCGGTGATGACGAGATCATTGCCGCAGCCAGAGCCGCGGCTGCACACGATTTCATCATGAGTTTTCCCGATGGTTACAACACGCGGGTGGGCGAGCGGGGGATGACGCTTTCCGGCGGGCAGAAACAGCGGATTGCGATTGCCCGTGCGTTGCTGCTCGACCCACGGCTGCTCATTCTTGACGATAGTACCAGCAATGTTGATGTGGCAACCGAAGCGCTGATTCAGCGGGCGCTCGATCGACTGATGCGTGGCCGTACCAGTTTCGTGATTGCTCAACGCATCAGCACTGTGCGAAACGCCGATCTGATCCTCGTCCTCGACAAGGGGCGACTGGTTGCCAGTGGTACGCACGCTGAATTGCTCGAACAAAGCCCAATCTACGCCGAAATCTACGCTTCGCAATTGATTGAAGATGCCCCGCTACCCTCAGTGAATGGTCAGGGTGAAGAAGGAGTGACAGGACGATGATGGGAGGACTGGGCGGCCCAGGCCGCATGCTCAACACCGATGTCCAGAAGCCGAAGAATGTGCTGGCGACGATTGCCCGCTTCTGGCCCTACTTTCGCCCCTACTGGCCGGTCGTGGTGCTCACCTTCGTCTTGATCACCGCCAGTGCCCAATTGCAGGTCACTGCCCCTGAACTGATTGGTCAGGCGGTTGACTGCTATCTCTTCCCACGGGCCGATGTCTGCTGGTACACCACGGTCGATGCCGCAGCAACGAATGCCAACCGTCTGAGCGGGCTGACCGGCCTGGTCGGTTGGTTGCTGGTTGTGTTTATCGGTGGTGCTTTTCTCCAGGGCCTGGCCTTCTTCAGTATGAACTGGGTTGGGCAGCGAGCACTCCGGCAGATACGAGAGGATGTTTTCGCGCACATTCATCGGCTCTCGCTGGGTTATTTTGCACGCAACGAAGCCGGTAATGTGATGAGCCGGATTACCAGCGACACCGATACGATTCAGCAAGCCCTGAGTTTTGCCTTGCTGAGCGTTGTCAGCGGCTTTTTGCAGATTGGTTTGACCATCAATGCGATGGTGCAGAGTAATCTACCGTATGCGCTGATCAGCCTGAGTGTGGTGCCATTTATGATGTTGGCAACCTTCTATTTTTCCACCCAGGCCCGGCGCGCATTTCGCGCCAGTCGGCAACAAATGGGCAATGTGAACGCCGGTTTGCAAGAGAGTATTGCTGGCGCTCGCGAAGTACAGGCCTTCAACCGTGAGGCAGAGAGCATTGCCCAGTTTGAACGGGCTAATGCCGCCAACCGCGATGCCAATATTCGCGCGGCCAGCTTCACCAGTGCCCTGAACCCGGTACTGGAAGCCCTGGGATACGTGGCTATTGCTATCGTTGTGGTTGTCGGTGCGCTGAGTGCGCTGCGCAATGCGCCACTCTTCGGTACCGGGATCATTTCACTGGGGACGATCTTTGCCTTCATTCAGTATGTGCAGCGCTTCAATCAGCCCATTCAGCAAATTGCCACCCTCTGGACAAACGTGCAGAATGCGATTGCTGGTGGCGAGCGCATCTTCGGGCTTCTCGATATCCAACCCGATCTGGTTGATGCGCCGAATGCGTATCCGCTACCGCCGATCCAGGGTCGAGTCGTCTTCGATCACGTTTGGGCCGAATACAAACCGGGTGAGCCGGTGCTGCGTGATGTAAGTTTTATCGCTGAACCGGGACAAACCATCGCTATCGTCGGCCCGACCGGTGCCGGCAAGACCACGCTGGTCAATCTCATCCCGCGTTTTTACGATGTCAGCGCCGGGCAGGTGACAATTGACGGCCATGATGTACGTGCCGTGACTGCTGCCAGCCTGCGTTCACAGATCGGCATTGTGCTGCAAGATACCTTCCTGTTTGCTGATACAGTGATGAACAATATCCGTTATGGACGCCTGTCTGCCACCGACGACGAGGTCATCGCTGCTGCCCAACTGGTTGGCGCACACGAGTTCATCGAGCGGTTACCCGACGGCTACCAGACGATCCTCGGTGAGCGAGGTACCGGTCTTAGTCAAGGGCAACGGCAACTGATCGCGATTGCGCGCGCAGCGCTGGCCAATCCCCGCATTCTGATCCTCGATGAAGCGACCAGTAGCGTTGACACCCGCACCGAGCGGATCATTCAGCGAGCGTTTGATCAGATGTTGGCAGGACGCACCAGCTTTGTGATTGCTCATCGCTTGAGTACAATCCGTAATGCCGATCTGGTGCTGATGGTCAAGAACGGTCAGATTGTCGAACGTGGTACGCATCAGGAGCTGTTGGCCTTGCGCGGAGCGTATTACGATCTGTATCAACAGCAATTTGCTGCCGGGGTAGAGGCAATTTCCTGAGTAGAACCTCTCTCGCCAACTGGCAACCACACAGGCTGACCGGAGCCGGTTTTACCCGCGCTGGCATAAGGGGCGGGAGATGATTTATTCCATCCTATGGAGTAGGGTAGGTGCAGGCAACATCTGCGCCTACCCCTGCAGAGAGCGTGCAGGTATCCCCGTGTCGCGCTGTTTAGCGTGCAATGGTTATCGGGCAACGATTGGCAGATAGCGATCATACGCCAGTGGTAGTCCGGTAATGAGCGGGAACGGCGTGCCACCGGTTGGGACATCAGTGACGCCGCCAATACCAACTGGTCGATCTGTTGCCAGGTATTGACGAACAAAGGCGCTCCAGTCATCGTTTTGTCCACGATACAGCAGATATTCGACCTGCAGCGGTTGTGTGCCCAAGAGAGCGTGGTGAGGGAATAATTCGGCTAGACCAGCACCGATGGGTAACTCTGGTAGCCCGACCTGTCCGTTTGCCAGCCTGCGGGTGGCTATAACCAGTGGTGCACTTCCACCAAGGGCATTTCTCAGGTGCAGTGTTGCGGTACGGGCCGCTGCCAGATCGGCGGCCTGTACCGCCGGCGCAGTGGCCAGAGCTGCCGCAAAATCACCAAGATCGATAAAGGCATCTTCCGGTGCCGGGAAGCGCTCGCCAAGCGAGTCCCGCATCGCATTAATCAGTCCATTTCCTGAGCTATCATAAGCTGTACTGCTGGTACGCACATCAATCAGCAACAATTGCATTACGGCAGCGCGCTCATTGAGGACACGTGTTAATTCAACCGCCAGTGCATCGCGTGCCGCCTTCACTTCATCAGCACGCGCAAGGTCGAGGGCCGTCAGCGCATATTCACGCAGAACACCATCGGCCCGCACGGCGTTACCGTACAATGCCGGCAGATCAATCGCAACTGTCCGCGGAGCGTTGTTAGCCGCATTAAGACGACTCAACACGCGGTTGAGCCAGGCGGTGCGCCAGATTTGCCCAGGCGGTGCGACCAGATAATCAGCCGCCGGTGCCAGGGCCAATGCCGTATTTAAATTGGCCGTGAGGGGTGCCTGCATCAGGATCAGATCAATGCGCTTTGCCGCAGTTGTGGTGGCATTAGTCAGCGCTGTACCAAGATCGGCAATCGCCATGGTCGGTGTATTCGCGACCGACTCATCACTGCCAAAACCGAGTGCCGGGTGAGCCGGGCCAACGAGCACCAGCATGGTACGAGTGGCTGGAAATTCGGTTAGGCCGAAGGTAACAAAGTCCCGCAGTGTCGCCGGATCGGCACTGTTTGGCTCTAATCGGTTCCGGCAATCAACGGTACTATCACGCAAGGCACACATCTGACCACCGGTAATCCCATAACCGTCGTAGAAGGTCACAATCGAAAGATTGGGATAGGTCGTCGCCAATGAGCGCAGGCGCTCTAGCTCAAAATCCGGGCGTGCAACAGCACTGGTGCGTAATGGGTCGCCGAGTGCGTTATCAGCCGCAACATAGATTAACACCGTCCAGCTTGCCGGCGGCAGACCATCCGGCAATCCTTCGTCATCGACCGGTCGTACCGGCAACGAAGGAGATTCAGGCAGAAATGTGATAGTACGTTCGGCAAAGCTGTAACCGTAGGCGGGCAACTGCTCTGTGCCGCGATTGTCGTGAACGATGGCGTACCAGCGGTACGGATGGCCGTAGCGCAGGGGGAAGGTGGCAAAACTGGCCGGCACGAGATCAATGTACGGTTCATCCGCGGTGAGCAGTGGACTGCACAATTGCGGTGGCAAGCCGGTTTCCGGGACAATCACAACCGGATCGTAGAGACAAATCTGATACAACTCGTCTTCGCTGTCTCGCGGTTCGATGGAAAGACGCACCGGATTGTCATCGCGCAGCACCAGGCGGGCACCAGGTTGTGGAGCAAGCAGGCGTGGTGAACTAAGCTTCAGGTCGAGATCGAGAATCGCTTCACCGGCAGCCAGTTCGCTAACAACTGGCCCTGCCAGGAGACCAAGACGGCGCTGATCACGACTCCCACTCAATGGCTGATTGACAAACCAGACCTGATAGCTTTGACCAGTCGCGAGTGGTGGTACATCGAACTGATAGCGAAACCCATCATCTACAGGTGCCGCACTGGCGGTGGCAACGACCGTCTGACCATTCGTGTCGGAGCGTACCAGGAGGACTTGAACGTCGCTCAGATCGGCTGCGTCCCGGTTGAGCTGGCTAACCCGGCCACCCAGGGTCGCAAGTGTGCGTGTGCATACCTGGGCTTCAATGTCATCGAACGAAAGCGCGAGTGCGGTACCGTCATTGACGCCGCGCATCGTGATCTGCAATCGTGCAGCGCCTTGATCGACCAGCGATGCCACGTCGGTGGCTGCCCAGGTGAAACTGCGCCAGTTACCATCGGCCCGGCCACTGAGCGGAATATCCACGGTAAAGACACGTCCGGCAGGTGTAGGGTCATCAGGTAGATTGAGCGAAATGGTCACACTATCGCTTGGGCCGAGCGCATCCGGCACGATCCGATACCGTAAGGAACCGATGATCTGTTCGGTAGTTGGTGGTATTGAAAATTGTTGCCCGAAGGCATCAATATCGATACCTCCATCACCGTCGCCATCGTCATCCTCGACCAGAAAGATGGCCTGGGGTGGTGAAAAGACGCGGGCAGACGCCGTGGTGAAACTGACCTCGTTCCGCAGTGGTCGCCAGGGTGATGAGGAGGGCGAGCGATCAATGGCTACGTCCTCAATCGCATCGAAGCAAACCAGATTTGCCAGTGTAGCTGATGGTGCTTCATACGCAGCACCAGATTGTGCTGGCCACGCAGTTATCAGCAGCACGATGCAGAAGAGTATTGAGAGCCGGCGCGGCCAGTACGCAACCCGCCGGGTCGAAGTCTGGTACACGAGAGACACCATGCGTTGCTACCTCACTACAGGCGATATGCCATATCACCCTGGTATCCTCAAAAGTCGTTCTCACTATTGGTGACATCGTAGCAGATACATTACGGGACTCCGGTATCAGCTTTAAGTAACGTTGTGCAGGTCGTGATACCAGACGTGACATATAGCGTGACCGACTCGATCTTCCGTAATGCGCTGGTTGCAGGTGTCAGATTCTCACTATGAATTCATGCTACTACATCCTACATCGTTGTGACTGCCGAAGCCAGTACAAATTTGGTTAACTTGAGTGCGAATTGTTGGGTAGCACCGGCTTCAGTGAGGATTATTTCAGAAATATCTACTAAAGGTTATATCATTCATTACTGACCGACTTCGTGATGGTGTCAACGGGGTGACACACGCCGGATCGTGAGCATAGCTGCTGCGGCGGCATGGCTGCCGCACTCCAAATACTGCGACACGCGCATAACGAGCAGGCAAGGCAACTCATTTAGCGCGTGATGGCACAACCGGAACTGCGCTCTGCTGACGGGCCAGGAGCAGGGTAGGCTGTTATTGGTGATTGGCAAGCGTGCATGCGCCTGTGCGACGGTTTGGATGCAGACAGCATAGCTGTTATGAAATAAGTTCTACTCATCCTGTCTGAGCACGCCAGCGGCGTGCGTTCCCGGTGAGGAGTACCGGCTTTGGTGCGGACTCCCGATCCTGCGCGTACCGGGTGGGAAGCGAGCCAGCGGCGTGCGTTCCCGGTGAGGAGTACCGGTTTTAGAAGTTATCTCATTAATTACTGACAGACCACATGGTTGTGACGAGAACACACAGCATCCCCGCGACCAGCAGGGTCAACGACCTGACACGTACCTGATCGCGAGCACGGCTGGTGCGGCAGCCATGCTGCCGCACTCCAAACGCTGCGACACGCGCCTGACGAGCGGGTAAGCCAATCTATCTAGCGCGTGGTGGTGCCGGCGATGATCGTCAGCACTGCATACCGGCGTGTCGGGAGCAGGATATGCTGTCGTTGGCGATTGGCAAAGCGTTCATGCGCCTGTGCGACCGCCTGGGTGCACAACAGCACAGCTTTTATGAAATTAAGTTCCAGGGAGGACGCCCGATCCTGCACAGATGGCGGATGAGTCACCGTGCAGCCGCAGGGTTTACCCCGGCACGTTGTAGGAAGTCACTTTACACATAGCGGATACTGCATCTCAGCGGGATTGTTCGACACAGTTGCAATGCATCCTGGTGACCAACATCTGTACATGGTTTCACAATAGTGCAACATCTGGCGGCAAGATGCTACAATGAGGGTACTATCAGCCGGCAAGCCATGACGTTACTCTGTGTTGTATCCCCGACAAAACACTACAGGCTATCAGGATGCGGTAACCGGGTACCGGATATGCCTTCCGTACACCTCTGTTGGCTATCGTTCGACTACAAGCTACGTAGTGGACAAAATAGCAGGAAAGGAACAATCAGATGACGGCAAAACAGAAAACAGTTGTTGCCGCCGCACTGGGTGAGTGTGTGCATGTCGCAGGGGTAATGAATTTTTTGCGACTGGCGGAAGAGGCGGGCTGGCGTACCGTCTTTCTCGGCCCGGCGACGCCGATTGAACGAGTCATTGATGCTGCCCGCCACGAACAGGCAGATCTGGTCGGTGTATCGTACCGCCTGACACCGGAGACCGGTGCTCATCTGCTAGGGCGTTTTGCTGAAGCTGCTGATGAATTGCACGCCGCCGGGGTACGCTTCGCCTTCGCCGGAACCCCACCTCTGGCAGCAAAGGCGATTACCCTCGGTTTCTTCGAGCAGGTCTTCGATGGCAGTGAGTCTGCCGATCAGGTACTGGCATACCTGCGCGGACAATGTCTGGCTACAGCAACTGAAGCCGATTTTCCCCAACACACTGTTGAGCGTATTCGCTGGAAATCGCCTTACCCGCTCATTCGTCACCACTTCGGTTTGCCGACGATGCAGGCTACCATTGACGGCATTGCCCGGATTGCAGAGGCTCGTTGCCTTGATGTTATCTCGTTGGGCATCGACCAGGATGCGCAAGAGAACTTCTTCCGTCCTGACCGTCAAGCCCCGGCGCGTAGAGGTGCGGGTGGCGTACCGGTGCGCAGTGCAGATGACTATCGTGCACTCTATACTGCCAGCCGGCGGGGGAACTACCCCTTGTTGAGAACCTATTCCGGCACTGATGATTTTGTCCGCCTGGCCGAGATGTACGTCGAAACGATCAACATTGCCTGGTGTGCCATCCCGCTCTTCTGGTTTAACCAAATGGATGGACGCGGGCCGTGGGATTTGGAAGGATCGATCCGCGAACACCAGACGGTTATGCGCTGGTATGGCGAGCGGAATATCCCGGTTGAGCTAAATGAACCTCATCATTGGGGGATGCGAGATGCGCCTGATACTGTCTTTGTCGCCAGTGCCTACCTCTCCGCGTACAATGCGCGGGCTTTTGGGGTGCGCGATTATATTGCGCAATTGATGTTTAACAGCCCGCCAGGACTCTCCGATGCGATGGACCTGGCAAAAATGCTGGCGGTGATCGAAATAACAAAGCCTCTGACAGGCCCAGACTTCCGTATCTGGAAGCAGACCCGTACCGGATTACTGAGTTACCCGGTTGATCAGACAGCCTCACGGGCACATCTGGCGACGAGTGTCTACTTGCAAATGGCGCTACGCCCGCACATTGTTCATGTTGTTGGACATACGGAAGCGCATCATGCCGCTACTGCCGAGGATATTATCGAGGCCTGTGGCATGGCACGGCGTGCCATCGAAAATGCGCTGCGTGGCCAACCTGATTTGACCGCCGACCCTGTCGTTCAGGTACGCGCCGCGCAACTGGTGGAAGAGACGCACTACCTGCTGGATGCGATTACTCAACTCGCACCCGCCGGTGTGACCGATCCCCTGATCGATCCGGTGACCTTAACGAAAGCGGTTACGGTTGGTTTACTCGATGCCCCTCAGTTGCGCAACAATCCCTTTGCTCCTGGTCGGGTCGTTACTCGCTTCATTAATGGCATGTGCGTGGCTGTTGATGAACGAGGGCGTCCTCTTGATGAAAAGCAACGCATTCAGCAGATTATGGATCGTCGTTCGGCGATGGAGACCTCCAGATAAGAGAGAGCAACATCTATGGCACCCTCAACCCGTTACACTGTGATTGGTGCGGGCAATGGTGGGAAAGCGATGGCTGCCCACCTCGCCCTCATGGGGTTCGAGATCACCCTGTACAATCGGACTCCTGCTCATGTGGAAGCAATTCGTCAACGTCGAGGCATTGAACTCGAGGCAGGAGAAACCGGTCCCCACGGATTTGGACAGCTTGCGTGCGTGACGTCAGATATGCGGGAGGCATTGGAGCACTGCGATGTGGCTATGATCGTGATCCCCTCATCAGCGCATGCAGAGGTAGCCCGTGTTATGGCACCGCATCTGCGTGATGGGCAGATCATCATTCTCCATCCCGGACGTACGTGCGGGGCGATTGAAGTAGCCAAAGTGTTGCGTGATGAACGGTGTCGAGCAGATGTTACCATTGCCGAGGCGGAAACGTTCATTTATGCCAGCCGCTCTGACGGCCCGGCGCAGGCGCGCATTTTTCGGATAAAAGAAGCAGTGCCATTAGCTGCGCTTCCGGCCAATCGCACTGGTGATGTGTTGGGGGTGTTACGTGATGCGTTTCCCCAATATATCGATGGCGGGAATGTGTTGCGGACCGGCCTGAACAATATGGGCGCAATCTTTCACCCGGCATTGACATTACTCAATGCCGGTCGGATCGAATCAACCCGCGGTGATTTTCAATTCTACATTGACGGTGTTACCCCATCGGTTGCCCGTGTACTAGAGGTTCTCGACCGAGAGCGCGTCACAGTGGCTGCGGCGCTCGGTATCCGTGCCCGTACCGCTCAGGAATGGTTGCTCATGGCATACAACGCAGCCGGTGATTCGCTGTACGAAGCGATCCAGAATCAACCGGGGTATTATGGCATCAAAGCACCGCCAACCCTACATCATCGGTATATCTTTGAGGATGTCCCGATGAGCCTGGTTCCGATTGCCGCACTCGGGCAACGCTATGGTGTGGCCGTTCCTGGTATTGATAGTATCATTCGCCTGGCGTGTATTATTCATCGTACCGATTACTGGCGGCGGGGGCGCACGCTCGAAAAGCTCGGTATCGCAAATCTGAGTGTCAGTGAGCTAACTCGCTATGTTGAAGAAGGCACCCTCGATTAACTGAACAGAAGATGATGAATGGGGTGATCACATCTCAGCCACACGTGGCCAGGTAAGCCGTGTCTTCTTCAGTTAGCCGGAGCAGTCGATGAGATGCTGGACACGCATTGTTGCATGCATAAGACCAAATCTTGCTCAACAATATGCACTGTTCAGGTGTGATCCGTGTGCTGAGGCATTACCGAGTGTATCAGCGGCGAATCGCCGGTGAATGGTTGGCGGAATCGTAGGGGCGACGCATGCGTTGCCCCTATAAACCGATTTGATATAAGATCCTCTTTTTGCAGATCGTCCTGTTCGGCGGTCTGATGGACACTATCTCTGCCAGGGCGAAGTCTGGTACAATAGAGCGACTATGCGCCACGACTCCACTGGAGGCGATATGACTGAACTACATCATCTCACCGTCACTGCTGCACAAGCAGCACTTGCTGCCGGCGACATCACGGCGGTGGAACTTACCGAAGCCTGTCTGGCCCGGATCAACGCTACTGAACCGACAATCCGCGCCTTTCTTCATCTCACACCAGATGCAGCTCTGGCCGCGGCACGGGCTGCCGATGAACGGCGGCAAAAAGGACGCTCACTCGGGCCGCTCGACGGCATTCCAATCGCGATCAAAGATGTTATCTGCACTGATGGCGTTCCGACGACTGCCGGCTCACGGATTCTGGCCGGTTTTCGCCCCCCGTACAATGCCACAGTGATCGAGCGCCTTGTTGCGGCGGGGGCCGTTCTGGTCGGTAAACTCAACTGCGATGAGTTTGCTATGGGTTCGAGCACTGAGAATAGTGCCTATCAGATTACCACCAACCCGTGGGATCCAACCAGGGTTCCGGGCGGGAGCAGTGGTGGTAGCGCGGCAGCAGTCGCCGCCGGTCAGGTGCCGGCTACTCTGGGAACCGATACTGGTGGTTCAATTCGTCAACCGGCTGCGCTCTGTGGAATCAGCGGTCTTAAGCCGACGTATGGCCGGGTTAGCCGCTATGGTCTCATTGCATATGGATCATCACTTGATCAAATCGGGCCAATGGCATGGACAGTTGCCGATCTGGCGGTACTGCTCAACGTCATCGCCGGCCATGATCCGCGTGATGGCACCAGTGCTCCCATTGATACTCCCGATTACACCGCAGCTCTGACCGGTGACATTCGCGGGTTGCGGATCGGTATTCCCCGTGAATATTTTGTTGAAGGGATGGAGCCTGGTGTCGAGTCAGCTACCCGTACTGCTATCGAGGTGTTGCGCGATCTGGGAGCGATCCTGGTCGATGTCTCGTTGCCACACACCAGATATGCGTTACCCACCTATTACATCATTGCCCCCGCCGAAGCCAGTGCCAACCTTGCCCGTTTCGACGGCGTGCGCTACGGCTTCCGGGCCGAGGGTGAAACGATGTGGGAGCAGATCGAACAGACCCGTGGTCAGGGATTTGGCCCTGAAGTCCGGCGCCGCATCATGCTCGGCACGTATGCCCTCTCCGCAGGGTATTACGATGCCTATTATCGGCGCGCCCAGCAGGTGCGCACGTTGATTAAGCGCGACTTTGAGCAGGTGTTTACGCAGGTAGACCTGTTGGCAGCACCGACCTCGCCAACCGTTGCTTTTCCAATTGGTCAGAAGATCAACGATCCGCTGGCAATGTATCTGAGCGATGTCTGCACATTGCCAATCAACCTGGCCGGTGTACCGGCGTTGGTTGTACCATGCGGTTGCAGTGAGGGTCTGCCGGTAGGTCTGCAACTGATCGGACGCCCCTTCGATGAAGCCACGCTGCTACGGGTAGGTGATGCCTATCAGCGTCTGACCGAATGGCATATGCAGCGTCCCAGGCTCAAGGTTTAGGCGGCCGGCGTCTCTGCGCACTGATCGGTCAAGATATGGTATACTAGAAAACGGCTTAAAACAAATATGTCGTGTCGAAAGATATAAGGAGAGAGACAATCAATGAGTCGTTCGCGAGCTTCAGGTCGGCCTCGTTCGCGCCGCCGCGAGTGTGAATTCACCAAGCTGGGCATTGTCCCGGACTACAAGGATGTCAAGCGCTTGCAGAAATACCTGACGGCGCAAGGCAAGATTCTCCCCCGTCGCCGTACCGGTGTCTCGGCTAAGATGCAGCGCCGCCTGGCGGTTGCGATTAAGCGAGCACGCCACCTGGCACTATTGCCGGTTGCTCCATCGCATACGCGCTAACGAACAGTGGTGTGATGCCTGTGGGGCGGCCCTTGTGGCCGCCCTATATCCATCGTATACGCGCTAACAACAGTGGTGCAATGCTCGTGCTGAAAGCGTTGCGCCTGGACACAAAGCACTATGACCACAAATGCTTCTTCATCACCCCAACCGTCGCTCGATACCCAGGCCTGGCTCAATAGTGTTCGGGCTGCATGGCAGCGTACCGGTTTGCGCATTACCGTTCCTCGCATGCGGGTGATTGAAACGATTGCGTCATACCGTGCTCCTTTCAGTGCCGAACAGCTCTACGCCGATCTGTGTACGCACAGTGAAACCCCCGGGCGGGCAACCGTCTATCGCACCATTGAACAACTTCACGCCAGTGGCTGGTTGGCCCGTATTCACGGGCCGGTCGGCGAAGAGGGGTATGTACCCTGCCATCCTGGTCATCTACATCACCTGGTTTGTACCAGGTGTGGTGCGGTCACCAGCTTTGAAGGGTGCGATCTCGATAATTTGCTGAACCGGGTTGCGGCTGAAACTGGCTTTAGTGTGGAGGGGCATCTCTTGCAGCTCTTTGGGCGTTGTGCGCACTGTCAGACCAATTAATAAAATCCTATCGAATAAGCTGTATGTCTATACTCTGGTGAGACGGCGAGGGGATTGCCCTCGCCTTTTGCTTCAGCAGATGTTTCGGACAGGAATCGAGTGCGCTTGATCATCACACGCTCGATAAACGAGCCGAAGCAGCATGGTGAAACCGTAACGCCGCTGCTCGTCTGAACTGACCTCGCGATGCTACGGTATGGCAATTCCGAAATCGAGGAGACGGGGACGCACGATGTCGAGTGCATTCATGCGTTGGAGACGCATGATCAGATAATCTACATCAAGCTGGTGACGCCGGATGATCCCAGCCGCATCCTGCGTATCGTGCTTACCCTGTTCAGGCCCACGCTGTAATAACAATTTGTGGGCCACAATATCTTCAGGTGCGGCCAGAAACACCTGGGCACCGAGGAGTGGCACACGACGTCGTCGTTCCTGCATGAGATCGTCAAGCCAGAATGGATGACTGGTGCCGGATCGCCGCACGCTAAGGTCCTCAAATACTTTGATACCACGCCAGATCACGCGCGAACCATCCGATTGCACCGCTTTATGGGATTGCTGCAATAGATTGACGATCCGCGACAATGTTTGTCGTTGTACCAAAATATCTACATCATTCAAAGGACGGCGGTCACCATACACATGAGCTGCTGCTCCACCGATAACCGCCCAGGCTATCTGATCGCCGTCGAGTAAACGTTGAACGATTGCAAGATTTCCGGCGATAAGTGACATGGTTTCCTCTTACATAAGTGCACCACCGGCGGCTAGCCACGCCTCGCGGGTTAATTCCATCTCGTAAAACTCAACCTGTGCATCAAAGCGATTGCGCCGAAAGTAAGGGCGCAAGTGTTTATACTGTTCTTCATCTAATAAGCGTAACACAGGCTCATTACCAATATGGCGCCATTCACTGCCTAAACCAACGAACCCCAACCGCTGATAGCAACGCACTGCCCGTCGATTGAAAGCCGCCACATCGAGGACCATACGCTGGTAACCAAGCGAGCCAAAGTAGTAGGCCAGGAAGAGGCGCAGTGCTTCCCCACCGAAACCCTGACCGACATACGGCTGGGCCAGGGAAATACCTAACCGTGCCGACTGACGTTGGCGATCAAATTCTCGTAACGATAAGCGACCGATCAACGTCCCTGACCTCAACTCAATGGCCCACGCCTCGGTTGCACCTGTCCAAAACTGATCATCGCGATCAGCCTGATAAGGACGCGGGATATTCCACAAGGCACTGAACGGTTCGCTATAACGCGGCCAGCGCTCTTGCATCAATGTATCGGCTCGTCGCCATGGACGAATTTTTACCCGTTCACCGAGCAATTCGCGCTTCTCCGCTTCCTGCTCCACACCGCCTCCTATCATACCACGCTTAATCGACGTTTCAACGCTGCTAGAACTTACTGTTGTGGACGCAGATAGTTCATCGACATCCAGCCCTCGATCACCTGGCCGTTGAGTTCAAACCGCACTTTTAACCATGGAATATTATCGGCCATCACCGGGCCTTTCAGCTTACGCACGACTGTACCGTTGGGGACAACCATCACTATTGTCTCCGGTCGGGTATTTGGTGCAGAACGTAAATTTAAACCCTCATTGATATTCACGACGTATAGTTCCGGGGTGTCTTGGCCGGTAAGGTTGAGATCGGGCCACTGCCATGCGGGTAATTCCGGCAGGCGTGGCGCACTTAGATTCAAGCGATCAAAGGCCCAGGTTACTGCCCAATATGATCCAAGGGCAACGGTGAGTAACAGCAATATCATGATAAGCCAGCCGGTCAGGCTGCGCCGCCGATCCTGGCGGCGAAATTGATCAATGTCGAAGGCAGCGGTTATAGCCTGACTGAAGCGGTCGCGCAGGTTTTGCGAGCGCGAAGGAGCCGGTGTACGAACGGGGTTGGTGCTGCCACGCGGCGTTGCTGTTCGTTCTGGTGCTGGCAATGCAACCTGGGCCACTTCTGGTCGATTCACAGAGAGACGGCGGGTAGGTACGGTCAACTGATGCCAGAGATTGTTGATAGCAGTGCCAAACACCTGCGCATCGGCGAAGCGTTGCCCTGGTTCGCGAGCGGTCGCCTGCGCAATAAGATCGTCAAGTGAAGGTACGTACATCGTTGGGCGTATCCGTGCCAGAGAGGGGACAGACTGGGTGAGGTGTGCTAACGCGGTTGTTTTGGCATCCTCACCGCGGATCGGTCGCTGGCCGGTAATCAGTTCAAAGAGTAAGATGCCCAATGCATATACCACACTTGCCGGTTGGGCTGCCTGACCGGTGCTTAATTCGGGTGCACGATAGTAGGCCAGATCGGCGGGTACCAGGGCAGGTGAAAGGTGCCAGCTCTCGACGAGTTTGACCTGATTATCACCGACGAGTAACAGGTTTGCGCTGCTAATGGGGGGATGATACAATCCCAGCGGGAGTTCGGGTGAACGTTGGCGCTGGCAGAGCGCGATGGCATCGACCACCTGGTGTACAATGCTGAGAGCCTGGGTAACGCTCAAGGCACCAATTCCGTACAGTGGGCGGCCTTCAGCAGCTTCTGTAATCAGGAAGGGGCGACCATTGCTTTCTCCGCTGTCGAACACTTCCAGGAAGACAGGATGTGAGCGTCGGGCACTTTGGGCCGCTTCAGCGAGAAACTGCTGCCGCTTCTGGTCATTACCGAGAAGAGACTTCCGTAACAGATGCACAAACACCGGTCGCTGAAGCCGCAAATCGGTTGCTTTGTACACCACCGCGAGGCGTGTTTCTCCCAGCGCCTCGTGGACCTGATAACGGCCAAAGATGACTGGCGAATTTGTTGTTCCAGGTGAGGTCATGCGCGAGACCTGTCACTCGTATTTGACAGTATCGTTTCAACTATTACCAATAGTGTTACTGATCTTACTACAAGTCTATCCAGATAATCCATCTATTCGATAAGCAGACAAATGTCTTCACCAGCTTTGGTAGATTTTTGGGATAGGCTCTACATCTCTATTCTTAGTATACCGCTGTCGCGCAAGACGTGCATCATATAACCCGGGATGAGGACGTTGCCATCAGCTTATTTTTGAACACGGGGCAACCCACATTCGCCGTGGGTTGCCCTCCTTCTGCCCTGGCTACGCAGTCAGACAGGCTTCAATTGCCAGTGCAAACCGGGCTACGGCCTCATCGGCCTGCGCTTTGGTCAGGGTCAATGGCGGGCAAAAGCGGATTGTTGAGGCACCGCAGGTAAGTACCAGCAGTCCTTTGCGAAAACTCTCGACCATCACTGCATCGGCCAGCGCACTGGCGGGATTGCCCTGACTATCGACAAACTCGACACCGATCATCAGGCCACGCCCACGCACTGCCCCGATCTGTGGGAACCGCTGCTGAAGGGCTTGCAGTTGTTTGAGGAGATAGGCACCAACCGTGGCGGCATTGTCCATCAACTCCTCTTCAACCAGCGTGAGCAGCTCATACGCGACCGCACAGGTCAGGCCATTCCCACCATACGTATTGCCATGTGAACCGGGTTGCCATTTGTGGGCCAGCTCGCTACGGGCGATCATGGCACCCAGCGGCAAGCCACCACCCAGTCCCTTGGCCGAAGCCACAATATCAGGCACAATACCCTCGTGTTCAAAAGCCCACATCTTACCGGTACGACCTACACCGCTCTGCACCTCATCAACGATCAGCAGAATGCCGTAACGATCACAGATTGAGCGCAGACGAGCCAGCGCACCAGGAGGCGGCACTACATAGCCACCCTCACCCTGGATCGGCTCGATAATGATGGCGGCAACTTCTTCCGGGGGTGTTGTGGTCTTGAACAACGTGCGCTCGATCAGATCAAGGCAGGCAATATCGCACTCTGGGAAACGAAGATTGATCGGGCAGCGGTAGCAATTGGGATAGTAGGTGTGACTAACGCCGGGCAGCAGAGGGAAGAACCCCTGGCGTTGACGCGGTTTGGACGCGGTAAGTGAAAGGCTGCCGTAGCTACGACCGTGAAATGCGCCGTAGAAGGCAATGATGTTCTGGCGACCGGTTGCATATCGGGCCAGTTTAATGCTGGCTTCAACCGCTTCCGTGCCACTGTTCGTGAAAAAGACTTGCCAGTCCTTGCCGCCGGGCATTAGTGAGACCAGCTTCTCGGCAGCACGCACCATCGGTTCGTTGTAGAAGTCGGTACCTGCCATGTGGGTGAAACGTTGAAGTTGTGCCTGGGCCACCTGGATCAGACGCGGATGGCAATGACCGGCCGCCAAAACTGCAATGCCTGCATTCATATCGAGGAAGCGATTGCCATCGACATCCCACACCTCACAGCCCTGCGCATGATCAATCACCAGGGGGTACACCCGTCCAAGCGGGGCAATGACGGTGTGATCGCGAGCCACCAGCTCCTGCGCTCGTGGGCCAGGAACCGGACCCGGCATGTAATCGGTGGGCAACCGTGCCGTATCAGTATGTGTGGTCATGATGTGCTCCCTTGCAGCTAACTCCAATTGTCAGGGTCATCATTGTAGCCGACGTGCAGATCGGGCGTCAAGCATTGCCGATGGCGGTATAGTTCAAGCGATGACATTGTATGCATTTACCCGTGGCTATCAATCCCGTCTGCATTGGTGTGGGAAAACGAGACTGCCGCATGCCAAAATAATAACCTCCATTTCTTTCTATTTTCTAGTTCCTATTTTCTCAGCAACGTACACTCCAACCCAAGAGTCGGCAATCCTGGACATACCTGTTATGATGAGAATGCGATATTTCTTGCTCGTTCATGACGATGATATGTCATCGTGAGCAATTGTATGACACCATTGTTGACTTCTCGTCATCGTCTCTGGACAGCAATCGAAGAGCAGATAACTACTCCTTCTGCTCAGCAACGCTTGCTATACCAGAGTTTGCAACGTCGGCTACACACCACGCCTGGCGGGGAAGGTGGGGTATGGAGTATTCTCCGGCAGCGAGCTGATCCGGTGCAATACCGACCGCAGCGCATCGATGGTGTGATCGAGGAGACCGTCCACGAGGGTGACCAGCAGGTGACGGTGTTACGCAGTCCAGGCGGACACTACCTGCGCCTCAGCCCTGCAGAACGGGAAATCTGGCAGGCGATGGATGGAACGCAAACCATCGCACAGTTGGCGATGATGGGTTTTGTGCGCTTCAAGCAGTTGTTGCCGGTTGCCGGACTGGTTGAGACATTACGGGTGCAGGGATTTCTTGTTGATCGTCCGGTCGGCATCTATCGACATATACGCGCTCGCCTCGAACGGCATACGGCTGAAGGCTGGGGACAGCGTCTATTGCGCCTTACCCATGGTCATACGTTTACCCTGTCGCATACTGATGGGGTGTTTGAATTGCTTTACCGTTGGGGCGGACGGTGGCTCTTCAATCGGGTTTTTGCGATATTGCTCGGCATTATCTGCGTGATTGGGTTGCTTTGCTACTTTTTGCCGGGTCAACAGATTGAACTGATCAGCAATGAATCGTTCGCCCTCGACATTTTGTTTTTGGGTGTGGCGTTGTTTGTGACCCTTACGTTGCACGAGATTGCGCATGGCCTGACGGTAAAACACTTCGGTCGTCAGGTATCGCGAGCCGGGATCATGCTCTACTTCGGGATGCCGGCAGCGTTTGTTGATACCAGTGACATCTGGCTGGCCCCACGCAATGCCCGTGTGCTTGTTTCGCTGGCCGGGCCGCTGTGCGACCTGCTGGTCGGTTCGGTTGCTGCGATTATCGCTGTCTTAGCACCCGAAACAACCGGTGGAGTGTGGATGCGACGGATTGCGACTGCCTCATATCTCACCGCGCTCTTCAATTTCAATCCACTGCTCGAACTTGATGGTTATTTTATCCTGGTTGACGCCTTGCGTCTGCCCAACCTGCGTAAGCGGGCACTGGCATTTATCAGTGGGCCATTCTGGCAGAAGTTGCGTTCCGGGGTCGCGTTGAATCGCGAAGAGCGAATTTTTGCCGGTTATGGTCTGTTAAGTGCGATTTACACGGTGGTAGCCGTCGTGATGGCGATTCTGTTCTGGCAGCGACAGTTTTCCGGTATGCTCAGTAACCTATGGGCTGGCGGTTTGATCGGGCGTTTGCTGGCAATCGCTCTCGTTGTCCTGGTCATCGGGCCGTTACTGATCGGTGTTGGTTTGGTCGGCTGGGGAGCAGTGCGAGCCGCCGCTGCCTGGCTGAACCGACGTGGTTATGCCCGCAATCCATTGTTTGTTGCCGGTACATTTGGCTTGCTGGCGCTGATGGTCGGTCTTCTCCCACTACGCTTTGGGTTGAGTCTGGAGATCGGCGTTCTCCTCACCTCGCTCTGGATAGCCGCGGTGGTGATGCAGTGGTATTTACAACGTGATTACGAGGGAGCCTGGATCAATCGGGCGCTGGCCAGTTTTTTATTGATAAGTGTTATCGAACTGATTGCACAGGCAGGCTATCTCATCGTGCCGGCAGCCGTCCGTCTCTGGTCGGGGATGGAGATTGTAGGCTATGCGTTGTTGCTGTTCGCGGGGTTTGTCGCTCTCCTTGATGTTGATCTGCATCAGCAGCGCAGCAGTGAACTGATTGCCAGTGCGTTACTGCTTACGATTGCCTTTCCAGCCGGTGCACTTGCCGCCGAACTGATTCGCCAGACGCACCCGGAATACAGTCCATGGTGGGCATTGATTGCCGCAGTTCCGGTGTACAGCGGGTTGATCGGACAGGCACTGCTGTTACCACTCCTGATTAGTTTACGCGATTCCCGCCTCTTCTGGAGCTGGTTGTTGCTCTGGCTGGGGATTCTGGCTCAGATTGGCAGCTATTTGCTCGAATTGCTGCCGATGTGGCGCAATACACTACCAGCTTTGACCCTACTGGTTTTGGCCGCAGGTTTGTGGGCGGCAGCCTGGGCAACGCATCTGGTTACACTACATAATGTTAGCCTGAGTGAGTTAAGCTGGCCGTTAGAGTCAGCACTGGGTGAACGTGTCCGCTTGCAAGATGGCTTTCGCCATGTCTATATTGGACTATACCGGTTACTACGTAACAATTATGGTATTCAGCGCACGACTGCACTAGACAATCGGATGGATGTGCTGGCGGCAACTGCCAACTGGGAGATCACATTTGATCGCGATCAGGTACGGATCAGCCCGGTGGTGATGGAACAACCGCTCGGTGTGCAGGGCACCCGTTATGCCGAGGTCTTGCGCTATGCGATCAAGACGCTGGAACAGCTTGCCGGTCGTACCTTTGCTCGACAGGCACTCTTGAAAGCGTATGATGCGCTGCCGTGGCCGGAACGGGAAGCACTTGATCGCCATTGTCTGCCCCATATGTCGTGGGCGAAGGATATTTCGCGTGCTTTTGGTGATGCTCGTGAAGCGCGTATGCGATTGCTGCGCCAGATTGAGTTATTCGTGACGTGCGATGACCAGGAGCTGAAAGCGCTGGCTGCGGCCTTTATGCCACAGCGGGTTTGCGCCGGCGAACTAATCCTGCGCGCCGGCGAACCACCAGATGGCATCTGGGTGGTTGAGACAGGCGAGATTCTGGAGCGTGATGGTGATCGGGTGCGTGAATTGCACCGTGGCGACTATTTCGGTGAGCTGCAAGGGCTAGAGGTGATACGGTGTGAATATCGGGCTACTATCGAGAGCGAACTCCTCTATTTACCGGCAGGTGAGTTGCAACGAATGTTGCGTGAAGCGGCACCACATACTGCTGAGGGGGCTGAACTACTTGCTCGCATGCGTCTGCTCGAACGAGTTCCGTTGCTCAGCGATCTGTCACGGGCACAATTGCGCGAGTTGGCCCGGCAGGCCGAACGGATAACGGTTGATGCACGTCAGGTGATTATCCGTCAAGGTCGCCCTGGCGGAAAACTCTATGTGATCGCACGTGGTCAGGTAGCCGTGTTACGGCAGGAAGAGACGCCACAAGGGCCGCGGGGACCGGCTCGTTTGATCGCCCGTCTGGGGCCGACCGAGTTTTTTGGCGAGATGGAGTTTCTCCGTGGTGTTCCTCCGATTGCCAGTGTCGTTGCCGTTACGCCGGTAGAGGTGATAGCACTGCCGCATCAGGCACTGGCCCAACTGATGCTAGGCGGTGATCGGGTGATTCACCAGCTAGAGCACCTTGCCGGTGGTCGCCTGCTTGAATTGCAGGCAAAGTCTTGAAGAGAGTAGTACGCTGCGACTGGCCCCACCCTCACCCGCCCCTGCTCTACGCATGACCCATAACTCGGATGATACATAGCCCGCGTGCGGGAGCGGGGCTGGAGGTGAGAGCCGGCGAGTCGGCGGGTTAAAACCCTGCCTCACGTCGTGGAAGCCCCTACGGGGCTGGCCTGGCGGTAGGGAGCAGTAGCGGGCGTGCTGCGTCTAGTAGAGCGCTGCAACTGGCCCCGCCCAACCCCATCCCCGCCAGGGACGGGAATTGCCGATGCAGGTCGGTATTACGATACACCGTTGGAAGCAGGTAGTGCTGGCGGTTGCCGGTGCTGGATGAGCTGGAGGCTCGCGCTGCCAGGAAGCAGTCAGGTGTTCGGCATGGAATGTATGAATTCGAGTCGGCATTGCCTGATTGCAGTCAGGATGAACCGAATTATTTGCCGGCCCCGCCATTACTATTCCCGGCAACATTTGCTATGATGTTGACCTGAGCCTTCGTTGATGAAATTCTGAGGGAGCACATCTATGACTCCTACCATTGTGGTTGTCGGTAGCCTAAACATGGATCTGGTGGTACGCGCACCACGCCATCCGCAACCGGGGGAAACAGTAATTGGTAGTGATTTTCAAACCTTTCCGGGTGGTAAAGGGGCAAATCAGGCAGTGGCCGCAGCCCGGTTGGGAGCACGTGTCCACCTCGTCGGGCGGGTGGGAGTAGATGCGTTCGGTCATACCCTGCTGGCAACAGTTCAAGAGCACGGCGTCGATCCCACCTTTGTTCAGCGTGACCCAACGGCCCCCACCGGTGTTGCGTTGATTACCCTTGATTCCCACGGTCAAAATACGATAGTTGTCGCGCCGGGTGCGAATATGCAGGTAATGGAAGCGGATGTGTTACGTGCGGAGTCGGTGCTGGCAACGGCTGATATGCTGTTGATGCAACTGGAATGCCCGCTTGAGGTCGTGATTGCGGCGGCCCGCCTGGCTCATCATCACGGTGTTCCGGTGGTGTTAAATCCGGCCCCGGCCCGTCCGTTACCGGTTGATCTGTTGGGGCTGGTTGATTTCCTCATTCCCAATCAACTTGAATTACAAGCCCTTGCCGAAGGTGAAGCCGATCTGCGCACCGCGATTAGCTATCTGCAACAACGTGGTGTCCGCAATGTTGTGGTCACCCTGGCCGAAGCCGGCGCTGTCCTGGCCGAAGCCGATCAGATCATCCACGAACCGGCGTTCGAGGTGCCGGTTGTCGATACGGTGGCGGCCGGTGATGCGTTTGTTGCTGCTTTCTGCGTTGCCAGCGCCAGCGGCAAATCGCCGCAGGAGGCTGTCCGTTGGGGAAACGCAGCCGGTGCGCTGGCGGTCACCCGTGAAGGTGCGCAGCCGTCATTGCCGGCTTATCGAGAGGTGTTGCGGTTGTTGAGGGTTAACGGATGAGGGAAATTGCCTGGCATAACCCAAGTTGCTACCTTTGTCACCACAGAGACACGGAGGACACAGAGGAGGTGAATAAACCGGGTTGCTACCGTGAGTCGTGACGTAGCACGTCCATGGGAACCGAATGCTACCCACATCGCTCATGCGGTTACGCCACACGGTGTTGCGGGCAACATCAGGCTGTTTATTCTGACAGTCAGACTCCGTGGTCTGCTCACAATCATAGGTGGCAACTTGAGTTAATGTTACATTGACGGAAAGTGTATCAGACTTGTCTGCATGTTCTACCTGAAACTATCCTCTCTATGTCTGGTAAAGTTGTTTGATGTTAGCGGTTAGAACGTGTGCTTATTTGGAGATCTCTATAAGGCGAAAACGGCTGACTGAAACAATCTTAAATTCATCTGGTTCAATGCGATCATCAAACTCGACTACAGCAATTGTCCCATCATGCAGTTGTTTGATGGCAAGAATCCGACGATGCAGGTCGGGAAAATCTTGTCGCACAAGTTTTGCCATCTGACTGATCTGAATACGACCGATCATCTCGTTCTCTGCCGGGCTTTTCGCTTCAATTGGGATAATATGTAACATGCCGGATTTATCTACACCAACGTAGAGAGCATCCAGTTCAACTTCACCCATACCCACAACAAAGCTGCGATAATGATTCTGTAGGTGAAAACACGTTAAACCGGTAAATATGTCTACCAGACGGTTGTAGAGAACTCGCGTTAGCAGTGATTGTTCATCATTTCGTAGCAGTTTTTCCACCACGTCAGGGATTGCGTTGTAAATGTCCACAGGTGCAAAATCATGGAAGGGGATACCGAAATGTGGTGCATTTTGGAGCAGTCGAAATGCGTATGATCCGCGACCAGCAGGCTCAATTGCCCAATAGCCTGTGGACAGTATTCTATCAGGTAAGCTTCTGCGCGAGCGGTAAGTGTAAATAATGTCTGGAATGTTTCGTATCGCAATACCTCGCTGTTTACATATCTCTACTAACTCATCTTTGTGAAATTTCAAATAACGCTCTCCCTGACGATAATGCCGTAAAAAGACTTCCAGCAGAACTTCGTCGTACCGCGATAAATCTTGAGGTTTCACGTTCTCTTCAGGCTGTTCTTTCTTCCTCCGTGTAGACACTATCAGCTCCTATTTGTTGTCGGTTTGCGCAGAATAAGGACATGCTCTGCCAAATCCTGCCTGGTGACCGTAGCACGCCGGGTTCGCCACAGCTCAATACCTTCCACGTCATATCCAACGCGGTGGGCAACGTCAGCTAACAAGTGTGCGGTGCGAATATGCACCCGGAAGAATGACATTTGATCACCAACAACATACGCACAACGTGCTCCGGGCCGTAATTTTGGGAATAATGCTGCCAGATGGCGGTACATGCCACCAAAGTACAGACGAACGACCCGATGATACAAGCGTTCAAATCCTGATGTTTTTCCTAATGCAAGCCGTCGTTCTTCAACTTCTTCGGCGATACGCACAATGGCTGGAATATCTTTGATATAGATATCATCGCTATCCCCTGCAAACACATTCCGTGAGTTGCTACGGAGGAGATTCGCTTTCAATGCCCGCAACTCGTGTTTCGTTTGGATCAGGCCAAGCAGAACACTCTCCAGGCGAGTGCTGCGCGTATAGTCTTTCTCGTTTGGGTAGGGTGGCGAGGTAATCACAATACCAATGGGTGGACAGTGGTCAAGACGCGACAGTGATCGCGCATCATCCTGGTACATATATGCAGGTGGAAATGGGAGCGGTCGTGTTGTTTGAAGGTGTTGTATATCTGCGAGCATCCGCTCAACCGTGTTGACAAATGCGCCAATGACATCAGCATCGTCACGAGGCGGCCGACAGTATATCTCCGGGCCGAAGCCAATATTCCCGGCTTTCGTCACAATCACATGCGCCAGTGCCAGGCGCATAAAGTCGTGAATACGATCGTCGGCAACTGCCTGTTCGATGGCAAATCGAATGGCCAGCACTCGCATCAGCGGGTTCGGGCTTATCCATCCTTTCGGTATCAGCGTGGCTACTGAAGAAGGAAGGAGTTCATCTGGATGAAACTGTTCGGCAAGATGCTGGTCCGCAATGGCAGTTCCCTTCGACAACAACGGGGTAAACAGGTCGAGTTGATGATGACCGTCTGGAATTGGCTGTAAACCCACCCGACGGAGACAGGCGATTGCCAGTTCTAACACATCATCAAGGCAGCGCAGTACCGCCGCGACATCGATATCCCACGCCATCTTGACGCGAGTTGCCAGCAGTGCAACAGGATTGCTATCGCTACTGATCGTAGGAAAACCCTGTAATCGAGCCTCTACCGGTGTCGTGGCTGTGCCACAAAATGGATCACATACCCAATCTCGTTCGGCGTCAGCGTTGAGGCGATGTAAATATTCACGTACTAAATGGGGTGGATAACCGAGAATGAAACGATACCATCCATGAATTGGTTCGTCAGCCGGTTGTAACTGATTCTTCGCACCATACGCTGCGGTTGATGGCTCGGCGATGGTTGAACTATTCAGCATGGGTTCTCGTTCTCGCATACGATCGTGCCTTTGTCTGTGCTGTTGAAATTATACACGCAAGGCCGATCAACAGCCATGCCTTATAGTCCAAATCTGAATCGCACCGGTTGGGTACCTCGCGCAATGAACGGGCAGTGCAGGAAGTTACCGGGCAGGCGATGAGCGCAATGAAGTGGAACTACGGCAATAAAAACATCTGAATTTCACCATTGCGGGCATTACGGGCCGTGATCCGATACCGTATCTGCCCCTGTTCGTCGCTGCGTAACGGGCCGCTGCGTGTGACCTGGGAACCGGGCCGGGCGGCCAGGACGAATGATACCGATCCGTCGGGTTGGATGAGGGCGATTTCTAAGTCTCCCGACTCGACGGCAACCATGACGACGGCCTGGACTTCGGTGTTGGCCGGTAGTGCCGGTATCCGGTATTCGTCGCTCCCTTCTGCGCTGACGAAGGTGGTCAGGATGTTGGCGGCACCGGCTTGTTGTGAGATGGTGGTCTGTTCGCCACTGATGAGCAGGCATCCGGCGAGCAGGGTGGTGAAGCCGATGAAGGCGATGATTGCACCTGCCCGCCGGATGAGTGCTGAACGCATGACAGGGCCAGTTGGGATTGAGCGGTTCTGGTGATCAGCCATACGACTCCGGACGGTAATCTACGGTGTAGGTGGCTTCTTCGGGAACCAGCTCTACCCGCAGGGGGCGTCGTGAAACTAGGCGAATGCTGGCCCCACAGTTTCGGTTCGCACAGACGACCTGTCCACCAACCGGAACGTACGGAAAAATGGCCAGTTTTTGTTTGCAAGATGGGCATTTGACGATTTCAACCGACATAGTGTCACCTACAGGTCTGTAGCTATGAACCTGAACACGTCACACGTATCCTTACGCCTCGCTTACTCGTTTGGTGAGTAAGAAGGGTCGGTTAGCACATTGCTTTGCGTGCTGTTTCATTTACTACTTTGAATCGGCAAAAAGTGCATCAACGAAGGTCTGCGCATCAAACAGGGCCAGATCGTCCATCTTTTCGCCAGTGCCGATGTAGCGAATTGGCCGTTCGATGTCCTGGGCAATCGCGAAGGCAATGCCTCCCTTCGCTGTACCGTCCATTTTGGTGATGGCGACATCGGTGACGCCGGCGGCTTTCAGAAATGCCTTCGCCTGTAACACGCCGTTCTGGCCGGTTGTGGCATCGATGACCAGGATGGTCTCGTGTGGCGCTCCCGGTAGTTTGCGGCCAATGATGTTGCGGATTTTTTCCAGTTCCTGCATCAGGTTGTATTTGGCGTGCAGGCGACCGGCAGTGTCGATAATCAGCACGTCAACGTCTTGTTCGAGCGCGGCATCAATGGCCTTGTAGACAACGGCAGCGGCGTCGGCGCCCTGGCCGAGGCTGACACACGGCACACCGGCGCGCTCGGCCCATGTTTCGAGTTGTTCGGTGGCTGCCGCACGGAAGGTGTCTCCCGCTGCCAGCAAGACCTTCTTGCCGAAACGGTTTTTGTAGCGATGGGCCAGTTTCGCGATCAGGGTTGTCTTGCCGGCACCATTCACGCCAACGACCAGAATGACGTATGGTCTGGCATTGGGGCGTTGTTGACCGGCGTACTCGGCAAAGGTGCGCACCATTTCGGCTTTGAGCATCTCGCGCGCCTCACGTGCCTTTTTGACCCCGTGACGGTTGACCCGGTCAATGGTGCGATTGACCAGATACTGAGTTGTCTCTAGCCCGACATCGGCCTGGATCAATGCCTCTTCCAGCTCGTCCCACAGCTCATCGGTGATCGGATCATCATTGGCGAAGAGCTGCGCGATCCGGCCAAAGATGCCTTTGCGCGATTTTTCCAGTGATGCAGCAACCTGCTCTTCTTCACGCGCAGCTTCTTCTTCGCTGCGCGGTGCATCCTGAGCGCGACCGAATAGACGGCGAAACATACCGGTTCCCCTTATGCGGTGCGAACAACACAACTGCTATCGGTTGTTCGCTGATAGGCTTTGGATTGTGGCAGGTCAACTGCGTTGGGTGACGTAACGCGATGGTTTGACCTGCGTCTCTTCCTGATTATAGCTGATCACGAGCGGAGGTGCGGCAGCGAATGCAGCGGCAGCCTGCCACCAGACGGCTACAATCGCCGGACTGGAACCATACCAGAGGCGATCTGGTCGTGGGTCGTGGCGTAATCCGGGGATGATCAGGTGCAATGAGTCGGGCAAGAGACCGTAATCGAGTGGTACGACGCCGTCTCCCCATTGTGCGCCCTCGCCACTGATCAGGCGATAGCTCTGATATGCGCCACGTTCCGGTGGGGGGCCGTCGGGATCGCCGAAGATGCTGCGGCCAATGACGCTCACGTAACGCACGTCGGGCCAGTACGCACCCGGGTAGTTTTGGTCTACCCAGCGAATCTGACTCAACCCACCAATCCGACCGTCACGAATTGCCCGTTGTGGTGTGCCAAGGGTCACCAGCATGCTGACACGCTGATAGCCAAAGCAGGTGCGCTGGCGATACGGTTTGTCGCCGAGAAAGATGCGGGCCAGAACCCCGCCCGCACTGTGGGCGACCAGTATGACTTTGTCGCTGCTGGTGGCGGCCAGGGTTTGCTTGACCGCTCGATCAAGTTTCTCAAGTAAGCCGGCATAGCTATCGAACACCACTACCTGTGCCCAATCCCAGCGGTTGATGGGGGTAATGAAGACAGGTTGGCCACTAATGGTATGCAAATGGGCACGTAGCGGCTCGTAGAGCGATGGATTGCTGCCAAAGCCACCAACTATCAGAATGGGTTGTTTTTGCACCGATGTTGTCATCGATTACGCCTTTTGACGATAA
>NZ_DAOTZQ010000103.1:0-66360 GCF_034434295.1 Chloroflexus sp.
CCAACGGGCCAGGAGCCGGGTCGGCTATCGTTGCTGATTGGCAAGCGTTCATGCACCAGGACGACGGTCGTGCAGCACGATAGCACAGCTTTTATGAAATAAGTTCTAGTTCTCCATAACCATCCGGCACGATGCGAGTAACCAGTGTGAACACTGGTGCACCCACAATGTGCAGGTGTCGCAGCCATTCCAGAAAGCGCTCACCGTTGTCGGATAGATCTCCCTCAATGGGCAGTTCAGAGGCGAACGAAAAACTTCTACTTCATCAGGAAGCCCTGAATCAAACCTCCGACCGCCCTTCTCGCGCTACGCGGGAGAGGAGCCGGAGGTAAGGGCGTTCAGAGCATCCGCAAGACGCTCTCATGTGCTGTCCGCCATTGCACTATGTGCAGGAGTATCTGTGCCGCAGGTCTGGCGTACAGCAACCTGACGTCCACTCCACCACGCCCCAGAGACGCACGGGTTATTACGCCAGTGCAGCATCTGGAGACTGCAAACAATAACAGTCATCTGCGGATCGTAGCGAACAACGCATAGACTGCTGTTACCTGCGTTCAACCTACACCTACCGGCAATTGTACGTTACAGGCTTGCCTAGAAACGCCTTATCAGGATGGCATGGGGATTGGCGGTTGTACCTCTCACCCAATACCGGAGCGTGTTGGGGGCAAAAGCGTGGCTTCCGCACTGCAAGTAATGCAACCGAGGCACTACAACAGGAAAAAGGACTATCCAGTAGCGCGTTCTCTGGAATGCAAGATACGCCTGTAGCGACATGGCGCCAGGGTATGGGTAATACTCAACCGCCGGGGAGAAATACATCACAACAATTCTTCATCAAATCTACTCAAATTCTCATCAAGTTCTGCACAATGCCGTGCTACAACTCTCTCAAAGAATAGTATTCGCTGATGTGAGGTACCCAATGGAACAAGAACACCGTGACCTGTTCGACCTCGGCCTGCAAGCCGACTTGACCATGCTGCAACAGTCACCACTGACTCGACGCCGTCTCTTAAAGTTGGGACTGGTAGGAATTACCAGCTTTCTGGCCGGTTGTACACCCTTCGCCGGTCAGTCATCCGCGCCAACAGGCGTGCCAACGGCCACCTCTGCGGCAGGTTCGGCCAGTGTATCCAGCCCGACGGCACTACCAGCCAATCCCACAGCGCTACCGGCCAGTCCAACGGTAGCCGCTACCGCAAGCACGCCTGCCACGGCAGTCACGCCCACCTCTGCTCCGGTTGCCGAATGTGTTTCACCAATTCCAACCGAGACTGCGGGCCCCTTCCCTGGGGATGGCTCGCAGGGGGCAAGTCTCAATGTGCTGGCTCGATCTGGTGTGGTACGCCAGGACATTCGGACGAGCCTTGGCACCGGTAACCTTGCCGCTGGCATTCCGCTTCGGTTGGAACTGAAGCTGGTGCGGGCCGGTGGCGATTGTGCGCCACTCGCCGGTTATGCATTGTACGCCTGGCATTGTGATGCGCAGGGACGCTATTCAATGTACAGCAGTGGAGTGGAAGGTGAGGATTATCTGCGCGGGGTGCAGGCTGCTGACGCGAATGGGATTGTTGTCTTCCAAACCATCTTCCCCGGGTGCTATTCTGGACGCTGGCCGCACGTGCATTTTGAGATCTACCCTGCGCTGGATCAGGCCACCAGTGCGCGCAATGTGGTGCATACCTCACAACTGGCTCTCCCGGAAGAGATATGCCGGCAAGTCTACGCTGATCCGCAATACGGTAACAGTTTGAATAATCTTGGTCGTATCTCGCTGGAGCGCGACGGTATATTTCGTGATGGCTGGCAGACCCAGATGGCAACAGTGACCGGATCACTGAACGATGGCCTGGTAGCCCGGCTAACAATTGGTGTGCCAGGGGTATAGAGGTAATGAACGAAAGAGTAAAGGACTACGCCTTACCCATCGTGAGCCAGATACTTGAACTCTCGTGCCATCAGCCGGGAAATGCAGTGCGGAAGCCAGACTTCCGCACTCGACCCGGCAGGCATGGGTGATTGTATGTGTTATCACGTCATGTAATCTGTCATAGCCCGATAGAAAATGGCAGATGCCAGGGACAAAACAGTGTTGTCTTATCTGTCATATCTTGATGAAAAAATTTCCATCCTACTGCCACTACTGCTCTGCTATCATATACTACAGTTTGTACGCAAACAGCTCAGGAGATGCGACTCCTCGTCCTGAGACACCTCCCCCCAGAGTACGGATCTCCGGCAGCCATAGCACACATTGATGAGGTGATCAACGTATGCTGATCCACTCTTTGCACCTGCTATGCGGCACGATCTGTCTCGGTCTCTTGATCATCGGCACTTTGCCCCACCTGCCTGCACCTCCACTCCTTGCCCAACCCGATCCAATGCAACAGGTAATCGAGCTGACCAATCAGATACGGATGGCAAATGGTCTATCGCCGCTCAAGCGGAACGATAACCTGCAACAGGCGGCGGTGTTCATCGTCGAAGATAACGCCAGTCGCAACACCCTCTCGCATACCGATGGCCTGGGGCGAAGTATGGGCCAACGTTTTATCGCCTTTGGCTACAACTACTCAATAGCGGCTGAAAACCTGGCGGCAGGGTACACTTCCCCGGACGCTGTAATCAATGGCTGGATGAACAGCAGTGGTCATCGAGCAAATATTTTGCGGAACGGCCTGTGCGAGATGGGTGCCGGTTACACCTATCGCAGTAGCACAACCTACGGCCACTTCTGGTCGCAGACCTTCGGCTGCCGCTGGAATACCTATCCGGTGGTGATCAACGGCGAAGCGGCAACCACCACCTCATCAACGGTACAACTGTACATCTACGGGGCGGGATGGGCCGAACAGATGCGCCTGAGCAACGATGGTGTAACCTGGACGGAGTGGCAACCGTACAGCACTACCTACACCTGGACGTTAGCTAGCGGCAGCGGTGAACACACCGTCTTCGTGCAGATCCGCCAGGGTACGACAACCTATCAGGCGAGTGATACGATTGTGGTGCAGCAGGCCAGTAGCTCGCCAACAGGGATACAAGTGCATATCCCGCTGGTGGTGCGTTAAATCCTCTGCAGAGCAGGATACGCAATCTATACGGCGATCAACCGTCCGTTATCAAAATTGCCCGTATCCTGCTCTGTTTTATGAGAAGCTGTTGCAAGCGAGCAAATTTTGGGCAAACACTCCCCATTTGCTCTAAACTTTCTGAGGCGTTGCCAGACAGAAAGCATTGCACTTCATTTATCAACCAAAATAAAAAACCTAATAAAAAACATTTGTTCTAAAAATTCTTAACACACCCACAAATCCACGTGGGATAATGTGGGATAGTGTGGGTTAATGTGTGATAACTGGTGTCAACCGATTCTGTCGATCAGGTATAATCTGTTACGTGGTCATCAGCTTATCACGTATGAAATAAACTCTGTGAATACACCATCTTCGACCTCTATCTCCAATCTGCACGCACTGGCCGATTTTGCTGAACGTGTGCGGACAAATGTTGAACGGGTTATTATTGGCAAAACGGCAGCAATAGACTTACTGCTCATCGCTTTGCTGTGCGGTGGGCACGTGTTGATTGAGGATGTCCCCGGAGTGGGCAAGACCATGCTGGCCCGTGCCCTGGCCCTATCGCTGGGATTGCGGTTTCAACGGGTTCAGTGTACTCCCGATTTGCTGCCCAATGACCTCACCGGTGTCAGTGTCTACCGTCCACAGAATGGGCAATTTGTCTTCCAGCCCGGCCCACTCTTTAGCCATGTGGTGCTGGTTGATGAGATCAATCGCGCAACACCGCGCACGCAGAGCGCCTTGCTCGAAGCGATGGGGGAAGGGCAGGTGAGTGTTGACGGTGTGACGCATCGTTTGCCAGAACCATTTCTGGTGTTGGCTACCCAGAATCCGATTGAGTTTGTACGTTTCCCTTACCCGAAGCGCAGCTTGATCGCTTTCTGCTCCAGATACAGCTCGGTTATCCCTCTCCGGCTGATGAGTTGCAGATGTTGACGACCCTCGCTGGCGATCATCCCATTACACAAGTGACGGCAGTGGTTGACGGGTCACAGATACCGGCACTGCAACGGATAGTCTATACCGTGCGCGTCGCACCATCATTGCGTGAGTACCTGGTGCGGCTGGCGCAGCAGTTGCGCAGCCATCCCGATCTGGCGCTGGCAATGAGTCCACGGACGACGCTGGCGCTGTTTCGTGCCGGGCAGGCGCGGGCAGCGCTGGCCGGACGCGATTATGTGTTGCCCGACGATTACAAGGCACTGGCCGAACCGGTCTTGAAGCATCGTCTACTAGTGCGTCCGACAGCCGCAATCCGTGGCCGCACCAGTGCTGACGTTTTGGCCGAGGTGTTGGCCAGCGTGGAATTACCGCTAGAGTAGTGCTGTTTCGCCTGGAGAAGGAGCAAGCACGATGGCAGTGTTAACGCTTACCCGTGATGGCCCGATTGCCACCCTTACACTACAGCGACCAACTGTTCACAATGCCTTTAACCCTGACGTGATCGCCGGAATTACTGAGGTCTGCACTGAGCTACGCGATGATCCTGCCGTGCGGGTTCTGATCTTGCAGGGAGAGGGGCCATCGTTTTGTGCTGGAGCCGATCTCAACTGGATGCAGGCCAGTCTCAACTATTCACGTGAAGAGAATCTGGCCGATGCTTCTCGCCTTGATGCGATGTTCACGGCCCTCGATACACTACCGCAAGCGGTGGTTGCCAGGGTACACGGCGCAGCACTCGGTGGCGGGGTGGGCCTGGTCTGTTGTGCCGACTATGTGGTTGCGGCTGAAGAAGCTATTTTTGGTTTAACCGAGGTGCGCCTGGGTCTGCTGCCGGCGGTTATTGCCCGTTTTGTGAGCGCAAAAATCGGCTTTGGGCATGCCCGTGCCTTGTTTGTAACCGGACGCCGGATCAAGGCAGCGCAGGCGCTGGCGATTGGTCTGGTACACGAGGTGGTAGCGGTCGATCAACTCGATCAGGCTGTTGACCGTGTCGTGCGCGATTTGTTGCAGGCCGGGCCACGTGCGATAGCGATGAGTAAAGCGTTGTTGCAGGTGGTGCGCACCGGTTCACTCGATGAGGTGCGACGGCTGGCAATCGAAGCGATTGCCTCTGCCCGTACCGGTGCCGAGGGCCAGGCCGGGTTGCGGGCGTTTCTCAATCGTCAGTCTCCACCCTGGGTTCCAGAGTCAAAATAGATAGGAACCGGCCCTGGATTGAGGTCACACTGGTACGGGAATGGAACACCGGCTGATGCCTGTACTATGTGAATGATTGAACGAGTCAGTACCCGCTTTTATCACGCTCCTGCGGCAGCCGGATGAAAAGCCTGCCAGTCGTCGGTGAGAGGGGACTGGCGCGTCACACACGCTGAGGTTACCCTGGTACGGGAATGGAACACCGGCTGATGTCTGTACTATGTGAATGATTGAACGAGTCAGTACCCACTTTTCTCACGCTCCTGCGGCAGCCGGATGAAAAGCCTGCCATTCGTCGGTGAGAGAGGGCTGGCGCGTTAAACACGCTCACGGTGACTGCTACGGTAGATAGTGAGAGCCATCCTGCGATGGAGTATCCGGTGTGACGTATCCAATAAGCTTTGGTCGTAATCGCAACATCAATGCTGCTTGAAAAGGTGCTATCGTATGCCTGCATTCACTATTCGCCCCGCCATCGGCGCCGATATACCTGATTTGGCCCGCTTGATCGTCGAACTGTATCACTCTGAATTGCCCGGTGCACTCAGTGGCTCCCGGACCGGACAAGAGCGGTTGTTAGCCTATACGCTGCAGGCCAATGGCGCAGCCACCCTCAACAACAGGTTGGTGGTATGTGATGATCAGCAGCGAGTGATCGGTACCGGTATGCTGCAATTCCCCGACGAGTCAGCTTACAAGCGAGCGCCACGGGGAACGATTGCGGCAGCAGTGCGTGAGCTTGGGATCGGGCCAACCCTCAAACTGGTAAGTGTGGTGGCACGTAGTCTGATAGGTGTGTATCGTCATACCGATCCGCAGAGTGCCCTGATCCACTCGGTCGTGATCACTGCGGCGGCGCGTGGTCAGGGGGCCGGGCAGACATTGATGGCAGCCCTCGAGGCGCAGATTAGATCACGTGGATTGCCCCGATCCCGGTTGCAAGTGCTGGCGAACAATACTGCCGCTCAACGTTTCTATCGGCGGTGTGGGTACGATGAAATCTGGCGACTGGATGGCTGGCGTGCTCGCCTGGGCTGGCCGAGCCTGGTGATGGAGAAGGTGCTGGCATAAATCACTGCTGTGTTGTCGGTATGCATCCAGCCAGATCTCATCAGGTTGCATTCGCCGAACAAAACGTGATTGTAAACGGTCGCCCAATGGCTCCCGTTGGACAATAACTCTCGCAGAGCGGGCAAAAATTGCAGGCATCGGCATTGGCGATCACTGCATATCCGTCACAGATAGCAACCGCATGGGTCGGACAGAGTGCCACACAAAGACCACAGCCGTTGCAACGGTTGCGATCTATCTCAGGGAGGTGTGGCAGACGGATTACAGATTGAGTCGTATTCATATCATTCCTCCGGTTCATCATCTTCTGCAATCCACTATAATGAGAATAAAGCTACGGTTGCAGTGACAATCGTCACAGTGCAGGTGGACATTGAATAACGAACGAATCACTCAATTGCGCCGGGTGAGTTTTTGTACGCACCTCACTGATACGGTATTGCAGGCACTGGCAGCCACGTCCTTCCCGCGCTCATACCCCGCCGGTGCTTTGATTGTCCTTGCCGGTGAGCCGCCACAGGCAATGTACGCCATGGTAGCAGGACGGGTCAAGCTGACTCGCATTGCCCCGAATGGCCGCGAACAGATCGTGAATGTCATGGGGCCAGGTCAGCACTTCAATGCGGTACCGATCTTCGATGAGGGGCCTTGTCCGGTGAACGTGGAAGCGATTACCGATGTTGAGGTACTGGAATTCCCCATCACAGCAATGCGGCAACTGGTGCATGAACACCCGGCACTGGCGATGGCCCTGCTCCGTGAGTTTGCCACTCGCCTGCGCTACATGGTCAATCTGATCGACAACATTGCGCTACACAGCGTACAAGGCCGTCTGGCGCAATTGCTGCTCAATCGGGCGATTGCGTCTGAAAAGGGCGAATTGATGGCACCGCTGACACAGGCCGAGATGGCCGCCATGATCGGTACCGTGCGCGAGATGGTGAGTCGGACACTGCACCAGTTTGAGATGCAGGGGATGATCCGTATCGAACGCGGCGCAATCGCGATTTGCGACCGCGCCGCGCTGGCCGCCTGTGCTGAGACGTAGGTTCAGATTAGCTGCTTACGCGCTGTAATGCTGCTATTGCCCCACGACTGATCAGATCACTGTCGTTGACAATCGTGATGAACCGAAAGCCGAGCGCCGCCAGATCGGCGGCCCATTCCGGGCTGGCGTAGATGCCGGCGACCAGGCGATGCTGCCGACAAACCTCAACCACCCGGCTAAGCGCCGCTCGGAAAGGTGGGGCAGCGAAATCCACTGGTACGGGAAGTCCTAAACTCAGGCTGAGGTCGGCCGGTCCGACGTAGAGGCCATCAATGCCGGGCACAGCAGCAATCGCCTCAAGCTGATCGAGGGCGCCGGCAGTTTCGATCATCGGCATAATGAACGGCAGGCGTGCCACCAGGGCCGGCTCAGCCACACCGTGCACAACGCCAACCCGCACCGGCCCATAGCTCCGGATGCCCTCTGGTGGAAAGCGACAGGCAGCAACCAGCGCCTGGGCATCAGCCGGGCCGGTAATCAACGGCGCAATAATCCCGGCAGCACCCCGATCCAGGGCGCGCATAATCGCTGCCGGTTCGTTCCAGGCTAAACGAACAAAGACCGGACACCGTCGGTCAATGGTATGCAGGATTTGCAATGCGGTTGGATCGTCGATCAAGCCGTGCTGAAGATCGATGGTGAGCGAGGGAAATCCGGCAGCGGCCAGTAGCTCAGCACTCCACGGGCTGGGAATGGTGAGCCACGCATTGTAGATCACTGCGTCGCTTGCCCAACGTTGGCGAAGGTGATCAACCATAGTTTGTGTCTCCATACTATCAGCGAACATCTGCATGGTAGCACGGTTGGAGAGTGGGGAAAAGAGTTAGCGCAGTAGCAGAAGTTATCTCATTAATCACCGACAGACTACGTGACGAGCATACATAGTCTCTCCGTGACCAGCAGGTCAACGACGTGACAAGCGCCGGATCGTGAGCACGACTGGCGCGGCAGCATGGCTGCCACCCGCCACACAACATGCCACATAACGCGCAAGGCAACTAATCCAAGGGGTAATGGCACTGGAGATGGTCGCCAGCGCTGCTCGCTGCTATACCAGCGTACCGAGAGCAGGGTAGGCCAGGCTATCGTTGGTCATTGGCAAGCGTTCGTGAGCCGACAGTCTGGTAGCACAACCGCACAGCTTGGTGAGATACGTTCTACACATATCGCTGAGCTACTTACCTGGCAACACCTGTTGAACAAGAGGTTGTGACTTCTGTCACATTCATAATGAACGCTATTCGCTACCATTGGGTCAGTAAGGCAAAAGCTTAGACAGAAGGAGAAAACACATGGTTCGCTCACTTATTATTGCAGTATTGGTCACCTTACTGGCCGGTTGTGCGGCTATGCCTACGCCTACCGGCGTCCAAATGCCGGTCATGCCGACAGTTGCCCCAGCAATGGAGGTAGCCCATGAGGTAATGTTACCGGCCAATACAGTCCCAGCACCGGTTGGTGCCCGCCCGGCACAGACGGTAACCGTAGAGCTGACGACTCGTGAAGTGGTAGGTTACCTGGGTGATGGCAGCACCTATACGTTCTGGACGTTCAACGGTACGGTTCCTGGCCCAATGATCCGGGTGCGGGTCGGCGATACCGTCGAACTCTCACTCACCAATGCGCCTGACAGCCAGTTACCACACTCAATTGATCTGCACGCAGTGACTGGCCCGGGTGGTGGGGCAGTGGCGACGCAGGTTGCTCCTGGTCAGACCAAGAGCTTCCGCTTCCAGGCGCTTAACCCCGGTGTCTACGTGTACCACTGCGCAACGCCACATATTCCGTCCCACATCGCCAATGGGATGTACGGGCTAATCGTCGTGGAGCCTGAAGGTGGTCTGCCGCCGGTTGATCGCGAGTTCTACATTATGCAAGGTGATTTCTACACCCAACAAGATTACGGTACCAAAGGCCATCTAACCTTCAACCCGCTGGCGGTGAAGGATGAAAACCCGACCTATATCGTCTTCAACGGCCGGGCCGCTGGTTTAACTGGCGACAATGCGATGAAGGCACGGGTTGGTGAAACGGTACGGCTGTTTGTTGGCGTGGGTGGCCCGAACGTGAGCAGCAACTTTCACGTGATCGGCGAAATCTTCGACACCGTCTATGTCGAGGGTGGTAGCCTGCAGAACCACAATGTACAGACAACCCTCATCCCGGCAGGCGGAGCGGTCATCATCGAGTTCAAAGTGGAAGTACCGGGCACCTACATCCTGGTCGATCATGCCCTCAGCCGCTCGATTGACAAGGGGGCAATCGCCAAAATTGAGGTCAGTGGCGACCCCAATCCAACGGTCTTCGACGCTCCCGAACTGAACACTGCCGGCCACTGAGATCAAGGCTCAGGTTCATCGTTCACCGTCACCCCCAGCGCCCGCTCGATCCGATCAAGACGGGCGCTAATCGTGCGTCGCCACGCCTCTTGTTCGACCAGATTGACGCGCGTGCGGTAAAGTATCTCTTCCTGTAACCGGCGCACACCCCCGACCCGGTCGGCCAGTAAGCCGATGAGAAAGATGATCAACGCCATTAAAACCAGGATACTCCCCACCAGCAAAGACTGATCGTTGGTGGCCGAGAGTATGGACAGGCGCCGACCGATAAAGACAAACGCAGCCCATCCCAGCAATACAATGCCCGGAGTCGCGAAGACGAGCGCAATGTAGCTGAAGACTTTGAGGGGTTCGTAGGTCGTGTAGGTGCGGGCGATGATGGCGGCCTGCCGCTTGATAAAATTCCAGTTGCCGCGGTGCAGGCGAGAGGGACGCTGCACAGGATTGGTCTTGATAGGCACCGCCACAATTGTGAGACGACGTTTACCGGCCTGGATCAGATTTTCAACCGTATACGAAAAATCAGAGGTCACAAAGGTGCGCAGCGCAGCTTCGCGTGACAGCGCACGAAAACCCGACACGGTATCGGGCACATTTGTCTCGGATGCCCAGCGTACCACTGCACTACCGATATGTTGCAATGCCTTTTTCAGGGGGGAGAAATGCTCGATCTGATGTACCTGCCGGTCGCCAATCACAATGTCGGCCTTGCCGGCAAGGATCGGTGCAATCAGATGAGGGATTTCGCTCCCTGGATACTGATTATCGGCATCGGTATTGACAATAATATCGGCACCGAGACGCAACGCGGTATCGATACCGGTCTGGTATGCGGTTGCCAGCCCTTTGTTGGCAGTATGACGTACCACATGATCAGCACCGGCATCCAGGGCGACCATAACCGTATCATCGGTACAGCCATCATCAATAATCAACACCTCAACCTGATCTACGCCGGGGATTTGACGGGGAATAGCACGAATGACATCGGCGATAGTATCACGTTCGTTGAGGGCCGGAATCTGCACTATCAGTTTCATGCCCATCCTGCTTGAATAGTGTCCGGTGTCATGAGCCGGTAAGGCTGCCGTGCGGGGTGCCCTACCGTGCCCCGACGGGCAGCCCTGGTGGCTGCCCCTACCCTGGCTGAGAGGGACGCCACCAGGGTTGCCCATAGCTTGCCTCAGCGGGAAATCACTACTTGGCGCCGACCTCACCACGGATAAAGCGCTCGGTCAAATCGTGCGCTTCATAGTCGGTGAACTGGCGAGGCGGTGTCTTCATAAAATAGCTGCTGGGGCCGTAGAGTGCACCGGCAATCCCCCGGTCAAGGGCCAGTTTGGCACAGCGAATAGCGTCGATCACCACCCCCGCCGAGTTGGGCGAGTCCCACACCTCCAGTTTCAGCTCCAGATTGAGCGGCACATCGCCGAAGGTAGTACCTTCCATACGGATGTAGCACCACTTGCGATCCCCCAGCCACGGTACGTAGTCGCTCGGCCCAACGTGCACCTGTTCAGCCGGCAACTCGTACCCCAACTGTGAAGTGACAGCATTGGTCTTGCTGATCTTCTTACTCTCCAGACGCTCACGTTCGAGCATGTTGAGAAAGTCGGTATTGCCGCCAAAATTCAACTGATAGGTACGGTCGAGACGAACGCCACGCTCCTTAAAGAGGGTTGTCAACACGCGGTGAGTGATAGTTGCGCCGACCTGACTCTTGATGTCATCGCCGATAATCGGCAGCCCCTTCTCCTCGAAGCGGCGTCGCCAGTACTCCTGGCTGGCGATAAAGACCGGGATGCAGTTGATAAATGCACAACCGGCATCGAGCACCTGCTCGACGTACCACTTGGTCGCCATCTCACTGCCGACCGGCAGAAAATTGACGACAACATCCGTTTTCGTCTCGCGGAGAATACCTACAATATCGTCGGTATCGCGCTTCGATTTACGGATCACCGTACTGAGGTACTTGCCGATGCCATCGTGGGTCATTCCACGTGACACCGGTACACCCAGCTTCGGTACATCGGCGAAGCGGTAGGTGTTGTTTGGTTCGGCGAAGATCGCCTCGGACAGATCACGATCAACCTTGGTATCGGCAATATCAAATGCCGCCGAGAACTCGATATCGCCAATGTGGTAGCCGCCCAGGTTGACGTGCATCAGACCGGGGATGTCATCGCCATCACGGGCATTGCGGTAGTAATGGACGCCCTGTACCAGTGAGGAGGCGCAATTGCCAACGCCAATAATCGCAACGCGGATCTTCTTGCTCACAGCGCTTCTTTCCTTTCAACACAGCTTTATGAGGCAGTAGCCGCAGCGTGGCGGCGTGGATCAACACGACATTGTACTCTTGTCGCGACACTTTGTAAAATGCCGCGTTGTGGTGCGGTGCAGGTAAGGGGTGATCGGGCAGGAATGCGTGCAAGGCACACAGGACGGTGTGTTGTGCTATGTGCAGACGTTGCACGAACGCTGCGATGGCACCTGGATTGCCCGAAACGACCGTGAAACAGTGCGATGGTCACGTGCATCTATGCAGCGCACAGGGGTACGAAAGCGCGGCTTCCACACGCGCAAAGACAACCCGGACACGCCGGATGCCGGAGGGATACTATCCAGACAGAGTTATATCAAATCTGATACGGCCCCATGCAGGGCACGCGATCCAAAACGTACCCTTTCTCTCGTATGGCAATGTGAACGGGCACATGCACCGTCTGTAGGGACGGTTGCGGAACCCGCCCCTACGGAACCTGTACCTGGATGATGCACCGCTAGACATCGGCAGAGACACGGCATGCTATACCCCTACGACTACGCTCACAAGAACCCACCGGCAACTCGCTGATAGCACACCAGAACAATGCACATTGTTGCGCAAGATTTAGAATGAAAGACGTACCGGGCATCAGCGAGGCATCAAGCCTCCCCGTTGACGGTGGGCAGACAGGAAGACCAGCGGCCCGCGCAGACAGCGCAATGAACGCTGGGCGCCCCGTGGTACCACCACCACGATACCGGGAGCAAGCGCCACAGCCGTCTCATCAACCACCAATTCACCTTCTCCTTCGTAGATTGCCAGTAACACGTCAAGTTCCGCATTAACATGAGACGGAATGGTCGCCCCAGTCTTCAAACGCATGAGATTCACATTCATCTGTTCGCTGTTCACGCTCCAGATCGCACCATCATGAGTCGCAGCTCGCATGGCTGCTGCAACATCGATGACATGCTCTGCCGGCAATCCCATCACTGTACTCCTTTCAGTCGCCAGAATCGATACAATGCAATCAGACAGACTCCAATGCATATAATCACAACCAACAACTGTTGTCGATTTGTTGCCTGAACATCAGGATAATAGGGAATGAGTGACGGATAGGGATCAACAACACCATCAACAACGTATGGTAACACGCTACGTCCCTGCTGATCCTGACTCACCCATTGCGCACGCAGCCAAAACCACCAATCGGTCACTACATGTTGTTCCCAATAGTTGCCTTCCCAGGCGACTGTTGCTGCCTGTACGTCGCGCATTAGCAGATTCCGATTGTGAATGAAATCGTTGTGATGCACGGTAACTACTGCATCACCCGCCGCGAGGATGAACGCTGTCTCGTTGTCGGTAAATCGGTTCTGGCGAATGTCTACGGTACCACTCCCGCCAATCGTGACGGCTCGTGGATTCTGGTGGAAGTGATTATCGATAATCAGCAAACCAGTGCTATTGTGAACCAGCAGAGCATCGGCATGTTGCGTGCGGAGCAGATTCTGGCGGATGGTCATCCGTGCACTGCCGGCCAGCTTCATTGCCGTCGTATTATGTTCTAACGTATTCTGCTCAAATACAACGTCGCTGGCGGTAGGCAGGCATAGAGCTGCACTGAAGAAGGTTGCAGTAGTACCCAGGATGGAAGTCGAACCGGCCAGAAGAGGGGTGACAAATGCTGTTTCAGTTGCCCGAATGACGTTGCCCCGAATGACCCCACGAGGTGCATCATCAACTGCTATACCGGTCTGCACAGCGAGAATGGTATTTAGCTCAATCCGCACTGCCGAGGCTTTCAGCACAGCAATCCCAATGCTACGTTCTGGCAGTGTGCCATCAGGCCATCCGACGAGTGTATTGTTTCTGACGATGGTGTAGACCGCATCACCATTCACACCGGCACCATCACCAATCGTAATACCACGCATAAAGCGTTCAAAGCGATTGCCCTCAATCGTGACTGCGCGAGCACGCACCAGAATCGCGGCATCAACCGGCTGCAATCCGGTACGCTGGAAATTCAACCCTTGAACATGAACATCTGGCGCAGTAATGGTCAGCGTTGTACCACTCCCGCCACCATCGAGAATGGCACCGTGGGAGCCGCGCAATGTCAATGGCCGGTCGATGACCCATTGGCCGATCTGGATACCGGGCAGGACCTCGATGATAGCGCCGGCAGGCGCTGCTGCCAGTGCGTCGGTGAGCTGGCTGTAATCCCCGCCTGCACCCACGCGGATAATGTGAATGACCCCGTTATCGTCATCAGTCTCTACCGTCTGTGGTGCGGCGATGGCACATACCGGAACGGCTATGATCCAGCATATGCAAAGCCAACCGACGAGTGTTTGCCACCGATGTCGTGATCTCATAGACCGGCTCCCATCACGCCTGTACTGCCTGTTTCTACAGTAGAGTTACAGGCAGGTTTTTGCTGTGAAAAAAGTCACAGCGAGCTTTGGCGCTGCATCCTATGCTGGAGCACGAGGAAACTCGCTCGAACCATAGAGACAAGCCGGAGTGTTGGTAATACAAACATGGTTCATAGCAATGGGGAGATACGCCATGAACATATCAAAGTATGCTTTTGGGTTACGGGTAGGATTCGCCGCCAGCGTCATGGTGATGTTGGTGAGTGCACTCTGGGCAGGCTTATTACGGATCGGCTGGGCTTTACCCTTCTCATCCATCGCGCTGGTTGCGCTCCATGGTCAGCTTTTCGTTGGCGGTCTGCTCGGTACAGTCATTGGGCTGGAACGGGCTGTAGCGATTGGACGCCCCTGGGCTTTTGCCGGGCCACTGCTGACCCTCATCGGCGGCTTGGGATTGCTGCTGGGATTGCCGACTACCCTCGGTGCATTACTTATCAGTAGTGGCAGTTTTGGCCTGCTCATCATCTTTGCCACTCTGCTCAAGCGCCAACCGGCTCGTTTCCTGATTACGATGGCGCTCGGTGGGCTGGCGTGGTTCGGCGGTAACCTGCTCTGGCTTAGTGGCAAACCTTTAGCGCTGCCCTCACTCTGGTGGATCGGCTTTCTGACCCTGACCATCTTCGGTGAACGGCTGGAGCTGGGGCGGCTGCGCCAGTTGCCGGTTCAGGCGTTCTGGAGCTTTAGTCTGAGTGTTGGGTTGCTCTGGTTAGGTCTGCTATGGGCGTTGTTCGATTATGTCAATGGTTCACACATTGCTGGCCTCGGCCTGCTGGGTAGTGGGTTGTGGTTGTTAACTTATGACATCGGACGGCGGACGATTCGCCGGCCTGGATTACCCCGCTTCAGCGCGACCTGTATGCTCTCAGGCAGTGCATGGCTGGCAATTGGCGGTCTGCTGATGGTGATTGTCGGCGGTGTCTATGGTGGCTTTCTTTACGACGCTATCCTACACAGCGTCTTTGTCGGTTTTGTCTTTGCGATGATTTTTGGGCATGCTCCGATCATCATTCCCGCTCTGTTGAAGGTGCCGTTGCGCTTTAGCAACTGGAGTTATCTACCACTGGGATTATTGCACCTCTCGCTGGTACTACGTGTGTTTGGTGATCTGCTGATGGTGGTCGATCTACGACGCTGGGGTGGGATGTTGAATGCGGTGAGTATTGTGGTATTTCTGTTGATCACGGCGGGGAGTGTACTCGTTGCCCGTCAGCAGCGGGTGACGGTAGCGAATGACGAAACCAGGGTGCAGTATCGCGAGTCGCCAGGCCACTGAACATTCACGAGTACACTCGAACTTATTTCATAAAAGCTGTACTGTCGTGCGAACCGACCATCGATACCATATCCTGCGCTCAGGCTACCGGCATAGCAGCGCGGAGGACTGACAACCATTGTCAGGACCATCACTCGTTGGATGGCGTGCCTTACTCGCCTGTCATGCGCGTGGTGCAGGGTTTGGCGTGTGGCAGCATAGCTGCCGCACGCCACACGCCGCGACATGTGTATGACGAGCGTGTAAGGCAACCCATTTCAGCACGTAAGGGCACCGAAGATGATCGCTCGCCCTCCTCGCTACCATACCGATAGATTGGGAGCAGGATATGCGGTCGTTGGCGATTAGCAAGCGTTCGTGAGCCTGTGCAACCGTCTGGAAGCACGACGGCATAGCTTTTTATGAAATAAGCTCTACTTATCCATAATTTTTAATCTGTTCGGCAAACTGTTGAAAATTACTTACTCGATGAAGTAATTCATACAGTTGCTCAAGGTCAACAGAAATGTATTCATGCACCAGAATATTGCGTAATCCGACCATACCACGCAGTGTATCAGCCAGATGATGATCAACATAGCCGACACGGTGCAGAAGGTCTATACATTCAGCATATGTGGTGGGAACTCCCAGGTTATGCCGGCTAACAATCTGGCAACTTATATCAATCACCATCTGAATAGCTTCCAGAAAACCATACCGCAGTGCCCACTCCAGATGTGTGTTCTGTCGCACATCGGCGAGAGAATACGTTTGCGCAAAACGCTGAAGCTCGCGCACAGTGGTTTCCAGCCGCTGTAATCGCTCTAACACGATCATCCCCCTTTGCCGAACTGCCCGCTCTCCAGACGCTCGCGAAAGGCATTCATCGACATCGTCCGTAGAAAGGATGTATCCAGATAGTGCAAGATAATCCTGGCCTTAACATCAGCAAAGATGTCAGGGTCTCGACAAAACAACAGTTTCCCCTCGGCAATAACCCGGTAGGCGAGTAGGGGATTACGCTCAAGCGCCACGTTTAGCACACACAGATCAACGGTTCGACCGAGCGCTGTCTCCAGGGAAGCGGCGAGTTTTCCTGTTTCCAGGAGTGACCAGGGACGGGTAACGTAGATGCCAATATCTGCATCGCTCCGGGGGTGCGCTGTATTTCTCGCCAGCGAACCGAAGAGCATAGCGAAAACGATTGAATCATGGGCTTCCAGCAAAGCACGTGCTTGTTCCAATTGCGTCATTGTCTCAGACTGTTCTATACTGAATAACCACTGTGCGCGAGAAGCGAACAGGTTCTCCGCTTCGTAGATGCTCTAAACGTGTTTAGCACAACAACTGGCGATAGTTACCGGCGCTTTGCTCCATCGTTATCCGCCAATACCGGCGCATTCCCCAGGCATCTACGGTGTGTTCAGTATAGCGCTTCTCCACAACTGTGGCAATTGCTACGCTGGAAGCCTGGTCTGTCGGGCGGTGCCGGTCTACATCTGGTAGCGCGAAGTGGCCGGCTCCCCGTAACCTATCACTCCAGCCACAGAGATGAACCGGTGCAGAAGTATTGCATCCACCCTCGATGCAACATCGGGTTCTGACGACTGATAGATTGCCCTGATAGCCTAGCCACCGTCCGGGGTTGGCGTTAGCTCGATTTCCGGTGACGGTTCGGGAGAGGGTAATGGGGTCGGGGTTGGCGTCGGCTCCGGGATAATCACCACTGTCACGGTCGGCGCTTCACCCACGATGCTGACTCCAGCAGGCAGCAGGGGTTGGACGGGGAACTGATAGGTACCAGGAGCAAGTCCGCTTACGTTAATGGTAGCTTCCAGCGGCGTCGCCGCCAGAGCATTTAGTTGAGTACTGGTACCGGCGAAGGTTATCTCAACAGCCGTTGGTGATACGGTTACAAGGAAACCGCTTTCCAAACCGTCAATCACAACCTCTACCGGTAAGCGGATCTGGAATGGCAAGGTAATTGGCGTGATCTCGACCGTTACCCGCACAGCGTTCGACTCGCCCTGGGCCGGCGAAGTACCGGTTGGGATGATTAACGGCACAATGCGTACCACCGTCTCGCGAGCGTTAGCGATATCGATAGCTTCTGTCTGTAACAGATTGATCGCGTCAAGTGGGCCAGAACTACCGGTAAGCGTGATCAATGGTGGATCAACCTTGATATCGGTGACGGCAAACCCCGGCGCCGGTGTGCCGATGATGATCGGTGAAACCGGCACCAGCCGCAGACCAACGACCGGATTAATCGGGATAACGACAGTCACCGTTGCCGGTTGCACCTGCACCCCTTCAACCGGCTGATTATTATTGTCAACCGGTGTCAGGTTCAACGGGGCGACATACGATGCACGGAGTTGCGCGATATTGGCCACAGTCCGCACCCCCGTCACCCGCACGACCCGACTCTGCGGACCACTCACCGTTACGGTTTCGATCAGATTCCCGTTGTAGCGTATCTCTGGATCACCACGCTCGAAACTAAACGGTGGCGAACCGACGATTTCAAGGCGAATGGGAACAGTCACAGTTTCTACAGACTCGATACGTATGCTAACTGCAGACGGTTCGATCCCTCCCGCCGGCACACTAAACGAGAGATTGCTGCGCGTTGGTTGAACATTGATCGGCACCAGGTGATCGCCGGGACCAAGATTACTCAGATCGGCAACAACCCGGATGTCAACCGGACGCAACTCCGAGCGCTGTCGGCGATCGGTGCGGAGGGTGACGTCAATCAGTGGAAACGAGGTTGTCGGCAAACCATTCGCATCAACGATCACCAGATCGTCAGCCAGGCCAACGATCTGGAGCGTGAGGTCCTCAAAACGGGCCGTCTCTTCAGGATTTTCGCTGAAAGAAACAAACGACCAGAGGGCAAAGCTCAGACCAAAGGCCAGGAACACCCGCAACACGATTGAACGAACACCATTCATGCCGCCCTCTTCGCTTCTTTCTCAAGCGGCACCTGCATGAGATCGGCCAGCATTGTCCGCAGCCGTGTCTCGGTTAAATAGCTCACCATACGGCCATCACTGACGAGTGAGATAGCACCAGTCTCTTCTGAAACCACGACGGCCAGCGCATCAGTCTGCTCGGTAATCCCTTTGGCCGCACGATGGCGTGTACCGTACCGTCGTGGCCCGGAAATATCTTCGCTAAGCGGTAGCACAACATTAGCTGCCAGAATTCGATTCCCGCGAATGATCACAGCCATATCGTGCAACGGTGAGTTAGGAAAGAAAATATTGAGCAAAAGCGGCGTCGAAATACGGGAGTCGAGAATAACGCCACGGTCAGCAAATTCCTGCAACTGGGTGCGGCGTTCAATCACTATCAGTGCCCCAACCCCCTGCTGTGAAAGCTGGGCTGCTGCACGACTGATCACTGTAATCGTCTCCAACAGCTCAGAGCGATTGGCACCACCAAACGGGCGCCCAAAGAGGTCGCTCGACCGACCGAGGCTCTCCAGCGCCCGTCGCAACTCTGGCTGGAAAAGAACGGGAATAGCAACGATCAAAGCCGGTGAGATGACATTCACGATCAACCAGGTGATGAGCGTAAGCCGATCACTGGCGATAGCAGGCATCAGAAAAGCGATGGCCAGCAAAATACCCACCCCGCGCAGCAACTGGACAGCGCGTGTGCCGCGCACAATGCCCAACAGCCAGTAAAAGAAGGCTGTAACAATGAAAATGTCGATCAGCGCGAATGGTGAGGTAAGCGGATTTAACCGCGTCCAAAGACGCTCAAGCTCTATCATTGTTAACTCTGTGGCGGCGCCGACTTACGTTGCTCTAGCATACGATTGGCGGCACTTAACATAGCTTCTACCCGTTCCGTTTCAATTCCCGGCATCTTTAGCATTCGCCGGCAGAGCTGGCTGGCCTGACCGTATTCTTCGCGCCGCATCAGCATATCGTAGAGCATGTAGTAGGCTTCCAGGTCTTGTTGATCAAGCCCAATGATCTGATGAAGTTCAGCGATAGCATTATCGTAATCGCGTTGTTGGGCAAAGATACGGGCAATCTGCTTCTTTTCGCTGATAGCCTCTTTAGTGCGACGGGCCAGCGTGTGCATGAGTGCCAGCCATTGGCGGGCGTCAACGTCGTTCGGCGCGATCTGAACGATCCGATCATACATCTCCCGCGCCCGCTCGTGATCGCTGAGCATCCAGTAGGTCTGGGCAACTTCCTGCAACGAGGCGACTGCATCTTTTAGTTGACCGGCCCGCTTTTGTAATTCACTCACCCGTACCAGACCGGCCAGTCCTTGATCGAGATAACCACGGCGCAATTGCATACGAGCCAGGCGATTACCCATACCGATATGGTTTGGCGCCAGCCGTACCGCATATTCGAGCATTTCAATCGCCCGATCAAGCTGTTGCCGTTTCTCATAATAGGTTGCCATTTCATCGAGCTGCGCAAGTGCCTTGGCCAGTTTTCCCTGCCGGAAATAGACTTCAGCTAGCTTGGTATAAATCGCACGGTCGTAAGGCAGTAATCGCTTCGCCTCTACCAGCGCCTGCTCAGCACCGACCAGATCGTCACTTACCGCATACGCTTCAGCCATTCGTCGCACCAGATCGGCGCGTGAAGGCGGGATTGCAAAAGGATGGCGTAGCGTTGGGTTGGGGGACGTCTGGTCAGCAACAGCCTGACCGCGGCGGAGTTGTTCAAGGGCTTCCTCTGCCTTCCCAAGCGCAATGTAACTATCGGCAGTTGCCTGATACACCAGTGCCAGCGGGAGCATCGGATCAGGTTCACTCGCCAGTAAGGCTTGTACCTGATCCAGCTCAAGTAAGGCCATATTATGTTGTTCGTGCTGTTGTTGAATAATTGCCAGCATGTAGTGCAGCAGTGCGCGATCCTCAATCAAGAAGGCAGCGCGATACTCTGCCTGCACAGCGGCAAACTCGCCTGGCTGTTTTTTCAATTGGGCCAGCACTGTTGCCAGCGAGTCCCAAATGACAGCAGGTTGCTCACCCATCAACGCCAGCGTGATGTTCAACCGTGCCAGTGCGACAGGGTTATCGGGAGAACCCAATTCAAGCGCCTGCCGAAACTCGTCGAGAGCCGCTTCAAACCGTTCGAGTTTAAGCAGGGCCAGACCGTACTGTGCGTGCACATCGCGATGTTTTGGTGCCAATTGCAGCAAACGCCGAAACTCTTCCAGCGCTTTATTGGTCTGGCCAAGCCGAAAATAGGTGTTCGCCACCTGAAGCAACTGCTCAACCGCCTCGTCAATGCGTCCGGTTTGCTTCAATAACTCGGCCAGCTTCGAGCGCGCATTGACCGTGTCGGGCGATAATTCGATAAAGCGAAAGTAGACGTCAATCGCTTTTTCTGCCTCACCACGCACACGGTACGTCTCGATCAGAAGTTGATACTTGGCAAGCGCCTCTTCTGGGCGGCCCTGCCGTTCATAGATTTCACCCATCCGTAGATGGATCGGGAGATATTCAACGTTATGATGGATGACCTCCAGACATGCGTCGAGCGCCGCGTCGAGCAAGCCCTGGGTGAGATAGGTTCCACTCAGTTCGAGCCAGCCGGCTGTCACCTCATCAAGGCCGGTGGGATCGAGCGGGGTTGGTGGTGGAAATTCAGGCGTTGCCAGTGCCGTTGGTGCGCTCATTCGTTCGAGCAGTGGCAACTGTTCGATGACCACCGGCTCGATTGCTGGTGCCTGATCGTTGTTCGGGATACTCCCTGAACGGAGAAAGTCAGTAATCGGTCGAATCTTGCCCCATCGCCCGGTATCCGTATCAGAAACAGGAGGCTCGGGTTCAGCCGGTACCGGCTGCGGCTGCAAGACACCTGTCCCGATGGTACGCAACTTGGCAAACATATTGCGGTCGGCCAGCTCTTTCGCCCGGTTCTTGAATTCGGCTGCCCGATCACGCCCCCACCGCTTACTTGCCAGAAAATCGGCCAGCGTGCCGTAGAGGGTTGAAGCCCGGGCAAGATCACCAATTTGCTCGTAAACCGTTGCCGCACTCTCGTACATCGCAATGAGATCATCGGCCTCCGCTTTACCGATAGTCTCAAGATCAACCAGGCTAATCGTTAGCTCGAACTCTTGCGCAGCCTGGGGCAATTGCCCAAGATCACGATAGACCTGTCCCAATGCGAAGTGGGCAGAGAGTGCATATTCGGGATCGCCGGCTGCACGGGTCAGCACACCCACCGCCGCTTTGAGATTACCCTGCGACTGGTAGAGTAAGCCGAGTGAATAGAGCACATCCGCTCGTTCGAGGCCAGCCTGAAGAGCCTGTTCGTAGAGTTCCACCGCCCGTTCCTCATCACCGGCTTGCTGACATGCCATCGCCTCGGCAACGAGATGTTCGGGTTGCGACGCCGAACCACGAAGGGCACCGGTTGGGAGTGACGGACGTAATCCGCTCGTGCCACGCATGGCAACCGATGCCACCGGTTGTGCACCGATCTGTTCACGCAACCGGGCAGCAAGGTCACGGGCGGCACGTTGATTGGGCATCAGGCGGAGCGCCCATTCGACCTCTTGTAACGCTGCGGCCAGATCACCCTGGGCAATCAGGCGCTGAGCCAGTTCCAGATGGGTATCGGCAGCTTCGGGGAGTGCACCAATATCTTCGTAAAGCTGCGCCAACCGACGGCGTTGATCATCAAGTTCCGGTTGAAGGGCGAGCAGTTCACGCAATGACTCGGCAGCCTGTAGCGAGCGACCCTGCGCACTGTGGAGATCGGCTAACGCCCGGTAAGCATCAGCCGCCGCCGCAACGTCACCTTGCCGCTGATAACATTGAGCAATGTAGCTGAGAAAAAATGCGTTGGTGCGGTCGGTTTCGTACAGGTCGCGAAATGCCTGCAACGCCTTATCAAACCGGTTCGTCTGAAAGAGTGCGACGGCTGCTGCGGTGCGTGCTTCGAGATCTTGTGGAAACTCTTGCAATGCCCGTACCGCTGCCCGTAACGAGTCTTCCCAACGACCCTGTGCCGAAGCGTCCCGACACTGCTCCATTGCGCGATCAAAGATTGCCCGGTTGCCTGCCATAGCGTCTTTCCGCATGCTATCAGCGCTACTTCTCCAACAAGAACAAAATGAGCGCCTTTTGAACGTGGAGTCGATTCTCTGCCTGCTCAAATACAACAGATTGCGGCCCGTCGATAACCTCAGCCGTTACTTCCTCACCACGATGCGCCGGTAAGCAGTGCATCGCCAGTGCGTGTGGTGCCGCATGGGCCATAAGCGCTGTGTTTACCTGATACGGTGTAAAGACCGGACGACGACGTGCAGCCTCGTGCTCCTGCCCCATCGATGCCCAGACATCAGTATACACTGCATCAGCTCCGCTAACCGCTTCGACCGGTGAAGCTGTAATGGTAAGCGTGGCGTCGTGTTCCTGGGCCAGTCGTTCCGTTAATTCGATAATGTCGGGTGCCGGTCGGTAATCGGGTGGACACCCAATACGCAGGTTGAGGCCCAGCGTTGCACCCAACAACATCAACGAGTGACAAACATTATTTCCATCACCAACATACGCCAGGGTGAGCCCCTGTAATCGTCCAAAACGTTCACGGAGCGTTAGCATATCGGCCAGAGCCTGGCATGGATGTTCACGATCCGAGAGGGCATTAATAACCGGTACTGTCGCATAGCGAGACAAGGTCTCAACCGTAGCATGTTTGAACACCCGTGCCGCGATAATTGCCACCCAGCGACTTAAATTGCGCGCAACATCAGGCACACTCTCGCGCCCGCCCATGTCAATGTCATTTGCCGAGAGGTAGGAAGGATGTCCACCGAGTTGGGTCATACCAGCTTCAAAGGCCACCCGTGTCCGCAGCGACGGCTTCTCAAAGACGAGAGCGAGTGTCTGGCCTAACAAGGGCCTATCATTAACCTGGCCGGTGCGCCAGGCCGCTTTAAGCATTGCAGCCCGGTCAAGCAGGGCTTCCGCCTCAGTACGGTTAAGGTCGGCTGCGGAGAGAAAATGTCGTAATGTCATGGCAATATTCTTTCTTTACTATTCAGGCACAGGCAGGTCTGGCAAACGCCGACAGGATTGGATGCGCCTCAGCATGTATTTCACTCAGTTCATTCCTGAGTCCTGGCGCGAGCGCTGTCGCCCCGGCGTCGGCGCGAATGATACCGCTGTTCAAGACTCAGACGGCGATAGTCTCCTGCTTCGATGATAATCCGTTCCCGACAGATAGCGGTATCGTACATCCGGGAAAGAATGCGCGGATCGATATCCTTCGGGTCACGATTACTGGTGATCACCGTCGGTAGAGCATAATTATACCGATGGTTCATGATCTGGTAAAGTTTTTCCCTGGCCCAGGGGGTCGTATTTTCGGTGCCCAGATCGTCAAGGATCAGCAATGGTACATCGCGTACCAGTTCAAACCGTTCATCGTAGGCCGTCTCAGAATTAGGGCCGAAGGTTGAGCGAAGGTGATCGAGCAGATCGGGCACAACGGTAAAAAGCACCGACGTATGACGATCAAGAGCTTCATTGGCAATGGCTGCAGCAAGATGAGTTTTTCCGCATCCATACCCGCCAAACAGAACCAGCCAGCCCTGGGGGTTTTGCGCATACTCATAGGCACGGGCAAATGCCCGCTGGACGCCGGGTACGGTACGGTCAAAGGTGGCAAATGTCTTATCACGCAGCGGTGCCAGGTTTGAGAGTCGCTCCAGTTCTTCGTAGCGTCGGCGTTCTTTCTCGGCCTGTTTGCAACGACAGGTGATCAGAACACCAAAATTGGGATCACCATACGGCACGGCCAGCGTGTAGTAGCCAACACCTCGACAGATTGGACACACCTCTTCAGAGATCGCTCTCGTCACTTCCGCGGCGGAAGAGGTGTCCGAGTTGTCCGCTGGTATATTTTTCAATATCGATAGGTCGTCCGGTCTGATACGACGCAGGTTCTCGTCCATTGGCGGCCCACCTCTCCAGCATACGCTGAATATAACGCCACGAACGTACATTCGCCCGTACTGCCTCGCGAATGGCATCTTCGAGCCATTCGGCGGGATAGCGGGCAATGGCCTCACGCAATTCCTCAAGCAATAATGGTGTTACCAGTCCAATATTTTGTTCGTACAATTCTATTAAACCCGGTCGCTCGCCAATCGCCTCACCGGCTGGAGGAACGAACCCACTCACTCCGACTTGCTCTACCCAGGCCCGGTTGGCCGGTGTATTGATGAGATACCAGTTCCGTACCCGGCCATCGCGTGGTTCTACCAGATGTAAAACGGTGCCCCGGCGCACAGCTGCTGTCAGTCCTTCATCGAGCAACTCCTCGAACGAGCGCAATGAACTGAGCGACTGCAACGAGCGCCTAAGCAGATCGTCATTGAGGAGATCATCCCAACTGAGCCGCCGTGGTCGGCTACGCAGGCGACTGATGCGGTAGAAGAGATGCAGCGTCACTTTGATTTCGCTCGGCTTCGTAATAGCCGGCAATATCTCGGTGAAAAACTCCGGCGGGATGCCGGTTAGTCGTTCAGTTGTAAAGCCACTGAAAGTCATACCTTCTCACCGCCGGATGCGACCGGTGAATCTGTTCCTCTCCCCATGATACACCTTATGCAAGCATCTGATATGACGCAAGAGAGTCCGTTTTGTCCGTGCAACGCGGATCCTGGGCATCGTACAAGCCGGGTTGGCTCTGCGGCTTATGCAAGCACATTTTGATCCATGGTACCATATCTCGCTCGTGCACAGAAACGTGACAAAATCTGTGCAAAGTATTGACAAAAGCTATGAATTGTCATATCATTTGTACAGTGAATTGTTCGACTTGCGATTTACTTCGATAGATGGAGAACTGAGATTATGAAATCACGCTCGCCGCTTGTCTTTATCTTTCTGACTATCTTCATTGATTTGCTCGGCATCGGTATTGTCTTACCGTTGCTGCCAGAATATGTCAAAATTGTTGAACAATCGACATGGCCGTGGCTGGCTGAAAACCGAGCGTTTGTCGTCGGAGCGTTAATCGCTTCGTATGCGCTGATGCAATTTCTCTTCGCCCCAGTTCTGGGTGCGCTCGGTGATCGATTTGGCCGCCGGCCGGTACTACTCCTGAGCCTGGTTGGCGCCGGGTTGAGCTATCTGGTCTTTGCTCTGGCCGAACAGTTAACATTTCTCGGCGTTGAGACGGTGATCGGGTTGTTGTTTCTGGCCCGCATTGCCGCTGGAATCACTGGTGCCAGCATCAGTACAGCTCAGGCTTATATTGCCGACGTCACACCACCAAACGAGCGTGCTCGTGGTTTGGGAATGATTGGTGCCGCCTTCGGTCTTGGTTTTATGCTTGGCCCGGCTCTGGGCGGGTTGCTGGCTAATGTCAGTTTGTATGCCCCAGCCCTCTTTGCAGCAGCGCTCAGCTTCGCCAATGCGACCTTCGGCTTCTTCCGTCTGCCTGAGTCGCTGCCACCGGCAAAGCGAGTTCAGTCGCACGTCCGTGATCTCAATCCCATCAAGCGGTTGCTGGCCGTCGCCGGTGATCAGCGTGTCCAGCCATTCATTCTCGGTAGCGTCCTGTTCAATCTGGCCTTTGCTGGACTGCAAAGCAATTTTCCAGTCTATAGCGATGAACGTTTTGGTTTCAGTCCGCAGCAAAATGCGTTTGTGTTCGCATTTATCGGTCTGATTGCAGTCGTAGTGCAAGGATTTTTGATCAGGAAGCTGGTTGCCCGCTTCGGGGAAGCCCGCCTAACTGTAGCTGGTTTGAGCCTGATGGCAACTGGCTTCGCGGCTACTGGTCTGGCTACTACTGGATGGATGCTCTTCCCGGCTATTGGTCTGGTGGCTCTCGGTAGCGGTATGGTTACCCCATCTCTGACGAGTCTGGTATCACAGTCGGTGTCGGCCCACGAGCAGGGCGCAACGCTGGGTGGTGTGCAATCCTACAACAGTTTGATGATGGTGGCTGGGCCGTTGCTGGCCGGGATGTTATTCGACCTGGTTAGTCAGAGTGCTCCCTACCTGATCGGCGCCGGTTTGCTGGTAACTTCACTGGTGGTGTTGTATGGTACGTTACGTAATCGGTTTACCGCTACACCACAGCCGGCTGTTACCACCGTTACCACCGAGACGATGGTGCAGGTTGAGTAGTAAGCTTCCTGCGGCTGAGCACCACCGATCACGAGCGAGCAGGCCCGGACAAGGCACATTCACATCCTTGCCGGGAGCCTGTCGTGAAGGTTGCAGCCTGGATGGGGTGAGACATGACGGATGCGTTTCATGCCGGCAACATACCACCGGGCAGCTCCCTGTGCAGTTCAAGGGCAGACAGAATACGCGAGATAACATAACTTCTGCCATATCAGGAAGTACAAATGCAGGCTTGTGATCTCTCCTTGCTCACGTATAGATGAGGTGGGATTACAGAGACCTGTACCAGAGCGTCCTGATGAGGCAAACATTGCACTAGATCAAATATTTCTCTCTGAATATTAAGGAGCGGGCAGTCAACCCGCTGTTGTACGCGCAGCGAAAAGAAAAGACGATAAGACACAACTCTCTGAATATCGAGGAGCGGGCAGTCAACCCGCTCCCTTCACCCCCAAATACACCACGACCAGACCGGTATGCTATGTCTCCGGCATAGCAATAGTGGTTGTCATTATCTGTGCATCCTATTCCTCCTCCTCACTCTCGTGGCGGTTGTTCCCACCATCAAGAAAGATGATCTCGTCAGCGCGAACGTATGTCCGTGAACGGGTTTGCCCGCTCTCTTTGTCCTGCCAGCTATCAGTGCGCAGGCTGCCCATCACCATAACCCGACGCCCCTTCTGTAAATAGTTACCACACACCTCCGCCAGCCTCTCCCACGCTTCCACCGTTGTCCATTCGGTTTCACTCTGCCGCTTCCCTTGTTCATCCGTCCCGCCCGGACGATTGGTAGCCAGATTGAACCGACAAAACGAGACGCCATTACCCACCTGCCGCACCTCTGGATCGGCTCCCAATCGTCCGATCAGCTCGACCCGATTCACCGTACCACGAAAGCTGCGCATCACCCACTCCTTTCTGCTTTCAGCATTGCACCGGTCGTATTTCTGTTGTCATGTAATAAACCGTAATAAGTGCCCAAAAGTGACACGGGAATTTTTACCCATTTTTGATAAAAGGTATCAAAAAAGTGTCAGAACGAATAATCAGGGAGTATAATGAAAGTCATGACACACGGGCTCGATTCACCCAACCCATCTACCGGAGCCTCCGGCATCACATCACCGATTGCGGCGATTCTCGCGCTCAGTAAAACGGTGCTCTCGTCGCTCAATCTGGCTGATGTCTTGCAGCGAGTATTGGTTGCTACTCGTGAACTGACCGGTGCCGATGTTGTGTCGATCTGGCTTCTTGATGAACGTGGTGAGTGGCTGAGCAGTGCGGCCACGTTGGGGGTTGAAGAGCATGCTCGCAGCTTACGATTGCGGAGGAGTGAAGGGGTCGCCGGTTGGGTGGTCGCCAATCGCCAGGCCCTGCAACTCGTCAATCCAGCCAGTGATCCGCGCTACGTCCAGCAACTTGATCGCCATCCGGCAGTGATTCTCGCCATTCCGCTAATCGTTCGTGAGCATTGTTTTGGTGCGTTGAGCCTGTCCCGGTTTGAGCTGTCGACACCATTCAACCAGGAGCTTATTGAAACCATCTCGATCTTTGCCGATCAGGCAGCGATTGCTATCGACAACGCTAACACGGCACAGGCTTTGCGACGGGCTACTGCCCGCGAACGAATTCTGGCAGCCAGTGTAGCAACCAATGATGCCGAAACCAGGATACTACAGGAGCTGACGACTGTACTTGGTACGACACCGCGCCTGATAACGACTATCGCCAGCGGCACAATGTTTGATCATACCGGCACTCCGATTTCGGCAAGTGATTTTGCCCGTTGGCGACGTGAAAGGGCATTGATCGTCGATTTACGCCTCGATGGCCTACCGGCCTGGCTGGTTGTCGATCAACCGGGGCATTACTGGACACAGAGTGATGCCGATTTGCTGGCGTTTGCTGCAGGCCAGATCATGTACGCCCGCCAGCGGGCGTATGAACAACGCTCGCATGCTCGTGCTGAAGCGCTAAGTCACTTGGTGGCGTTGACTAATGCGCACATCGATCAGGTGAGCGTTCTCGATCACATTCTGGCAGAGCTACACCGCTTTATCAATTTCGACTCGGCTGGTATCTTTGTCGTACACGACGAAGAGTATGTTCGTTTGCTTGCACAACGCGGTCTGCGCAGCTCCTTCGATCAGGTGACCCTCTTTGCCGGTGCGGGGTCGTTAATCAACGACTTGCGCCGTTTGGGCACAGCTATCTATGAGCCTGACGTTCAACAGCTCCCGAACTGGCAGAAAGTTCCTGATAGCGACATCATTCGTTCGTGGATCGGGGTACCGCTGCGGGTTGATCAGACGACGATTGGTGTCCTGACAATTGACAAGTGGACACCCAATGCGTTTACAGCAGAGGATGTGGCGACGGCGCAGATGTTTGGCGAGCAGGTGGCAGTTGTGATCAATAATGTGCGCCTGCTCCGCGAAGCCCAAGAGCGAGTGCGTCAGTTTCAGGTACTGCAACAGTTCAGTGTGCGCATTGGTACGCTCCGTGAGGTTGATCGTCTGCTCGATGAAGCTGCACGACTGCTTCACCAATCGTTCGGTTATTATCAGGTCTTAATCGGCGTTATCGAAGATGATCGACTGGTGATACGATCAGCGGTCGGTCATCTCCGAAAAGACCCCCAAACCTTTCCGCCCACACCAATCAATATCGGCATTAGCGGTTGGGTGATCAGCCACGCCAAACCGGCCATTGCGAATGATGTAGCTCGTGATGAGCGATACATCAGTCATCCCAGCCTACCGGCGACTGCTGCCGAGATGGTTGTTCCCATCCTGGTTGATGAGCGTGTGTTTGGGGTGATCATCATTGAAAGCGCAGTCAAAGGTATCTTCAGCCAGGGCGATCTGGAGCTGGTGATGGCGATGGCTCATCTGATAGGTGTAACCATTGCCAATCTGCGTCACGACGCCGAATTGCAGCGGGTGCACGATCAGTTGGTCGAGCGGGATCGATTGCGTGCCCTTGGTGAACTATCGAGTGGTGTCGCTCATGACTTTAACAACCTGTTGGCGAGCATCCTGGGTCATGTACAGTTATTGCTGGCCGAAAACCACGACCCCGGACTTGAAGAAGGGTTGCGGGCGATAGAGCTGGCCGCACTCGATGGTACTGCAACGGTCAGACGGTTGCAAGGCTTTGCACAAAGCAGTCGTTCGACACCGAACAGTGCGGTGAATGTGAATCAGATCGTCGAAGAGAGTTTAGCTCTTACCAGACCGCTTTGGCGCGATGAGGCCCAGAGTCGTGGAGTTGTGATTACCATCCGCACCGATCTGACACCATTGCCAGCAATCATAGGCGATGCACCTGCCCTGCGTGAACTGGTTATCAATCTCATCCTCAACGCTCTTGACGCAATGCCAGAAGGTGGCACCCTCACCCTCCGCACCGCTCTCGCCCCACCACAACGCCTCGGCGAGGCAGCCGTGCTACTGGAAGTCATTGATACAGGGGTTGGGATTGATCCGTCTATTCAAGAACAAATCTTTGCACCCTTCTTCTCGACCAAGGGGACACGCGGTACCGGGCTGGGGCTGGCCATTGTCCGCAGTGTTGTGCAGCAACACCGAGGACGGATTGATCTTGAGAGTGCACCTGGCGCAGGGGCCTGCTTTCGCATCTTGCTACCGATTGGCACACCTCCACAAAGTGAAGTAGCACAACCAAAGTATCCCGAGGTACCATCGCTCAATATCCTGGTTATCGATGATGAGGACGCCGTGCGTAACGTATTAGTGCGCATGCTGCAACGCCTTGGCCATCAGGTAGACAGCGCAGACTCAGGTGAAACTGCTCTTAGCCAATTCGTGGCCGGACGGTATCACCTGGTCTGTACCGATCTCGGTATGCCGGGTATGTCGGGCTGGGAAGTAGCCGCGCAGGTGCGTCGAGTTGATCCGGCAGCCCGTGTGGTCTTGGTTACCGGTTGGAGCGAACAGATTGATCCTGACGAGGCACGTGAGCGGGGAATTGATGCGATACTGGCGAAACCGTTTACTATTCAACAAGTCCGGGACCTACTCGCCAGCGTACTGTCGGATAGACGGTGAGTCACCTCTACCTTCTACAATCATCTTCCCGCTACCGGGTGATTTGTGCGAGCCAATTGCAATATCGCAAACATGACACACGGTACACAGGTACGACTTCCGAGATCACCGGCAATAAAACCCATTCAGGTTGATAGTCGTACTGAAGCGCCACCAGCGAGCGCTTTGTAGATCGTCGCAGTACGGGAGCGTTGGTTACACCCTTCCGCGCTCAGGTACGCTATCAGATGAACTGTGGATAGTGTGTCGTAACCTCACATTACACCAGATTTGATAGCACACCATCTTGCGTCACGTTTGTGCGACAGACTGATAAACATTATCAGATTCATCGATAGTTTCTTAGACAAAAGTTCCTTGTGTTTAACGCGCTGCCATGAATAACCGGTAACGCCCATTTGCCGCAAAGCGTCATTTTTTATATCAAAACATTTAACAGTCAAACACGAACCAAATGTACACCTGTTGGACAGATCAGGCACTACAAAGAAGAAAAGTCGTGCAATCGCCGCCGACTATTGACAAATGACGAAAAGTATATTACTATTTCTCTACTTTTGCGACGCTACGCTGTGATATGACTCTTGAACGACAACACAGTGTGAACGCTGGCAAGAAGCTGAAGCTGAACTGATAACAACCTGACATCAACCCCTACGTCGGCTTCGCTTCCTACCCTGCCGACCTCCGGCGCCACCAAGTGTGTGGTATTGGCATAAGCCTTTATGCCGGTGGTTAGCAGCGAGAAAGAGGAAAGACGCTCCATGATTGAGCTACATCACGATCGCTCTGGTGATCTACTTCCCCTTGAACTGCAACGTTTGCGTGAACGAGCAGTTCATCATCGAAGTAGATACTTACGACAATCGCGACCGTTTGCTACAATCGCTGAATTCGCCCGCTCTGCGCTAGAACTACAACGCAGGCTTCGCCAACTTCCCTCTCGGTATCTTCTCCACTCGGTGGTAACTCTCCTCTTACCGGTCGCCCTGCTGTTAGGGCAATTACCACTCCGACCGATGAAGCCCGTCGTCACCACCCCTACAATTCCAACAGGCGAGATTGAGGGTGCAGTGCCGATATATATCCCAGGCCCCCTGAATCTTGACTCAACTCGTTCCGGAGAAGTAGTGGGCGATCCACCGCTCGATACCGACGAGGCATTACCGGTGCCGTTAACCATTCTCTCACGTAGTGAGATGACGGCACCGCTGATCGTGCCGGCAACTGTGATTGCCGACACTGCCAAAGTCCGCACTGGCCCTGGCCTCGCGTATGACGATATTGCACGCCTCTCGAACGGAGCAACCATTGAGGTCGTTGGACGCTATGGCGAATGGCTGCGGTTCCGCACCGCCGATGACCCCTCACTCCGCTGGATTGCTGCCGAACTGGTTGATTTGCCCGAAGCAGTCTTCTACAACTTGAAGCCAGTGGCTGAAGCGGATATTCCTCCGCCCCCACCACCACGGGTTGCAACGGTTCGCGAAGACGGTCTTAATCTCCGTGATGGCCCCGGTACGAACTATGTCAGCATGAAACGCCTCACCGCTGGGCAAGAGTTGAACCTTGTTGAGCAATTCAATGGCTGGTTCCTGGTTGAGACCGACGGTTTGTTCGGATGGGTGACCTCTGAATTCCTTAGCATTGCCTCTGGCGTTGTAGAACGAGTTCCGGTGGCAGCAAGCATCCCCGATCCTAACCCGCCACTTGTGGGTTCGGTTCTTGAGAACTCGGTCAATTTGCGGAAAGGCCCCGGTTCAGCCTACGAGCGGATCGGTGCAGTCAATGCCGGGACGGAAGTAAAGCTGCTTGCCCGTCACAAGGACTGGTACCGGGTTGAGCTGACCAATGGCACCAAAGCGTGGATTTATGCCGAGCTATTAGGCGTGACGCCGATGGCTGCCCGTCGGGTTCCGTACACCAATGACATCCCGGTGCTTCCCAACCGTAATCGCCTGGCCAACAGTGGACCAGTTAATATTCCTGCCAGTGGTGATGTAGCCAGCTATGCAGTACAGTTCGTGGGGTATCGCTACGTCTGGGGTGGTGCCAGCCCACGTACCGGTTTCGATTGCAGTGGTCTAACATCGTATGTTTACCGGCAGTTTGGGGTCAACTTGCCGCGTAGTGCTGCTTCTCAGTTTAGCACTCGTTACGGGGCAATGATCGGTAGCATGAGCAATCTCGCACCCGGCGATCTGATGTTCTTCGCTAACACCGGTGGTCGGCGCGGCATTACCCACGTTGCCATCTACATTGGCAATGGCCAGATGGTACACGCTATGACACCAGCTTACGGTGTGCAGATTTCGAGTATTTGGGGATCCTACTGGACGAGCCGCTTTGCCGGTGCAATTCGTCCGTACCGCTAAATCAGGTGCAACTGAGATGGTGTGCTCGCTGGAAGGGTAGGCTGACAGCCTGCCCTTCCAGTTTCATGTATGCGCTACCCACGCTGCCAGTACGTGCGGTGGCGCGAGCTTGTGGCATCCGCACGCCAAACCATGGGTTATGGATAATCCGGCCTGAAACCATATCCATGCCGGCGCGTTATACCACAGTGTGTGCAGCAGAAACGCCGCTCTCCGTATTTGTAGTTGCTACCAGCATGATGATGTGCTAGCGAGGTAGGGGCACGGCATGCCGTACCCCTACTGCAATCTACGAACAGGTCAGCGTTACATTAGACTCGTCACACTGGGCTTTCGTTTAACGAGCGCGCGTCCGGCCACGAGCGCCGATGAGCAGCAGCGCGGCGAGGATGATCGTTGACAATCCGACAAGAAGTGCTGCGGTATCAATTGTCAGCACTCCCATACGCACGAATGCCCCAAAGCCGGGAATCATCCAGACCAGCCAGCTACAGACGATCACGGCCCGCTGTTCAATTGGAGACAGACGGCGAGCGCCAAGCGCCAGTACCGCTGTGGCAGCCCACCCGATCAATCCGAGCAAAAATCCCTGCACTTCCATCGCTTCCTCCGCGCTGCTGCGTTGCAACCCCGATCAGCTCTCCTTTGAGACTGATGGAGCCATCACTCGATGGCTGTCTGCTCGCATCATAGCAGAAGCTTTGGATGATTTCAACAATTAAAGCGGTACATTATTTGTGCAAAATGTCTAAATTTCACAACCGTATTTGGCGAATAATTAGCGCGATAACCGTGATCACGATGACAAGCAATAGCGAAAAGCGGCGAATAACCGACAGAATGGGATCGGCGCGCACGATAGCTTCGGCGGCAGGGAAGAACTGCGCCAGATGGAGCAGGCCGAGCAAAATGATCAGCAAGGTCAGAACCAGGCTCCCAGTCAGCAGCCAGGCAAAGCAGAGGAGAAGCGTAATACCGATAATGCTCCAATAGGTCAGATGATTGCCCATATCCGGGCCATCGCTGCGCGGTGGTTGTGCCATAGGAAACTCCGGGTTTGAGTATTGGTGGAATATATTCAGTATACCTGAATTAGCACCGGCTGGCATGAAGCAAAGGAATGAGCCGATACGTTCGCAGGTAGATGATAAACGTCATGGCACACCATCGACCGTCACCCTCACGCTGCTCCCTTAAGCGCTCAATTCTGATACGCACAAGCTCGCATCCCCTGGGAGTGCGAGCCTCCGACTTGCTTACCACCTGACACAGCCCACTGTCCCTGCGACTTGCGTGGTATCGCACCCCAAACCGGCGCACGACAGCGGGAACCGCCGGTACCGGTGTTCCCGCCCCTGGCGGGCTATACATTACCCACATGTCACGCTGCATTAGGCCGGGCTGCAAGCGCTCTCCGTGGCGCAGGCTTCCAGCCTGCGTGGAGACATCCTCTCCACCGCCGTCAGGTGCTGGCCGTGACCGTTGGTGTACAGGCACGAACCTGGTGCAACAATACGTCTACGCGCAGGTAGCTCATTCATGCCTGACCGACTCGATGATCGGCACGATCCCATCCAGCACCCCCGTGACCAGGATGGGTAACGATGTACCATGCGCTGGATCGTGTGTACGGCTGGCGCGGCAGCATGGCTGCCGCACTCCAAACCGCACGACACGCGCATGACGAGCGGGTACGGCAATCCATCCAGCACGTGTTGGCACGACTGGAGCGGCGCACTGTCACCAGGCCAGTCGCCCACAACAGCACCTATGGCAATCATACTCGCTGATACGCACGTGGTTGACACCAGTTATGTGTAATGCATAACCCTAGCGGGAGCGGGGCGCAGCACACGCCTGAACGCGACACCACCGTCACCCACTCACCTCTCATCACCCGCGCACTCCACGCACGGCTGCACGTGAACCAATTTTTTCACCTGTAACGAACTACCGCATTCACCGGTGGTATGCCCAGAGTACTCAAACACGGATACGACAATCTGTATGATGCACATCAAGATTTGCTACAGGCTCTCGCGGCAGGGAAGCAGCTCTATGGTAATGCCGTGGTAATAGCTTTCTTCTACACTACACACAGATTACTATGCAATGTGCAGTAAAACATCATGTTGTTATCTTTCATAAACAGATTACAACGATTGATGCGTCGAATCGTGCCACAGATACAGGCACAATCGCTCTTTTCAAACGTCTTGCGTGCATCTGCACGTATCACTCAGCTTCCCCGTACAGCATTACTGATCGATGGTGAAAATTATCCTGCGGTTCAGGCAAACGTTGCCCTGGAGATTGCCCGACGCCAGGGCCATCTTGTCGTGCAACGAGTGTATGCTAACTGGTCACGGCCTGCCAATCAGGCGTGGATTGAACCGGTAGCGCGTTATGGCTTACAGCCTGTTCATCACGAACGAGTTGCTACAAACAAGAATGCCACCGACATTCTGTTGGTGGTGGATGCTATGGATCTGCTTTACGGCGAACAGATTGATCGGTTTTGCCTCGTAACCGGTGACAGCGACTATGTACCGCTGGTGAAGCGCCTGCGCAAAGCTGGTAAAGAGGTGATTGTGATTGGCAGCGAACACACCGCAGAGGCGCTCAGGGATGCGTGTAGTCGGTTTATTTCGTTTGCAGAGGCACGGCAAAACACCGGTTTCACACCACCGTCGCCACCTCTGATAAGCGGAGTAACGGACACAGCAGGTGATACAGCAAGACCAGATTCGATGCCTGCGCACGCAGCCGGCGGGCAGGCTCCCGCAGAGGTAAACCCCCATCCAGCTATGCCATCAGCGGCCACCAGCGATGCACAGATGACATCTGACAGTATTCCTGCCGCCAATCCCCTATTGGGCACGCGGGAGACTGTAACTATGACGAATGGTGCAACCCGACCACTATATGATGCCGTTCCATTGCTTGCCAGAGCAATGGAACAAATTACCAGGCGTGATAGCCAGGGCTGGGTGAGTGTAGCAGTTGTTGGTCAGGAAATCAGAAAGCTCGATCCCACATTTCGCCCAAATCACTTTGGGCACGCCAGTCTGTCCAAACTGGTGCTGGCAATCAGTAGCAGTGTACAGATATTTGAAACGCGCTTGCAGAGTAGCGGTCAGCTTGAAGTACGCTTCCGTCCGACGGTCAGGCAGCACAACATCCGGTGAAATTCAAGCCCACCTGGAAGATGTCAATGTGAATGTCAGGGGCGTTGAGTGAGGAGGGAGTTATGGATGGTGTTTTTTCGTTTATATCGAAAATGATACGAAATCGATCTGATAGTAAACCGTCTGATGTATCTGGTGAATTTTCAGAGATTTAGCAAACAATAGTAGTAGAAAAGGTGGAAGGGTTTAATAATCCAGTCGAGTACAGTAATTTTACATCGCTTTTTAGTCTTGATAAATTTTTGATAATAGTTACGAAAGATCATCGGGCTACATAGAGAAGATTAAGAAACTTTACCAGAATAGTACGTCTTCGGAATGGCAGAGCATGGTAGAAGCATGGGCAGACCGAGTCTGCAAAGATAATGAAAACCCACTTCTCATTGATATTCTAAAACGTGCATTACACATACCAATTTCCAATAGATCATTGACGCAAACTTCAAAGCAATTGCGAGGTGTCTGGGCCGTTCACGGCGCATCGCCTGGGCAGTTAAGTGCTTACTCACCAATATTCAATTCATATATCAGAAAGTTGTTCTCATTATTTGATCAAGGGTTAATCCAATTATTGGGAAGATTTTTTGGTTTTACAGGTTATCATCCATTCCTATGCAATCGATATAGTTGTTCCATTATTAAAAGAAGAGTACTTCAGACGAATTAGTAGTCAACTTCTCAATCCCGTCGTATGTACAAACCAAGTTGTTCCATTAGTCAGACAGGTGTTAAAATTGAAAAATAGTAGCGATTTTGACGAGATAGTGATAGATATTATACATTATCCCTTCGGAAGAAGAACCAGCCTAGAAGAGCGATTCAACCTCGCAGTACGCTCATTACTTCTCTTCTTACGCAGTGACATCAGGGTGATTGCCTTTGGCGGCATGCTGCCGGCAGCCGAGCTTGACGTGCTAACCCAAATAGCGATTGATATGATGACGGCGCTGCTGCGAGCAAAACAATTCGATCTCAACACGTGTCCATTGCATGGGTTTGAATATGATGAACATGGTCGGATCGTCTCAACAGTCAGGCTGATCACCAATGGTCATGCACCCACGGTAGCTGCTGCCGTGTCATTGTTAACCCTGAGTCTGAGTCGGAGCAGCTTCCAGGATTTCAGGTTCCGTCAGACAGGCGCCTTTCAAAAGCACATCCAGCAGGTGATAGACACTCCCCACAATCACCTCGTGTTGCTGGGAGCCGGGAAGATCGCCGAGATGGCATTGTCGTTTCTCAATACGATTAATGCTGTGCCGAATTCGCTGACAATCGTGGATCTCGATCTGGAAAAGGTACTTAGCCTGGCGTTGAAGATACTGGATACGAATACGTATACGATTGTAAGTTTCAAAGATGGGCAGACCCAGTCTTACAACCCGTATACTGCTACCTGGGAGCCGTACCCGTTAGCATATGCGGGCGGCATTGGAAGTGACGACCTCACCAGCAACAAGATTACCGGTAAGCCTGTATGTTTCATCTTGTCTACCAGGGGCGGTTTCTCAGAGCAGAATCATGCGTATATGGCTGCTCTGAAACATATCTTTCTCGATCAGCCCTATGACTAGGCTCCAGCAATCTCGATACTGTCGGCAGTTTCCGGGCAAAACGCGGGGTTACGCGATTTGATTGCCAGATTGCTGGCATTACACACGTATACCAATGCATGTGCGCAGAAGACAGAGGTCTGCGCAGTCGCCGATGATTATCCGGTCGTTATGATGCCTGTCGTACTCGATCTGATTGCCCGGAAAATCAAGCAGGGCAAGTTTACCGAGGCGATCAGGTTGCTGCTGTGGCTAAAGAATAATTTTTCGGGTGTTACATTGACAATGCCTGCTGATTACCTGAGTACATTCCAGTTGATGAACGTCTGTTTGCCGAAACAGGTGTGGGTAATACAGGCGATCCTCTACTCGGAAAACCGTTGATAGGCAACAATCCTTGCACAAAGGTTTTCAAATCCCGACCAAAGCACGTGAAGATAGGGCTTTGGGGATGCAATACCGGCGCATTAGCTCTCACTGCTGCGCTTCAGGTCATGTCCGGTGACTCACAGAAGCAGCATCTGGCAGCGCTGTTTGCACAATTGAAAGACCTCTACCGTGTCGAGTCGGTTGACCAGAAACCCGCTAAAGACATTGTTGCCGCGATGTTTGATCTGTTTGAAGAAGTGATGCCGGAGCTGGGGGTGGCGCGAACGTTGATTTAGGACGTTATCGCATGTATTGCGACCTGCCCCGCCCCCGCTAGGGCGGGAATGACTCTCGTCATTGTGCGCACCGGAGGCGTGCGCTCCCAGTGGAGGGCGATACAACGCTTTTCTGTTTTTTGTCCTTGTATCGCCCCACCCTACCCCGCCTCCACTGGAGGCGGGAATGACACCCGCCGTTGGGCGCTGATTCCAGGGTGAGCGATACTCCAGCGAGCCGGAGGCTCGCACTCCCAGGGCATTCCAGACCCGCCCTCACCCTACCCCGCCCCTGCTGGCTATGCATTACCCATAACTATTTTGTCAACCTCTTCACGCATCAGTAGCGCCTATCTCATCGTGCGTAATCCTGGGTACTATCGCGTTGCGCTACTGTCGCGTGGGGCTTGCGTCACGAACGGGAAACGGATGATAGCAGAGGAGGTAGCCGTTGGATCAGACCATGGGGCAGACGTCAAGCCTGCGCACCAGCGGTTACGGCCAGTACCTGCCAGCGGTGGGTGTGATACCGCCACAGGGAACGCTTGCAGCCCGGCCTAACGCAGCGTGACATGTGGGTAATGCATAGCCGCTAAGAGCGGGAATGACTCTCGCCGTTGGGCGAGCCGGAGGCTCGCGCTTCCAGAGGCACAGACCCAACCCCACCCTCCCCGCTGGAGGCAGGAACCACCGGTGCAAGATGTTCCCACTGTCAAGTAAACAGCCAACAAATTCCTCGCTGTTCATACCCGCTGTAACTGCTTCTGGTTACGAACCTGAGCTACAATACTATTGAGCGTATGATCGCTACCCTGTCACGGGTAGACCATGATGGTACACACGATACTGTGAGTAGTTCATGATTGAAGCCATTCAGCTCGGTAAGCAATTTGGTGATTTTGTTGCGGTACGTGACCTGAATCTGGTTGTACAACCGGGTGAGCTGGTGGCACTGTTGGGGCCAAACGGTGCCGGGAAGACGACGACGGTGCGGATGCTGGCAGCCATCCTGCCACCGGGGAGTGGGCAGGCGCACATTTGTGGCTATGATGTGGTTCGCCATGCGCAGCGGGTGCGCGGTATGGTTGGTTTGCTCACCGAATACCCTGGTCTCTATGGCCGCATGGCCGCATTGGAATACCTGGCCTTCTTCGGTGCATTGCTCGGTGTTGAGGCAACGTTGTGTCGTCAGCGGAGCGAGGCGCTCTTGCGGCAGTTTGGCCTGTGGGAAGTACGTGATCGGCAACTGGAGAGTTTTTCCAAGGGTATGCGGCAGAAGATGGCGCTGATCCGGGCGCTCATCCACGATCCGCCGGTGCTCTTTCTCGATGAGCCGACGACTGCTATGGATCCGCAGAGTGCGCGCACGGTACGCGATGCGATTGGTGAATTGCGGAGTGCGCAGCGCAGTATTCTGCTGACGACCCATAATCTGAGTGAGGCGGAAGAACTGGCCGACCGAATTGCGATTATTCGTGGTGGGCAGATCATTGCCTGTGGCTCGTTTGCCGAATTAAGTCGACAGTTGCTCGGTGAGCCAGCGTTTGAGTTGAAGCTGACCAATCCAGCCGATCAACCACAGGCGGTTGCGCTGCTGTGTGATCTGGTTTCCGTACAGGTGTTGGATACCGACCGGCTGGGCTGGCAGACTGCTGAACCACACTTGCTCCATCCGGTCATTTTGAACCGACTGTTGACCGCCGGTATTGGTGTGCATAGCCTGGCCGAACAACCACGCCGACTGGAAGATCTCTACTTGCGGATTGTTGCTGAAGACGAAGCCGTTCCGAATCCACATTCCCGGTGAAGGTGATGAAACGATTTTCGCTCTCTCGTCCGACGATTGCCACCTTACCAGCACAGCCGCTGCCAGCGTGGTGGTTGATTACGCGCCGTGAATTACGCGATACCCTGACCGATTGGCGCTTACTAACGCCGCTCGCGTTGCTGGCGCTGGTGTTGCCACTGCTGGTAGCGGCTGCGGCGCTGGCGCTCATCCGCTTTACCGAGCAGGTTGAGCTTGCCGTTCAAATCATTCCGTTCGCGATCTTGCTGGTCGGTTTTTTGCCCGCTGGCTTCTCGTTGATCCTGGCGCTCGAATCATTTGCCGGTGAGCGCGAACGTAATACCCTGGAAACGCTGCTGGCTATGCCGTTAGGGGATCGCGAGCTGTATCTCGCCAAATGGATAGCGGCGCTGGCCCTGCCGTTAATCGGCGCTCTGCTCAGTCAGATGGTGTTTGGTATCACCCTGCTGGTGTTTGCGCCTGATGTAGCTCTGGTCGCATTTCAACCACTCCGCCTGTTGCTGTTGCTGGTGCTGGTAGTGACCATGGCGATGGTCATGGTGAGCGGGGCAGTGATCATCTCTGCCCACGTGACGACGGTGCGAGCGGCCAGTCTGCTCTCCAGTTTGATTCTGGTGCCGCTGGCGTTGGTTGTGCAGCTGATCGCCTTTCTCATTGTTGGTAATCGCTGGGACGGTGTGATCGGTATCTGGCTGGGATTGAGTGTGGTCGTTGTACTGCTGGTTCACATCGGCATGCGCTCGTTCAGTCGCGAAGAGTTGCTGGCCCGCGAAGAGATTCGTAAACCCTGGTTTGGCTGGTTCTACCGACGACCACGGCGGCAAATTGCGTGGTTTAGTGGTCATGCGGTATGGGTGGTTGCCCGGCGCGAGATGGTGGAAATCACACGTGATTGGCGTTCGCTAACGTTGCTCGGTTTTCTGGCATTCCTCATGCCCACTGGTTTGACCGCTGCGATTTATGCAGTCGCGCCCCAACTCGATGATCCGCTCGCCCTGTCCCCGCTGGTTCCATTTGCAGGCATACTGGCCGGCTTTGTCCCGATCAGCTTTGCGCTGGTAGCCGCGCTGGAGTCATTTGTTGGCGAACGGGAGCGTAATACGCTTGAAGCACTCTGTGCATTACCGATCTCTGATCACCAGCTCTTCCTGGGTAAACTGGTTGGTACGCTCTTGATCCCGCTGCTGACGGCTCTGATCACACAGCATCTCTTCTACGGATTGGTGGCACTCAACTTTCCGGCACTCTACGCCGATGGTATGTCACTAACCTTACTGGGTCAGATGAGTCTGATGACCATTATGGTCGCGGTTGCCCTGGTTTCAGGCGCAGTAAGCTTCTCTATCCATGCCGGTAGCGTGCGGGAAGCATCAATGATGGCTTCAGCGATTTTGCTACCAACCACGGCGATATTGCAGGCTCAGGCACCTTATTTCATTGCCCGTCGGTTTGACGTAGTCTGGCTGGCCATCGTAGCATTGCTGGTCGTGGCACTTGCCCTTTTGCGCAGTGGGATGCAGACGTTTCAGCGAGCTGCTATCTTTTCCCGCAGCCGGGAAGAGATGAGTTTACGACGGATATGGTCGGTCTTCCGGCGTTTCTTCAGCGAATATCAGCCAGCAGGCATGCCCCTTGCATCCTATCGCGGCCTGCCATTCTCGCCGACACGTTTCTACCGTCACGAATTCCCGGCGCTGCTGAACGAATTGCGTCTGCCGCTCCTCATCAGCCTGCTGGCCGCAGTGGGTGGGAGTGTGTTTGGGCTGACATTAGCGCACACGCTGGTATTACCACCGGTTGAGCAGGCACTCGCTACGTTTGCCTTCGGGCCAGCACCGTCATTATTCCTCGCTCTCTTCATCTTTGCCAACAACCTGCGCGTATCGATTCTGTCGAACCTGCTGGCACCGGTGAGCCTGGGGGTGTTTCCATTTCTGGTACCGGCCACTGTCTTTGCCCAGATCGGGTATGTCTGTGGGCGTTTATTTATCAACAGTGGCGGCTCACTGAGCGATCCGCTGCTCTTCGTCAGTACGTATCTGCTCCCGCACGGCATCATCGAGCTACCAACCTTTATGGTTAGCGCGGCATTGGGATTGCGGATGGGGGCAGCACTGTTGAGTACACCGGGCGATTTCAGCGTTGGTGAAAATTTGCTTTGGGCGGCAGCCCAGACAGCTAAGGTATGGCTCTTGCTGATTGCCCCACTGGTCCTGGTTGCGGCTATCGTTGAAGGACTGGTAACCCCGCTGGTGATCAGGCTGGTGTATTGAGATCAAGCACCACTATAGGTATGGTACGCCCGGCCCGTTGCGCATACGTAGCGAAGCCAGGATAGTAGCGGACTGCCCGCTCCCACAGCTCCAGGTACTCGATACCGGAAACCTCGTATGCCCGGCAGGTGAAAGTGCGTCCATAAATGTTCACCTGAGCGACCGGATTCTTCTGCAAGTTGTAGTACCAGGCCGGATGTTGCCGACGACCAAAATTCGAGGCGACCAGCACAATGCGATTGCCATCGGGGACGAACAACAGTGGTGTGCGACGTTGAACTCCACTACGCGCACCGGTAGTGATCAAGGTAAGCGTGGGGTAGACGAGAGAGACGACACCGAATCGGCCACCGCTGATCCGGAGCAGAAAGCGGTCGAGTGGTTGGATACACGTGCGGACGAACCAGGCACCGGGGCGGGTAGCCGAAAGACGGGCGACGATCAATTGAAAACGGCGAAAGATTCGCATCGTACATCACAGGTTTCTGATCAGGTGAGAATTACAGTGTATACGCTGAGCGAACAGGGTCGTTATTGTTGTTGCAACACACAGTGATGACTTTAACACGTTACCGGCGATCTGTCTACTGTGACTAACGGAAACATCTTCATGCTGTTGAAGGCGAGAGCGCTATCATGTCTCCCCTGATTTAGGAAGCGAGTATGCGAGAGATAGGGCTTGGAAGAGCTATGAACGCCCTCACCCCTGGCCCCTCGCCCGCTGCGCGGGCGAGGGGAGCGCAGAAGCCTGTACCAGGGCTTCCTGATGTGGTAGGCGTTGTGCTGGTTTTATTCTGTCCGTCCGAACCCAGCGCAGGGAGTAGAGGTGGTGTCTAAACCGGCCCCTACGAAACCCGCCCATCTGTATCATGCCGGTGCCCCCACGGATCGCCGCCAATGGGACGAATAGTCACAGAGCACCACATATCCGGTGCCAGGCAGTGATGCATCGTATCACGCAAGATTTGATAAAAAGGCGATGCGCCGGCAGCACGTTGCGCTTCATCAAACCCTATTCCTCTACGATCTCCTCGCTCTGACAGTATTTGACAAGACAAAATCTTTTATAATACCAACAGCATACACTTCGTCACGGAGATCATCGCATGGAACAGTCTATTCTCGACCACGCCGTCGCCACTCGCCGGATTATCGGGGCGCTCTTCGTGACCCAGAGTCTGGCATCAGCGGCATTTATTGCCAATATCGCCGTTAATGCGATAGTTGGCGCTCAACTGAGCGGCAACGACGCTCTGGCTGGCCTACCGGCAACGCTCATGCTGGCGGGAGCTGCACTGTCGGCGTATCCGGCCGGACGGGCGATGCAGCGTTTTGGTCGACGTCCGGGATTGACGGTTGGGATGCTGTTGGGATTAGTCGGCATGCTGATCGACGGGGTAGCGGTGATTAGCCACTCCTTCTGGCTCTTTCTGGTTGGTCTGTTTCTGGTTGGTATGGCACGCGGTATTACCGATCAGAGCCGGTATGCGGCAGCCGATGCCGTGCTCCCTGCCCGGCGGGCGGGAGCCATCAGCACCGTGGTCTTCGCGGGAACGATTGGTGCCGTTGGTGGGCCATTGCTGGTAGGACCGCTTGGCCGGATCGCAGCAGCAGGTGGCTTGCCAGACTTGACCGGACCAATGTTTGGGGGTGCGCTGCTCTTTGCACTGGCTGCCCTCATTCTGTTCGTCTTTTTGCGCCCTGATCCACGGGTGCTGGCAATGCAACAGGCGAATCAGTCGCCCCATGCCACAATAGCGCCACTAACGGCAACCCGCTCATTACCCACCATCTTGCGCGTACCACTGGTGAGAGCCGGATTGATCAGTATGGTATTGGGACAGTTCGTCATGGTACTGGTGATGAGCGTCACCTCACTGCACATGAGTCATCATCATCACGGGCTTGACAGCATCTCGCTGGTAATCGGCGCCCATACATTCGGGATGTTTGGCCTGTCGATGATCACCGGGCGGATTGCAGACCGGTTAGGTCGGCCATTAACCATCATTGCAGGCGCCTTTTTGCTGATCGTTGGTGCACTCATTGCGCCAGCTTCACTGCTCACACCCTGGCTGGCGTTGGGATTGTTTCTGGTTGGATTGGGGTGGAACTTTTGCTACATTGCCGGTTCATCCCTGCTGGCTGACGCCATCACGCCTGGTGAACGGGGCGCGGTACAGGGTGCCAGTGACCTGCTGGTTAATCTTGGTTCGGCACTGGGCAGCCTGAGTAGCGGTTTTATTCTGGCCGGCTTCGGGTATCTGGTGCTCTGTATCATTGGAGCTGTCTTCAGCTTAGCTCCCTTGAGTGCCGCACTCTGGTGGGGGCAATCATCACGCCAGGTTGTAACAGGGGCTGATTAACCATGAACACACGACGCTTTCCTACCTTCTGGGATGCCATACGACAACCACCAGCGCACACGATGCTCTGTCGCTTGCGCCGCATCCATCACGAACCTGATAGCCGGCGCAGTCCATTACTGTTGCTACACGGTTTTCCCGATTCTGAGCACATGTACGATGACTACGTGACACCGGCGGAACGATGCCAGGATTGGCTGCGCGGGCGAAGTATATACGCGATTGCACTACCAAATCGACGGACAAATCCAAACTGGCCATCATTATCCGATCTCTGGCAGCGCCGCCTCGAACGTGAGGTGACAGCTCTGATCGACATTGTCGCTGCCACCAGCCCAACCGGCAACGTTGTGATTATCGCTCACGATTGGGGAGCAACGTTTGTCTGGGCATATGTTCGACAGCGTCCCGATGTGCCGATTGAGCGCATGGTGGCCCTTTCAGTCGGGTCATCGTTTCGTTACGATTTTGGTGAACACGGTATTGGTGCGTTGGGGTGGTTGTACGGTGTGCTGTTTGGGTTGCCATACTATCTGCCACCGGCACGTTTTTTTGTAGCCGCGATGCTCATGCTTAGTGGGTATCGAGCGCCGGATGCACACAATGCGGCCTACGATAGCTTTCACTACTGGGATTGGCCATTAACGCTGCTACGCCTGCCATTACGGTTGGCGGGTTATGGACAGCAACTACCATTCATCGATATTCGTTTTCCGGTTCTGTTCATACGCTGCCCCCTTGATCGAATCGCCACAACAGCCGGTTTTGAAGAGGCATTACGGCAACGAGCAGATTGCATCGTGCACATGACCGCCAATCCACACTGGTTTCCTGAACAACGTTCGGCAGAGGTGTTGGAGTTCGTGCGATCATTTCTGGCCGGGTAAGCTGATGCCTTACGTAGGATTTGATGACTCGCCACACCAGAACACGAAATGGTATGATAGTAGTGGCAAGAAACACCTGATCCGTTGTATGCTTGACAGCATAGTTATTGGACAACGAAGCAGAGTGGCATGGTGGAAGTAGGTAACGTCGTTGGTCAGGCAAGCTGTGATGACTGCATTCGGGTTGCAGCTATTGACCCCTTGATCCCATTCCTCGGATGTTGTCAACACATATCTCTACATTCAGCAGTGGATAAACAACATTATGCAATTGTGGAACTGGTTACTGGCAATACCTCATCCTGATCCAGAAACACGGCGGCGTGGCCAAAATTTAACCATCGTTGGTCTGGGACTGGCCACTATGTCGGTGCTGTCAATTCCATTGGTGCTCATTCAGCCCGATCCACTTCCCCAACTGATCGCCAACCTGATCGGCCTGGGACTCCTGATAGGGGTTCTGGGCATTGCCCGGTTTGGGTTGATTAATCTGGCGGCCAGTGCCATGGTTGCACTGTTGGTAATCAGCTCTGCCATCATTCCCTTCGGTACCGGCCAGATTGGCCTGGTACCTATTTTTGCGTTGGTTGCAGTCATCACAGCTACCGTCATCGGGCAAGAGCATCACGTTGTTTTTGCGGTCGTGTTCGGGATTGCCGGTATGGCAGGGCAGTGGCTTGGAGTGTCAGGCCGACCACAAGTGGCACCATCGGCGGGAGAAATTATCATCGTTGGCATACTTCTCTCGCTGGTCTTTGGATTAATTGGGGGCATTGGCACTCGCAGTGTGCGGCGGGCAATCGAACTGGCACAACAGGCTCAATCTCAGGCCGAAAGCCTGGCCCGTCAGTTGAGCCAGGTTAATCAGGCACTAGAGCTGCGTGTGGCCGAACGAACAGCGGCCTTGCAGACGGCATTGGCAGAAAGCGAACAACGCCAGGCAGCGCTCACGGCTGCGTTGCAGGAAAATGAGCGACAACGGCGAGAAATACAGGCGCTGAGTGTGCCGATTTTAGCCGTTCGCCATGACATGTTGGTGATACCGCTGATCGGTGCACTCGATGGCGAACGGCTGTCACTTGCGCAACAACGTGCACTCAGCGCCATTGAACAGCAGCGCACCCGTTTCCTGCTGGTCGATGTAACCGGTGTGCCGTTCATTGATCAGACGGCTGCTGATGGATTGATTGTTCTGGCACGCAGTGTACGCCTCCTCGGTGCACGCCTGTACTTGATTGGCATTAGTCCTGATGTTGCGCAGACGATGATCGGATTGGGGATCGATTTGCATGAGATTGGGGTCGCTCGTGATCTTCGTGATGCGATTATGCGTCTGTAACACCGATACTACAATGACCGGTACAACTCAAGATGCGCAGCGGCAATATTCTGCCAGTCAAAGCGGCGGGCAGCCTGTCGAGCTGCTTCACTCAGCCGAAGTCGGGCATTGGGATTGCTGAGCAGAGAGATAATCGCCGTTTTTAACGACTCAGGGTAGGCAGCGGCAAAATGGACAACACCGGTCAAAGCAGCCGCGGTTGCCGGTGAAGCAGGTGGCGTGGTGATAACAGCACAGCCATGGGCCAGGGCGGCGAGCAGGCTACCGCGACGTAAAGAAGCGCCATCGCGAAAAGGAAGCACGATCAGGTCGCAGGCATTCAAGTACGCCGAAACCCGTTCAGCAGCAACGTGGCCGGTAATGAGTACTCGATCCCGTAACGCCAGCGTCTCAAGACGTTGCTGGATAGTTCTGGCGTACACCCGATCAGTCGGTGAGGTGGCAGCCCCCCCGATGATCAGCAAACGCCAGGCAGACTGATCGGCAATCAGATCAATTAGCAGATCGATCCCTTTACCCGGCGATAAGAGACCAAAATAGCCAATTAATGGTATCTCGTCAGGAACACCCAGATCGGCACGCCAGATAGATCGATCATACCCCTCTGGTAACACAGGATCAATATTGGCTCCTATTGGGATCAGGTGCGGTCTCACTCGCGCTGCCCGCAATGTCGTCTCGTCTTCAGGGTTAGTGACAATCACCGCTCGCGCTGTACGGGCCGGGAGCATGGTTACCCATTCACGCACCACACCCGCTTTGGGAAAGAGGTATGGTGGCAACAGATCGTGATAGGTAATAGCCGTTGGCAAACGGGAGCGCCGCAGAAGTAGTGGCAAGAGGTTCACCCCAATCTTCATCTGATAGGCACCGGTCTGATACTGGATATGACACCAGTCAGGGCGCACTTGGCGTACCAGTCTGGTCAGCCCACCAAGCGAAGCAAGCCCCCAACCGGCCCGACCCGCCGGTGCTGGTAGCGCCCGCTCCCCAGTAGTCGTTACCTGCCAAAGCTGCCACTTGCGTTTGACGACTGTTAAAACGAGAGCCTCGTGTCCGTTACGAACCAGCGTCTGCCCCAACCGCTGGGTATAATCGCCAACCCCGCCCGGCTGCGGTGGATACTCACCGGTGATGAACAGAATGCGCATCTCACTGCTCTCCTCGTAAACGCACCGTCTGGCATACAATACCATAAACCGGGAATAACATTGTTTTCGCAGTCGCGAAGAGTGGCAGAAAACGCGCTTTATTGCGAGTGATCTCCCGGTACAGGTTAGCGGTTGAACAACCCACCCCTTGCTGTGATCGTCGCCTGTAATGTGACTTTGTCACTGATCGCCGATTGACTATGTGCTATCCTGCCATCAGAAACACCAGTATGCAGGAGTAAGGAGGAGACAATGACACCGAATATGGGGAATATTGATCGCATTGTACGTGTTGTGGTGGCACTGTTGGTAACGGTACTGATTGTCACTAATGTTTTGTCAGGTATCTGGGCCTGGATCGCCGGCATTCTGGCAGTGGTCTTTCTCGCCACTAGCGCCATTGGGTTCTGTCCGCTCTATTTGCCGTTCCGCATCAAAACCCGCTAATGCAGACGAGTCGCGGCAGCTAACCCTGTTGGCAAGAGAAACGATCAGTGGGAAAGGGCACAACACAGCGTGCCCTTTCTGTTTGTATGCAGCAACGGTACGCTGTGTTCCTGTATCCAGTGTGCAGTGGCGGCAATGGTGTCTGGGAAGGCAACGGTATTCCGTTATCTTCCTGGTATGGAGGTTGCCTGGCTGACGTTCGTTCTATTCACGCTGTCCACGCTCACTCGTCTGGCTTCACAATTCGTCAGCGTACCGGCTATTACCGGTATCCGGGCTGTATCGCGGCATCCGCAGATACATCCAGATAGGCGAGACGGTGACCAAATGGTGCATCAGCCCTGCTTCCTACCTCTTCCTGGCAATCTGGTAGTGAATCTTCATAATCCTCTTGCAGCCTCTCTACAAGTTCTTCACAATCTCCCCGCATAATCGTAAGCGTAAGAACACAACAACTCACGAGGAGATCACCTTATGAAACAGATGAAGCAAAATCTGACGAATTTTCTGATCGATGGTGCAATGTTTCTGGCCTTTCTGATTGCGACGGCACCACGCTTCAGCGGATTAGCGATCCACGAGTGGTTGAGTCTGGCGCTGGCAGCAACCATCGTCACCCATCTGTTGTTGCACTGGCAGTGGATTATCGCGATTGGTAAACGCTTCTTTGCCAAAACAACATGGCGCTCGCGGTTGAATTATCTGCTGAATGCACTGCTGTTTGTTGCCTTCACTGTCACCATTGCCACCGGTATCCTGATCTCACGAGAGGCATTGCCGTTCTTTGGCCTCACGATGACACGTGACCGTACATTGGAACTGCTGCATCATCAGGCATCTGATCTCACTGTGCTGCTGTTGGGATTGCACGTGGCAATCCACTGGAGCTGGATTGTAGGAATGGTACGCCGAATCCTGCCACAGCGACGGTCATTACGCAAGCCGGTTGTTGCCATGAATCGGCTTGAGGAGGTACAACAATGAAATTGCTGGGTCGCATTCTGATAATCCTGGGGATCGCCTGGTTGATCGTGCTGGGGATGAACTGGCTCGTTGACCAACATCGCCTTCCTGTCAATAGCAGTACATTCCCAGCACAGTTTGCCGGTGATGAGTTTGGCGAAGAGTTCAGGTTGACTGAGCGTGGCGAAGGGTTGAGGAGAGTGGAGCGTGGAGACGGTGAGTTTGGTGGTCGCGGTGAGCATATCGCCGAAGCTCCATCACCGGCCAACGCAGGCGACCTGCTCGATACGCTGGTTAAGATCGGCATTATCACCGTGATTGTGGTAGCGATTGATCAGGTCATTCGGTTCTTTCAGCACCGTTTACGACGGCAGGCAGCACCGGCAATATGATCATACGCCAGCATTCTTATTGCAGGGTGAAGGGTCAGCCTTCACCCGCTTTTCTTCAGAGTTGCCAGTGGACAATGCAAAACGAGCCGCTTGAAAGCGTAGAAGACCGCCAATCCGGTGCATGACTCCGCCGGTGAAGGTAAGAGCGGCTTCGATCCTCTGCACGACAAGGTGAGCAGAACAAAGCAGCGACACGCAATAACGTCCGGTGCAGTATTCAGTGATTCTACTGCGTCATCCCGGTGCGCAGGCGTTGCCAGACACCAACCGGATAGCCAGCCATCTTGGCGAGATCGCCGGCCAGGCGAATGAATGGAACCAGGATCAACGCGAATAATTGCTCACCAACCGACCGGCCACGCAGGCGTACCCAGAGCCGTCGGTAAGGGCCACGAGTATAGGCGGCTACTCCCAATCCAATCAAAAATCCTATCGGAACTCGTAGCTGAGGTCTGGTCAAAGCCACAGTCAGTAACGTACTGAGGGTGGCGTAAACGGTGTAGCGAAGCGCATGGCGCAGTGGCCACAGGCCGGCCCGTCCATCGCCGCGTGCATAGGTGTAGTACTGGCGGAGGAAGGCACGCAGGGTTGGCCGGGGAGCAAAGTGGACAACGGCTGAGGGGACAAAGGTGCGCCGAAAACCGGCCTGCTCGACTGCCAGATCGAAGAGCAGGTCTTCGCAATGACTGGCCCATTCGGGAAAGCCGCCGACCGCTTCCCAGACCTCTTTGCGAAAGGCCATTGACTTGCCAAACGGTAGGAAGGTTGCCGGATCGATCTCGCGACTGCGCCGGTAATTCGTCTCACCCAGCGCCAGGGCAAACAGGGAGCGAGGCGTGGGATGGAAGAACCCTCCCACCAGATCGGCTTCACCAGCTTCAATTGGGGCCACAATCCGGGCCAGCCAGTACGGATCAAGAATCAGATCGGCGTCGGTACTGGCAATAATCTGACCACGGGCATGCCGGATCGCGTTATTGCGCCCAGAAGAGATATTATGACCACCGCGCACCAGACGAATCTGCGGATACCGCGCTGCGTAAGCGGCCACGATGGCCGGCGTCTCATCGACGCTCTGACAATCGTTGATCACTATCTCGTCGGCAGCGCGGGTTTGGGCGATCATCGAGTCGAGCAGCGCCGCAATGTTGTCTGCCTCGTCACGCACTGTGCAGATGATGGAAACAGTGGTTGCCATAGCCTTCAGGAATTAAAACATTCTGGTACAATACTGTAGATACATCGGTACCCCATACAAGCGTATTGTACCAGACGAGGTTGTCATGTCGAACGAGCATGGATTTGAGCTGCTACGCGACGAGTTTATTCCCGAACTCAACACGCGCGCCCGCCTGTATCGCCACATAAAGACCGGCGCTGAACTCCTTTCGCTCGAAAACGATGATGAAAATAAGTGCTTTGGGATTACCTTCCGCACGCCACCACGTGACTCAACCGGGATTGCCCATATCCTGGAGCATTCGGTGCTCTGCGGTTCGCGCAAGTATCCGGTGAAAGACCCCTTCTTTACGCTGGTGAAGGGATCGGTACATACCTTTCTGAATGCGATCACCTTCCCCGACAAGACTGCGTATCCGGTCGCGAGTACCAATCTGAAAGACTTCTACAATCTGGTTGATGTCTATCTCGATGCAGTCTTCTTTCCGCGCATTACCCCTGAAATTCTCAAGCAAGAGGGCTGGCACTTTGAATTACCGGCAGCTGATGCGCCGATCACCATCAAAGGGGTGGTGTATAACGAGATGAAAGGGGCATATTCATCACCTGATGGGATGCTCTACCGCTATTCGCAGCAGTCACTCTTCCCCGATACCACCTATGGCTACTCATCAGGTGGCGACCCGTTGGTCATTCCCGATTTGACCTACGAAGCCTTTAAACGGTTTCACGAGACCCTGTACCATCCCTCGAATGCACGTATCTTCTTCTACGGTGATGATCCGCCGGCAGAGCGGCTGCGCAAACTCGATGAGTATCTCAGCCAGTTCGAGCCGATTACACCACCATCGCAGATCGAGAAGCAAGAGCGCTTCACCGCGCCGCGCACCTTTGAATACACCTTCAGCGCTGCCGATAACGAGCAGCAGAAGGGTATGGTGATGGTCAACTGGCTAATTGACGATAATCGCGATCCGACGCAGTTGATGGCGCGTGAGCTGCTGAGCTATATGTTGTTGGGGAATGCCGCCGCTCCCTTGCGCAAAGCCCTGATCGATTCGGGGCTGGGTGAAGAGGTGATCGGCGGGTACGAGAGTGATCTCCTGCAACACACCTTCTCGGTCGGTATGAAAGGGATCGATCCGGCGAACGCCGAACAGGTCGAGGCGCTCATTTTGCGTACACTCAACGAACTGGCTGAACATGGGTTTGATCCGGAGACCATTGCGGCGGCGTTTAACACCTTCGAGTTCAGTCTGCGCGAGAATAACACCGGCAGCTTTCCGCGTGGCCTGGTGTTGATGATGCGAGCGCTGAGCACTTGGCTGTACGACGATGATCCAATTGCGCCGTTGCGCTTCGAAGCACCTCTGGCAGCGGTGCGCGCAGCAGTTACCAACGGTGAACGTCTGTTTGAGCGTCTAATCCGCGAATTACTGCTCGATAATCCGCACCGCACCAGAGTTACGCTGCGCCCCGATCCTGAATACGCCGCCCGGCTGGCTGCTGCCGAGCAGGCCCGGATCGAGGCGTTTGCGGCCACGCTCGATGCTGAGAAGCGGGCGGCACTGATTGCTGAGACCAAGGCCCTGGCGGAATGGCAACAAACTCCTGATCCACCGGAGGCGCTGGCCACAATTCCGACCCTGCACCTGACCGATCTCGACCGCCAGGTGAAGCGCATTCCAACCGATATCGACGAGATGGATGGCGTACCGCTGCTGCGGCATCCTCTCTTCACAAATGGCATTGTGTATCTCGATCTGGCCTTTGACTTGCGGGCACTACCACCACAGCTCTTACCGTATGTTCCACTCTTTGCCCGTGCACTCACCGAAATGGGTACCGCAACCTCCGATTTTGTGCGGCTGTTGCAGCGAATTGGCCGTGAGACCGGTGGTATCTCGGCGGCGACTATGACGGCAACCGACGTAGTGACGGCAACGCCGGTAGGTCGCCTGGTGGTGCGGGGCAAGAGTACGCTGGCCCAAACGACAGAGCTGATCAAGCTGTTGCAGGAGATTCTGCTGACTGTAAAGCTTGACAATCAAGAACGCTTCCGTCAGATCGTGTTGCGTGCCCGCGCAAACAAAGAATCGTCGCTGGTGCCAGCCGGCAATGCTTACGCCCGACAACGGCTTGCGGCCCGGTTCTCTCCCGCTGAGTGGGCCGATGAACAAATGGGGGGCATTTCGGCCATCTTCTTCCTACGCGAACTCGAACAACGGATTCAGCAGGATTGGCCGGGGGTGCTGGCCGATCTGGAAACGGTGCGCACTTCACTGATCAACCGGCGGGGGCTGGTGGTCAATCTCACGCTCGACGCTGATGGTCAGAAGACCGTGTTGCCGCTGCTGCACGAGCTGATAGCCGGTTTGCCAGATCAGCCATACTCGCCGGCATCGTGGCCGACCAGCCGTATTGATGATGGCGAAGGGTTGATCATTCCTGCCCAGGTGAACTACGTCGCCAAGGGGGTCAACCTGCATGCCCACGGCATCCGGCCGAGCGGTGCGGCGATGGTTGTCTTACGCCATCTCCGGATCGATTATCTGCTAGACCAGATTCGGATTCAGGGTGGTGCCTATGGTGCCAGTGGCAACTACGACCGCAGCACCGGCCTGTTCATCACCACATCCTACCGCGACCCCAACCTGCTTCGCACGCTGGATGTATACGATGAAATGGCAACGTACCTGCAAACCATCGCTCTTGATCCAACAACCGTTGAACGGGCGATTATCGGCACTATCGGCGACATGGATGCCTATCAGTTGCCGGATGCCAAAGGTTACACAGCGCTGGTACGCTACCTCACCAGTGTCAGCGACGAATATCGCCAGCAGATACGCGATCAAGTGCTGGCAACGTCGCCAGCCGATTTCGTAGCATTTGCCGAAGCGGCAGCAGCCTTACGCGATCATGGTCAGGTGGCGGTACTCGGCCCGGCAGAGTCTATCGAGGCCGCCAATCGCGAACGGCCTGGGTTGCTCAAACCGGTGAAGGTGCTGTAGTGCCTGGCAGGGTATCCCTGCCCGACTGACGTGGGTCGGGCAGGGATACCTGATGCTATTTGCCGGTGATGCCTGGAAATGAGGATGCTATGACGTTCAACGATCCCTCCAGTTCCATCGGAACGCTGGCTTACGAAGCAACTATTGCCGATCTCCAGGCGGCAATGACAGCCGGTACCCTTACAGCAGAAGCGCTCACAATGGCCTGCCTGGAGCGGATCAATGCGCTGAATCGGGCCGGGCCGTGTCTGAATGCGCTGATCGAAGTCAGTCCAGGCGCCCTCGAAACCGCGATTACCCTCGATGCTGAACGTGACGTGCACGGCCCGCGCAGTCCGCTCCACGGCATTCCAATAGTGCTCAAGGACAACATCGATACGCTTGACGACACTGCCACGACTGCCGGTTCCCTGGCCCTGATCGGCTCGCGACCGGCTGCTGAAGCAACGGTTGCCGCCCGTCTGCGAGCTGCTGGTGCCGTGCTGTTGGGTAAAGCTAACTTGAGCGAATGGGCGAATTTCCGCAGTACCAGCTCATCAAGTGGCTGGAGTGCGCGGGGAGGTCAGGCACGCAACCCCTATGTGCTGAGCCGGAGTCCGTGTGGTTCCAGTTCGGGGTCGGCCATTGCGGTGGCAGCCAGTATGTGTGTAGCGGCGATTGGTACCGAAACCGATGGTTCTATTTCGTGCCCATCGGCGATGTGTGGTGTGGTAGGAATTAAACCGACGGTTGGACTGACCAGCCGCGCCGGTGTGATTCCAATCAGCTCCACCCAGGACACCGTCGGCCCGCACGCCCGTTGTGTGGCCGACGCTGCCACGGTGCTGGGGATCATTGCCGGCCCTGACCCGCTCGATCCGGCGACCGTAGCCGCTGCCGGACACGTTCGCCCGGACTACCGCACCTGTCTTCAGGCCGACGCTTTGCGTGGCGCACGGATCGGGGTGTTGCGCAGTGATCGCTTCGCCGGCTTTGGCCGCCACGTTGAACAGGCATTTGCGACAGCACTGACCGCAATGCGCGACGCCGGTGCTCACGTGGTTGATCCTGTGACATTTCCTGATGAGTTGCTGGCATTTAATGAAGCCGAATTAACGGTTCTGCTGTACGAATTCAAAGCCACGCTCAACCACTACCTTGCCAGCCGCGTGCCTGACCCGCAGGCAGCCACCCCTGCGCCACGTTCGTTAGAGGAATTGATCGCCTTTAACGAACAACATGCCGAACACGAGTTACGCTTCTTCGGTCAGGAACTGCTTGTCCAGGCCGCAGCCGTTGGCGACCTCGATGATCCAGCGTATCAACAGGCCCTGGCCGCCAGTCGTGATGCTACTCGTCAGGCACTCGATACCCTGCTCTACGAACAGCAGATCGATGCCTTGGTCGCGCCGGCAACTGGTCTGGCCTGGCCGATTGATTTGATCGGCGGAGATCGCTACCCCGGCGGGAGCAGTTCGCTCGCGGCACGAGCCGGCTATCCAATGGTGACGGTGCCGGCAGGTATGGCATTCGGTCTACCAATCGCAATTAATTTCATCGGCACCGCATGGTCTGAACCGATGCTGATCCGATTGGCTTACGCTTTCGAGCAGGCAACGAAACTTCGGCAACCACCTGCGTATCGCCAATGGATCGTTGGTGATGAGTAGGAGGTAGGAGATAGGAAATAGGAGGTAGGAGATAGAAGCGAGAGTGCTGCTAGATGACACCCTTCCCGCGTCTCCTCCCCCAGCTGGGGGAGGGCGGGAGCAAGGTGACCGGACGCCATACGGAACACGCCATTCCCTACTCCCCACTCCCCGAAGGGAGCGGAGCAGTGCTTTTGTAGATGCACCACAGAGACACGGCGGACACAGCCCTGCCTGCGCTCGCCGATTCTGGACACCCTTCCCGCGTCTCCTCCCCCCAGCGGGGGGAGGTCGGGAGGGGGGCGGGAGCAAGGTGACCGGACGCTATACGGAACACGCCATTCCCTACTCCCCCCACACATGCGTCGGCGTGGACCTGCTATTTTCAGCGCATTTCAGCGCACCTCAAACACCTCTTTGTCAACTAGCTCGACCTCAACCGGGTATTGACCGGTGAAGCAGCCGGTGCAGAAGGTAGAAGGATCGCGTCCGGTCGAGCGAATCAAGCCTTCGAGGCTCAGGTAGGCCAGGCTGTCGGCACCGAGATGCTGGCGAATGCCCTCAATGGTCAAACGATGGGCAATCAGCTCAGGATAGGTTGCCATATCGACGCCGAGGAAGCAGGGATGGCGAATGGGTGGTGACGAGACGCGCACGTGAACCTCGTGCGCACCGGCCTCACGCAGCAGACGCACGATTGGCCCACTGGTATTGCCCCGCACGATACTATCATCAACCAACACCACCCGTTTGCCGGCCAGATTATCGGTCAGGGCGTTGAATTTGAGCGCAATACCAAGTTGACGCAATCGATCATCAGGCTGAATGAACGTTCGTCCGATGTAGCGGTTTTTAATCAACCCTTCCGAGTAGGGGATACCCGACTCCTGCGCATAACCGATTGCTGCCGGCGTTGCGCTGTCGGGAACCGCGATCACAATATCGGCATCGCATGGCGCTTCACGGGCCAGTTCCCGCCCCTGAGCGACCCGAATGGCGTGCAGAACCGTTCCGTGCAGCATACTGTCGGGGCGTGCAAAATAGATGTACTCGAACAGACAGGCAGCCGGGTGCAGGGACGGTTGATGCGAGACAGTTTGGGGACCGTCAAGCGTAATTTTGACAATTTCACCCGGCTCAATCTCACGCACGAACTCTGCGCCAATCGTCCCCAAAGCACAGCTTTCTGAAGCCACCACCCAACCATTGTCACTGAGCTGACCCAGGCAGAGCGGGTGTAACCCCCACGGATCACGCACCGCGTAGAGCGCATCGCGCGTCAGTACGGTGAGGCAGTACGCACCCTGGGCCCGCACCATAAAGACCTTGAGCTTCTCTTCCCAGGTACGCCCTTCGCCGCCAGCCAGCATCTGCGTAATAACTTCGCTATCGCTGCTGCTGGTCAGACCGACGCCACGCTGCAACAACTCACGCCGAAGTGCGGCAGCATTGGTCAGATTACCGTTGTGACCAACCGCCAGTGGCCCTAATGCACTCTCGACAACGAACGGCTGGGCGTTTTCGAGCTTTGATGAACCGGTGGTTGAATAGCGCGTATGCCCAATCGCCATATAACCGCTGAGCGGACGCAACTTCTCTTCATCAAACACTTGCGCCACTAAGCCCATGTTTTTGTAGTAACGAATGCTCCGCCCATTGCTCACCGCGATACCGGCACTCTCTTGACCACGATGCTGAAGCGCGTAGAGACCGAAAAAGGTGAGGCGCGCAACGTCAGCATCGGCAGCGACAATGCCGAAAACACCGCACTCATGACCCGGCTTGTCATCAGATACAGTGGGAAGCATACATTGAGCGGCAATGGTATCATTACGATCAGGTACGCCGGGCAGCGATTGATCGTTCATGAGAAGTTATCCTCCTGCGCGCAGATCTGGGGACAGTTTGCATCATTGCTGATTCAAGTATATCACGGATTATGGAACTTTCATTCAACACGACGAAAGAGCAACATCAGCCGTCCTGGGCCACAGGATGCCTTCTGATCGCGATGGTTACCCTTGGGCTGGCTATCAATGGATTTTTGCGCCTGGTCGAAATAGGCGTAGGGCTATTTGGTGCTGATAGCGGTGGTCGCATCATTATCGTCTGGATCAGTCTAGCTATCGGTGCGGCGATGACCGGCATCTGGTTCGGCTTAACCAGCGGTACCTTGCGAGATACGGTCTTGCGCTGGCTGGCCGGATTGCCACTCCCGGCAATCCTGGTCTTAACCAGCCTCCTGCCCTCTGCCGAGAGTCAGTTGCAGATGGTGATCCAGGCAGTGATCTGCCTCTGCTACGCCCTCATCATCACCCGACTTACCCGTTGCTCTCCCTGGCAATGGGGCTGGTTTCCCGCTGTCATCAGCAGCGGTCTGCTGATGAGCCTGCCATGGCTCGCTATTGGCACACCCGGCTCGTGGCTGGATACCGGTCTGGCGCTGCTGACCGGTGGACTGGTTGGCTGGGTTGGCGGATGCCTGCTGGCATGGCGACCACCGCAGAGCTGGCAACAACCATCTGTTTCAATCACTATCCGGCTGATTGAGGGGGTTGGTATAAGTGTGCTGCTCCTGATACTCAGCCGTGCGCTGGGGGTAAACAGCACCGCACTCCTGTTCATGGTTAGCGCACCGATTGGTGGCTGGCTGCTCCTGACCCTTGGCCGGCACACATCAGTTTCTACAGTCGTCCCAATAACCATTCTCTTCGGGATGTTCTTCTTTGGCGTGCCACTGGCCCTCACCGACTCCGATACCCTGATCACCCTTTTGCTCTTCAGCAGCTTTCCCGAAGGCTTTCATCTCGCGGTACTGGCAGCCATCGGACAGGCATTCCTGGCTCTGATCGCGATTATTCTGGTGCAGTTCGTTCGTAATCCTCGCATTCACGCGGTTGGAGCTGGCGTGATTGCAGTTATCGGGTTAGCGCTGATCATTGGTGGTGGCCGGGCAACACCACAGGGTGATCGCTGGTTTGTGGTGCTGCGCGATCAAGCGGTGTTGAGTGATCTGGCAACCATCACCGATTACAATCAACGGCGAATGGCCGTCTATCAACGACTGACGAACCATGCCTCGACCACCCAGGCCGATCTACGAGCGATGCTCGACCGGATAGGAGTGCGCTATACGCCCTACTACCTCGTCAATGCGCTCGAAGTCGAGGCCGATCTTCCCGTGCGGCTTTGGCTGCAACAATTGCCGGAGGTAGCCGAGGTAATGCCTGCACCGCATCTGCGACCATTGCCGGTCGCACTGTCAACGTCTGTTGGGAATGAACCGCCACCAGATGAAACACCGTGGAATCTGGTCGCTATCGGCGCACCAGAGGTCTGGGCACGTGGCATTCGCGGCGCGGGCATCATAATCGGTCAGGCCGATTCGGGAGTTGATGGCGCACACCCCGAATTACGTGATTCGTATGCCGGTCGGACACCCAATGGTATCGATCACGCCTACCACTGGCTCGATCCCTGGACCAATGCGCCAGCGCCTTACGATGCCAGTGGTCACGGCACCCATACGCTGGCAACAATCCTCGGTAACCGGGTTGGTGTCGCACCCGAAGCAACCTGGATCGGGTGCGTGAATCTGGTGCGCAACCTCGGCAACGCCCCGCGTTATCTCGACTGTATGCAATTCCTCTTCGCTCCGTACCCACCCGCTGGCGATCCCTTCCGCGACGGTGACCCGACGCGAGGGGCGCACACCTTGAACAATTCGTGGGGCTGCCCGGCAGACTTTGAAGGGTGTACACCGAATTCCTTACAACCGGCAGTACAGGCGTTGCGAGCGGCTGGAGTCTTTGTGGTTGCCAGCGCCGGCAACGACGGCCCAACGTGTAGCTCGTTGAATGCACCACTCGCTATCTACGATGATGTGATGACGGTCGGTGCAGTGAATAGCGGAGTCAGCTTGCGCCGTTCAGCAGCGTCGGACCGGTCACCAGCGATGGCAGTTTGCGTCCCAAACCCGATCTGGTCGCGCCGGGAACCAACATCCTCTCGGCCTTTCCCGATCAGAGCTATGCCTATGCCGATGGCACATCGATGGCAGGGCCGCACGTTGCCGGTGCTGTAGCTCTGATCTGGTCGGCCAATCCTGCCCTGATCGGCGATATTGAGACAACGGAACAAATCCTGCGCGAGACGGCCAAACCTTACATCCACAGTGATGGTGATCGGTGTGGGGTCGGCAACGGTGTTGGTGCCGGTCTACTCGATATTGACGCCGCCGTACAGCGAGCACTGACGCGATGACGCAAGCCGTAGACGTGATGCTCTACCTGGAAAGACGCGCCGTCAGGCATGGTCACTGATGGCAAATCCCGACGTGCGGTTACCCATCCCGCCAACGAACGCCACTACCACGCACGGTTGCCGGTATGGTGGGAGAGCGAAGCTGGCGGTCACGGCAGCGATACTGCGGCACAGCAGGGGTTACTGTATGCCCATTGCAAACCAATCATGAGCATCATCCAGCCGGGCACAACACTAAAGACGAAACGTATCGTCATTCCTGCCATTGTGCGGTAGAATGCACCCGGTAACAATGATACGACGACGAGGTGGCGTGTGAACGAAGGGCGTAAATGGTGGGCATTAGCGGCGGTCGGCACCGGTGTACTGGTTTCGACCATTGATGGTTCGATTGTCAATATTGCTCTGAACACACTGGTACAGGCGTTTGCCAGCAATCTGAACGTTGTCGAATGGGTGGTCTTAGGGTACCTGCTGACCCTGGTCTGCACACTCTTGATTATGGGGCGTTTAGGCGACATGTATGGCAAACGCCGGATCTATCTGATCGGATTTGCCCTCTTTACCATCGCCTCGTTGCTCTGCGCCACCGCGCCGTCGATTGCAGCCCTGATCGGCTTCCGGGTTCTACAGGGAATTGGGGCCGCAATGATTCAGGCCGTCGGCCCGGCATTGCTGGTAACTGCCTTCCCCGCCCGTGAACGTGGCATGGCGCTGGGAGCGATTGGCTCCTTCGTCGCTGCCGGTATTCTAATCGGGCCGGCCCTGGGTGGCGTGCTGTTGCAGTACGTCGGCTGGGAAGCGATCTTCTTCGTCAACTTGCCGATTGGTGTGCTGGGCTGGTGGCTCACCATCCGCTCAATCGCACCCGACCATACGACGCGCCCCGGCCAGCGATTTGATCTGATCGGAGCGGCATTAATGGCTGTCACCCTGTTTTGCCTCCTGCTGGGACTAACCGAAGGGCCATTGTGGGGATGGGGTGATAGTCGTGTGATCGGCCTTTTTGCAGCCTCGCTGATCGGTGGCATACTGTTTGTCTGGTGGGAATGGCGTCATCCACAGCCAATGCTGCAATTGCGCATGTTCCGCCGCCTGGCCTTCTCGCTCAATCTGCTGGCTGCGCTGATCCTCTTTCTAGGTATTTCCTTTAACCTGTTGCTGACGCCACTCTTCTTTCAACTGGTATACCGGTTCGATCTCCAGCGTACCGGTTTTATGCTCATGGCTCTCCCCATAGCCCTCTCGCTCACCTCGCCGATCAGTGGGCGGCTCTCAGACCGGTTTGGGCCGCGGGTGTTAACCATCGTCGGATTGCTGGTGACCGGATGTGCCTTGCTGGGATTGAGTATGACCACACCGGTCACACCACCGCTGCAAATGTTGAGTTTTCTGATATTGCTGGGAATTGGTGTGGGCTTATTTCAAAGCCCAAACAACAGCACAGTATTAGGCAATGCCCCGCCAGAGGCATTAGGGGTGGCGAGTGGCTTACTGGCGGTTGTCCGCACCGTCGGACAGACCGGCGGAATTGCCCTGGCCGGTGCGATATGGGCTTCGCAGGTGTTTGCATTGAATGGCGGTCCGGTGACCCCCATCACCGCTGCACCACCACCGATTCTGGCCGGTGGCTACGATATGTCAATGCGCGTTGCCGCGTTGCTGGCCGCAATCGCACTTGTTCCATCGTTGATCGGCGGCTATGCTCTCCAACGTCAAATGGCACCGGCCAGACCGCGGGTTGCCGATTAATATACGTCGATGCAATCTTCACACCTGACACCCTTACCCCTCAACCGGATGCTGCATATATGAACAAAGTGAGTCTGGGATGAGGTGAGGGTACGTAAACACGGGAGATCACTATGCATGATCGTGTGTGGCGTACAGTACGCCCTCTGACCGCGATGATTGGTATCGTGCTATTCTGGTTTGTAATCGGTGGCTTGAGTGGCTGCACAGCAGCACCCATTCTGGGGGAAGTCAGCGCAACCGTCGAACGGTACAATCCGGGTCGCGATACCCCATTAGCGATTAGCTATGAGATTGGGCGATCCGCCCTGGTTGATATCTACATCCTCGATGCTAATGGACAACGGTATGACCTGCGCCGGGCACAGCCACGAGCAGCCGCAAACGATCCATACATCCTGCGCTTTGATGGCAGTGTTCCAACCGACGACCCGCAGGTACTACGCCGATTACTACCACCTGGACAATACACGCTGGTTGTAGCTGCCCGTGCGGCTGATGGCAATGACAGCGATGAACGCCGTCTGCCATTGAGCATCGAAGGCGATGTGATTGCCCCACCCGAAATCGAAAATCTGATGGTCTGGCCACCGGTTATTTCACCCAATGCTGATGCCATAGATGATGTCGCCGAATTTACCTACCGGCTGCCGGTCAGCGCCACCGTCAATATCGAGGTACAGGCACCGAACGGCGAGATCATTCCGGTCGTGACTCGTGAAGAAGAAGGGCCATACGAGCAGCGTCATGTCTGGAATGGCAAACGTCCCAACGGTTCGCTCCTTGAAGCCGGTGTTTACACGTACACGGTACGGGCAGAGGACGGCTTCGGCAATGTGGTACAGCGTCAGGGTCAAATCACCCTTACCGATGTTGGTCAACCCGAAGCGCGGATCGTCTACTCGATGATTGCTCCCCAGCGCGTCATGCTGGGCGAGGTCATTACGGTCACTATCCGGGTACGCAATACCGGCACTGTACCCATCCGCACCTACGGGCCACCGAGCGGTTACGAATACACGACTGATGAAGTCTTCTCTTCGGTTGAAAACGGTATGTATGCTGCGCAAGCCGGTGGTTTCTGGCGAGTGGGCATGGATTGGGACGCCAACAGCGGTGGTGGTCCCAAGCGCTACCCATACCGGTGGGCTATTTCACCGCGTCCGCCTGAAGAGTGGGCACAACCGTTTGTCGAAGATTTTCTGTATCCAGGAGAAGAGGCCGAGATTATTGGCCGAGTGCGTATTTTACAACGTGAAACACGGATGGGATTCTACGTCGGTCTGATTCAAGATGGCGTTGGGTTTTTCCAGGATCGCACCGGACGCACTATTATTGATGTTGGTTTCTAAGACGCAAAAAAACCTGCCCCCTCATTGGCGAAGGGGCAGGTCACGAACCGTTCGACCGGTTTAGCGGTCAGCCACTTTAAAAGTTGCACTACCGATAGAGAGCAGATCACCACTCTGCAAACGTTGACGCGAGCTAATCCGCTGACCGTTGAGCGCAACCAGGGCACTGCCGTCGAGTGGCGCGACAAACCAGCGCTCTAACGCCTGCACAATCTCGGCATGGCGTTCGAGGACTTGCCGGTCATGCAACACAATGTCGCATTGACGGGCACTCCCGATCACCATACTGCGTCGGTTGACCACGATCTGATGCCCGGTTCGCGAACCAGACACACCGATGAGGGTTAATTCCCGACCCATAAAAGCCTCCGATAAACATAACTATTGCGAAACAACCATATGACATTATGATTCTCATCAAAAACTCATTTTGTCAAGAGTGACCTTTGTACCATGTACGCTCGTAGTCTCGTAAGCGACAATAGAAGTTGTTATTGCCGGGTTCAGATGAGGCAAAATCGTTCCAAACAATCCACATATTAATCCGGTTAAGGAGAACAATATGGCGGAGCCAGCAGTACAACGGGTGCGAATCTACTTGAACGGTGAGGATCGGAGCGGAGATCGTCCCCTTTACCAGGTAGTGTTAGCCGAATTGCGCCAGAGTGGGGCAACCGGTGCGACGGTAATTGCAGCCCTGACCGGCTTTGGGCCGCGACGGCAGGTACCTCCCCTTGCCGACCGCCAGCCGGTAGTGATTGAGTGGGTTGATCACGCTGCGCGTATCAAACGCCTGCTCCCGTTAATCGGCGAACTTGCACCCTCAGCGCTCATCACGGTTGAACCGGTCGAGGTTGTTCAGGGCGCTTTACGTCCAGGCGGGCCATTCGGGGCCGACCAGATGGTATCCGATCTGATGCAGGTGCCCTCCAGAACTATTGCGCATAATGCCTCGCTTATTGAGGCCCTAGAGCACTTTGTGACGGCCAGGACAGAGGTACTGCCTGTTATTGACAACAACACGGTGATCGGTGTTATCTCGACCCGTGAGCTGGCGTGGCGGGCGGGGTTACGTCTGGCACCGGAATTGCTCAGAGTACTGGGTCCGGCGGAAGGCACTGCGCTGGTGGCAGCGTTGAAGGGACGAAGCGTAGGCGAGATTGTCAACCGCGAGGTGTGTGGAATTGCGCCGACAACACCGATCCCCCAGGCGCTCACGATGATGATCGAATGGGGCTATACCGAGATACCGGTTGTTGATGATCAGGGCCGCCTGACCGGTATCTTTGGTCAGCGCGAGGTCTTACAGGCCGCAGCCCGAACACTCACCGCCGTCCAGACTTTAGAAGGCGTGCAGGTTCGCATGGTCATGCAGGCCGCTACTGCCCGGATTGCGCTCGGCCAATCACTGGCAACCGCGTTGGCACTGCTGATCACGGCACCCGGTCAACTCTTGTTCGTCGTTGATGAGGCCGGTCGTCTGGTCGGTACCTTACGACTGACCGGTGTCCTCAATCATTTACAGGGTGACGAACGGAATGTCCTACTGGCAGCGATTCAACGTGCGCAACCAACGCCGGCGACGGCACTGCCCGGCGCTCGCCAAACGATAGATACCCTGGTCGAGCCACCTCCATCTACCGTCGCGCTTGATGCCAGCCTCGGCACAGCGGCACAGCAGTTGCTTGACCATAACGCCGAGCGTTTACCGGTCGTTGATCACGATGGTCGACTGTCGGGTATAATCGCACGTGGCGCCCTGATCAGGGCCTTATTACAACAAAGCGAATAGTAGGACTGGTAACCTATGACTGATCGTGTCTTAATTACTGGTGGAGCCGGTTTTCTGGGCATTAACCTGACGCGCTACCTGTTGGCGCGAGGGTATATCGTGCGCTCACTTGATATTGCCCCCTTTGATTACCCCGAACGTAACCAGATTGAAGAGCACACAGGTGACATTCGTGATCGGGCTGCCGTTGATCGGGCGATGAAGGATGTGCGCTTCGTCGTGCACACCGCAGCAGCTCTGCCGCTGTACTCACCGGCTGACATCTTCTCAACCGATATTGATGGTACACGCAACGTCCTCGAATCGGCTCGTGATCAGGGAGTTGAGCGCGTTGTCCACATCTCCTCAACCGCTGTGTATGGTATTCCCGACCATCATCCACTGCTGGAAACCGATCCCCTGAGCGGTGTCGGACCCTACGGCGAAGCGAAAGTTAAAGCTGAAGAGCTGTGCCTCGAATTCCGACGTGCCGGCATGTGCGTGCCCATCCTCCGCCCCAAGTCGTTCGTCGGCCCCGAGCGACTGGGTATTTTCGCGATGCTGTACGACTGGGCAATGGATGGGCGCAACTTCCCACTACCCGGAAACGGCAAGAATCGCTACCAGCTCCTCGATGTTGAAGACCTGTGTGAGGCGATTGTACGCTGTCTGGAGCTTGATCGTGATCGGGTCAACGACACCTTCAACATCGGTGCCAAAGAGTTCGGCACGATCAAAGAAGATTTTCAAGCCGTACTTGATGCCGCTGGTCATGGCAAAAAGATCATCACCTTCCCGGCAGCACCGATGGTGTGGGCACTGGCGATTTTAGAGAAACTGAAGTTGTCGCCGGTGTATAAATGGGCGTATGGCACAGTCACCGAAGACTCCTTCGTATCGGTGGAAAAAGCCGAGCGCGTCCTGGGCTTCACGCCGAAGTATTCCAACAAAGAGGCGCTGGTGCGCAACTTCCAGTGGTACGTCGAACACGCTAACCAGTTTGGTCAGCAAACTGGCGTCTCGCACCGGGTGCCCTGGAGCCAGGGTATTTTGCGGTTTGCGAAGCTGTTTTTCTAATTCGCCTACAGCACATAGCTAACATCCTCAGCAGCCGGAAAACGATGATCGGTCGAGGCGATGCTTACGTCGCCT
>NZ_DAOTZQ010000104.1:0-3585 GCF_034434295.1 Chloroflexus sp.
CACACCCTCACCACCGCCAGCAACCAAAAGCTAAATGCCAGATCGGGCCAGAAGTAGAAAGCATCGACCAGACCATGCGTCAGGGCAGCGGCCATCGTTACCGCCACCCCAATTGCCGGCGCCGACAAGGGTGCGTGCGTTGGCACACGCACCATGCGCCAGGTTGCCCACCCCAGACCCAACAACAGCAACGGCCCACCACGGAGCAGGAGATCGAGGATCAGGTTATGGGGATGCGCAGTATACACCTCGTTGGTATCACGGAGCGCCGGGTCAATGTATTGCTGATAGACAACCAGAAACTGGTCGAGACCGATCCCTAATGGGTGGTCGGCCAGCATTGCCAGGGCAGCGCGCCAGGTGGACAGGCGAATAGTGCTACTGCCAGTGAGCAGACTCAAACGCTCGATACCGAGCGCAGACAGCATAATCGCCATCAGCAAGACACCACCACCAGCCGCGATGATCAATCGATAGCGGAACCGGGGGGTAGCGGCGACGAAGAGCAAACACCCGCCAGCGACCAGTGCGCCCAGGTAGGCGCCTCGCGAAAAGGAGACGGTCAGCGCCGCTAACGCCAGCAACGCAATCCCGGCAAACATCAGCGCAAACCACTGCCGGCGTTGCTGCCATGCTGCCCATGCCAGCGCTGCGGCTAATGGCCACACCCGTCCCATTGCCAGACCAAGATTGTTGGGATGTCCGTACAAACCGGTCGCCCGCACAACGCCCTCAGTTACGACCAGGTCGCTACCATGACCGATCTTCGTGCCGAAGAGTGGCACCAGATTGACGCCGCCAACCTGCGCCAACGCTACCAACGCCGAGACAGCACCAGCCGCCAGCCAGCCCAGCAGCGCAGGATAGACAACTGCCCGCCCCTGCCGCTCGTGCCACCAGAGCAAGGCCGCGAAGAGCAGCGGCTCAATGATCATCCAGCGCAGCTCGCGCAACGCAGGGCCGCGCACATCGGCGATGATAACGCCCCAGACACCACCGATCAACACCAACACTGCCGGCATCATTGCCCACACTGCTACCGGCAGTGCGGGCAATGCCGGCCAGCGTATGCGCCGCCAATCGCGGATGAGCGTTGCGGCTGTTGCGATGAACAGCGTAGCTTCGTGCAACGGGAGATAAATGCCACTATCGCGAATACCAAAGCGGGAATCGAATAGACCTTTGGGTAGGAAGTATAACGGTACCGTGATCACTACCCAACGCAGCGCCAGATCAGGCCGGGCAATGCTGAGGCCGATAAAGGGCAACAGACCGAACATCGTCAGCGGGAGTTGGGCTGAAGCACGATACGCAATTGCAAGAGTGATCCCCTGCAAGGCAAAGATGATCCACTCGCGGCGACCGGCAGCAATCCGCTGCCAGCGAGCGATCAGGAGATCGAGCAACGAGAGCACTGTGTGCATAGTGAGTGCGCCGATGACCGCAATGCTGGCAAATAAGAGCAGTGGCCCATAGTCAGCCGGAAATTGCCAGGGCAGATCGCGCACAACTGCAAAGCCAGCCGGTGCCGATCCACCGCGCAGCTCGATAACGTGAGTGGTATCGGCCAACCCATGCACAGCATTTGCCGTCAGCGTGATCGCATCGCCATCGAGAAGCACTGTTGTCGGCGTTCCACCGTAAAACTCCAGACCGGTACCGGCAAACCGAACACGCCAGCCATCAACCGTGCGCTCAACCGCCGGATGGCTCCAGTCGTGAACACCAACATGAGCAACCACCGGCGCTCGCATATACGCTTGCACGATCTGGTACGATGGCAAAAGCTGCCAGTCACGGCTGACCAGTGCGAAATAGGGGGTCGGATCGGCCGGATCGGGTTCGGCATAGCCGCCATAACGCAGCATCCAGATATTCATCACCCCCATCCAGGGCCACTCACGACGGGCGCGCTCAATCTGGGCAACCAGATATGTTCCCTTCGTCTGCTCATCAACCGGCGGCCCCCACACGAAGCGACGTTCTGCCGGAATCGTATCAGGCGCAGCATTGTAGCCAAACTCAGTCACCCACACCGGCGTCGCGACATCACCGTGACGCTCCATCACCTCACGCAGCAAGACGACACGACTGACGTCGTTACGAGTATCGATAGGCCGGTGCCAGTTCCAGTTGTCACGTCCACGCAAGAAAACGTAGCGGTGTTCGGTGGGTGGTTGACCAAGACCGTAATTTTGAGCTGCCATAATATCGAAGTAAGCAGCTCCTCCCAGACGATAGATTGCATCGAGATATTCAAGCTCAGTCATTGGCGCACGCGGATCAAGCCCATCCGTCGGTGCCAGACCGGGGAAGAGGACAACGGCATCAGGGTTGGCAGACTTCACTGCCTCATAACCAACCCGCAGCAAGGCAAGAAAATCTGCTGGTTTCGGCTCTTGCCAGCCCCATTCGTTCTTGAGGTTCGGTTCGTTCCAGATTTGGAAGTAGGTTACCTTCCCCCGATAGCGCGTTACCAGCTCGCACAGAAAGCGACCATAGTCCGCCAGATCATCGGGCGGCCCGGTTGAGTTGCCGTCAACCGCCAGCCCGGCCACAAATTCCGGCGTTGACCGTCCCCGCTCGCGCGCCCAATCGGGTGGCCGATCCACGCGCATAATCAACTCGATCCCGTGCGCCACCGCAGCATCTACAATACGGTCGTACTTAGCCCAACTCGAAACAACCCCAATCGTTGCTTCGTTTCGTCGGTCGGTGAAATCACCTCGTCCGTGAATCTCAATATCTTCCCAGGGCACCTGCATGCGCACGTAGCGCGCACCCAGCGCACGCACCAGAGCAAAGGTACGGTCGGCAGCCGTTGGATCAGGTTCAAGGTGAAGATTAAAAACATTGACCCCCAATGCCGGGCCATCGGTGTACGGGAAGGGAGAGGAAATTGGCGACCGGGAAGCAATTCCGCGCAGCGCAGCATTATCAAGCCAGACGACAACACCGAGTGCAGCAGTCAGCAGCACTCCCAGACTACAGAGCAAGAACATGCGAAGAACGGTGTTGCGCCACATAGCGCGGAGAGTATAGTCGAGCAGATGTCTGATGTCAAGCAGGAATGGTGAGGCGTAGCTGGGGAGGAAGTAGGAGATGGGAAAGAGGAGATAGGGAATGGATAAAGGAGCAAGTAGAAGCAGCGGTTTCTGCAAAACGATCAGGCTGTGTGATGGCAAGAGACGATCAAAGTGTTGAGCATACATATCAGAAGCACGATTGCGACCTCTGGCTCATTGTGATAGCGCTGCTCCATTCGCTATGCACTGGCACCGGTCTATCCCCTGGAATCACGCACCGCCGCCTCGCTCATCACTTCACGCAAGAGCCTCCCACCCCTCTGCGTCCTCCGTGGCGCTGTGGTACATCTTCCACCCTTCTGTGTCCTCTGTGCCTCTGTGGTGCACTCCCACCATAGTACCACGGCAACCCCGACCTGGGCTATCCCCTGGGAGCGCGAACATCCACCTCGTTCATCACTTCACGCAAAAGCCTCCCACCCCTCTGTGTCCTCCGTGCCTCTGTGGTGCACTCCCACCACCGCACAACGGCAACCCCGACCTGGGCTATCCCCTGGAA
>NZ_DAOTZQ010000105.1:0-17874 GCF_034434295.1 Chloroflexus sp.
CTATACGCATTCACCTCATACACACTCCACCATATTCCACTCTCCTATTTCTCCTCTCCTCTCTCCTCTCCTCTCCTCTCTCCTCTCTCCTCTCTTCTCTCTTCTCTCTTCTCTCTTCTCTCTCCTCTCTCCTCTCTCCTCCTCCCGCCCATTTCACACCTTGCGCCGGAAGCGGCGCAGTAACGCACTGAACTGTCGCCGTTCGGAGCGGTCGAATGACTTACCGGCATACACCACCCGTTGATATGCCTCGGTGAGTGCCTGTAGTTCGGCAGCACCTGCGGGTAATTCATCGCTGATCCGTTCGGCATACTCTGCCGGGGTCTGCGGTGGCCGGCGGGGGTAGCCACGTGCCGTGGCGTGACGGAGAGCAGCGTGGTAGCAGGCGATCACCGTGTCCACCGGCCCGCTGCGGCTGCGCCGTGGGTGTGGTGGTGGGGGTATCTCCGCTTGGGTATGCCACCAGCGCGGCCAGCCCCCGCTGCGTCGGTGGCGCAGGTGGTACCACCAGGCCGTCAGCCAGGTCACGGCATTCTCCCATGCCACCTTCAGCCAGGTCTGGCGGTGCGCAATCCGCCAGAATGCCAGCACGGAGAGCACGGCTATGCAGAACCAGAAGATAAGGCCGGGCCATACCATCGGCTCGCCGGTGGTTGGCGGAGGAATGATCGGCGGCGGCGGGATGGGCATCGCGGCGGAGGTTGAGTTTGTGGTGAGGAGCCAGTTGAGTAGCAGGTAGAGGAGCATTGGCAGCAGCATGATCAGACTGATCAGGCCAACGAACAGAAGCGATGCGATGAGGCCGATGAAGATGACCAGCCCGACCAGGGAGTAGATGGCCCGGCGCCATTCTTCCGGCATGGACATCTCGCGGGGGAAGGGAAATACCAGCGCCAGCACGATCATCAGGCCGATCAGCATCACACTGAGCAGGCGCCAGCTTCGGTGCACATCGACCGCGACCTCGGCTCCATCACTCTGCCAGTCGGCCAGAGACGCCCGCCGGCGGGCAAGCTCGATCAGGCTGAGTCCGCCGATCAGATACAACGCAATCCAGACGGAAAACGTATCTGTATTCTCCTGCCGCCAGCTCTGAAGCCAGATGGTCAACAATCCACCCCAGCTGACGCCACTGATGATTGCTTTGACTGCATTCCAGCGGCGAATTTTTGCATCGCTGTTGTAGAAGAGCACGTCGAGCGTGTACAGGGGCATTTTTTGGGGTGGATTTGGTGTTAAGGCCGCGATGGCAGCGATCCCGCTCCGACTGAGCATCACCACCGTAGTCAGCGCCAGCAGGCAGATGAGAAATGGAACATCGAAGAAGGCCAGCGGATCGACGATCCAGCTCATCATCTCCCGAATACCCTCGCCGCCAAAGCCCAACGTCGCTACCAGCCGGGCCAGGACAACCAGGGCAAAAATCTCGGTGGCCAGATAGCGTAATGTGCCTCCTTCCGCTTCGTGCAGGCCGGCCAGCATCCGCATCCGCAAAGCAAACGCCTCCATACCGGCGATGATACTGGTACCAATCAACCATAACGGCTGCCAGCCGATCTGATCCTGGATCAGATCGCCGATGGAAGCCAGGGGTAGCGTAATCAAAACCACAATCAGGATTGCCGGGCCGATGAGTGAAGGCTGGTGCATAGCCCCTCCGCCGGGTCGTTGCCTGTCAGCTATCATCTATTGTACCTGATAGAACTATCATTCGCATGTCAGATACCATCTCGATCATGACGTGCTATACTACCTGCGATGTCTGGCTATACGCGGCGCAAAGCAGGACGCTGCAAGAAAATACATCAGGTTACATACATCCTATGATTCGCTCACGTCGTTTACACTCAAATGGTCGCAATGGTCGACGCCACGTGCCGCCACACCTGTTGCGCGGGTTGCGGGGCCGATCAACACCACGCTCTGCGGTCAGTCGCTGGATTATCAATGCGCTCCTGGTCGGACTTGGTTTAGTAGCGGTGGTGATCGTCGCTATCGCCGGCTTTGCCTACAACGCCTACGCCCAGGTTGCCGAGAGTCTGAAACCGCGGCTGGCCTTGCTCGATAACCGGGAATTGTTCGAGAACTCGCGCATCTTCGACCGTAACGGTGAGCTGCTGTACGAGTTTTTCGATACCGGCAAGCGCACGAAAGTGACAATTGACGAGATTAGTCCGCTGTTGATTCAGGCGACGATTGCGATTGAGGATAAGACTTTTTATACCAATCCGGGTATTGATCTGGCCGGTATCGTGCGTACTCTGATTGACAGCCTGCGGGCGGGTGAAGAGACTGGTGGTGCCTCGACGATTACACAGCAGGTGATCAAGAATAGCGTCCTCACCCCGGAAGAGCGTCTCCCGGAACGGCGCTACGAACGAAAACTGAAGGAGATTATTCTCGCCCAGGAGCTGGATCGCATTTATACCAAAGATCAGATTCTTGAGTTGTATCTGAATGAGAATTTTTACGGCAATCTGGCCTACGGTATTCAGGCGGCCAGTGAGGTCTATTTTGGGGTGAGTGCGGCTGAGCTTGATTTGAACCAGGCGTCGCTCCTTGCCGGTTTACCGCAATTACCATCGGTCTATAATCCGATTAACTATTTGGAGCGCGACGAGCAGGGTGGTTATCTCCCGCCCGTCTTCGTCGGCGATGGCTGGCTTGACCCCGATGCCCGTTTGCCCGCCGGCACACCGCTGCCCCGGATCCGGCAGGCGGCTGTGTTGCGTCGGATGGTTGAGGATGGCTACATCACCGAAGCCCAGGCCCGTCAGGCATTGGCCACACCGCTGCGGTTCGCACCGCAAGAGGCACCCCTCAATGCGCCGCATTTCGTCTTCTATGTGCGTGACCTGCTCTTGCAACGCTACGGCGCTCAGATTGTATACGGCGGTGGTTTGCGGATCACAACCACGCTTGACCTGCAATTGCAACGAATGGCCCAGCGAACCGCCTTCGAGCGTATCGCTGAACTGGAGTCGCGCAACATTCACAATGCGGCGGTCGTGATTATGCAGCCGAACACTGGCCAGATTCTGGCGATGGTCGGCAGTATTGATTACAACGCGGTCAAACCAACCTCTACGCCCGGCGAGTCGGGAAATGTGCTCGATGGTCAGGTGAATGTGGCGACCCGCGAGCGGCAGCCCGGTTCGGCGCTGAAGCCATTTACCTACCTGGCGGCACTGGAACAGGGGATGACCCCAGAGTCGGTGCTGTGGGATGTGCCAACGCGCTTTCCAACCGGTACCGGTGACTGGTACGCGCCCAAAAACTATAACGGCCAGTGGAACGGGCCGGTTCGTATCCGTACCGCACTGGCGAATTCGTTGAATATGCCGGCAGTGCGGGCGCTGAAGTTTGCCGGGATTGACTACACGATCCGGTTGCTGGAACGGGTTGGTATCCGTACCGGTCTGAAACGCGGTGCCGGTTTCTACGGCCTCTCGCTGACGCTCGGGGGCGGTGAGGTGTCGCCACTGGAGCTGACGACTGCGTACAACACCCTGGCCAGTGGTGGTCGTTACTTTGCGCCAGTCGCCATCCTGGAGATTACCGACTCGCAGGGCCGCGTTCTCGAACGTTTTACCCAAACCTCTGGCGAAGAGGTGGTTGATCCGGCGCTGGTCGCAATTATCTCTGACATGCTCAGTGATGATCGGGCTCGGCGGGCAATCTGGGGACTGAATAGCCCGCTTCGGCTCAGCCTGCCGGCTGCGGTCAAGACCGGTACCACCAACGACTGGCGCGACGCCTGGGCAGTAGGTTATACGCCGTTTGTGACGGTCGGTGTGTGGACGGGCAATAACAATAATGAACCAACAGCCCGAGTCGAGAGTCTGACCGGTGGTGGCATTATCTGGCGCAACGTGATGGAAAACATCTTTCGGCTGATCGCCGAAGATGAGCGGTATCGCGACCTGTTCGCCGCGCCCTTCCCCAACGGAGGAATCCAAACCGAATTTGTGCTACCTGAAGGGGTTGTACAGCGTCCGATCTGTGAACTGCCCGGCCCATTCGGTGGGTATCGTGAAGAGCTATTTACGCTTGATATGATCAAGCGGCTGGAGGAAGCGGCGCAACCGACACCGGAAGCAACCACCGGCGATGCGATCACGAACGAAGGCTTCTGCTCGGCCTACACAAAAGTACGTGTTGTTCGGATTCCGACCCCGGAAGAGTGGACAACCAGCGGCGAGCTACGCCCCAATCCGCCACCGCCGCCGCCAACAGACCCCAAAGCACCACCGTTGCCGCAAGACCTCAGTGCCTTGACCGATGGTGCTTATTGCCGACCGGTGCCTGATGTCGCCTATCCGCCGGAGCTGGTACGCGAAATCTACCTGTGGAAACTGCCACCGCCCGATCCTGATGAAGAGGTTGAGTATAAGTGGCGCGGCGGTGATGCAACGGTTCCGCTCAAGTACGAAGATCTGCCGGAGTGTACCCCGGCAATGTTTGAGCCACCCATTCCGGTGCCACCAGTTGAAGGCGCTATTCTGATGCCCGATCTGCGTCGGTTGGGTGAAAATCAGGCGAAAGAAGTGCTGGCCCTGTTGGGTATTGACCCCGGTCGGATTTATGTTGATTACCAGGGGCCAGATCGCGCCGGCGAGGATTACTATCGGTATGGGCCGTATGTGGTACTGAGTTCACTCCCGGCAGCGGGCGAATGGATCTTGCCGGACACAACCATCGTGCTGGGCATTCGCGCACCTGATCCAAGCCCCGAACCACCACCATCAATAGAGAGTACTGAGGGCGATTGAAGCGACTGCACAACCGTACCAGAAGGTTCACGGAGTCAGGCAGGGTTTGATAGCCGGGGTGTGCGGGCTGAATGCCGGTAAGCGGGCTGAAGCCCTGACTGACTCCATACAGGCACCTGCAGGGCTTAGACATCACACACTCTCGCGGGCCGGCCAGCACTGCTGGCCGGCCCCAACGTGCTTCAACCCACCACCTTCTTGTAACCTTTTGGCGGCTGATTGCATCACCTTGTATAGTGGGTGAATGTACAGTGGATTGCATAATCACCGAACAGGTAGTAGCATTGTCTTCATCGAACATACGGAGAGACGTTATGAAGCAGATTGTTGTGATTGGCGGTGGGGCTGCTGGTGTGGAAGCAGCAGTGGCTGCCGCCCAGGGCCACACAAAGGTAACCCTTGTCAGCGAAGGGCCAATTGGCGGTCGTACCGGTTGGGATAGCCTGTTACCGAGCAAAGTCTGGCTCCATGCCGCTGAGGTTGCCGGTATCGCGACGGCGGCAGCCGGCGAGGGCGTGGCTGTTAGCGGGGTACAGGTCGATCCGGCAGCCGTCTTACAACGGATCAAACACGTCGCAACGCGATGGAGTGATCACGAGCAGCAGCGATTGCAGGCGGCTGGCGTAACCGTTATGCAGGGGGTTGCTGCCTTCAGCAGTCCTCACGAATTGACAATCCAGACTCAGGCAGGCCAGCAGACGATGACCGCCGATGCCATCATTATTGCGACCGGTTCTGTACCCCGCTTCCCGCCGACGATGAAACCGGACGGTCAGCGGATCATCGCACCGCGCTTTGCCAGCCATCTCCATACCCTGCCCAACGACATCATCGTGATCGGTGGTGGCCCGACCGGTAGCGAATTTGCCTCGCTCTTCAGTCGGCTGGGTGTCAAAGTAACCTGGCTGGTCGGTAGTCCTGGCGTTTTGCCGATGTTTGCCACCAACGCCCGCTCAGCCCTGGCTGCAGCGATGCAGGCACATGGTGTCGGGATACACCAGGTCGATGTTGAACGGGCCGAGCGCACGGAAGAGGGGGTAAGCGTTGTCGCGGTAGATGGCACAACTTACGAGGCAGCCATGGCATTCCTGGCGATTGGCCGCATGCCCGATCTGAGCCGGCTCAACCTCAGTGCCGCCGGCCTGGCCGTTGAGACGAATGGTCAACTAACCGTTGACAACTACGGACGCACGCCGGTCAGCCACATCTTCGCGGTCGGCGATGCGGCTGGTGGGCCGATGCTGGCAAACCGTGCGCTGGCGCAGGCGTGGATCGCCGGTCGCACTGCCGCTGATCTACCGGCACCGGGGTACTGTCCGCATACCATCGTACATGCCGTCTACACCGTGCCCGAAGTTGCACAGGTGGGACTGGTCATGGATACAGCGCTGTCACGTATCCGCGCTGAATATGCCTCGTCGCTCAAGTCCTACCTTGGCGCAGAGACATCTGGCTGGATCGAGCTGACGTTTGACCCGATCACGCGCCAGGTTCGTGGTGGCGTGGCGGTGGGTGATCACGCTGCTGATCTGTTGGCACCAGTTGCCCTGGCGATCCAGACCGGGGCTACCCTGGCCGATCTGGCAGCCGTCTTTGCCGCCTATCCAACGTTGAGCGAGACTGTCTTCGCCGCAGTGCGCACAGCGGGATAAAGGCATGGGCTAAGGCACTTATCAGATTGATCAACGCGCTCTGGTTACTTCAGGATGTGGGAGAGGGGATCCCTTCCCACCAGGTTATGTGTTACCCACAACTATACCGTATGGTATCAACACATGTGCTTATCATCGGGAATGATCCCCTCTTGTGCTATCGTGGGCAACATGCCAGGGATCAGGCGGATGGTAAGCCGTGCGCATCATGAACGAAACGCGGAGTGGGTGTGGCGAGGGACGAAGGAGGATGTTGTGTCAGACCGTGGGGCAGGTTCTAGCCTGCTCTGGACGTTGGCCCTTGTTGAGTCGGGCATGCATGTGGCTTGCCGGGCTGGTATGGGATATCATCAAACAGAGCCATGATCAGCCAGGGAGGTAGCCGATGCAGGAGGCCACCACTCCCCGGCTCGCGTGCTTCGTGGTGCCTGCTACCCCACTGACGCTCAGCGCAGCGTCCGACGGCACGCAACCGCGAGGCACTAGCGGCTGACACCGGCGCTCGCCACCTCTTTGCGATGAGACCCGCCCCACCTCACCCCGCCCCCCGCCTTTTCATTACCCACATGTCACCCCGAAGCCAGTATGACGCCGCATATCCCATCGTCATGGATACGGGGCATCATACGTCACGCACACCGTATGCTCAGGCGATCACGGCATCCTGCTGCGTTAGGCCAGGCTGCAAGCGCTCCCCGTGTTCCAGCCCGCGTACAGGCGTCATCGCCACCGCCGTCAGGTGCTGCTGGTGCGCAGGTGAGAACCTCTTGCAACCAAACGTCTACGCGCAGGTGTCGCCTGCATGCCTGAGCGACTCGATGATTGAAACGAACTCATCCAGCTTCCCCGTGACCAGCCGGGCCAACGATGTGCCATGCGCCGGATCGGGAGCACGGCTGCTGTGGCAGCAGGCTGTCGCACTCCAAACGCCGCGACACGCGGATGACGAACAGACAAGGCAACCCATACAGTACGTGATGGCACGGCTGAAGCGACGCGCTGCCACCGGGCTATCAGCAGGGTAGGTTATTGTTGGTGCCTGACCCGCGGTCATGCGCCTGTCGTCCAGGAGTAAGAGAGCACCGCATGATGACAGACGTTCAAGCACCTTGCCCCAGGCTCCGGCATGACGTTCCCCACCGCCACTATGCCGCGTTCCGTCTGTGATGGGCATGGTGCCCAACACAGCACCCATGGCGATCATACCCGCTGATACGGGCGTGGTTGACACCATAAGCTAGTTGTGGGTAGTGCATAGGCCCCCCGCTAGGGACGGGCGAAACCGCCGGTCTCTAGCGCCGCGAGCAGCTCGTTGCCGGGGGCATGGTGTGGTTACGAGCGATGCGTGTTCTTGAAGCGGATTTGCGTGAGACCCGCCCCCAACGGGGGTGGGAGAATGTTCCCTGGCCTGTTCCCGTCGGGGATGGGCTTAGCCGGTTCAGTGTGGGTCGGTAGTGCGTGGTCGTCCGGTGGCGGGGGGTGGCGCTCTAAAGCAAGCCGGAGGTTCGCGCTGCCAGGAGGATGAAGTCATGATTTCGACACCATTTGATTTGGTGTCATTGATGTAGAGAGGCAGGCGAAGGCATTGCCTTCATCTGCCTCATCAGACGATGGTCAGTAGTGCAGCCAATGCACTCAACAAATGCGTGGCAGTTGCTCGCCGATCAAGGTGTCAACGACGCGCGTGCCACCAATGCCGGTGCGGGCAACCACGACGCCGGGATGATCAGCGGTTGCATAGCCGATCAGGGCAGCCTCGTGCCCTAATGGATGTGATCGCATGACGCTCAGCAGGTGATCTGCATCACTGCGTTCGACGAAGGCAATCAGTTTGCCTTCGTTGGCAATGTGTAATGGGTCCATGCCGAGTAACTCGCAGGCGGCCTGGACTGCGGGTGGAATGGGGATGTTACGTTCAACAATCTCAACTCCAATCCCGGCGGTTTGGGCAATTTCGTTGAGTGCCGCCGCAACACCACCTCGTGTCGGATCGCGGAGTGTGTGAATGCGTGCGCCACTGGCAATCATCGTGTTTACCAGATCGTGCAGGGCAGCCGTGTCGGAGACGACCGGGGCGCCGAATTCAATCCCTTCGCGCACGCTCAGGATGGCGACACCGTGCATGCCGATGGCTCCGCTGACAATGATCGCATCACCGGGACGGGCCTGTTCCGGGCCAATCGTTACACCTGCCGGAATGAGGCCGAAACCGGTTGTCGTGATGTAGACCCCATCGCCGTGGCCACGATCAACAACTTTGGTGTCGCCGGCAATCAGAGTGACGCCGGCCTGACGGGCGGCGCGTCCCATGCTCTCGGCAATCATGCCAAGTTGCGACAGTGGCATGCCCTCTTCCAGAATGAAGCTGGTGGTCAGCGCCAGGGGCTGCGCTCCCATCATGGCAATGTCGTTGATTGTGCCGTTGACGGCCAGTTCGCCGATGTTGCCTCCTGGAAAGAAGAGCGGTCGCACAACGAAGCTGTCGGTGGAGATGGCCAGACGGCTATTGCCAATCTCGGTGATGGCCGCATCGGCCAGCGGGTGAGCAGGTTGACCGAAGGCCGGCAGGAAGAGATGATTGATCAGCTCGGCGGAGAGCTTACCGCCGGCACCGTGGCCCATCACAACTGTCGGGTAGTCACGCAGTGGTGCCGGGCATGTCCAGCCGCTGAAGTCGAGTGGTTCGTGCATAGGCATTGTCCGCTATGGTTCATGTGTGCTCTGGCGATCAGCGTATCGTGATGCCGGTAGAGTTAGCCAGTCGCACCAACCTGGTTAACCGGAATGAAGCGTCCGTACTGGTAGTACGCCGCGCAAGCGCCTTCACTTGAGACCATGGTCGCGCCGAGCGGGGTGCGGGGCGTGCACTCCTTGCCGAATGCCGGGCACTGGTTGGGTTTCAGGCGTCCCTGCAATACCTCACCACTCCGGCATAGCGCCGACTCGGTGGTCTGGATGTCGCTGACATTGAAGCGCTGTTCAGCATCGAAAGCGGCGTACCGCTCGCTCAACTTCCAGCCACTGCGAGGAATAACCCCGATCCCGCGCCATGCCCGGTCGGTGACGGTAAAAACGTCGGTCAGCATCTGTTTGGCGGCCACGTTACCTTCTGGCCGCACGGCCCGCTCGTAGGCATTGTCAAGCTCTGCTTTGCCCTGTTCGAGCTGAAGAATGACGCGGCGAATACCCTCTAGCACATCGAGTGGCTCGAAGCCGGTGACCACAATCGGTACACGATACTGTTCGACAAGTGGACGGTACTCTTCCGTTCCCATCACACTACAGACATGGCCGGCGGCCAGAAATCCCTGGACGCGGTTAGAAGGCGATTCCATAATCGCCCGGATCGCCGGTGGCACCAGCACGTGCGATACCAGCAGCGAGAAGTTCTTCAGGCCGAGACGGGCCGCCTGGTAGACGGCCATCGCATTGGCAGGGGCAGTTGTCTCGAAGCCGATGGCAAAAAAGACGACTTCGCGGTCGGGGTTTTGTTGGGCTAGTTTGACAGCATCGAGCGGCGAGTAGACAACGCGCACATCGCCACCTTCGCTCTTGACCCGAAAGAGGTCTTTGCGACTGCCGGGCACGCGCAGCATGTCGCCGAATGAACAGAAAATAACTTCGGGCCGTGCGGCAATGGCTAACGCTTTATCGATAACTTCCAACGGTGTGACACAGACCGGGCAGCCGGGGCCGTGGATCAGTTCAATCTCCGGCGGCAAGAGCTGGTCGATGCCGTTGCGAATGATCGAGTGCGTTTGACCGCCGCAAACCTCCATAATCGCCCAGGGGCGGGTGGTGATGCGTCGGATCTGATCGAACATGCGGCGGGCCAGTTCAGGATCACGAAATTCGTCAAGATACTTCATGCTGATCCTCCGTTGTCGGATTTAGCTCCTCTTCGAGCACACCGAGCGATTGGAAGAGGGCCAGTGTTTCGCGGGCCGACTCCTCGTCGAGACGGGTGATGGCGAATCCAACATGCACAATGGTGTAATCGCCGACTTGCAAATCGGGCAGGTAGGCCAGGCAGACCTCTTTCACAATGCCGTTGAAGTCGACTTTGCCCATCCGGGTAAGGCCGTTGTCGTAAATCTCGATGATGCGACCGGGTATGCCAAGACACATACGATCATTCCTTTCACATATCGTCAGACAGGAGTCGTGCGATTTTTGCTATTCACAACCTTCTCCTGGGGTGGTCGAAGGTATTGCCTTTGCCTACTCATCTGCCCATTGCCCGATGATGATTCGGTTATTGCCCGAATCGGCGATGGCCAGCCACTGCTGGTGCGCACACAGACCGTATGGCCAGCAGAGGGTGTCGGGAGCAATGACTTGCCAGCGGTTTTCCCCACTACCGGCAAAGTCGGCCTGGCCGAAGACGGCCTGAGCCGGAAGCCTGACCCCGTGACGCGGGAGAGGTTGCCAGACTAGAAGCCGATTGTTTGCCGTATCGGCTACGCATAGTCGATCCGCAGTACAGGCAACTGCGTAGGGAAAGCGGAGGCGGTGCGCTCCCTGGGGTACGTGCGGTTGTTCAAACGCGCTTTGCATATCGGTTTGTCCCAAGACCAGATCGGCCGGTCGGTCATCGGTCGGTGGTGGTGTCCAGGCTAAAACGCGGTGATTCCCGGCATCGGCAACGTAGAGCGTGGTACTATCACCGGCCAGAGCGTGGGGCCAGCGAAAGCTGTGCGCCGTCGGTGGGCCACCACGATTTTCCGCATTGCTCCATCCATCCGGTTGCCCCAGAATCAGATCGGGTGGTTGATCGGGTTCTGGTAGCCCGCGCCATCCCAGCACCCGGCGATTGCCGGTATCTGCAATATAAAACCAGCCTGCGATCCATGCTACTCCATACGGCCAGTACAGTGTCGTTGGCCCAACTGCGCCACCACGGTTTGGCTCAATTTCAAGCAGGTTCGCCTGGCCGATAACACTGTCGGGTGGTGTGTCGGATCGTTCGGGAAATCGATGCCAACATAATACACGATGATGCCAGGCATCGGCAAGGTAGAGTCGCCCTTCAGCTACCGTGACTCCGGTCGGTACATGAAATCCGTTGGCCGGGCCACGCCCGGCGGCACGCGGTCCTTCGTGCGTGAAGTCGGGCTGCCCAAGCACGAGATCGGCGGGTTGATGATCACGCACCGGGAGCTGCTGCCAGATCAATACCCGATGATTGCCGGTGTCAACAGCGATCAGACGCTGCTGGTCGAGATAGACACCACGTGGCGCATAGAGATTTGTCGGCGAGGCGTCTGCTGCCGGCAACGCCAGTCCGCCTGGTGCCGGTGCTCCCAGCCAGCGCATCGTTTGCAGCGTGATCATAATGGTCGTACCCAGATCATCCCATCCACCACCCGCAACGGAAACGGTTCGAGTTGGGCCTGGGGCGCAGTCAGACATTCACCACTGGTCACGTCGAAGCAAAAGCCGTGCCATGGGCAGGTGAGGGTGCCGTTGGCGGGATCGAGGACACCGCCGTCGAGCGGGCGACCCTGATGAGCGCATGCGTTGCGGTAAGCGCTCAAACGATTCGCCAGATTGACAATCAGCACGCTGGTCTGGCCGGTGGTGAAGCTGATCATCTGCCCTGGCGGAACGGCAGTGACTGCCGGTCCCTGTACCCATCCTTTTGCCGGATCGGGATGGGTTTGTGCTTCAGTGCGTAGCATAGCCGGTGCCGGCTGATCGTTTACCACTTCGAGACGAGTAATCTCCGGCACTTCGCGCAAGAGTACCTCTTCGACGTGTTTGCGCAGGGTAAATGCCGACAGTGAGCAGCCATTGCACGAGCCATGCAGGCGCAGGTAGGCCACCCCATCGTGAACGTCAATCAGCTCGGCATCACCACCGTGTGACTGCATATAGGGGCGGGCACTATCGAGCACGCGGCGGGCGCGGGTGATGGGATCGGTGCGCACGATGCCGTGCATCAGCAGCATGGCGTACACGGCGGGATCGGCAACCAGTTCGAGCAGCAACTCTTTGCCACGTGGATCGTGCTTGAGATGGCGAACCATCGTCGTGAGTGCCAGTTTATGAAATGCCTCGATAGCCTGTTTTAGCTCAAGCGCAACGGCCTGGGCCGCAGGTTCCAGGCCGGCTACAGCCGCGACTGCGGCATCAACCCGCGCTGCGATCTGTTCAAGGTCATCGGTAGTAGGAAGTTGTTGGGTCATACCCGTCTCATCTCTAGCCGGCATAGCCAATCATCTGTTCGAGCACTTCTTCGCTACGCATGGCCAGCAATTCGGCGAACGCCTGTCTGGCCATCGTTTGCAACACTGAGTCGATTGTTCCGGCGGGCGGTGGGGTAATCGTGCGCTGAGCCAATCCTTGCAGCACGAAACACGCGCCGGCAACGTTGTCGAGTAAAAAGTCTTGAAAGATCGCAGCCACAAACCGGTCGAGCCAGATGCCTTCACCCTGGGGATCGCTGCGTAAGCGCATAAGGGCATTTTCTGCGCCGGCACACCGCTGCACAATGCGTTCGACGAAGTGATCGACCGCCGTCATCAGGAGAAGATCAAACTGTTGGCGTTGATAGGCTTCCATAATTTCCCTGAGCTTCACAAATGGCGATGTTGGTCAGCAGTTCACGCACCGTCGCCAGGGCGGTTTCGTCGCCGAGTTGATCGAACAGGGCGGCGGCTGCGTTGAGCCGCTCGCGGGCTTCGGCAAAGACGCCGAGGTGGGCAAGGGCATTGCCCAGATTGGCCAGAATACGGGCATACCCACCCGGATCGGTCGCCGGATCGCGCCGACGGAGCAGGTCTTCGTAAATGGCTACCGCTTCGAGCAGGTGATCGGCAGGACGGGCGGAGTGGACATATTGCAGCGCATTCGCCAGATTCAGGCGGGCGCTCGTCCATTCCTGGGGATGTTGATCGGGATCGTAGATGCTCAGCGCGGTGCGCAGTGCCTGGACGGCAATTGCGCCCCGCAGCCGGTCTCCGGCATCGGTCATCGGCATCGCCAGGTACGCCAGGGCCAGATTGTTCTGGATGAACGCAAACTCCAGCGGATGGGTCTCGCGCTGGAAGAAGCGGAGCGCCTCTTGATAACAACGGACTGCGGCCTGGAGTGGGCCGCGTTGCCCGCCAGCGTACTCTTGCAGGATTTGCCCCAATTGCAGTGCAGCACGGGCGCGCATATCGGAACCGCCTTCAGCCGGAATCAGGTCAAGCGCCTGTTGCAGCCAGCGCGTGATCAGTGATACGTCGCCGCCGATTTGCATCGCCAGTTCAGCCCGGTTGAGATAAATCTGTCCCGCCAGCGTCGGTGAGACCGGCGTAGCCGCAGCAATGGCGTCGGCAAAGTAATTGTCAGCAGCGTTCGGTTCGCCACGCTCAATCGCTGCCGCTGCGTGGGTAATCAGACAGAGGGCCCGAATTTCGCCGGTGGCCTGATCGATTGGTGGCGGTTCCTGGCGCTGACCCATGGTAAACGCCGCGACGCCGTGCAAACAGGCCAGTTCGCCATCGAGCATAATGTGCAGTGCCAGGTAATCAGCGTGAGAACCGGTTAAGACATAGCGATTGTAGATGGCAAGTGGCTCTGGCGACAACGGTAAGGTTTCGAGGGCTGCCGTGATATTACCGGCCAGCGCGTGGGCGTAGAATTGCCAGGCTTGCGGCCATTCAGTGGGAGTGGTACCACGGAGCAGAGCAGCCAGGGCGGTTGTCGCGCATGGTTCGTCGGTTGGCGGCAGGACGAGGTAGCCGGCCGGTAAGGCAAAAATACCGAGTGGTTGGGGCCGAATGGCAAGCTGGTTCATACGGTCTCCTCGGCTACTGGTTGCAACGACACCCGCAAGACCCCGTTGGTAGCATCCCAAACGGCAGACCGGTAACCGGGTGATGTTGCCGGGGGTAATGCTTCCCAGATCAGCACACTGCGATCACCACGGGCGTTGCGTTGTTTGAGCAGCAAACCACCCGCAGCCGGACCCCGTAACGGCACCAACCAGATTTCGTCGGCCTGGAGAAGCACAACCAGCAAATCGGTCGGAAAGTAGCGTTGGGCCAGGGCTGCGGGTAGATGCAGATAGCCCTGCGCGGTTAATTCAAGCTGCCAGGTCTCCATTGTGTTGTTCATTAATCGCATGTCCAGGGTACGACTGCCACGGGTTGTGGCTGAGATGACGGGCCAGGTCTTCCATGCGGGCTGCCACAGCCGGACTGAGCGGAGCGCCAATCGTAAAATCGGCCCCTTCGATCAAATAGACCTGCACTGAACGGGGATACTCGTCTTTGAGTAACCAGCGCCCAAACGCCAGTGCATGATCCCAGCGAAAGGCGTGGAGGTTGATCCCACTGAGAGGTGGCAGGTGTTCAACGACAGACCCCGGTACGTAATAGATCGTGCCGGGGTCGGCGCCGGTGCTTGCCGCGTCAACCAGAATGACTGTCTCGACGCCACGCATACGAAATGCGACATCCATGCCGCTGGTACCGGCATCGGCGACACCGACGCCGGGGGGTAACCCCAGTTCCAGCACTCGCCGCACCAGTACCGGCCCAACGGCATCATCGCCGCGCAGCAGATTGCCACACCCGATTATCAGCAACTGTTCAGCCATACCGTGATCGTGCCTGTTCAGATATTGCCAGCATGAACAATGCGAGTTCGTCTGCACCGGCATGGTACCAGTACCGGTGCAGACGTTCCTGCGCGCTTGCCCCTGCTACGCGCCTTCACCAATGCGGAACCGGGCCAACTCCTTGCCGGTCTTCTCGTCGTAGGCGTGAACCGTACAGACAAGGCAGGAGTCGTAGCTCCGCGCCACATGACCAAGTTCGACCGGATCGTTGGGGTCGGCGATGGGAGCGCCGAGGAATGCCTGTTCCATCGGCCCATTGACCTCGCGGCTATCACGCGGGCCGATGTTCCACGCCGTCGGTGTAATCACCTGGTAATTCTCGATCTTGCCGTCCTTCAAGACGATCCAGTCGGAGAGGCTGCCACGAGCAGCTTCAGTTGAGCCAAAACCACGCCCTTCCGGTAGTTCTTTTGGCTTGATGTAGAACTTCTCGTGCAGGTTGATCTGATCGAGCCATTTGCGCACCAGCTTGTAGTATTTCGGTGCTTCGTGCATGCGAGCCATCACCCGTACCAACACACTCGGCCCGACAGTGGTCACAGCATCGAGGAAGAGCGGATCGTAGTCCTGCCAGTCGGCAGCGCCTGGACGACCCGCAATCACCTGGTGCGCCAGCGGGCCGGCCTCCAGCGGATGGCTCCCCACGCCGGGGATGAGATAACGGGGAGCTTTGGCCCAGGTGTACTTGCCCTGTCGCCGGCCAACTTCCGGGTCAATTGGTTCGGTACGCCCCTCAAATGGGTGCAAGACATGGTTCCCCTCGTAGAAGGCGTGGCTGACATCTTCGCGGACCTGAGCCTGATCGAAGTCGTAGAACTGACCGTTCACATAGACGCCGGAACGGGCAATCAGGGCAGCGTTGCGTCCTTCGATGGTGGGGCGAGCGTACAGTTCGGGGTGGAAGTAGGTACCGGTGGCAAGATAGTTATTCCACCCGGCGCCATATTTGTCGAGACCGGCGGCCATCGCGAAGCGCAGGAAGAAGCCGCAGTCAGAATTGTAATGGCGCTCGTTCTCGTGCATCCATTCCATCACATCGGCCCAGCTCTTGTTTTGCAGCCAGCGATCAACCGAACAGCCGAGCCACTTCTTTTCCAGCCATTCGTCTTTCCAGTACTCAAGAATGGCGATGGCGCGTGTCACATCGGCCAGCGTTGGCGCACACATGACACCACCGGGGATCATGAAACTGGAGTGAGGCCACTGGCCGCCGAAGATAGCGTAAATCTCTACCGGCTTATTCGAGAGGGTCACCCCGTGCTCGTAACTGGTACCGACGAAGGGCGCGAAGCGGCGCACCGCCTCATCGTATTCAGGCAGATGGGCGTACTTCTTGTTCGTCAAATCGATGGCGAAGAGGGCGTAGAACCAGCGCGGAATGCTCTGCAATGTCTCGCACGCCTGGGCGATGTTGCGGATCAGGGTGGCATTGGGTGGCAGCTCGGTCTGCCAGGCTGTGTCCAGCGCATACACGGCTTTGGTCAGATGGCTACCGCCGCAAATACCACAGATGCGCGGGGTGACGATCAACCCGGCCTGCGGGTCTTTGCCCTTCAGAATAATCTCGAAGCCGCGAAACATTGAGGCTTCGGTCCACGCACTGGTGACAACGCCGTCGCGGATGGTCACCCGCAGATCGAGGTCGCCTTCGACGCGGCCAAGTGGGCTGATGCGCAAGTCACGACCGGTAAGTGTTGCCGGATTCTCGATGATATTAACCATTGCCAGCTTCTCCCCTTACTACACAACGAACATATCTTCTTTGGCCCACTTGGGTGCAGCAACACGAGCGGCTGCGGCCAGTGCCATATAGCTGATCGGATCGGTTCCGGTCGGCACCTCTTTCGGGATCGCCCCACTGATCTTCTGGGTTTTGAAGACGGTGCCGGGCGCGAGATCGAAGAAGGGAAACTCCGGTTCGGTACAACCCGTGCACGGCATACCGGCACGGGTCTTCGATGACTGGCGGTTCCAGAGAATGCGATTGCAGGGTGAGCGGGTCATCGGACCGCGACAACCAAACTCGTAGAAGAGACAACCGGTGCGTGTGCCCTGCCCAAATTCGAGCGTTGATTGTTTGTACTCGAAAAATTGCACCCGTGTACAGCCGGTTTGGGTAAAGCTGGTAAAGAAGGTCTGCGGACGTTGCAGATCGTCGAGGGCGATGTCAGCAGCGCGACCACTGGCAACCGCGACCAGAATCTGGGTCACCCAGTCGGGGTGAGCCGGACAGCCGGGAATGTTAATCACCGGCAGACCGGCCTTCGAGCGCCAGTTGGGGCCAAGGAAGCCGCCCAGCTCGCGCTTGTGAAACTGAAGACCGGTGGACTGGCTGGGGTTGGGGGCCATGGCCGGAATGCCGCCCCAGCAGGCGCAATCACCGATGGCGACCACAATGTTGGCCTGCGCTGCCAGCTCGCGCACCCACTCTTGCATTGGGCGGTCGGCAAACATGTTGTAGCGGCCAGTACCGTTCGGGGCCTGGATCACCGTACCCTCGAAGACAAAGATGTCGAGCGGGCGGGCGCCACTGGCACAGTCGTGAAAGATACGTTTGGCGTTCTCACCCAGCTCCATGCCGAGCGATGGGTGCCACAGAATCTCAATTCCAAAATCGGTGACCAGATCACACGCGCTTGGTTCCTCGGCATTGAGGAATGACATCGTGTTGCCGCTACAGGCGCCACCCTGTAACCAGAGCAGTGTTGCCATTGAACCGCCTCCTTAACCTCTCAAGACACTAGACTTCCCTATCAAAAACAGCTCTACGCCGATGGGGTTTTTGCGTTTGATGATCGTGTTCGCATCTGGTCTCGTAGCCAGTTTAACCACTCTTGCA
>NZ_DAOTZQ010000106.1:0-2597 GCF_034434295.1 Chloroflexus sp.
CGGTGGACCCACCCCGCACCATCCCGAACCGGGTCGTGAAACATCGCAGCGCCGATCCTACTGGCGGCTCTCCGCTGGGAACCTAGGTCCACGCACCTGACCAGCGGGTGACAGCCTAAAGACTGTCACCCTTTATTATCGCGGCGTGGAGCAGTGGTAGCTCGTCGGGCTCATAACCCGAAGGTCGCAGGTTCGAATCCTGCCGCCGCTACCAATGAAAAACCCGCAGGTCTACACCTGCGGGTTTTGTTGTTTGTGGCACGTCACACCTTCGCTTGCGTAACGGTGTGTATTGTTTAGGTATCATCCTTCTGTTGCAGCGCTGCCGGGCATACCCCGGCCACCCCTTTTTTGGTCGGTGCAGTGTAGGAGCGTTAACCGAGAGCCTCTGTGAACAGGTGCAGCTCAGTGTGAGGTTTCAGCATCACGGCAATGCTTCCCAATGCACCGGTCACCGGTGCGAGACGTATTTTGCGAGGAGTACGGTGGCAGGCGAGGTATGGCTTCCATATGACGAGCAATGCGACACGGGGATCACTGTGTGAATGGTATCCAATCCGGCGCGTGATGCCTGTGTAGATGAATGGCAAAGTTTCTCATCATCCTGGGAAGAAGAGTCTTCTTCCGCAGTGATGTCACTCAAATCGGAAAAAAACACGATGCAAGGTTCGTGAGCCAGGATGCACTCTTCGTTCTCGTTCGCTGCATCTCTCGTATGGCAAGGCGAACGGACCTATGCACCGTCTGTAGGGGCGGGTTCTGAACCCGCCCCTACAGAACCCGCTTGTCCGGATTAGATTGTGGCGGAGGAGACGGATCGTCACGGTTCACTGCATATTCGGTGCCAGGCAGTGATGCATCGTTTCACTCACGATTTGATGTCACTCTTTTGCTCAACGAGGTGCTTTACGACACGACATGGGCTGCCGGTTATGTCCAATCAGGTCTGACAGATAGCGTGCTGGCTCAACTTCCAGGCATAGCGTTCATATCTGACTTGCGTACAATACTCGACACGTGGTTCAATGATGCTGTAACCAGTCTATGAGTACAGTTCAGGGTTGGCTGAACTGGCCTGGAGGAGAAAGGGTGTCTTCTATGCGGCAAGAAGACCGGCTAGCGTTGCGACGTTTGATTGATGAGCAGCAGACGGCAGCGCTTGGTACTGTAACTCCTGATGGGGCACCGTTTGTCTCTTACGTACTGTATGCAGTTGAACGGCGAGAAGGATACGCACCGGGTCTGTTGCTTTTGCTGAGCCGGCTGGCAGCACATACCGGTCATTTGCTCGCCGGCTCGCCACTCTCCCTTTTGATTACCGCTGCGCCACATAGCGTGAGCGATCCCCAGGCGTTGGCACGAGTAACATTGCAGGGGCGTGCACTGGCGATCCCTCGTGATGTACCCGATTATGCAGCGGCTCAGATGACGTATGTACAGCGGTTGCCGACACAGCAGCATCTCTTTGCTTTGCCGGATTTTACGCTGTTTCGCGTAACGCTACACGAAGCGCGCTATGTTGGCGGATTTGGGCGAGCATTTACGCTCGACGCTGCGGCACTGGCAGCAGTATTGACGATGAACGTAGTCGGGCCGGCGTGATCCTGGCGGTTTAGGGCGGACAGCATATGGGAGTGCATGCAAGAGATTGAGGTTGGCGAGGCTCTGAACGCCCTCGCCCCCGGCCCCTCTCCCGCACTGCGGGAGAGGGGTGAGCAGAAAGGTTGGCCCAGGGCTTTCAAAGAGGGAAGATGGTGTGGTAGCACCTGTTCGTCCCTGACATCCTGGAGGGAAGCAGTGATGGGACGACGGGAGTAAACAGGACCCCTGATTTCCTAAGCGACGCTATGCCCTGGATGGCGATTGGGGGAGACGCTCGTACACGATCAGATCAGAATCGTGGCCGGCGATCCGGCATGGCGAGGGCCAGGAGGGGCGATCCATTACGTTTCCCCTCCTGAAACGGGTTGTGATTTGCAGGAGTAGACTCTGCGGGCTAGCGATGGGTTGTTGAGAGGGATTACCCTGGATGTGATGTGGTCTGGTTACGTGTATCGAAGAAGGCCATACCGCATCCTGCCAGACCTGCTACCAGTGCACCACCACCGAGCAAGATGACCACAAGAGGAGGTAACCATAGCTCAAACCACGAGTCAATTCTGGCATCTTGCGGGGATCGAGGATCATACAGGATGTCTACTTGTTGGCCGATTCGATAGGTGTTTTCACTGACACCAGTGCTTCCCTCAAAGCGGACGACCTCACCTGCCTGAGTACGGAATTCAACAATTGGGTAGAAACTGGCAGTTTCACCAGGACGTTGAACTTTAAGCAGGTCAACAACTGTGCCTGTGTCGCTGATCATCGTGTTCAACCGCTCGCGGGTTGAATGCTGCCATAGCCATCCTGCAAATATGACGACAGCGCCGATGATTGCGAAGAATAGACCGATGATCAAGGTTCCCTTTCTTGATAGAGGTTTCGGCTCCATAACGAGGCTATCCCCTTACGATAGGTAGAGCTGTTATTGTCGAGAAATGTTCTCTGTCATATAAACATATTTGCCGATCAATATCAATCGGTTCTATATTCTTTTT
>NZ_DAOTZQ010000107.1:0-7209 GCF_034434295.1 Chloroflexus sp.
CGGTGGACCCACCCCGCACCATCCCGAACCGGGTCGTGAAACATCGCAGCGCCGATCCTACTGGCGGCTCTCCGCTGGGAACCTAGGTCCACGCACCCGACCGATGATGACCCCCGGCAACCAGATACGGTTGCCGGGGGTTGTTTGTTTGGCGTATGCTCTGTCTACTGGTTGTTTCTGTGCTGCAATGCCATCGGGTGTGCCGGTAGCGATACACTGGTGGATTGTTGCAGGCACGGAAGGAAGCGATTTTTGATACAGTATCCTATCGCGGTAACTTCGAGCGTGTGACGTACCACTGGGTACGCAGTTCAAGTGGCCAGTGCGGGCAGTATTTATCTAATTCACGTAGTGTTTTCTCGTCGCCGATCCAGGCCAGGGCTTCGATGGCCTTTCGTTGCAAGTAAACTGGTTGATTGCTATTGTTTGGCAGGTCGAGTTGAAATTTACCCAATGCGAAGTGTGGTAAAGATTGCCGCCAAAGCGCAATCTCTTCAATGAGCTGCTTAACGGTAAGAGTCTCAGGACTATCAGCGAGAGCAATTGGGTGGTTTGCGGCAGTGTTTCCAATCCAGGCCAGTGACTGTAATGCACGAGATTTGACATTTTGACGGGGATTAGTAATAAGTAGTGAGATAAGCCACTCGATAACAACCGGCTGATTGATGCGTAAGCGACCGGCAAGATAGGCTATCTGTTGGGATGCCGGATCGGGCATGCCAGATTTGCGATGAATCAGGATGACAATCAATGGCACAACATACTCTGGGTCAAAAAGGGTCAGCGCATCAGCCGCTGCCCACATCGTGTCGATCCAGTCGTCACTAATTCTGGTGGTAGTTGTATCTGATGGTGCAGTAATAACACGCAGGAGAAAACGCGCATCACATAACTGCTGCGCTGGAGTTGTACTGACATCGGCCAGTGCGAAGGCTGCGATTGCCCGTTCAGAGGGCAGAGGTGATGTGCTGATATGATGCCGCAAGTCGTTACGCCCCTGCTCTCCTCTCAACCAACAATTCATTAATTCGATTAAAGGCCGATCATCACGCAATTGCTTAATCGTGATCTTAGTTCGATCAAAGTCTTCAGTAGATTTTTCTTCTCTTGCCTTTCGATTGAACTGCGGGAAGTAAAGATCGCGTAATGCACGAGCGGCAGCAATGCGGATGTTTGTATACTCGTAGCGTAAACCGCTACTTGTCTGACGTACTTTGTCAACCAGTATACGACGTAATTCCTGATGAACCTGGGGGTAATTGAGCTTTCCTAGTGATCTAACCAGGGTTTCGCGTCGTGTAACATCAGGTTCGCGTTGTTCATCGAGTTGCAAGAGACACGTATCAATCAACTCGTCACGCAATCTGACTGACAGTTTTTCCAGTCTGGATGGTGGTAAAACCTCTAAACAGCGGGCAGCAAGGACAGCTATACGGTGATTCCCGGCGCGAAGTGAGTTTGCAATATATTGAAGTAATTCTTCCGGTTTATCCAGGAAACTGATCAATGCGTACAGGACATCTTCCCACCAGCGTTGTAGCTTCACATCTGCACAAAGCGCAATAATATCAAGTAAACGCTGGTTGCGATCTGGGCTTGTATAGAGGGCCTGTGCTGCACAATACGCAGCAACAGCTTGATTGGTAAAATTGATCGCGTGTTGCCCGGTTACAGTAAGAAGTTGTGTGTTGCTCAGTTGGCGAAAAAGGTCTTCTAAACTGTAATCGCGATTGCCTCGCACCTGAGCAAACAGTGTGAAAACATCGTCGATTGAAAGATACTCTTTCATCTGCCAGTATAACTGCCATGCGATACTGTAGAGACTTGTCTGGGCAATATTGCCCATCTGGTAACGAGTATCGAGATTACGCAGTTCCTGATCAAGAAAACCTTCAATAATTTGGTGGTAAGAGATATTTTGTTGAACGTCAGTTGCGAGACGTTCGTAAATAAGTGTAAGCATTCGCGGATCGCTGGCAAGGTGCTGTAAGCGATTTTCGCGGATTCGTTCGATGATGCGTCGTGCATCGCGATGCTTACGCTGTCGAATGTATAGGGTGATGCTCTCTTCATCGAGCGGCTGGAGAATTAAGAGTTTGATATTCTGATCAACAGTTTGTGAGATAAATGTCTGTGGTGCAGCGACTACAAAGCTCTGATCGGGCAGGTACTGACGAAGGGTTTGCAGGTCGCGCCACAATTCCTGCCAGTACGTTTCTGGTACCTGATCCAGATCATCAAGGAGAAAAGCCAGTCGAGGTCGTTTGTGATGGCCGCTGGCTTTACCCTGAAAGAGATTGTGAACATGATTGGCGAAAGCGGGGTGTTGGCGGTTAAGTTGTTCGACGATATGATCTCGTAGTCGCAAGTCGCCACGTGTCTGCTCGTAACCGGCAAGTGAGACAAGGACACCGACGGGTGTTTCGATATCAAGCAGGGCGTCACGCGCTAAATCGTGGCAGACACGTCGTAGAATGGTTGTCTGACCCGATTGACGACTGCTGGTGAGAACCATGCATTCGCCACTGCCGGTACTAACAACCGACTTGATGTTTTCCAACAGTATGTCACGGGCTGAACGGCTCTGCAGAGGGTTTTCAGGGCGATGTTGCATCAGGTGGCTGTATTGATCGGCGGGGAAAGAGATGCATTCGATGTCGATATATTCAGTGCCGGCCCAACGTCGGATACTGTCCTGTTGTAAGAGCCACTCAATGTATCTGAGGAGTACACTGGGTTGAAAGAGACGACCGCTCGCCAGTCGCGTATACAAAACTGGTGTACTCCAATGAATACTGTCGCTACGGTAAATACGGCGACGAGCCGTGGTGACGGCCAGATCAACAAAGCCGTTACGCAGTAGCATTTCTGTCAGATGTTGAGTAAATGTGCGAGCCAGCTCAATAGCGACCAGTCGTTGCATAGCCAGCACGGCGGGAATGCCGCTTTCTGCAATCAGGCGTGCAGCTAAATTGCTCAGCGGGGCATGCAGATCAACAGTTGCACTGTTACAGGCGATAAGTGCGATCATTGCCGGTTTGTGTGTGGACGGTAGCTGGGTGAGTAGGCTGATAAACTCTTCACCATCGAAGAGCCGACCTCGTCGCTGTGGGCCATGTTCAAGCAAGAGACGAGTACCACGCTCTGGAAGAAACAGGGCATGACCAAAGTAAATAACCACATCGTAACCCCGTGCTTCCTCGGTCTGAAGTGAACCACGTTCAAGAGCAAGGCGAAGTTCAGCCTCTTCAGCACGGGGTAAGACGTCGAACTTTAACTGGCCGGTATCAACAAATGGGCGAAAGCGTTGCCGAAAATCGCGTTCAGTGGCCGGACGATCAAACGGCGATAATTGCCAGCGATCGAGATCGGTTGGTTCGCTAAAGATGAGCAGTAAGCGGATCGGATGATGGTCAATTGGTTCAAAGAGGGCAAATTGTTCACTGTCGATATACCGTGAGAAGAGGATTTGATCGCTCGTGGTCAGGGGGATGAGCTGGCTTTGATTGTCAGTGGCAGGGAAGTGTAAGAGTTCCCAGGGGATGGCCTGTAATTCGGCATCCTTCGGATCGAGAGCAAGGCGTAGCCGGAGTGGTTGCTGTTGCTGAGCAGCGGTACGCTGTGAGACGCGAAACTGGTGACTCAGTCGAGTTGGAAAGAGACGACGGAAGAGTTCCTGACCGTAGCGAGTGATGTCAGCAGGATTGTTTGGTTCGGGGGTGGTAAGGTCAAATTGTACTTCTTCTTCTGAGACAATACGACGACCATCGCTATATTCAACTTCAATAATGTATTTGTTTAAGGGTATGGCACCTCGTCTCTGCCGCCGTGGACGAACCAGGATGTTCATAGTGCTTACTCTCTCAACTTAACCATTCTTGCTGTATAGTGTATCACAGGAGCTGCCTGAGTAAGAGGTGGTATATTGTATGTCAACATATTTAGCAGTTTGTGAGAATGGTAGTAACCGGCGTGATATACTGTGATTGTGCTGAATGTCACAGTACCGGAAGAGGGATGGCATGAGCAAAATCATCGCACCAGCGTGTGAATGGTCGCATCTCCTGGCACAATTACGATCTGTTGTACCAGAGGCTTTTAACAGTGAAGGGCATGTTCTCAATTTGATCGAGGGAACGTGGGGCTGGCCGGGGCATGGTAAGCATTACGCTACACCCATTGATGGCACTGAATTAGGTCGAATGCCCATGATTGACCTCGAAACGGCGAAGCGCGCTGTGCGCTTTGCTGCTCGTGAACATGAGGACTGGGCGCGAACTGATCTCGATGAGCGACGGCGACGGGTGCAGGAGACAGTTGATGGCTTACGAAAACACCGAGACCTGATCGCATATCTGCTGATGTGGGAGATTGGTAAGCCATACCAGTTGGCGTGTGATGATGTTGATCGCTGTCTTGATGGTGTCAAGTGGTATATCGATCAGATCGAATGGATGCTGAGTAACCGCCGTCCGCTCGGTCTGATATCAAATATTGCCTCGTGGAACTATCCGTACTCGGTGTTAGTTCACGCGGTACTGGTGCAGACCCTGGCCGGTAATGCCGTTATCGCCAAAACCCCTTCGGATGGTGGCTTGTTCGCGTTAACGCTAGGTTTTGCGATTGCCCGTCGGGCTGGCCTGCCTGTCTCGCTGGTCAGTGGATCGGGGGGTGCGCTCAGCGATGCTCTGGTAAGGAATGCCGATGTAGCGTGCCTGGCGTTTGTAGGCGGGAAAACTAACGGGCGTGATATTGCTGCATCGCTCTACGACCGAAACAAACGCTACATGCTGGAGATGGAGGGGGTAAACTGCTACGGGATTTGGGATTTCTCTGATTGGGCGAGTCTGGCTCAGCAGATTAAAAAGGGCTTCGCTTACGGTAAACAGCGGTGTACAGCCTACATTCGCTATGTTGTTCAGCGGCGACTCTTTCCCAAATTCCTGGATGTGTATTTGCCTGTTCTGAAGAGCTTGCAGATCGGCAATCCGGTACTGGTCGATCAAGCGGGTGATCCGTTGCCTCGGCTCGATTTTGGCCCACTCATCAATGCGAGGAAGGTGGAAGAGCTACGTGTGCTCTACAGCGAGGCGCTGGGTGCCGGTGCGGTTTGTCTGTACGAAGGTGAATTGAACCCAGAGCTGTTTTTACCCAATCAGGATATTTCGGCCTATATGGCGCCAATCGCGTTACTGAACGTGCCACGGAATTGCCGCCTGCACCACAACGAGCCGTTTGGCCCGATTGATACGATTGTGATTGTTGATAGCGTCGAGGAGCTGATCAGCGAGATGAATATCTCGAATGGGAATCTGGTTTCCTCGATTGCGACCGATGATCTCAGGTTGGGACAGATGATTGCCGGTGAGTTGCGAGCGTTCAAAGTCGGCATCAACCGCATGCGCTCGCGCGGTGATCGCGATGAGGTGTTTGGTGGGATGGGAGCATCCTGGAAGGGTTGTTTTGTTGGGGGTAAGTATCTGGTTGAAGCAGTGACAGTCGGCGCGCCGGGAGAGCGGTTGTACGGTAATTTTCCCGATTACACGCTGCTACCAGAACAACGGTAACGAGAGGACGGGCAGACGCGGGATATGCTTGTAACACTTGATGAACCGGCTACAGATCAACCGGTGGTGAAGCCGCGGCAACCTGCTATCGAGATACACGGGGTTTCCAAGTGCTACCGTACCCGCACGGGCGATGTGCAGGCGTTAGCTGGCATTGATGTAGTGGTAGCGGCCGGTGAAGTGGTTGCGCTGGTTGGGCCAAGCGGATGTGGTAAGAGCACGTTGTTACGGATCGTAGCCGGTTTGGAAAAACCCGATACTGGCGATGTGCGTTTGTCTGGTCTGTTGCCTGTGCAGGCACGGCGTGAGCATTGCTTTGGGATTGCCTTTCAGGCGGCTGCGCTGCTGGAGTGGCGTGATGCAGCAGCGAATGTGGCTTTACCACTTGAACTGGCCGGGTGGCCGCCTGCGGCGCGGGCCGAGCGGGTGGCCGCACTGCTGGCGCGAATGGGATTGAGCGATGCGGCAGGGCGATTGCCGCGTCAGTTGTCAGGTGGTATGCAACAGCGGGTAGCGCTGGCCCGTGCACTGGCGCTTGCACCACCGGTACTGTTGCTTGATGAGCCGTTTAGTGCGCTCGATGAACTCACCCGTGAGCAGTTGCAGGGTGAGCTGCTCGATTTGCTTGCTACTATCGAACCGCGTCCGGCTGTGCTGCTGGTGACGCATAATCTTGCTGAAGCGGTGTTGCTGGCTGACCGGGTAGTTGTGTTGAGTCGGCGACCGGCACGGGTATTGGCGGACGTTGTTGTTGATCTGCCCCATCCGCGACGGGCTGATGCACGAGATGATGAACAGCTCCATCGGTTGGTGGCCAGATTGCGGACAGTACTGCGGCGCGATCAGGATGAGGTGATCGGGAGTGGGGGGTAGAGAGTGGACTGCATTATCTCCCCCCCTCCCGACCTCCCCCGTTGGGGCTATGTATTACCCACATGTCACGCTGCGTTAGGCCGGGCTGCAAGCGCTTCCCGTGGCGCAGGCTTCCAGCCTGCGTGGAGGCATCCTCGCCACTGCCATCAGATGATCACCGTGGCCACTGGTGCGCAGTCACAAACCTGGTATGACCAAATATCTACGCACAGGTATCGCATGCGTGCCGGACCGACTCGATGATCGAAACGATCACATTCGGCTTTTCCGTGACCAGGATGGGGAACGGTGTGACACGCGCCGGATCGTGAGCGCGGCTGGCGCGGCAGTATGGCTGCCGCACGCCAAACCCTGCGCCATGCACACGATGGGCGCGTGAGGAGGAGCGGGTTTGGAACCCGCTCCTTTCATGTGCGCCGGAGGCGCACGCTTCCAGGGCAGATCGTGTGTGCACGTTATCCCTCTAACCGGTGAGGAGTCTGCTGCGATCCGCCCCTGATCGTAAGCACGGCTGGCGCGGCAGCATGGCTGCCGCACGCCAAACGCTGCGACACGCGCATGACGAGTGGGCAAGGCAATCCATCCAGCACGTGCTGGCACGGTTGGAGCGGCGCACTGTCACCGGGCCAGTCGCCCAAAACAGCACCAATAGCGATCATACCCGGCTGATACGCACGTGGATGATACCAGTTATAGGTAATACATAACTCCCGCTGGGGTGAGGAACAGGCAAATCGCCCCCCCTCCTGGCCTCCCCCGCTGGGGTGAG
>NZ_DAOTZQ010000108.1:0-70682 GCF_034434295.1 Chloroflexus sp.
CGCACCTCCAGGTGATCGTCTTCATATTTTGGCTTGACATAATCATCATCCGTTGTCAGCAGCAGGTGGGCTTTATTCCGTCACGCCAGGGCACAGGCTGGAAGTTGGGCTATGAAAGTATCACTCGACTAAAGGGTCAGGCGCGTGGTGTAGGTTCGTTGCGTTGTGTTGAACCGGAGGCCCGCTATCTGACCGTAGGCCCAATGCTGTAGGGGCGGGTTCCAAACCCGCCCCTCCATTAATCCCCTCGGACAGCACCATCTCAGTGGCTATGCGCCGCTTCCAGTTCTTTCTTGTGCGCTTCGACAATCTGGTTAACCAGATGCGGCGGCACCTCTTCGTAACCCGCGAAACTGATCGAGAAGCGGCCACGGCCCTGGGTCATCCCTCGTAAATCGGTTGCATAGCGTTGGATTTCAACCAGCGGAGCCTGCGCATGGATCACTGTCTTGCCGGTGCCGGTTGGCATCATCCCCTGTACCCGACCACGGCGTGTACTCATATCACTCATCACGTCGCCGGCAAACTGATCGGGAACAATAATCTCCATATTGTAGATCGGTTCGAGGATGATCACACCGGCCTTTTGCGCAGCCAGCCGGAACGCCTCTTTCGCAGCGGTCTTGAAGGCAATTTCCTTCGAGTCAACCGGATGTTCTTTCCCGTCGAAGACGGCAGCCCGCACATCGACGACCGGATTGCCCGAAATGATACCTTCTTCCATCGCCTCGCGAATGCCCTTTTCAATGGCCGGCATAAACCCGCGTGAGATCACACCACCCACAATCTCGTTTACGAACTCAAGCGAATCTTCACGGTTCGGATCGGGCGGGAGCGGCTCGACGCGCAGTGCGACATCGGCGAACTGACCGGCCCCACCGGTTTGTTTCTTGTGGCGGTACTGAGCGGTCGCAACACTACGGATTGTCTCGCGGTAGGGAATGCGGGGTAATTCGAGATCAATATTCACATCGAACTTGCGCTTCATCCGCTCGGCAATGATCTGGAGATGCGTTTCGCTCAGACCACTGAGCAGTGCCTCGCCGGTACGCTGATCGCGGGATACGTGGAGAGACGGATCCTCTTCGATCATCCTGGTGAGTGCAGAGCTGAGCTTGTCAAGATCAGAGCGGCTGCGTGGTTTGACCGTTGCAATGAAGGCTGGTGCCGGGAACTGGATGAGAGCAAGCGAGAGTGGTCGCGACGACAGGCAGAGGGTGTCGTTCGTTTGTGTATCACCGAGCTTCGTCAACAAACCAATATCGCCAGGCCCGACCGACTCAACCTCAATCTGCTCTTTGCCACGCACGATATACACGTGGGCGATGCGCTCTTCCTTACGAGTACGCGCATTCATGAGCATCATACCGGCCCGCACCTCACCCGAAAAGACGCGGAAATAGCTGAGCTTACCGTAGGTGTCGGAGACCGTCTTAAAGACCAGTGCCGCCAGCGGTTCGGTGCGATCTGGGCGCAGCTCAACCTCCTGGTCGGTGTTCAGATCGGTGGCAGTGGTCGTCTTACGGCCTGCGGAAGGAATTGAGTCAACGATTCCGTTAAGGAGTTGGGCAATCCCGACGACTTCGGTTGCCGAACCGCAGAACACCGGCACGATGGAACCATCGGCAATACCGGTGCGCAGACCGAGTAGCAATTCTTCGCGGGTCAGCGCATCTTCACCGCCTTCAAGATACCGTTCGATCAGGTGATCATTAGTTGCTGCAATTTTATCAATCAGCGCGGTGCGCCACTCGTGCATCAGATCATTGAGTTCCGCCGGCACATCGGCCTCAATGTAGCCGCCGTCGTGCTTCGGGCCGGTCAGCCAGGCTCGTTGTTGACGCAGCGAAATAATCCCTTTGAACTCTTTACCGGTGCCAATAGGAATCTGCATCGGAATAACAGCGGCATCGAGCAACTCACGGGCCTGCTCGATCACGCGGTAGAAATTCGCATTTTCGCGGTCGAGTTTGTTAATAAACAGAATACGCGGAATGCGCTGCTGAACTGCCATCTCCCAGAAGAGTTCGGTACCGACCTCAACACCGGCACTCGCATCAAGCACAAGCAATGCGCCATCGATGATGCGCATCGCTGCGGCAGCTTCACCGGCAAAATCAGCAGCACCGGGCACGTCGATCAAGTTGATCTTATCGCCGTTCCACTCTAGTGGCAGCACACTCAGCGAAATAGACATCCCGCGTCGGTGCTCGTCGGGGTCGTAGTCACTCATCGTAGACCCGTCCTCGACGCGCCCCATCCGCGGGATGGCGTGGGCGGTCATCAGCATTGCCTCGGCCAGCGTTGTCTTCCCGCTGCCGAGGTGACCGAATATGCCGATGTTGTGGATCCTTTCCGATTCGAACGCTCGCATAGCTGTCCTCCTTGACGCAAGCCCGCGCCCGTTGGGCGTGTGCTGGAAAGGAAAATAAATTTGTTAAGAACAGATTATCAGGGGTGTGAGGGTTGCGTCAATAGGGTAAGACGCAACACAACTTTTGCACAGGAAATTCAAAGCTGTTGAGCGACCAGAGGCATAAACCGGCATCGTTGCCGGTACCTGTCTGGTGTAGATAGTCGGCGCATATCTTCCGCAAAGGGATTGAGCAGCGAAGGGTAATCGCTGTTCCTAGAGGGCAGGTGTTATCCCTGCCCTCTCAGAATGAATGAACAGGTCATCAACGACTGGTTGGGATCAGAGCCGATTGTCGAGCGCCTGTACACCCCACCGGCACATCGGAAACAGCCACGTCATAGGCCGGTGGTACGGCGCTCACGACTTGTTATCATCGTGTCGCGGACGAATCACCAGTACCGGCGTGGGGGCAACCTGCACAACCTTCTGGGTCACACTACCAAACACCCAGCGACTCAGTCCACTGCGACCGTGGGTGGCGATGACAATGAGATCGACATTGTGGTTCTCGGCGTACTCGATAATCGCCTCGGCTGGTGGTAGTGCACTGATTTCGGTGTGTACCTGGTAACCCTCGCTCTGAAACTGTTTGGCAATGTGTTGCAGATAATCGAGCGCTTCCTGTTCCATCTGCGTGATGGCTTCAGTTGTTGTCGCCAGCATACCGCTGTAATCGACACTGGTGGTAAAAATGGGTGGTACCGCACGGAGTAATGTAATCTTCGTCGTACCTTCATTGGCGGCCAGGGCATGGACGTGCGGTAATACCTGCTCGGCAAGTTCCGAACCATCGAGGGGAACGAGAATGTGGTGATACATTGCAACCTCCTTGTTGCGTCATCCTTCACGGTCCAGGATCGTCAAGCGGCCGTGGATTCCAACGACGGTGACCTTCGATAACCTGTGCTAGACTGCCATCGGCATTGAGCAAGAGGCGTAGTGAGCGGCGGAGATCACAACTTGGCACAGTGCAGACCGAAGGATCGGCCATTTCATACGGACATTCTCCCACATTCTGGCAGCGTGCGACCGAGACGGCGTAGCGCGGGCTGCCAGGTGGTCCATCGAGTGTGCGCAGGATCAGTGGCGCATATTGCAGATCTGGTGCAATAGTGCGCAGATGAGCGCGAGCGCGAGCAATCATCGGATGAGGCGGTCGTTTTGGGCGTGCCATAGCGTGCTTATCTCCGACTTGAAACCCTCTGCCAACGGTGATACTATGTACACGTTATCACAAATTCGGTTACGTAGAGTGCAATAGCCCGCAACCAGGTGTGAAGATTCTTAGACTATTTCTCAATCTTCGACACCTCAATCTTTACTCATGAAATCAGTTGGTTGCATGTAGTGTTTTTGTGTTGTATGGGAGGGGGGCGATGCTCAAGGAGTTTCGCGAGTTTATTAGCCGTGGTAACGTGATTGATCTGGCGGTTGGCGTGATTATCGGGGCAGCGTTTACAGCGATCATCAATTCCCTGGTCAACGACATTATCAATCCGCTGATTGGCCTGCTGGTTGGTGGGCGGGCCGATTTCAGCAACTATTTTATTCCACTGGCCGGTCAAACTGCGACAACGTTAGCCGAAGCTCAGGCCGCCGGGCCGGTGCTGGCCTACGGTTCGTTCTTGACGGCTGTGATCAATTTTCTGTTGATCGCATTCGTGGTCTTCATGATTGTACGTACCGTCAATCGTATGCGGAGTAAGCCGGAGGTTCCGCCTCCGGCACCACCGGAACCAACGCCGAGCGAACGCCTGTTGGCCGAAATTCGTGATTTGTTGGCTCAGCGGGGGTGAATGGAGGTTGATCGCGTCATTCCCTGCCCTTTCACCTATGTATTACCCACAAGTCACACTGAAGCCGGTGTGATGCCGCATATCACATCGTCATGGATACGATGCATCATACGTTATGCACACCGTATGGTCAGGCGATCCACGGCATCCTGCTGTGTTAGGCCGGGCTGCAAGCGCTCCCCGTGGTGCGGGCTTTCAGCCCGCGTGCAGGCATCATTGCCACCGCCGTCAGGTGCTGGCCGTGGCTGCTGGTGTGCAGGCACGAACCTGGTGCAACCAAACGTCTACGTGCAGGGATCGCATGCATGCCTGACCGACTCGATGATCATCACGAGCACATCCAGCCCCCCGTGACCAGGATGGGTACCGGTGTGCCACGCGCCGGATCGTGAGCACGGCTGCTGCGGCAGCCATGCTGCCGCACTCCAAACCATGCGACACGTGCATGGACGAACGGGTAAGGTAACCTATCCAGCACGTGCTGGCATGGCTGGAGCAGCACCCCGCCACTGGGCCAGGATCCCGGTAAGTTGTCGTTGGTGCCTGACACGCAGTCATGCGTCTGGACGAAAGGTACACAATAGCACAGCGTGATGACGGACGTTCAAGCACTCTGCCCCACGCTCCAGCACGACGTCCGCCGCCATCACTCGTCTACAAGCAGGATGCGTTGCCTGATGTGATTGCCGCACGATTGCCGAGGAATAATCTTTCATACGCTACCCCCTCTTATGGCAATGTGAGTCCGTAAGGGCGGGTTCTGAACCCGCCCTTACGGGAACCCGCCCATTCGTATTCTGCAGGTGACACCCGCGGATCATCGCAGAGGGGATGGATAGTCGCGGTTCAGGGCATTTCCGGTTACAGGCAGTGATACTCTGCGTCGCTCAAGATTCTGATAAGTAGATTCGAGCCAGTTTCAGACAGTACTCCGGGATGTACGGAATCCCACGCAGCGCAGCAGATGCATCAGTAGGGGCGCACAGCCGTGCGCCCCTACGAGTGATAACAGAATAATCTTTCGCGGCGATTGCAATATCGTGCGGGAGAACGTTCGGTTCACTCTGCGGATCGGATAGCCTCTCAGAACGAAACTGCCCGGTCGCCCAGGGTGGTACCCGGCCAGATGCGGATGCCGCGTTCAAGCCGGTTTTCCTGACCAATCTGGCAATCGTCGCTAATGATAGTGCCGTCAATGATGTGGGAGCGCTCGCCAATTCGATTGTTGTACCCCAGCACACAGTTACGAAGTGTGCTGCCCTCTTCAATCGTATTTCCATCCCACATGACCACACCTTCGATCTGGCATTCAGGACCAATCGTGCAGCGCGAGCCGATGACGGTCGGGCCAATAATGCGTGTGCCGCGGCCAATGCGGGTGCCGTGACCGATAACTACCGGGCCAACAATCTGCGCACTAGAGTGAATCTCTGCTTCGCCTTCAAGCCAGACACGATCGCCAATCTGCTGACCCCGGAAGTGGTACTGCACCTTGCCGATCAAAATGTCGTGATGCACGTCGAGATAGGTCTGCGGCTTGCCAATATCCGTCCAGTAAGCACGTGATGGGAAACCATACATCGGATCGCCGGTCTGAAGTACCACCGGGAAGAGGCCGCGCTCGAACATGTAGAACTGATTCGGGGGCACGTAGCGGAATATCTCCGGTTCAATCAGATAAGTACCAGCATTGATCAGATTGGTCGTGATGTCTTCGGCGCGGGGCTTCTCAAGAAAACGGCGCACACGTCCATCGCGTTCGGTTTCGACCAGCCCAAACTGTGTTGGATCATCAACCGGCGTGAGCGAGATTGTCACCTTACTGCCACGCTCGCGGTGAAAATCGAGCATTGCCTGCAAGTCAAGGTCGGTCATCACATCGCCATTGAAGACAAACGTTGTGCCATCGAGGAGATGCTCGACATGCTTAACCGCGCCGGCTGTCCCGCGCGGTTCCGGCTCCTCGACGATGTGGACATTCATGCCCAGCCGTGAACCATCGCCGAGCGCAGTGCGGAAGCGGTCGGCCAGATATTGCACGGCCAGGATGACATCTCGAATGCCATAGTCGCGGAGACGCAGCAACATCCATTCGATGAATGGCTGATTAACCAGCGGCAACATTGGTTTGGGTGTCCGGCAGGTAAGCGGGCGCAGACGTGATCCCTGCCCACCAACAAGAATAACAGCTTTCATAGACAGTTCTACTTACTAAATGTACACAACTCTCCTGACAGATAGGCGTAGTATAACGCCATCAGACCACAAAAAGTTTACCGCAAACCGGGGTTTGGGTGACGATTTTCTCAGCCGGTGGTTGCTTGTACTTCTGCACGGACTCGTGTGCGCCAATAGTTCAAGATATCGTGCAGCGTCTCTACCAGCGTATAGCGCGGTTGCCAGCCGGTGCGGGCACGGAGCCGACTCGCATCACAGACGACCAGCGGAATATCAATCGGGCGCATCAATTCGGGATTGAGCCGCACTTCAACCGGTACAGTACATTCGGCTAACAGCATATCCAGCAGCTCGCGTATCATCACAGCCCGCCCCGATCCAACATTGTACACCTCGCCACTCTCGCCATGTTCGGCCAGTAACGCATACGCGGCAACAACGTCACGGACATCGGTGAAGTCGCGTTGCGCAGCCAGATTACCGACCTGCACAACCGGCGGTTGCAAACCCAATTCGATCCGGGCAATCTGACGGGCAAAGGCGGCAGTCACAAATCGTTCATTCTGGCGTGGCCCGATATGGGTGAAGGGTCGTACACGCACGACATCCAGACCATGGCTATAGTGGTATTGCAACGCCAGCAAACTTTGGGCGGCCTTGCTCACGCCATACGGACTGGTCGGACGCAAGGGTGTGTCTTCGTCAATCGGCAAATCCTCCGGGTCAATCTTCCCGTATTCCTCATTCGTGCCAATCACAATCACGCGGGTAGTCATGCGGTATTCAATCAACGTCAGAAAGATGTGCAAGGCACCCAACGTATTGGCGGCCAGCGTCCCCGCCGGGTCGCGAAATGACTCCGGTACGAATGGCTGGCCGGCAAGGTGAAAAATAACGTTTGGTCGTACCTGCACCAGGGCGCGCGTAGTGGCTTCGGCATCGGCCAGATCGGCCTGCACGATCTGCACGTTACCGATCAGTTCGGGGAGAACGAGCGAAGGAGAGCGGGATAATCCCCAAACCTCCCAGCCTCCATCGGCCAGAAGATATTCGGCGAGGTGACCGCCAACAAAACCGTTAATGCCTGTGATAAGTGCCCGCATGGTATTATTGATACCTTGTGTTCAGAAGTGTCTTGTTTGATTGTGCAATTTATTGACAGTGATTGTGCACCGTGTTACAATATTTGTAACATTGTACCATGCTTCACGGTTGCTCAATACAGCGCAAAATATCATTCCAATGTGCAATCGTTTCCGTGAGTGATAGTACAATAGGATTCAAGTGTAAAAACTATGCGCAATAGTCTCGTCTTTGCATAAGCGCTGGGAAGGGTCGCGGAATTATGGCACCGCAGCATTTTCTCTCCCAATTTTCAGACAAGCCACGCTACAACACTAAGGCTGTCGCACAGGAGACGGGCGTGCCTGCCGACACTTTCCGCGCCTGGGAACGCCGTTACGGTGTACCACGTCCACAGCGGACGGAAGGTGGTCATCGCCTGTATTCCGAGCGCGACATTGCAACGATTCGCTGGCTGCGTGATCGAACCGCCGAAGGACTGACGATCAGTCAGGCGATTGCCCTGATGATCGAGGGGAGCGACACCAGTCTTTCGTGGCTGAATACCGCAGTTGATACCGAGCCGCATACATGGGAACGTATGCAGGCACGCATGATCGCTGCCTTAACCGATTTTGATGCGACACGGGCCGAGCAAATTCTGGGTGAAGCATTTGCGCTCTATCCGCTGGAAGATGTCTTTTTGAAATTGATCCAGCCGGCGATGGTTGAAATCGGTGAGCAGTGGCATGCCGGACGGCTTTCGGTAACCGCAGAGCATTTTGCCACCCAGTTCATTCGACGCAAGTTATCGAGCCTGTTCAATACCTACAACGTTACTGAGGGGCGGGGGCTGGTTGTTGTGGGTTGCGCACCAAGCGAACAACACGATCTTGGTGCCCTGATGCTGGCCGTCTTTCTGGTGCGGCACGGCTGGCAGGTGATCTACCTCGGCCCGGAAGTGCCGGTAAAAGATCTTCTTGATGCGGTGCGGCATATCCAACCCGACCTGGTGTGTCTATCTGCTTCAACAACCGAAACAGCCACCCAGTTACTCGAAATCGGTCGGGCATTGCAACAGTTGCCACCGCCTACCCCTCTCTTCGGCTATGGTGGTCGTGCATTCAATTTGAATCCGGTGTTGACGCATAAAATGCCGGGCACATTTCTAGGGCGTGACGCACAGGAAGCAGTTGAGAACGTCGCATCACTCCTGAGTCGCAGTCGCTAATAGTGCAGGTAAACCGCTGGCATTATCACCGGGTACTGGCTGATAATGCGTAACTCAGTATTGCCTTTAAGCTCAATATTGCGTATAGTAAAAACAAGCGTAATATGTGACAAAAGGAGTGTGGTGTGTCGCTGAATTCACTCACGATCTTTTCGCGAGGTAATAGTTTGCCGGTGAATCAGGCGCTACCGGCTGAAGAGCAGCTTGCCCAACTCCTCCGTCTTAACGAACTTCCTGTCTCGCCTCACGCCGATGAATTGCCGCCACCGCCGGGCCGCACACTGGCCGAGGCTTATGCGATCTGCGAACAAATCATTCGTCGCCATTCCAAGAGCTTTTTCTTCAGCACCCAGTTTCTACCGCCAGCGCAGCGGCGAGCCGTGCGCACCTTATATGCCTTCTGTCGGACAACTGACGATACGGTTGACATGGCCGAGTCTGATCCGGCGCGTGCTCTGGCCGAATGGGTGCGCATTGCCCGCCGACCACGGTTTGACACCTCGCATCCGGTGTTGCTGGCCTGGGCCGATACTTGTCAGCGCTACAATCTTGCCCCGAATTTGATTGATGAGTTGCTGGCCGGTGTGGCGATGGATCTCACGATTTCGCGCTATACCACGTTTGCCGATCTCTGGCTTTACTGCTATCGGGTGGCTTCAGTAGTTGGATTGCTGGTGATCGGGATTACCGGCGCTGCACCCGGTGCTCAACCTTACGCGATCAAGCTCGGTGTCGCTTTGCAGCTCACTAATATTCTGCGCGATATTGGCGAAGATGCCGATCGTCAGCGTGTCTATCTGCCTGAAGATGAATTGGCACGGTTTGGTTTGACTGCCGATGATATTCTGGCCCGTGTGTACGACGAGCGATTTATCAGGTTGATGAAGTTCCAGATTGCACGTGCCCGGCAGTTGTACGCCGAGAGCTGGCCAGGTATTGCTCTGCTCCCACCAGAGGTGCGCCTGGCGATTGCCGCCGCGGCCCGGGTGTATAGTGGCATTCTGGATAAAATAGAACAAAACCAATACGACTCATATACTCGCCGGGCCTATGTGCCGTTGCGCGAGAAGATTGCGCGTTTGCCCGGTATCTGGTGGGATGTGCGTGGTTTGACGAAGAAGTTGTCGCGGTGATGGTGTGCTGTTCTGTTCGTGAACGCACTGGGTTTTTGGTACAATGAGTTCAGGATTGCTCGCCAGGTTCAACCCTGATACACCGAAACGGACAGTGCTATGTCATCTTACGCTCTCACCAGGCCCCACTCACAACGCTCGTGGTCGCCGTTGGTTTTTGATCTAATGCTGTGGGTCCTCTTTTTAGGTCCGATAGCTTCGCCACTGTTACGGGCGACAGGCTTACCCCTCGTCGGCGAGACGGGCGCTCTGGCCCGTGATCTGCTGGCTACGTATATCTGCCCGACTCCAGAACGCTCGTTGTGGTTGCTGGGATGGCCGATGGCGGTCTGCGCCCGTTGCTGGGGTGCCACCATTGGCCTCTGGCTGGGCCGCCTGGCTAGCGGTGACCGTGCTCCTGCGTTATTGCGTCGGTATCGTTCTCTGCACTGGTCGTGGCGCTTGTTGCTGTCTGCACTGCCTTTTCTGCTCTGGCCGCTTGAAATTGTCGGACATTACAGCAGCTGGTGGTTTGCACCGCTTTGGCTGTTGTTGGTGAATGGGATACAGGCTGGTTTCGCTGCCGGCATCTTTTTCGCTTCAGTCTGGCCTGGCTTGTGGCCGGCTGCCCGTACAGGCGAGAGTGTGCCATCGCTGCAATAATTCCATTCCACACGCGGATACATCGAGAAGTGTTGATTTGGCCTATTCTCTTCTGTGCTCGCCGTGTCTCTGTGGTTTTATCACACCACAGAGATTTTTTATTCCGCCTGTACCCCTTCGACAGGGGCGGGATGGGGAAATTGTGAGGTTGATCTGTCTCATACCCACTGCGAGCAGTAGTTTCCTGGTATGATGAGAGTAGTAATACTGATCTACTTGCTGTTTTTTTGTGCTACATCAACGAGGATACTGTTATGCACCGGCTTTTCATTGTGTTTGCCATTTTCGTCGTGGCGGGTTGTACCTCTGCAAATGCGCCGCGTCCACAACTGAACGAGGTGCCGACGCCGGTCAGCCAGTTGCCGCCACCGACAGCAACAATTGGTCCGTCGCCAACAACGCTACCTCCGCTGGCGACGGCAAGTGTTTTGGCTGAACCTGCGGTCAGCACGTCTGGGTTGAATGAGATTGAGCAGCAATTGATCGCACTCTACCGGCGCGCTCATCTGGCGGTGGTTAGCCTCGATGTGGTTGTGGATCAGAGTGCGAATCTACCACCAGGGCATCCACCGGTATCGCCCGATGGCCTGATTGGTCAAGGGTCTGGCTTTCTCTATGATAGGCAGGGCCATGTAGTCACCAACCACCACGTAGTAGCCGGTGCAACGAACATTCAGGTACGGTTTGCCAATGGTGCGACGGTGCTGGCAGATCTGGTCGGTAGCGATCCCGATAGTGATCTGGCTGTGATCAGGTTAACCAATCTGCCGGAGGGCCTGGAACCACTGCCACTTGGTGACAGTGGCACGTTGCAAGTGGGTCAGACTGCCGTTGCGATTGGGAGTCCATTCGGCGAACAGAATACACTCACCGTTGGCGTGATTAGTGGTCTGGGGCGCACGTTGCGCGCACCGGCGCGTAGTTTTGGCAGTTTCAGTATTCCTAACGTGATTCAGACCGATGCCGCAATCAATCCGGGCAATTCGGGTGGGCCACTGTTGAATTTGCGTGGTGAGGTGATCGGGGTCAACACAGCGATTGCCGTCAGCCTGGGTGGGCGTGATTTCGAGGGGGTGGGTTATGCGGTGCCGGCGAGTACCGTGGTGCGGGTGGTGCCGGCGTTGATCAGCCAGGGCCGTTACGATCATCCATGGCTGGGGATCAGTATGACGACGGTCGATACCCTGTTTGCGCAACGGTTTGGGTTGTCGATTGATCGGGGCGTGTTGATCGGCGCGGTGCAGCCGGGTAGCCCCGCAGCAGTAGCTGGATTGCGTGGTGGTACGACCTCTGCCACGTACCGTGGATTACCGGTGCAGATCGGAGGTGATGTGATCATCGCCTGCAACGACGAAGCGGTCTTCTCAGGTGACCAGCTCGTTGGAATTATTGATCGGTTTCAGGTTGGTGATCAGGTTACGCTAACGATCTGGCGGGATAACGAGTCGGTGACCGTCCCGGTGACGCTGGTGGCGCGTCCGTAGTTGCCAGGATGCGGTAGAATGACGGTAAGGATTGGCTTCAGAGCTGCATGACAATCCTTGTGATGGGGCAGCCAGTAGAGTGTGAGAGTGATATAGCATGACGATCCCTATCATCCGCGACATCGATACTGCCCGTGCCGGTATTTTGCAGCGTATGCCACTCGATGACGATGCCGCGACGACTACCGCTGTTGCCGGGATTATTGCTGCCGTGCGCCGGCGGGGCGATGCCGCATTACGCGAGTATACGCAACGCTTCGATGGAGTTGATCGGGAAACGCTTGAAATTCCACGTGAGCGGTGGGCTGCGGCGGCAGCCGATCTTGATCCGGCATTACGTCAGGCCCTCTTGCTGGCAATCGGCGAGATTCGGCGTTTTCATGAACGGCAACTGCGCAACTCCTGGGTTGAATTTAGCGTCGAAGGAGCACTGGGGCAGTTAGTGCGGCCCCTGGATCGAGTTGGGCTTTACGTTCCCGGTGGTGCAGCCCCGCTTCCGTCTTCGTTGATCCATGCTGCGGTACCGGCACGTGTCGCCGGGGTACGCGAGATCGTCGTCTGCTCGCCACCGCAACGCTCGACCGGTGAACCAGCCGCGGTTGTGATGGCAGCAGCGCATCTGGCCGGGGTTGATCGCCTGTTTGCGGTTGGTGGCGCACAGGCAATTGCCGCGCTGGCCTATGGCACCGAGAGTATCCCACGGGTAGAGACGATAGCTGGGCCAGGGAATCGGTATGTCATTCAAGCGATGCGCCTTGTGTACGGCACAGTGGGAATCGTCAGTCTGCCAGGGCCGACCGAGACCCTGATCATCGCCGATCACACTGCCAGCCCGCAGGCGGTTGCGGCTGATCTGCTGGCACAGGCCGAACATGTCGAGGCAAGTGCCATTTTATTGACCCCTGATCCGGTGCTAGCCGAACAGGTGCAGGTTGAAGTTGAACGACAGCTTGCCATGCTGCCGCCACCAAATGCACAGGCTGCCCGTGATGCAGTGACCCGGCGTGGTGGTATCGTGATTGTGCCCGATCTGGCAACAGCCTTCACGCTGGCCAACGACTATGGGCCAGAGCATCTCTGCCTGTTGGTCGCCGATCCGTGGTCGTATGTCGGAATAGTGCGTAACGCCGGTGGTATTTTCCTGGGCGAAGAGTCGTTTGAAGTACTGGGTGATTATGTTGCCGGGCCATCACACATCATGCCAACCGAGGGTACGGCGCGCTACGCTTCACCGGTCAACGTTGATAGTTTTCGTAAGATCATCTCGCTGGTTGGCTTGAATCGGAATGGTCTCAATCGGATTGGGCCAGCAGCGATGCGGTTAGCAGGAGCAGAGGGGCTTGTTGCGCATGCTGCTGCCGTCAAAGTTCGCTTCGAGTCGGCAGATACCGATGGGAGGGAGTAGTATGTCAGGCTTTCTGGTTAGTTTTGTCAGTATTCTCTTCACTGTCCTGTTTTATGCCATTTTGGGACGTGTGCTGGCGTCGTGGATCGATCCACAGGGTAATTTTCCGGCCACCCGGTTTCTGCACGAAATTACGGAACCGATTCTAGGGCCTATTCGCAGTGTAATGCCTAACTTTGGGATGTTTGATTTTTCGCCGATTATTGCCATGCTGCTCCTCCAGCTTCTTGAGCGGCTTATCATCAGTGCAATTCGGTGACAGGTATCTGCCGGTAATGATTATTGAACGCATGACGAACACTTACGAGTGGTACATGCGATAGTTGAATCTACTTCCCCGGTATTCATTATCTGATTGACATAATAAAATAACGGCAGGTTCCCTGTAGGATGAGAGCAAAGGTGTATTCGTCGGACATTGTGGACGTAATGCATGACTCAGGAAACGTTACCCTCGCACGAGGCTTCAACAGTAGATGATAGGCTGCTCTTAACCGTCGTGTTTCTCGCCGGCATTGGCACGCTCGGTATCGAGATGGTGATGCCGCGCATGCTGGCACCCTTCTTCGGCACTTCACAACCAATTTGGGCAGTAGTCATCGGGATGACCCTGGTCTACCTGGCGATAGGCTATCGCCTGGGTGGTGCGTTGGCCGACCGTCGTCCAGACTGGCGGTTGTTGTTTCAACTCATTGGGTGGGCCGGGCTGAGTTGCGCAATCATTCCCTTCATTGCCCGTCCAATCCTTGGGCTGGCCCAGGGCGCACTACGGAACGTCGCTGCCGGTGGATTCCTGGCAGCTTTGATCGGCGTGATCATTCTCTTTGCAGTGCCGGTCATTCTGATGGCGATGGTTGGCCCTTTTGCGATCCGGTTGCAGTTGCGGCAGGCCGACGATGTTGAACATGCTGGACGGACAGCCGGTACCATCTCGGCGCTTTCGACGATTGGCTCTATTGCCGGTACCTTCCTGACGGTACTGGTGCTGATTCCGGCGATTGGTGTCACTAACACCCTCTTTCTCTTTGCCGGCTTTTTGGTAGTCTTGAGTTTGATCGGTTTACGCGATCCGCGACGCTTGTTTCTGGTGTTGACGGTTATCCTGCTAGCCGGAGCGTATCAGCTCAGCACCGGTGCTATCAAAGCTGCTGATTGTCGTAATTGCCGGTTGGTCGCCGAATTCGAGTCTGATTACAACTATATTCAGGTTGCCGAGCAGGAAGTAACCTACAGCGACGGCGTGGTTGATCGGCGGCGGGTCTTGATCCTCAACGAAGGACTGGCGTTACATTCCATCTACCGGCTCAAATACCGCGAAACGGGTGATCCGCTCGATCTCCTCACCGATGGTGGGCCGTGGGATTACTTCAGCGTTGCACCATACCTCTACCCCAATACCCGGCCAGAGGATGTGCGGTCACTGGCGTTGCTCGGCGCCGCTGCGGGGAGCATTGCCCAGCAATTTCTGGCTATCTACGGCCCTGATACCATCATTGATGCAGTAGAGATTGATCGAAAAATCAGCGACGTAGGCAGGCGCTACTTCGACATGGCTGATGGTACAGTGCAGGCGCCCTACTTCACAACGTACAACGAAGATGCGCGCTACTGGCTGGCAACCACCGACCGCCAATACGACGTGATTGGGATGGATGCCTACCACCAGCCATACATTCCATTCCATCTCACCACCGTCGAATTTTTTCGTGAAGTCAAAGCGAAACTCACCCCGCGTGGTGTTGCGGTCGTGAACGCCGGCAGACCAGCGAGCGGTGATGACCGGCTGGTCAATGCGCTGGCTTCCACCATGATCGCTGTCTTCCCGCAGGTGTATATTATCGACACCCGCTTCAGTAACGCGATCCTGATCGGGGTGAATCAACCGGTTGGCGACGGGGTGATCAACTTTATCGAAAATGCCACCCAGATCGACGAGCCGGCGCTGCAACTGGTGATGTACTGGTCATTGTACGAAGGGCGCTTCGGGCCACTACGTGAATTCACGCCAGCGATGGCGCAATTCCAACCCTTCACCGACGATCACGCACCGGTTGAACAACTGATTGATGGTTTAATTTTCAGTGAGGTAGGGAGAATAGATCGGTAATGGGTTGACAAAGTAGCGAAATATATGTTACTTTTATATCGGTTACTCAGATTGTTTTATGGGAAAGCTATATTCTATGGCGCATTCGCCGTTACAACACCGTAGATTGTACCGTCCGGCACCGTCTGGACAGGTCGCCTGTTACTGTGCCAGCCGTCATCGCGGGCAGCGCAGTATGGGCGGTGATAGTGCGGCGTTGCAAGCCATAAGGGCTGTTTCTTCCGCAAACCGCATCAGGCCGCTCTAGCACGGGGCCAGGACGCCCCCGGGCAAGAGCCTTTGTTATGGTGATAACATCGGTTCATGTTAAGGGGGTTGTATCTTGGCACAGCGAGTTCTCGTTCTCAACGCAAGTTACGAGCCACTGCAACTGATTTCAGTGCGCCGTGCGCTTATCCTCCTCCTGCAAGAAAAGGCTGAGCTTGTCGAAGCTGCCATGCAGCAGTTGCGGGCACAATCCGTAACCTACAGTGTGCCGCTGGTTATTCGGTTGGTGCGCTACATTCGGATTCCACGCCAGCTCAGGCTACCCTGTTCGCGGCGGGCAGTATTTGCCCGCGATCGTGAGACCTGTCAGTATTGTGGGCAGCAACCCGGACGGAATAATCTCACAATGGATCACGTTATCCCACGTTCGCAAGGTGGTCAGACCACCTGGGAGAATGTGGTGACGGCGTGTCGTGATTGTAACCACCGTAAGGGTGGTCGTACTCCTGAACAGGCCAACATGGTGTTGCTCTCGACGCCGCGCCAGCCGCAGTATCTGGCGTTTGCCTTGCTCGGCGAGCTGGAACGGCACGACGTCTGGCGAAAGTATGCCTACACCTAAGCGTCGGTTGGGCGATGTTGGTGAACAGGCGGCAGCAGCGTATTTGGAACGATGCGGATACACGATTATCGCTCGTAACTGGCGCTGCCGTGATGGTGAGATCGATCTGGTTGCCCGTGACGACGACCAGATCGTTTTTGTTGAGGTTCGTACCCGTCACGATCAGCACGCCTTGGAGACGATTACGCCGGCAAAACAGCAACGGCTGGTTGCGCTGGCGTATCACTATCTTTCAGCGCACGATCTCCCTGCCACAACCCGCTGGCGGATCGACGTGATCGCGCTTATCGCTCGAGCTGGGCGAATTGTTGATTACGATCACGTGATTGCCGCTGTGGGTGAGGATTAGCGGTCTGTGTGACCAGCAGGGTAACCGGAGCGACACGTGCCCGGCGTTGCGTTCGGTGGATGCGGTAGCGTGGCTGGCGACGCCATACTGCGCCAACCGGCTTGACAGATGTTTACATGCGGCAGCGTGGCTGGCGCAGCAGCCGTGCTCACGATCCGACGCGAGTTACGCCGTTGATTCTGCTAGATACGAGGAGGCATTGTGTGCTCGTCACGATCAGTCGGTCAGGAATGAATTGAGATAGCTTCCAGGAGATGTTTTTTGACATAAGTTCTGCTCATCCCTCTGTGCCCTCTTTGCCTCTGTGGTGCATCCGCCCGGCAATCACTTTTTTGCGCCAAATCTTCAGATGATGCTATAATGCAACCAATATCTGCACGCTCTAATGATCGAAAACATGTAGCGGAAGGAGGTGAGCATATGGCAGACCCCAGCCTTGATGACCTTTGTCGCCATCAGCATTTGTGTTTGTGCCGTCTTCATTTGCTCACCTCTGGAGGTATCATACCGTATGAGCGACGTCAAAGTAGAAAAAACTCCGATTGAACGCTACGACCCTGCCGCCATTGAGTCCAAATGGCAGAACCGTTGGGCTGCCGACCAACTGTACCGCACACCATCAATTGATCCCGCCAAACCAAAGTATTATGTGCTTGATTTCTACCCCTATCCCAGTGGCGATGGGCTGAGTGTTGGACACTGCCGTAATTACGTCCCAACCGACGTCGTCGCACGCTATTATCGCATGCGCGGCTACAACGTCTTGCATCCGATGGGGTGGGATGCCTTTGGCCTGCCAACCGAAAATGCTGCGATTAAGACCAAAACCAATCCGGCAGTATTGACTCGTCGCTACAGCGCCAACTACAAACGTCAGATGAATATGCTCGGCCTCAGTTACGACTGGGACCGTGAGATTACGTCTTCCGAACCCGATTACTATCACTGGACACAGTGGATTTTCCTGCGCCTTTACCACTCGTGGTACGACCGGCGGGTTGATAAGGCACGTCCCATCCACGAGCTGGAAGCTGAACTGGCCGAATATGGCACCAGCCGTCTTGATCTGCCACTCACCGAACCCCAGGTTACCGCAGAAGAATGGCGCCAGGCCACACCCCTGCAACGGCAAGAGATTCTGCGCCGTTTTCGGTTGGCCTATCGCAGCGAAGCCGTTGTGAACTGGGACCCGGTGGATAAGACCGTGCTGGCCAACGAAGAGGTCTTGCCCGATGGGACGGCATGGCGGAGCGGCGCCAAAGTTGAGCGCAAGGTGCTCAAACAATGGTTTTTCCGCATTACGGCTTACGCCGACCGTCTGGATCGCGATCTGAACACAGTCGACTGGCCGGCGAAGATCGTCACCATGCAGCGCAACTGGATCGGACGCTCGCGAGGTGCTGAGGTCGTCTTCCACACCGAAGCTGGCGATCCCATCATCGTGTTCACGACTCGTCCTGATACACTGTGGGGCGCCACCTTTATGGTACTCTCGCCCGAACATCCGCTAGTCGCGAAGCTGACGACGGATGCGCAGCGTGAACAGGTCGAAGCGTATATTGCACAGGCTCGTAATCGCCCCACAACGACGGCGGTTGCTGAAGAGAAGGAAAAAACCGGTGTCTGGACGGGTAGCTACGCGATCAATCCGGTAAACGGGGTTCGCATTCCGATCTGGATTGCCGATTACGTATTGATGGGGTACGGAACCGGCGCCATTATGGCGGTACCGGCCCACGACGAGCGCGACTTCGCCTTTGCGCTCACGTATGGGCTACCGATTATTCCGGTTATCGCCCGTTCCGATCAGGTAGCACGTTCACTGGTGCGCACCGGCACCACAACTGATGATACGGCGGCGGCATTGCAGGCCGCGGGCTTCACCGTCACCCCGCAAGATAATGGCGACCTGCTGGTTGAATTGACCGCTGATCGCGCTGCGGAGTATGCCGCGCTGATTCAGCCCCGCTTGCGTTCAGGTTGGACCGAGGTGGCCGGATCGGGCTGGCTCTTCATCTTCCCCGATGAAGTCATCGCTCTTGAATCGATAGCCGCCGATGAGCGCATTACAGCACGGTTGCGCGAGGGAACTGGTAATCCCCATCTGCCAACGGCAATGGCCTATCTGCACAGTATCGACGCCTACCGCGATCTCGTGTATCACGACGAGTATGGCGTACCGATTCACTCCGGCCCAATTAACGGCGTACCGGCAGATCAGGCGGTAGAGCGGACCATCGCCTACCTCGAACAACAACGCATCGGCAAAGGCCGTACCAACTACAAGATGCGAGACTGGCTGATCAGCCGCCAGCGCTACTGGGGCACACCCATCCCGATCATTCATCGTGAAGATGGGCTTGAAATTGCGCTGGATGATCAGGATTTGCCGCTCACGCTACCAAACGTCGAGAGCTACGAGCCAACCGCTACTGGTGAGTCACCACTGGCGCTGATCGACGAATGGGTCAACGTCACCTTCCCCGATGGCAGCCGTGGCCGCCGGGAGACGGATACAATGGGTACGTTTGCCTGTTCGTCGTGGTACTTCCTGCGCTTTGCCGACAACCACAACGATCAGGCCCTGGCCAGCCCGGAAGCGCTCAATTACTGGTTGCCGGTTGATATGTACGTCGGCGGTGCAGAACACGCTGTCATGCACCTGCTCTACGCCCGTTTCTGGACGAAGGTGCTCTACGATCTTGGTGTGGTGAACTTCTTTGAACCATTTACCCGCCTGCGCAATCAGGGTCTAATCCTGGCCCCACCACGCGAGGTGAACGGCGAGATCGTGATCGAAAAGATGTCGAAGTCGAAGGGCAACGTGATTACACCCGACGAGGTAGTTGCCGAACACGGTGCAGACGCTCTGCGCGGCTACGAAGCCTTCATTTCAGACTTCGAGCTTTCGGTGCCCTGGAGCACCGACGGCGTACCCGGCGTAAAACGGTGGCTCGACCGGGTCTGGCGTATTGTGCTCTTTCCAACGGCTGAACGAGGTCAAAGCAATGTGGTCATGAACGAACGACAACTGCGGCGCGTGACCCATCAGACCATTCAGCGCGTAGAAAACGATATTCTGAACTTCAAGTTCAATACGATGGTTGCGGCACTGATGGAATTCACCAATACCCTCTATCGCGCCCGTGATGCCGGTTTGGCCGGAACACCGGCCTGGCAAGAGGCGATTGAGACGTTGCTGCTGCTGATGGCACCGATCACACCGCATATCAGCGAGGAACTGTGGGCACGCCTCGGCAAACCCTACAGTATCCACCGGCAACGATGGCCGGTTGCCGACCCGGCAGTCGCTGCTGAGGAAGAGGTCGAGATTGTGGTGCAAGTGAATGGCAAAGTGCGTGGAAAATTGACCGTACCGGTCGATCTCGATGAAGCGCAACTCCGTGAGCTAGCACTGAATAATGAACGGATACAGCAGTTTATTAATAGCAAACCGATCCAAAACGTGATCGTTGTTCCCAGGCGCCTGGTAAATATTGTCGTTGGCGCATAGGTTACAGAATATAGAGGAGAGCCGCTGCCCGGCAACGGCTCTCCCTGATCTGGATATGAATCTGCCACCAATCCTGACTCACCGCGTCGTTCGCGCCTACCTCGTCATTGCGCTCGGTGCACTACTGTTTTGGTTGCGTCGTGTCTTCCTCCCGACCTTTTTTGAGCTACAGGGGGTCATGTTTGATATTGCCGTACCCTCAGCACTCAACAGTTGCTATAACCGTCCGGCCCTGGCAACCTGTAGCGATGCCGTGATCGTCGTTCTAACCGTCTTCGGGGTCGTAGCCGCGGTTGGGTGGGGAAACCTGGCAATGACCGTCTTTGCACTTATCCTGGCAATTCCACCCCTTGCCCTCTATTTTGCACTCAGCCCCATCTGGCCACCGCTGATTGCGCTGGCTTTCATTCCCATCGCACTCGAACTCGGTCTCTGGTTTCTCTTTTCCCGCCAATCCGATACCCCCAACAACAGCGATTGATCACCAGCGCGTTCCTGGTTATATGCAATGTCGCCTGCGAATGTGCCGGCGCGATACCTCACTCGCTGCGCATACAATGGCTGCTGGCTCTTGCCGCCACTGTTCGGTGTGTCGTCATCTATAATCGTGCCAATGGCCGATTCTGTTCCAATAAAACCGCCACTCACTGCTTCTAATACCACCAGAAGCGTTTCGTTCGGCTCAGGAATGTCATCGCCAATAACGACAACGATAATTGATGGCTTCTGATCATCGCGTGGAATGACCAGCTCGGCCGGTGTTGTTGCCTGATAGTCCTGACCGGGTGTCGCCGAAATTGGTTCAATGCGATAACGCACCCGCACATCGCGCTCGCGATTGGTGCTGCTAAGCAATAGTGGAAACTCTAATTGCGTTGTCGTTCCTGAAATACCTTCATCTACGACGGCTGGGCCAACACTCACGACGACCGTATATCATCACGGATCGTCAGCACCTGCACGGCATCGATCAGCTCGCCGTTGGTAATACCGGTGAGTTGGAAACGAATCGTCTCGTCCTATTCGACAATGTCATCGCCGTACACCTCAATGGTAACAGTTGCAGTTGTGCCCGCCCGTGACCGGCTGCAAACCGTAACGTACCGTATGATCCACCTGGAACACCATAATCACGATTACCCGCCGGGTATGTTCCGTCGGGTTCAACCCAATACGTCACCTCTACGTCAACCGCAGCATCTGTCAGCAGCTCGACCACCACATCGCGACGGGTGACCACAGTCGGATTACCTTCATTGACCGGATCGATTGACCTGACACGCACCTGTGCAGAAGGCACAGGGGTCTCCGTAGGTGTTGCGGTTGGCTCCGGTGTCGAGGTGGGCACTGGCGTCGCAATGAGCGTTGGTGTCGCGGTCGGCTCCGGCGTGAACGTTGCCGTGGCCGTCGGCGTATTCGTCGGCCTTGGAACGACCGTTGGCGACAGGGTAGCGGTCGGCGTTGCCGTCGCTGTTGGCTCCGGTGTTGCCGTAGCAGTCGGTTCTGGCGTAGGCGTTACGGTTGGTGTCGGTGTAGATGTAAAGGTGTCCGTTGGCACCGGCGGCTGGCGCGTTGGTGTCGCTGTGTCGGTTGGTACCAACGTGGGCGTTACTGTCGGAGTGACCGGTTGCTGTGTCGGTGTTGCTGTTGGCAACGGTACATCAGTTGCCGTCGGTGTATTAGTTGGGCGGTCAGTTGGTGGTGTGGTTGGAGTTGCCGTTTCCGTAGCAACCACAGGAGCGCTAACAGTCGGTGTGGTTGAGCGGGTTGGTGTTGGCGTGCTTATGACTATCGGCGTGGCGGTTGGCCCTGGCACAACCACACTACCGCCGACGGTAGGCGTGAATGTAGGTACTCCACCACCGGACAGACTGGAAGTAGCCGTTGCAGTTGGGGTTGGCGTGATCGTTGGCGTTGGTGGATCGATGCGGGTAGGTGGCGGTGGCACAGCAATTATTGGTGCCGGTGAAGGGAAAGCCGCTGCCTGGGTCGGGGTTTGAGTTCGCCGTGCCACTTCAGTCGCTGCCAGATTCGGGAGATCAGCAGCCGGTGGCGCGAAGCTCAGATCGGCCGGAAATGGTTCATACGCTCGCAGTATGCGTGCAGCACTAACACTGATAAACGGCTGATTATACGGGGTCAGCCACCAGAAGATGACCTGAGTGACACAGAATACCGGTAGGATCGCCAGCAAAAGCGCTCCTCCTACCAGCCAGCGCAAATAGTCGGGGCCGGTATTCGTCTGTGTCTCACCCACCGACGACACGTCCTCGCTCCTTCGTATAACGTAACCGGATCGTGAAGGTACTTCCCTGACCGGGCGTGCTGGTCACGGTAATCGAACCACTCTGCAACTCCAGCAACTGGCGTGCGATTGCCAGACCTAATCCCCCGCCACGCTGAGCCGAATTATTCCCGTCAACCCGCTGGAAGCGGGTAAACAAACGCCCCATGATCTCGGTCGGAATACCAGGGCCAGTATCACTGATCGCCAGCCAGAGTACATCACCATCGATACCCGCACTCACCAATACCTGGCCCTGTTGTACGTAGCGATGGGCATTGTCGAACAATTGACTCAATGCCTGCTTCAATAACTCACGGTCAGCCAGAACTGGTGGCAGGTCGTCCGGGAGGACGAGTAGGACCTGAATGCCGCGCTCGTTCAACATAGCCCGATAGGGACGCAGCGCATCTTCGATGAGCGGTTTCAGTGCCACCAACTGGATTTGCACCTCTATCTGACCGGCATCGAGATTGGCGACCATAATTGCATTATTGACCAGATGGGTCATCTGGATAGCACTCTGGCGCACCTCTTCCAGCATTTCACGCTGTTCGGCGTTGAGCGCCGAAGCCGATTGCCGAAGGATCAGTTCGATGTAGCCACGGACAATCGTTAGCGGTGTGCGCAACTCGTGTGAGATCGTGGCGATAAAATCGGTCTTGGCCCGATCTATCTGGATCGCTGATGTAACATCGTGCAACACGATCACTTCACCGAGCCTGGTGCCATCAGTCATACATACCGGTGCTCGTCCTACTGTCAGAAAGCGATGCCCAATCGTCACAACTTCTTCTGGTCGGCCAAACAGCTCGGAACGCGCCTCTTGACCGGTTAACGGCAGGTCGTGGATCGATAGATCAGCGTGTGGCGGTAGTACCGGTTGTAGCAACTGCCGGGCTGCTGGATTCAGCAATACAATCCGCCCTCGTGCGTCACTGACAATCACCCCATCACTGATTGAGGCCAGAATAGCACGGCGTTGCTCGGCATCGCGTTGCGCAGCTTCGTACAGCAGTGCATTCACTAAAGCCACTGCTGTCATGTTGGCAATCGCCTGTAAATGCGGCAGCACGGCGGATGAAAAGGCATTTCGCTCGGGATGGGCAAAGATGAGCGCACCTATTGTCTGCTCTTCACGAAGTACTGGCACTACCAGAGCACTTTGCACCCCACTGGCAGCCAGCAACGGATCGGTGTAGGGCACCAGTTGCGTTTCACCATTTACCGGCAGTGTCGTCAGCGCATGTTCGGTTAGCGTTGCATAATTCAGGGGTGCATTCGCGCGCACCCGAAAGCGCCAGCCATCGGGATCAGGGACAATGGCAATAGCTTCTGTTTGCGGTTGGAGATCGGCAGCGCTGGTGGTAGCAATCTGCAAAATGGCATCAATCTGCAATTCACGGTTGAGCTGACGGCTGGTTTGATACAAATGCAACAGATGCGCCGTCATCTGGTTAAAGGCGAGGGCCAGTCGCCCCAACTCATTTTCCGCCTGCACCATACTGCGCCGGTCGAGATCACCGGCACTAACCGCATCGGCCACTGCGACCAGCTCGTCGAGTGGACGGGTAATTTGGCGGGCAACCCAGTAGCCAACAATCACCGCCGCTAACGCCAGGCCGGCGGTAACGCCGATAACTGCGTTACGACTACTGGCCCAGGCGCTTAAGATAAAATCGCGTGACAGTCCAACAGCAAAATAGCCGCTTTGGGAGCCTCTTATCAGCAACGGTGCATATACCAGTTGATATTCGTAGTCGCCGGCGCTGATCGTGGTCGACAACGAACAGGTCGGTAGACGCACCGGCTCGATAGGAGTTAGCAACCGTCCGGTTAGATTGCCAATATCGAGACAGGTACCGAGCGCGTTCAGACGCACCAACATCTCGATTTGATTGCTATTCAGACGAAACAGGGGGCGAAAACTCTCTGGAACAGTAGCAGCCAGAAGATCGCCATTGCTGTCTAACCACACGGTCAAGGCAGCCTGGCTACGCTCCTGCAGAAAGGTTAGTGTCCGGTCGAGCCGTTGCGCAACCAGTACACCACCCAGCAATTGTGGCGCGTCAGCATCATCGGCACGGGCATAGACAGGAGCAACCGTAAAGAAGTGCAAAACCTGACTGCCATCAGCCTGTTGGAAGGCAATCAACCCACTATATTTATCGCCCAGAATCTCATCAGTGCCAACCGGTGTCTGCACACCTTGCAAGACCTGTTCGATCAACGGCAAACTGGCAAGGTTTGTCCCAACATACCGGGTCGGCTCATCCCCAACCGGCGAACGTTCCCAGTCGAGTAACGCCATTCCGGTGGGATCGAAGACTATCAGCCGATCAGGGGCAATATTCTCGTTACTCTGACCCAGTGTCCACAAACCGCGCAGTGCAATTGCCAGCCCATCTTCGTCACGGCGGGCAATTGCATCGACCACCGCCGGTGCACCACTATCGGCGTTGGCTGCGGTAAACACAATTTGCCCGAGGTAAGCAATATTGCTAATCTCGCGCAAAGCCAGGGTTTCGGCAAAGTTGCGTGCAACCTGCCCAAGTTGATTATTAAACCGTTCCTGCCAGCTTCCCGCTACCAGTGTCATCGCAATGCCCGAACCGACGAGCATCACCATAATCATCAGGAGCAGGTAAGGCAGGATGATCGTGAACAGAATACGCGAACGTAAAACAGTGATGACCTGCCGCACGGCATTCCCCCGGTGTATATACATTCATATATGTGCGGCGACGACTCACAGCCAGTATAGCCGATGACACAATGATAGAACAGAGGGGATTGGTAACAGTTTCGTAATCTGGTAATCCGCCCTTCAGGAATCGCAGCGTTTCACCGGCAGGGCAAATGCAAACGTACTGCCCAATCCCTCACGGCTTTGTAACCAGATTTGACCGTGGTGCGCTTCGACGGCCAGCTTGCAGAAGGTCAGCCCCAGCCCGGTACCACGCGACTTCTCCTGTTGCACCTGCCCAAACTTCTCGAAGATGCGAGCGTGGTATTGAGGCGGAATCCCAGGGCCTTCATCCCGTACCCAGTAGACCAGCCACTCGCCGGCGGGCAGTGCCGGGATGGTAAAGGAAAGTGCCGGATGTTCACCGCCGGTTGCATTGGTTGGCAATGACAGATAGCGTGCACCTATCGTCACCGCCCCCTTATCGGGAGAGAACTTAACCGCATTATCGATTAGATTTTGCAAGACACGAACGATCTTATCCCGATCAACCTCAATCTGCGGCAATCCGGTGTCCAGGTCACGAGCCAGCGTAATCTGCCGTTGCTGAGCTGCTACCTGAAGGCGCTCAACAGCATCCTCAACCAGTTCATATGGTGAGAGTTGTTCATAATTCAGCGTCATCCGCCCCTGCTCCATCTTGCTGATGTCAAGCAGGGTGTTGACCATTGCCAGCATCGTTTCGCTACCCTGGTAGGCAATACTCAACAGCTCTTGCTGCTGCGCAGAAAGAGCACCACCAAATCCGCGTTGTACCATCATGATGCCATTCATAATTGCGGTTAGCGGTGCCCGTAGATCATGGATCAGCATCCCGGTGTAATCATCACGCAAACGTGCCAGCTCCCGCTCTTTCGCAATGTCTTCAAACAGTGCCAGGCTACCGATCTGCATCCCAGCAGTATCGCGCACCGGTAAAATGGTATGGCGGAGATAACGGACAGCTCCCTCGCTTAATTCCATCTCAATCACACGATGTGGTGCACCTTCATTCAACCACGGCGGCTCCTCTACCGCCAGCGCTTTGCTCATCAATTCTTCGATCAACTCTGCAACCTGACATCCAATCAGAGCCTCGCGTGAGCGATGGAAGATACGCGCAGCAGCCGGATTTCCGGTGACGATAATCCCGCGCATATCGGCCATCAGAATCCCATCGCTGGTTGAATTAACGATGGCCTCGAAGCGATCCCTGACAGTGCTGACCTGCTGAAACAGATGGGCATTCTCAATCGCAATCCCAATCGTCGCCGCCATCCGGGTGAGCCGAATCGCTTCCTCTTCGGTAAAGTGACCGGTACGCTTGTTCAGCAGCTCGATCACCCCAATTGTGCGCCCTTTCACCACGATTGGTACACAGAGGATAGACTGAACATTGTAGCCAATCCCTTCACTGACCTCACGGTAGAAGCGTGTGTCTTGTTCCGGGGCATGTACAATCGCATATTGCTGCGTGCGTGCCACGTCACCAACAATTCCCAGGCCAGGCGGTACGCGCAAGCCAACCAGCTTTTCCTGCCCTTCTTCAAGCGTCATAACAAATACCAGTTCACCCGTCTCTTCATCGAGCATGAGCAACGAGCCGGCATCGACGTGAAAGAACTGGTTAATCTTTTCCATCACCAGATGGTAAATCTCCTGCGGGTCCAGGGACGAGGTGACTGCCGCGGCAATATCGTTCAAGGTTGCCAGCTCCGCTTCACGACGTGCTGCTTCTTCAATCATCCGAAATGAGGTGATAGCAGCCGCCAATTGACTGGCCATCAGGCGGGCAACATAGACCTCTTTCTCATCAAACTGACGCACCTGATCGATAGTGGCAAAGGCCAATGCACCAATCACCTGATCTTGCGCAACCAGGGGGATGATTAAGAGTGAGCGGATACGGGCTTCGGAGAGCATTCTGAGCAGATGTACCGTTTCTGCCGAGCGGTTATGTTGCCCCGCAAGAGTTGTGACATCCGATATCTGATGCACCTGTCGCTGTTGCAACGACTGGCGTATGAGAGGGAAATCGCGTAGCGGGAGGGGCGGTGGTAATGATACCCGTGGCGGAAAGGTACTGACCAGCGAGATAGTTTCACCCGTGGGATCGAGAAGCAGCACACCACACATCGAGACCTCCAACCCCTGAACAAATTCATTCAGCGCCAGCAGGAGAAGTTCATCGAGGGTTGCTGCCGTTTCTATCGCCGTTGCAATCCGTAACAGACTCTCAGGATGTAACTCTGATCGTTTTATCGACAATGGTTCATTCTTCATCACACCCACTCACAGATGGCCGGCCAATCGATACACCGACGCCGGTTCATTTCCGTTGTGCAAACTAACCGGCGTCAACGGCTCCAGAACAAATTGACCGGCTGGAACCGTCTTCAAGACACTCTCAGCTACCACTATCTCATCGTTACGCGCTAATTGAAACAGGCGCTGCGCTTCCCGTACCGCAGCACCAGACCATGCGATTGTTGCATTATCGGCCTGACCGATCACGCCAATAACCACTTGTCCAGTAGTAACACCACCGGCCAGCGCGAGATCAACCCCAAACTGTTGTCGCCATTGCAACCGTACATCGCCAAGCACAGCATGTACTTTGTGCGCCGTCTCCAATGCCCGCACTGCGTCATCAGATTGTGGCTGTGGAAAACCAAAGACTGCACCGAAACTTCGCTCGTCGATTGCGATGTAAACCCCGCGCTGTTGATGGACTGCTGACCGACACACGTTGTGGAAGGGAGCTGCAATACATTCAAACAACTGTTGAGCGGTCAGGTCGGTCAGACGCTCGATCCCACGTAAGCAGGCGTACACGAACACTGCAGAGACCGCCTGCGGCTGTAACGCCTGCATTAACTTCGCTTGCTGACCCATCAATTCACGTACCGTGGTCGGTGGTAAATATCTACCCAGCAACCGTCGGGCGTGAAACAGGTGCTCTGGTTCAACAATTCCTTCGTAGCCGTAGCGCACCATAACGGTAATCGCATACGCTGCTAGCACCGATACCAACGCCAATGAACGCTGGCTATAATGATAGGGGTTAAGGCTGGCCAGCGTCAACACACCGATTGGTCGTTCGCCGTGGAACAGAGGTACCGAAAGTGCGGAACGCATCAACTCCAGACCAGGAGTTGGAATCCAGCGTGTATCACGCTCAATATCATCAATGATCACTCCCCGTTGGGAACGTAGCACCCAACCGGCCAGACCATGCTTGAGAATTGGCACTGATGCCAGGTTAAGCGGTAATATATCACCACCACTGAGTGTAATCCGGGTACGAATGGTCAACGTCTCGGCGTCGATTAACAAGAAGGTGCCGTGACTTGACTCGGTTAGCTCAGCAGCAATGCGCAAGAGTTGAACCAGTGCTCGCTCAAGATCGGGTTGTTCCGCTACACTGCCGGCAATCTGCTCGAAAACTGCCAGCCGATTCTGTTCTCGTTCCAGCCATTGCCGGTAGATTGTCGTCTGAAGATAAGCTGTAAAGAGTGCAGTACTATGCTCAACCAACTGTTGTTGTTCTTCATTCAAGCGCAGATCGGTACCGGCTAATATCAAACAAAGCGATCCGATTGGCGTTTGTTGAACCCATAACGGCCAGCTCACGACCGTCAAGGTCTGAGGCGAAGCAGTATTCAACAATTCCCGCATCTGTACGCTCGAAAGATGCACAAAGCGTCGTTCACGCAATGCCCGACCAACCGCACTGCTGTTAATGTCAAATGTGGTTGATCGCCGGGCAATGCCGATCCCCCAGGCCGCCGAAGGAAACAAAAGTGCTCGCTCGGCATCGTGCAAGAGTAACACAGCACCGCGTACCGGCAGATGTTCAGATAAGGTCTCGGCAACCGCTGCCAGCATGGCCTCGCGATCAGAAGCTACGCAGAGTCGCTGAGCCAGTGTTACCAGCGTTGGAGAGCGGGGCACTGCGGCAACTGCATCGGCAACCGTCTGACGTAATGCAACCAGTGGATCGGTATCGGTCAGTGGCGGGAGGTCTGCATTCAATGTCCGTACTGCGTGTTGCCGCGCCTCACGTAAGGCGTAACGGAGGCTAAGCCACGCCACAAGTGATAGCACCAGGCCAACGCCAACACCCAGGATAAGCGCAACTCCAAACGTCAGCGCCGTTTCGCCATTATCCCAGCGTGTCACAATATCAAGTAGAGCATACAGCAGTAGCCCAAGTGCAATCCCACCTGGCAGAGTAAGGGCAAAGATGCGATGCAGATTGCTACGTGGCAGATACACAGCGGCCTCTCAGGTTTAGTTGATATTGCTCTATCTTAAACGTAGATCAGAGACGTATATTGCGCCTATTATATACGGTTTTGTGAAAAAAATATGACCGACTCACAACTTGTGAGTCGGCCGTATACTGGAGCGGGAGACGGGGATCGAACCCGCGACCTACACCTTGGCAAGGTGTCGCTCTACCAACTGAGCCACTCCCGCCTGCTTTTGCCTGTATTATACACAATTTGTGGCATTTGTCGAGTCAAGTTGCTGTTCCAGGGATACATCATCATCTCACAACACATCTGAAAGGCGAGTTTACAACCGGCCCCCAGTCACTTTCACCCGTTGGATACCACCTGCTGATTATTTACCACCGCTTACCATGCCAACGATAAAATATGCTACCCTTCTTTCACGAGCGCCTATTGAACAGCAGGACTGACAATGACAACACCGCTCCTTGTACTTGACTTTTCCGGTACCCTCAGTCTGGAAGCAGTACGCTTCGGCGCACCAGACCGACTGGCAAGCGCACTACAACATTCAGGGTTGCAAAAGCTGGGAGTCGACGTTACTCGCTACTGGAATGATCTGGTTGTCCCAACCTGGACGGAAGGCAGCACTACTCGCATCGGGCTGAAACGACTATTGGCTCGCCGGCTTCAGGCGTATGGAGTTCGCTCGACCATCGCGATCCGTGCTGCAAGTCGATTTACACAGGCATATATGGCAGCCTCGATTATCGATCCTGCCTGGCAACCATTGTTCGTTGCACTGCGCACTGAATGCCGGGCAATCCCGCTGATTGCCACCGATCATTACGCCGAGGCCACCGGTCAGATCGCCGATCAATTAGCCGGGCTACAATGGACGGCCAGGGCACTACGCTGGTACCACGGGCAGGTCAGACGCAGGCGTGTCCGTGCAACCGCTTATCCAAACCTGGCCTTCATTGCCAATTCCGCCGATCTTAGTACTGCCAAGGCTGATCCGGTCTTCTGGCAGCGGGTACAATCAGGTATTCGCACAGCGATTAGTCACGTTATCGTGGTTGATGACTTCGGCGCCAGCGAAAATCTGGCCGATTTTTACGCCAACCCAGTACGTGTTGAGCGGCGCCGTCAACAAACAATTGCAGCTATTGAACAAGCGTTTGGTGTGTTGGTGACGACCATCTGGTTTACAGGCGATCAGTCTATTGCCCAAACGGTGCAAGAGATTCTGAATAGGTGTGTCTCCTGCACTGACATATAGAGATCAGACCTGTTCCCACATGAGTGACGTGTTCACCTGAAGTCACCGGTATCCGTGTCATTGCCCTGCACACCACAAGATCGGGCGTGTCTCGTTAGTACCTCGCGTAGCGCGGCAAGAAGGTGCAGGTGTCATTGCCCTGCACACCACAAGATCGGGCGTGTCGTTGGTGAAATAGCTTTATCTTGTTGCCCGGTATACATCGCTGCTATAATCAGCATGCGTATGACTTGCCGTATTTCTCTGGTCATGCGTTAGAGTGGAAAGGAAGGCTCTGCGTGCGCCTGCTTGCAGTTATTCTAATGACAATCATCCTCACCGGTTGTACAACACCAATGACGCCAACTCCAACCCCACCACCAACTGCAACTCCTACCCCCATCCCAACGCCAACCGCCACGCCCACACCGGTGCCAACCCCAACGCCGGCTGCCGAACCGGCAGGAACGGCTATCCCGGCAGCGATTCGCCAGACGGCAAATATCGAGACGTATCGGATGCAATTGTCGCTCCGCGGCAGTGGTCTGGTCGGTGGCTTTAATCTGGGCAATACCACGACCGACCTGCTCTCACTTGATGGTCAGTTCGCCGGCGCTGATGTCTCATTTACCCTGCGCGGTTTTCTGGCCGCATTCCTCGGCGCCGATGTCACCCGTGGTTTACAGGCGATGACGGTCGGTGGTGTCAGCTATGTACGCGGCCCACTCACCTTCCTCGGTGCGCCTGATGATGTCTGGTATCGCCTGACGCCTGAGCAGAGCGTGATTGCTACCCCTCCAACCCAGGTGGATACGACACTCAGTGCGGTGAACAGAGCGGGTGCCGATTTCAGTCGTTTTACGATTGGTACAACCGCTGAACGTGATGGTGTGCAATGCCAGGAGTATGTCGGCGACCGTGAGGCGACAACCGCACTCTTTGCCAGTCTTGGCGCTATCGGTCTACCAACCCAGTTGCCCGATAGCACCGTTACCGATGCCGCCGCCCAGATTTGGGTGTGTGAGGATGGTTATCTACGGCAATTGACTGTAACCTTTAGTGGTACCGCAACCGATCCACAGGGCCAGGCTCAACCATTCTCGTTTGCGCTTGATGCGCAATTGAGCGATATTAATAAGGATATTCGCCTGACCCCACCTGCTGATGCACGCGACCTGCCCACGCCCGGAAGCGGTACACCGTAAAAGACTGCAACGCACGACCACATTGCGCCGTATTGTATAGGTGGGAGACACATAGCTCGCCTGCATTAACGCGACGAGTAGCAGACGGGCAGTAACTGCGTCGTCCAGGGGGAAACTTCATGCGTGCCTCATTGCGTTGGTTCATTGGTATTGTACTCAGCGTTCTCTTGCTAGCGCAAGTGTTGGCCCAGGGACGCCTGGTACTGGTCGATCCCGGTGGTCGATTAAACGAATCGGCAATTCAAGCTGCCGCCGGCCCACTGCTACGCCGTGGTGCACAGGTAGCAGTGTATGTGGTTGACAATGGTGGTGCAAGTGATTTTGAACGTCGCCTAATCGCCGATGGCCTGGCCCGTAGCGACGGCAGTGTGCGTTCGACGCTCATCGCCATTTACGTTGCCGTGAATGATCGCTACAGCGCCATCTGGTTCGGTGACGAATGGAGTGATGCGCTGGCTGTCAATGACAACTATGAATTGATCCGCACCGACCGCCTTAATCCCGGTCTGGCCGACGGTGATTTTACCCGCGGGGTCACCAGCGCATTAACCGCAATCGAAGAGGCGATTGTCAATCCACCGCGCCCTGGCGGGGGGATTACCATCAACACAGATTTAACACCAGTGGTGATCGGTGGGCTTGGCCTGGCCGGTGCCGCAGCAGCCGGTGCGGGGGTTTATCAGGTTCAACGCCGCCGCAAGACACGCCAGGCTGCCGAACGTCGGCTGCGTGATGCACGTGAGCAAATGGGTACGCTCATCGTTCAGCTTGGGCAGCGCTTCAATACTGCCACCGAAAAAGCTGCGTTTGACCGCGTTTCGTATCCACCCGCTGCCGTTGCCGAGCTGGCCCAGATGAGCGAGGCAGCACAAAAAGCATTTACCGACCTTAAAATAGCTTTTGATGCAATCGGTGAGCATCTGGAACGTGAGGCCAAACCAACCTTAGAACGACTAGAGCAGGCCGCTGTCGCTTACGAGCAGTTGCAACCGCAGGCTGCCGTCGTCGCCGAACGATTGGACGCCCTTGAACAACGCCGTGCCCAACTCGATGCGTTGATCCGGCAGGCTCAGGAGGATGTCGCCCAGGCAAAAAAAGGATTGACCGACGTCTCTGAGCGCTTGCCACAGTTTGGCAATGAGCTATCCAACCACGCTGCCGTCCTGGAGCCGCTTCAGCGGGCTGTCAGCCGTGCCGAAGCTGCACTGGAGCGTCTGGAAGCTGATGCGGCAATCGCCGCAGCGCAAGAGGCGTCGGTTATCCGGCAAACGTTACTTGATCTTCTTCAGCGATATGCAACTGCACGGACGGCAATTGCCCAGGGGCGGCGCACCGCCGAGCAACTGGCTGCTGAAGGCTATCGCATGGATACATGTCACGCTGCCCTGGATACGGCACGGGCGGCGCTTGACCGGCTGGCCGGTGTGCTTCAACAGGGAGCGTTGAATGCAGCAGTCACTGCGATTACTGAAGCTGAAGCGGCCCTTGAGCAGGCACGACGCGAAGGCTTTGACCTGCCAACAATTCGGGCTGATAATGAACGTCGCATTGCCGCTCTCGCCGAGCGTGGGCCGCAGATCAACGATCTGATCGAGGCAGGCCGTGAAGCATTCGATCTGGTTGATGAATTTGCCGAGAGCACCTGGGCCGATATTCGTGGAAACGGCAGTGAAGCAGAGGCTGCCGCCGAACGGGCTTTTGAGCACTGGGAGCAGGCCCGTGCCGCCAACACGATGGAAGTCCAGGACTTCCTGACCGCCCGCGATTATCTTGACGCCGCCGAGCAGGAACTCGATCACGTTGAGCGCCTGATAACCGCCATTACCGACCGCCTGCGTGCCCTGGAAGAGGCACGGGCTATCGCCCGCGATGTGTTAGCCGAAGCGGAACGATCCATTCAGGCGGGCCGTACATTTGTCGCTCACCATGACGCCGACGTTAGCCCCCAGGCCGATACGCTACTGGTCCAGGCCACCTCGCTGTTGCAAGCAGCACAGGCCGAAGCTGCTAAAGAAAAACCTGACTGGCTACAACTGACCCGTGCAGCGCAAGAGGCCGACCGCCTGGCCGATGAAGCACTCGCCGGTGCCCGTGATGAGGTCGAGCAGGTAAATCGTCTGCGCGAGCGGGCACATCAGGCGCAGCAAATGGCAAGGAACGAGGTGCAAAAGCTCGTACATTATGTCACCGTCCACGACGCCGATCTCTCTCCGGCTACTCAGCAGCAGATTGAACAGGTGCGCCAACAGCTTCAGCAAGCGTATGCGCTACTACGGCAGGCCGAGGAAAGTGAAGACGCAGCGCGGCGTCAGGCATTGGCAACGGCGGTTCACTCCTATCAGTCGCTCATCCAGGCAGCGACGGAGACCTACCAGCGTGCCTACGCCGAGGTACAGCGTCTTGAGCAGTTGCGAGCTACGCTCAATCAGACACTCCAGCAGGTGCGCGAGAAGCTCAACCGGATTAGCCAGTTTCAATCGACACTGCGTGCATCGAGTGCAGCAAGCGGCACATTTGCTGCTCTCCAACAACGGTTTAACCAGATTCGGTTGCCGATTAACGGTGAAGCGGCCCTGCAGGCCGCATTACGTGAGGCACAGGCGATTGATGCTGCGGCGACCGATCTCCTGAGAACCCTTCAGCCGCAGATGCCGTCAACCCTGGCAACTGACAGTGTCGCGTCTACTCTTGGACGGATGTCCGGAGGCTGGGGACACAGCCGTTCGTGGAGTTCTTCGCCAAGCCGCCGCAGCTCGTGGAGCAGCTCCCGCTCTAGTGGGTGGAGTAGTCGAGGCGGTGGCGGCGGCTCGTTTGGCCGTGGCGGCGGTGGTGGCTCATTTGGTGGACGCGGTGGCGGCGGTGGCTGGTAGTGATAACGCCACGGGTGTTTCGTCACTCAATGTCTGCCATGGCAATAGATGTTCGTGGCGCTCAACCGGCATCGGCGCAGCTAACAAACGGCGGGGGCCGTAGCGAAAGAAGAGGCCGTGAGTCGCGCAACGCAGATAGGTACCTTCAGCGGTGAGCGCCTGACCACAATGTGGACATGTCAGATGGGTGGGCATATCGTCTTCTCCTTAAAAACGACACGCCGCTCTCCCTTGTGGGTAGAGCGGCATTGCTTTATCCGGCCTCTTTACCGGTAGATAACTTGCTCTTAGCTATTGTACAATATTCTCATCATTCTGTATAGAGTGATCTTAACGAAAAAGGCACTCCCCAGGATGTACGTACACATCTCGTAGACATCGGTCACACGCAGTAACCAATGAGCGACCTGCCTGTTTGATCTGGATGCGTACCTGACAATCACATGCTAGCAGCGACCAGCGCGTCAACTAGAACCTGTTTCAAAAAACATCTACTATGAAGGTATCTCATTCATTGCCGACCGATGCCATAATCGTGATGAGCACACCCGGCATTCGCGTGACCAGCTGGGTCAACGACCTGACTCGTGCCAGATTGCGAGCACGGCTGGCGCGGCAGCCATGCTGCCGCACTCCAAACCTCGCGACACGCGCATGATGAGCGGGTAAGGCAACCAATCCAGCGCATGATAGCACCGGAGATGGTTATTAGAGCGCGATAGTACAGCGTTTTATGAAATAAGTTCTATCCATCCGGCAAAGTGCATGATGGGGCCACTGCACTCCATACAATACAATGTATACGGTTATCAGGCTTTACTATAGCATATCATAGCGATAAACTACTCTCTGGAACGGTTTAGGAATTGTCATGGCGAAACATCCGTTAGCGATGGCCCTGGCCAAAGTGATTATTGCGGCGGCGTGGGCCGATGGTGAATTATCACTTGACGAAGTCAACGACCTCAAACGATTACTGGCTGAACTTGGGCAGACCGGTGGTCAGTTTGCCTTGACCGCCGATGAGTGGGCGGAGCTGGAGATTTACCTTTATTCACCGGTGGAAGCTGCCGAACGCGCTCGCCTGATCGCCGATCTCCGCGATTTAATCATCACGCCAGGACAGCAAAAGCTCGTCTTGCAGGCAATTGAACGACTGTTGATCGCCGACCGCGTTCTCACGCCGGTTGAACGCGAGGTGGCGCAGGAGATTCAACGTGCCCTGACTCAGGATAGCCAGAGTCTGCTGTTTCAAATCGGACGTGCCTTTCGCTTAGCACTTGGCATACGGGCCGGCGGCCCCAATCGCGAAGACCTCCTGCCAGAATTTATGCGTAATCGGATTTACTATGCGTTGCAGATGCGCCTGGGCCAGCATATTGACGAGTTCGGGCTTGATCGCGATGAGCTGCACGTGTTGACACTGGCTGGAGGCTTACTGGCAAGAGTGGCCTATGTCGATAAGCAGGTGACACCTTCCGAACACGACCGGATCGTGGCCATTCTCAAGGAGTGGTGGCAGCTTGATGATAAGCAGGCAGCGCTGGTTGCTGAGGTAGCTCTCGACGAGAGTGCGGCCAGCCTCGATTTCTTTCGCCTTACCAAAGCCTTCGCCGATGCGACCACTGTGGAGCGTCGGCAACGCTTTCTCGATGCGCTCTTCGCGGTTGCCCTCGCCGATGGTGAACTTTCCGGCGCCGAGAGTGCCGAAATCAGTCGGATCACTGCTGCGATTAATTTGCCTCACGACAGTTTTGTGGCAGCACGACTACGCCTGCCACGCCAGCCAGGAAAGCGTCTATGACAGTTACATTAATTGCCCCACTTGACATGCATGTGCACCTGCGCGAAGGTGCCATGCTGCGCCTCGTCGTGCCATTCTCTGCTGCGCAGTTCGCCGGCGCGGTGATCATGCCGAATCTCGTACCACCGGTGGATAACGCCGACCGCCTTGCCCGCTATCACGAGGAGATTCGGGCTGCGGTTGACCCGTACCCGTTTCTCCCGCTGATGACCCTGTTTTTTCGCCCCTACGATGTCCAAACTTTGCAGGCATTGCGTGAGCATATCTTCGCGATTAAGCTCTACCCCGAAGGCGTAACGACCAATAGCGCCGGTGGGGTCAGTGACCTGACGGCGATTGAGCCAACGCTGGCAATGATGGAAGAGCTGGGCATTCCGCTTCTGGTACACGGCGAGAGTCATGGGTTTGTGCTTGATCGCGAAGCCGAGTTTTTGCCGGTGTATGAACGGTGGGCACGTACATTCCCACGCCTGCGGATTGTGATGGAGCATATCACAACTGCTGCCGCTCTCGACCTGCTGGAGCGTTATCCGAATTTGTTTGCCACCGTCACTCTTCACCACCTCTTGATCACTCTCGACGATGTGGCCGGTGGTCTGTTGCAGCCGCATCTCTTCTGTAAGCCGATTGCCAAACGTCCGGCTGACCGTGATGCACTGCTAGCTGCGGCATTAGCCGGTCATCCCAAACTGATGTTTGGTAGCGACTCGGCACCGCATCCAATAGATCGCAAAGAAGCTGCGTTCTGCGCTGCCGGTGTCTTCTCGGCACCAGTGTTGCTGCCGATGCTGGTGGAATTGTTCGAGCGGCACAACGCCCTCGAACGCCTGCCCGATTTCGTGAGTGGGAATGCCCGGCGGATTCACGGCCTGAACCCACCAGCCCGCACCGTGCGATTGGTCGAAGACCCCTGGCAGGTACCGATGCGTTATGGCGATGTCGTTCCGTTTGCCGCTGGCCAGACGCTACGCTGGCGGGTGGTTGCTGAGTAGAGTGCAGCAAGCTGTTTCTCACAACAATAGACACCGACAAGGGCCGGCTGCCTCGTCAACCTGTGTGAACAGGCTTCAATCGTGCTAGAGGCAGCCCGGCCCTCTACTTAAATACCTCAAACACCCCCTGTAACCTTCATACCTCAACGACGGGGTGGCAATCGGCTACGTGATTGATTTACCGGCCAAACCGGCTCCCCACACGTCGGGCGGTGGCGGTGACATAAACAGATCGGTGATGTCAATTGCCTGCCGCAAGCGGCCAAAGGTCGTTGCAATAAACGTTATCCGACGAAGACGGGCAGCCGGTATGGGACGTTCCAGTTCATCCAGTGGCCCGACATCAATCCGGTAATAGTGATCTCCGGCACGTGGATGGTTGGGTTCATCAGGGAGCAGGTCACGCCGCTGAACAAGTTGATAGCGCAGGACAGGAGCATAGTATTGCACCTGCCAGCGTGCTGCCCCGAATGACGCTGGCTGGTAGAATGCCAGATAATCGGCAGCCAGTTGGGGCGGCGCATGTCGCAGTGGCAGGCGATACCAGCCAGCAGTACGCACCCGTTCAAGATCGTGTGGTTGTGGCACGATAACAACCAGTACCCGTGCATCGTTGTCAGACTCAATCATAGCAACACCCTCATTGCACTACAACACCTCACCAATTCTGCAGTGAGATGTACGCTAACCTCTGAACGACCCGGACCCGTGGTACACTACTTGTAGAGTGTCTATACAATAAACCGCTAGAATTGACGAAACGTTATGCATCTCTGGCTTAGATGTTTTCTCATCGTGATAACTACGGTTGGCCTCGCCGCTTGCACTACTACCAGCCGGCCTACCGTTCAAGCCACTATCGGCGCGATTGAGGCGGTCAATGCCGATAATATTGAGGGTTTTGAGCGGGTGATTGAACCACGTCCGTTTGTGTTTCCGGCTGACCATGGCCCTCATCCAACGTTCCAGACCGAGTGGTGGTACTACACTGGCAACCTGACTGCCGACAATGGCCGGCGCTTCGGCTTTCAGCTCACCTTCTTCCGCCGGGCGCTCAGTCCCTATCCGCTGGCCCGTGAGTCGGCCTGGGCAACCAACGATGTCTACATGGCACACTTTGCGATCAGCGATATTGATGGTGGTCGTTTCTACGCCTTCGAGCGCTTCAGTCGATCCGCGCTCGGTCTGGCGGACGCTAGCGGCGATCCGTTCCGGGTCTTTCTCAACGACTGGTCGGTTGAGGGAAGTGGCCCGCAAGGGATGACGATGCACCTCCGCGCTGCACAGGATGGAGTGGCCCTCGACCTGGTAGCCGTTAATAGCCGACCACCGGTGTTACAGGGAAATGCCGGAGTCAGCCAGAAAGGGTCGCAGGTGGGCAACGCATCGGCCTACTACTCGCTCACCCGCATGATCAGCAACGGCACTATCCAGATCGGCTCAGCGACCTATACGGTGAGCGGCCTGACCTGGATGGATCGCGAGTGGGGTACCAGTGCTCTGGAAGAAGGAATGACTGGCTGGGACTGGTTTGCCTTACAGCTTGAGAGCGGCCACGACCTGATGTATTACCAGCTCCGGGCAGCCGATGGCAAACCGTCGCCATTTGTCGGTGGTAGCCTGCTTCTCCCCGACGACACGGTGATCATCCTCGGCCCCGGTGATGTTGAGTTGGAGGTCACCGCGACCTGGCAAAGTCCGAAGAGTGGGGCGGTCTACCCGGCTGGCTGGCATCTGCGGATTCCCCGTTATGGGATTGATCTGGTTATCACACCGGCCCTGCAAGATCAAGAGCTACCCACGGCAGTCGTCTATTGGGAGGGCGCGGTGGAAGTAGAGGGTAGCATGCGCGGTCGCGGTTATATCGAGTTAACCGGTTATGCTGACGGACAATAACCCACCATCAATTCCGGTCACTATCATCAGCGGTTTTCTTGGCAGTGGTAAAACAACGCTGTTGCGCCGCCTGCTGAGTCGTGGTGATCAGCGAATTGGGGTGATCGTCAACGAATTTGGCGCGTTGGGCATTGACGGCGAACTGCTAGCGCAGAGTGGTGCTACGCTGCTGATCGAATTGAACGGTGGCTGTGTCTGTTGCGTCGCCGGCAGTGATCTGCTCCTCGCGCTTGAAACCCTGTTCGCCAGTGGGCCACTGACAGCTATCGCAATTGAAACGAGTGGTTTTGCTGAGCCAGGTGCATTGGTCCGCCAGCTTCGCGCTGCCGATATTCCAATCGATACACTGGTTACTCTCGTCTCAGCAGTTGATTACGAGCAGGCTATGGCTGCCTCACCACTCACCCTGCGCCAGATACACCTCGCCGATTTGATCCTGATCACCCACAGCGACCTGGTTTCTACGCAAACCATCGCACAGGTTAGTGAGCAACTACGCACAGTAAATCAGCGGGCACCGCTCGTTCCAATTGTCCATGGTGATGTACCAACGGGGCTGATCTTCAGCCCACGCTACGATGGCACACTACCTGCCGAAAGTCCGCACCTGCACGACGAATTTGCCGTTACGAGCTGGCAAACCGATCTACCATTACAACGCACTGCGCTCGAACAGACCCTGCGCAGACTGGCAGCCGATGGTATCTTTCGGGCCAAAGGCATCGTATACTGCACCGACTCTCCCTGGGCAGACGAAGTTCATCTGGTGGCCGGGCGCTTGACTCTTAGCGCATTGCGTCTCTCTACCCAACCCCGACCGCTCTGTCGCCTCACCCTGATCGGGTGCGCCGCCGCGCTGGAACCGGCAGCCAATGCGTTAGACTCCTGCATCGATAGCGACGAACGGATTACCCGATGGCAACAGCGGTTAGCCGGGCAGATGTAGCAACCTGATCGTTGCAATTGTCCGACCAGCCTCGGTCTCGATCATCACCAGATCGAGCAGGCGGGGAATATACGCCGCATAGGGCATCAATGCGTGCATCGCCTGTTGGCACAGGGTGACATGGGTCGAAACCAGCTCGTGGCGCAGTGCAGGATCGATGAGCCAGCGTCCGGCAATTCGTTGCCCATCGATCAGTGCCGGCCCTCCCTCTGCACGCCAGATCGCATCTGCAATCAGCCGGACCCCCCAACTTGCCCGCCCGGCCCGAACATCGTCGGCCAGATCGTGTACATCATCACGAAGCTGACGGGCAAGGATGAGTGCATCGAGTGCAACACTCAGCGCGATGGCGCACGGATCTTCGGGCTTCAGGCCGGCAAGCGCGATATGAGCGCGTTGCACCACGTGCCACCCGGCTGCGCGTGCACAAACCCAATGCGCCGTCAATGCTTGCAGTTGGGCCGGTTGCCAGTAACCGGTATGCGTGCGGGCCGCGAGTTCCTGGCGGTACGCCGCGACCATGCGTCTCTCCAGATTTGGTAGCAACTCACGATGAACCGCCAGCGTACCGAACAATCGCCAGCTTCGCCGCCACAAAGCCCTGGCCAACGGCGCAGCAGTCTGTGTCAGTTCACCATCAAGGCACGCATCGCGTATCGCCGCAGCCCAGGCACCGCATAATGTCGCCAGGCTCAAGCGTTCGATGATAGATGCCGGCAATGGCAGCAATGGTGACAACCAGATCGGCCAGAGCGTGAAGATACGATGAATCTCGTTATCGAGGACCTGATTCAGCGGGCAGCGGATAACAGGAGGGAGCGGGGCGCTCAGAGCGATCAGGCGAGAATACACTTGTTGCCAGTACGCCTCTTCAGCAGGGAGCAGGCTCAACATGCGTTTACGCCAGTACCTGGATAATAATCCCGGTCATATCATCACTCTGTTCGGCATCGCCACGAAACTGGTTCAAAACCGATAACAAATGATCGAGTGCACGTTGCGGATTGGTGGAGTCTGATTGATCAATCGCTATCATCAACCGCTCAAAGCCAAAAAGTTCTCGCTGTGCATTGCGCGTCTCAAAAAACCCATCGGTGAGGAGAAAAAGCTGATCGCCAGCCTGAAGTTGCAGCGTCGTCTCACAATATTCCCGATTAAGACGAGTGCCGAGGGGGAGGCTACCAGAACCGATTTCTTGAATCTGACCATTTCGACGGAGATAGGGTAAAGGATGACCAGCAGTGGCAAATGTCATAACATTAGTGGATGAATCGAGGATTCCAAGAAAAACAGTGACATATTGCGAGTCAACTCCATCACGGCAGAGTGCATTGTTGGTGGCACGCAGTACCGCTGCTGGTGATTGTTCAGTGGCAATGTAGGAGCGTAGAATTGAGCGTGACATCACCATAACCATGGCCGCGGCAATGCTTTTGCCGGTAACATCGGCAACGACAATCGCCCAACGCCCATCTGCCAACTGGACAAAATCATAAAAATCGCCACTCGTCTCACGGGCAGGTTCAGAATACGCGACAATACGGATATTCCCGAACAGTGGTGGTGGTGGTGGATAGAGGCGTTGCTGAAGCGAGCGGGCAATTTCGAGATCGTGGTGTAATATCTGATCCTGAATGAGGCGCGAACGGGCCTGATTCAGCCTGTGACGTGATGTTGTCAATTGATACTGATAAAACGAAATTGCCGCCCACACCAATGTCGTATAGAGAAAAAGTGGTATGAAAAAGCCGGTCGCCTCTTCAAAAACACCGCGTGTAGTACCACTGGTTGCAAAATACCAGACATAGGTTAGAAAGACAATGACAAGATTGACGATAGCGACAAAACCGGCGAAGCCCCATCCTAATAACAGTCCGTTCAAAATTACAAATAACGGAGTAATTCCCGCAAACATTGCCATGCCAATCGAGTCAAGTCTGGCTGCATTGATCAGCATGAAAACAATGATCCCTAGGTTTGTCCAACCAACGAATAGTCTTGCTCCGACTATTTCACGGTTTCTGCGGATTAACCATTCAATGGTTCCATTTATTGCTATCGAAATTGCAACCAGAATATACGCTATTGGTAGCGATAGGGGTGGAATAAGCATGATGAGTAAGGCTATTATGGTTAGCGTTAACACAAGAATGTTAAGCATTCGCAAGGTAAAACGTAGACGTATCTGGTCGCTTTCAATATCAAGCTGTTTCAGTAACTCGTTAAATGATTGAATATCTTGTGATTTCATATACCCTGCGAATGCTCTTCATGGAATGAACATGAGAAGTATCGTATTATCAGCTCCAGACCGGAGCAGCCGCCTGCCGTTCCATGTCTTCAAGCTGTTTTCGCTGCGTTGGGTCGGCAAGAGCTTTTCGCAGGCGATCCATCTCTTCGGGATCGGGCTGCAAACCGGCTTCTTTCGCTGCTGCATCCGGATCGGCCAGCAGCCGTTTGCGAAAATCGGGATCAAGCACCGCTCGACCGATCAGCCGTTCAAAGTCAGCACTCATGTGAACGCGGCCTCCTTCCATTGACTGAACACCATTGACAAGGGCAAGTATACCACTTCTTTACTTTTATATTGCAGAAAACCGTGTTCAGAGCGGCATGTTCACCCTGTAAGGTGCGAAACCCATTACAATAATATATGATAAAGGTATGACCAAACCTATGCGCGGAGTTCCTTATGGAAATTGAGGCAAAGTACAAGATCAGCGCCGGTGATATGGATCGACTGGCGACGTTGAGTGCGCTTGGGCCATATACGTTACGCACAATGGCCAGTGAACATCAACGGAACACCTATTACGACAGCGCTGATGGCAGGCTGGCTCAAGCACGTTACGGCCTGCGGATTCGCCAGATTGGTAAGCGATCAATCATCACGCTTAAAGGGCCGGCCCGCGTTGATGACCAGGGCATTCATCGTCGGGCAGAGTTTGAGTTTCCCGGAGATGATCCCGATCCGGCTCACTGGCCAGCGGGACCGGCTCGTGATCTGGCGCAGGCGCTGTTGTTGGGAGCGCCGGTGCGTCCACTGCTGACCATCGAAACCAATCGGCGGATTATTCACGCCCATCGTGATGGTCAGGATCGCGTTGAGCTAAGTCTCGACCGGGGTACCATCTATGCGGGTAAGAAGCAGGCCCCAATCTGCGAGCTGGAACTGGAAGTGCTGCCGACAGGATCGGTCTACGATATAACTGAACTGGCTGCTGTACTCAGCGCCCTGGTCAACATTATGCCCGAACGCCAGAGCAAGCTCGAACGGGGCATGGCCTTACTACAGCGTAAGTAATTCTTGCATACCTGAGAGGAGCAGGCGGATGGGAGTAGCCACACATTTGACTGATTATGTTGAGACATTACTCACCGAATACCGGGTGGACCGGGCACATGCCCGGCAGGTGGCCGATCACGCTCTGATACTGTTTGACGCATTACAGTTGGATCAAAGCTCATCATCTGAAGCCCGTGCATTAGTCGAAGCCGGTGCGTTGTTACACAATGTTGGTCTGACCACCGATCCACCAGAACATCATCTGGTTGGTCGTGATATTGTGCTACGCCATGCTCCTGGTGATGCAACCGATCATCTGATTATCGCGGCAATTATTGCCCTTCATCGCCGCAAGCCGCGCTTTCAAATAGAACCAACAGTGATTTGCCTGAACAAACGAGCACGGAAGCTGGCTCTACAACTGGCTGCGATTGTGCGGGTCGCCGACGGTTTCGATTATAGCCAGACCCAGACCACAAAAATTCAGGTTCTGAACAGGAATGGGCGGCTGAGCCTGGTGGCTACCGGCCCACATGCTGCGGTTGATAGTGAGCGGGCACTGGCCAAAGCCGATCTGTGGGAGCGTGTGATCGGGCCACGCCCGGAAATAGTGGTGCAGAGTGAGGGTACCGTCGTTGAAGCAGTACCCGGTGAAGATGAGCCGACTGACAGGCTGCCATACTGGTATGCATCAGGGGCAGTTCCATTTGCTGAATTGGGGCGTATCGTCTTGCGGCGCCAGATTCGTCGTTTCCAGCAAACGGCGCGGGCGGTCAAGGATGATGAAACGATTGAAGCGGTTCATGATCTACGGGTCGCTACTCGACGGATTCGGGCCGCGTTACGTCTCCTATCGCCGGTCGCCCCGGCCAAAGCTGCGCGACGGGTAACAACCGCTGTCCGTACACTGGCCCGGCAGGCCAGTGCTACCCGTGATCGGGATGTCTTGCTCCATGATATGACCGGTCGCGATATGAGCGGTCTGGCACCGGTGATTGAGGCAATACGCGCCGAACGAATGGCTGCGCACGCTGAACTGGTGAATTATGTATCCGCCAAGCGATACGAGCGTGAGCTGCGGGCGTTAGCCCAACTGGCATGCATCAATGAAGGATGGGACAACCGACCGCGGGTGCGTGATCATGCAGGCAGTATGCTGTACGCCCATTATGAAGCGCTACGTTCGTATGATCGTGATGGTTTACCCGAAGATGAAGCGAGCCTGCATGCAATGCGCATTGCCGGGAAACGGCTGCGCTACGCGCTTGAGCTGGTCGGAGATATTGTCGGTGAGCGATTAGGTGATCTCTTGCAACCTCTGATCGATTTCCAGGATCATCTCGGTGCTCTCAACGATATTAGTGTAGCGCGTGGTTTACTGGCACCCCATACTGACCATGCGCCGGCGGCGGTTGCCGGCTACCTGGCGGCGCGTGAAGCGGAATGGGCTACGCTTCGTCAGGAATTACCGGAATGCTGGAGCGTTCTGGCAAGTTCCACCTACCGGAATCATTTACTCGCCGTCATCGGAGATCTCTGACGGAGATCGGCCAGGGCAAATGGGAGATAGAGAATCAGAATAGTAGCAATGCCGATCACCTCCATCCAGATGATGTAAATTGGCCACGGGCCGAGCAGATCGAGGAGACTCGGCGTATACGGTTTACGGGCCAGGAAGAGATAATTGCTGTCAAGCAACCAGTTCACGACGCCGACCGCCGCCATCAACAGATTCGCCCCGATGATCACCCGCCCTACCGAACGCCAGGTGGGGCGGTATCCTTCCAGCGCGATCATTGTTAACGCGGCTAACACGATGCCACCGTGCGAAATAAAGCTTTGAAACGCCCGAAAGTGGGGAAAACCATAGACTCCGATGTCGGGCGTTAGCAATGCCTGCACTGCACCGCCAATCCCCATGAAGTAAGCAAACTCGAAGATGCGATAGCTACGGGTGAGGAGCATGATGGCAGAAAGCCACGTAAACATGGTGCAGAGGTGCAGCGGTAACATATACTGAATTGACCAGAGACCGTGCACCCAGAACCACCAGTTGTACGCCAGCTCATTGACCGCCAGGGTAAACGCCAAGCCATACCGCCAGTAGCGTCCTGCCTCTGACGACATTCGACGACCAGGGCCAAGTATCCAACCACACGCAACGGCGACACACGTCAGTGCAATCAGGTGTGGCCCGCTGAAGAGTACAAATGGCGGCCCATTCCAATGCAATGCGAAGAGATCATTCATGTCCCCTCCGTCGTTCGTTACTCGCAACAACTGAATACTTCTATCATAACCCAAGTTGCCACCTTAGTTCACCACAGAGACACGGAGGACACAGAGGAAGTGGATACCTCGGGTTGCTTCCGTGAGATATGACGTAGCACGTCCACAGGAACTTGCTGCTCCCCATATCGTTCGTACAGTTACGCCATACAGTGTTGCGTGCAACGTCGTGCTGGTCATCCTGGTAGTAAACCCCTCTGTTCCGCTCACAGCATAGGTGGCAACTTGGATTATCGTGACAGAAACCAAAAAACTGGGATTGCCCACACTGCTGCGCTATCGCTATATCCGGCATCACTGTAGAACCTATTTCAAAAAACATCTGCTAGAGATTATCTCATTCATTGCCGACCGACCCCATATCGTGGCGAGCACCCACAGCATCCGCGTGACCAGCTGGGTCAACGGCAGGCCACGTGCCGGATCGTGAGTACGGCTGGCGCGGCAGCCACGCTGCCGCACTCCAAACTTCGCGACACGCGCATGACAGGCGGGTCAGGGAATCAATCCAACGCTGGCAATGGTTATCAGCCCGCCTCGCTTTCACATCGGCAGCATGGGAACAGGATATACTGGCTTTAGCGATTGGCAAGCGTTCATGCGCCTGGGCAATGGTCAGTTAGCACGACAGTACGGCTTTGATGAAATGAGTTCCAGGAAAATCTATGTGCCACTTTTAGTATAAGGCTGCATCAGGGTGTAAGCATGCGGGGTGGGATTGGTGGCAATGGTGAAGGTGAGTCGTGCTGCCAGCATATTGCTTCGATATGGCCGCACGGCCAGGTACAGACAGAACGATCACCCCTGGCGAGATGCACATCTGTGCGCAGCTTTGCAGCGCAAAAGCCGGATTGCACAACTGCTATAATCTGCCTGGCGAACGGACTTCTAGCAATCTCTAACGCCGAGTGCTAAAACTGACTTGACAAACCGACCGTTCTTGTGTACTATTACCAACGGATTAGCACTGTCGCATAGAGAGTGCTAATTCATGGAACCTTCGCACATTGGAAGAAACCTATACCAAACGGAGGATAGCAGCTATGGCGGATTTCCGCATCCGACCCCTTGGCGACCGTGTGGTGGTCAAGCCGGTAGAGCGTGAAGAGAAGACCAAGACCGGCATTTACCTGCCTGATACGGCCAGCAAAGAGCGCCCAATGGAAGGCACGGTGCTGGCAGTTGGTGAGGGTCGCCGTGATGACAATGGCAAGCTGATCCCGATGAACGTTAAAGTTGGCGACCGTGTGATCTTCGCCAAGTACAGCGGCACCGAATTCAAGCTCGATGATGTCGAGTATCTAATCCTGTCGGAGAAGGATATTCTGGGTATCGTTCAGGAGTAACAACGTCGCGCAAGTAGCGCTATTCTCAAGGGAGGATTATAGATCCTATGCCAAAGCAGCTTTATTTCAATGAAGAGGCACGCCGTGCCCTGAAGCGTGGTGTTGACCTGGTAGCTGATGCGGTGAAGACCACGCTCGGCCCGCGCGGTCGCAATGTGGCAATTGACAAGAAGTTTGGTTCGCCGACAGTAACCCACGACGGTGTGACGGTCGCGAAGGAGATCGAGCTGAAGGATCCCTTCGAGAACATGGGTGCGCAACTGCTTAAGGAGGCTGCGACCAAGACCAACGATGTGGCTGGTGATGGTACCACCACTGCGACGGTGCTGGCCCAGGCCATCGTTACGGAGGGTCTGAAGGTAGTAGCCGCCGGTGCCAATGCCATGTTGCTCAAGCGTGGTCTTGATCGTGGTGCCGAGGCCCTGGTAGCCGCTATCAAGGCGAGCGCCGTACCGGTCCGCGACCGCGCCGACATTGCCCACGTTGCCACCAACTCGGCGGCTGACAGCGAAATTGGTGAGCTGATCGCCGAAGTGATGGAGAAGGTTGGCAAGGACGGTGTGATCACCGTTGAAGAGTCGAAGGGCGTTACCTTCGAGAAGGAATACACCGAAGGTATGCAATTCGACCGGGGCTACATTTCGGGCTACATGGTCACCAACGTCGAGCGCCAGGAAGCCGAGCTTGACGAACCCTACATCCTGATTACCGACAAGAAGATCAGCAGCATTCAGGAAATCCTGCCGGTGCTCGAGAAGGTGTTGCAGGTGACGAAGAACTTCGTCATCATCGCTGAAGACGTTGATGGCGAAGCGCTGGCGACACTGGTGGTCAACAAGCTGCGTGGCACGATCAATGCCCTGGCCGTCAAGGCGCCTGGCTTCGGTGATCGCCGCAAGGCTATGCTGCAGGACATTGCTATTCTCACCGGTGGCACCGTCATCAGCGAGGAGATTGGCCGCAAGCTTGATAGCGCTACCATCGAGGACCTGGGCCGCGCTCGTAAGGTGATTGCAACCAAGGACGACACGACGATTATCGAGGGCCGTGGCGATGAGGCGGCGATCCGCGCCCGCATCGAGCAGATCCGTGCCCAGATTGCGACCACAACCAGCGACTTTGATCGCGAGAAGCTGCAAGAGCGGCTGGCCAAGCTGGCCGGTGGTGTGGCCGTGATCAAGGTCGGTGCTGCGACCGAGCCTGAGCTGAAGGAGAAGAAGCATCGCGTTGAGGACGCGCTGAGCGCAACCCGCGCTGCCGTTGAAGAGGGCATCGTGCCCGGTGGTGGTGTCGCGCTGATCAACGCTATTCCGGCGCTCGACAACGTGCAGGTTGCTCACGAAGACGAGAAGGTCGGTCTCCAGATTCTGCGTCGTGCACTCGAGGAGCCGCTGCGCATCCTGGCCCGCAACGCCGGCGAGGACGGTTCGGTGATTATCGCCAATGTCCGCCGCTTGCAAGAGGAGAAGGGTGACAAGACCATCGGTTACAACGTGCTGACCGGTCAGTATGGCAGCATGATCGAGCAGGGTATTATCGACCCGGTGAAGGTCACCCGCAGCGCTGTGCAGAACGCGGTCTCGATTGCCGGTATGATCCTGACCACCGAGGCGCTGATTACCGACATTCCTGAGGAAAAGCCGGCGGCAACTCCGGGCGCCGGTGGCGGGATGGACTTCTAACGTTCCAGCGCTACGATAGTATGACAGGGGTGTACGAACGTGCACCCCTGTTTGTTTTTGGTTTGAGCGTATATGTTTCTCTTGAATGACACTATGCATTTGTTGGCAAGCTGCCGGTGTGTTCCTGGCGAGCTGCTAGTGGTTCATCAGAGGTGCACGAACTGGTTCACGCGTTGTCACGCCCGGTCACCGCACCAGTGTGATGGGTGGCGAGCGTGTCGTGTGGCCTACAACCCGCCCCGCGTGACCAGTAGGGTCAACGACGTGCCCCGCGCTGGGTCGTGAGGACGGCTGTTGCGGCAGCATGGCTGCCGCACGCCATACACAGCGCCACGTGGATGACGCACGGGCACGGCAACCCATCCAGCGTATGCTGGCACCGGCAATGGTCGGTAGTCAGCCTCCTCCTGCCATACCGGTAGCCTGGGTGTAGGAGATGTTGTTATTGGCGATTGGCAAGCGTTCATAAGCGTGGGCGATGATCAGGTAGCACAACAGCACAGCTTGTATGAAATAAGTTCTAGCTAAGACGAATCATAAGACAATCTTCCACCTGCTTCCTATCTACCTCCAATAGTGCTACCATGCTGTATATACACGCACAAGATATATCAGTAGCCGGATTGTATTTAGTGTATAATAGCGGTATGATATGTCAAATATATGTCCAGGCAGGAGGCGAGCGATGGATCTCTGGATTATGATCGGTATCGTCATCTTCGTCTTTATTGGGCAGGCCATTCTGTGGTCGTGGGTCATCATTCGGCGGAATCGGGTGGCACCTGACGTTAAGATCTTCAACTGGCGCGAACTCTCGCAAGCCTTTGACCGCTGGCTGGCGGATCGGCAGCGCCGACGCCGTTCGTCGTACCGTTAAGCTGTTGTCGATGATCTGGTACGGTGCAACATCTGAATACTGCACCGTACCTTGTTTTTGTGCGCCAACCATGGTGACGGGGGGATTGTCGATCGGAGAGGTAAGTGCAGGTTAATAAGGGTGAGGTTTTACCTTGCTTCAAGCCGCCAGCACTCTCTCACCATACGACACGCACCGGATTGGTGACGGGCATGTATACGCGCAATGGTACAGGAGACTGACATCAAACCTATCAACGACACATAACACAAGACAATAGCGGGCAGTCATAGATACATGGTATCAGGAACCGGGTAGGGTGGGCAACCGGTACATACCTGCCGGGATATGCCTATAGAGTCTGCGCAAGTGCAGGTAGGGCGTGTGTTTGTGGGTCGCTTTCAACCGGTGCCTACGCCGTTACCCGCTGACGCCGTAGTGCCGACGCCAGATCGGCTGCGGTCGTTACCTCAGACAGATCGATCCCCAGCGCTACAATTGTCTGTGCAACTTCTGGACGCACACCAACCAGGGTTACTGTTGCCCCCAGCAAGCGGGCCGACTGCACCAGTTGCATCAGACCGGCAGCGACCGTTGTGTCAACAAACGGCATCCCGGTGATGTCAAGCACCAGATGGCGGGCATCGGCCCGATCAATCGCCTGAAGTGCTGTCGCCTGCGCCACCGCGATCCGTTCGGCATCAAGCTCACCAACCAGAGGCATCACCAGGGTTTCCTGAGAAACCGGCAGCACCGGCATACTCAAACCTCGAATCAGCTCACGCTGACGCTCATTTTCAGCCAGTAGTCGCGATTGCTCGGCCATTTGCCGCTCAACTTCGGCCAACGCCTGCTGCAAATCAGCCGTCCGTTGGGCAACCCGTTCCTGCAGGCCGGTGCGCTCATGCTGAAGCGCCTCGTTGGTCTGCCGCAACTGGCTGATAACCCCCAACAGGCGTTCGTGAAAGAGCCAGAGCTGCAATAACAGGATTGCACTGATCCCCAACACACCGGCAAACTGAAACGGTAGTTCCAGAACCTCGGGTACCGGCGGAAAGAGACGTACCTGCGAACCCAGTACTATCGTGACAACAACGGCAATCCAGGCTACGATAAGCAAGCGCCTGAGCGCAACTCCGCTCAGAAATGGCAGCATGGCGACAATTGCCAGCACAGGGGCAAATGCCATCAGCGAGGCCAGATTCGGCAAGATAACCGCTCCGAATAGGCCGTACAGAATGAGAGCAATAAATGAAGTCATTAACGCGACACGTACCTGACCGCTGCGTGTTTGTGCCCATGCCTGTAGGAGACCGACAACCAATACCCAATCCAGGATCATGAGCGCAATCAGGGTGGGGGTGCGCCAGATTGCCGCAGACACGGTCGCAACGATTGCGACAATCCCGACAATCCCGGCTACCCAGAGAAAGAAGCGCTGGAGCTGGCGAACCTGTTCGAGGGTAAGGATGGACATGGTTGACTCGCTCATGGACATAATTCCTCACATGATTGCGATCTGCGTTGTTTATGGCGATGTCCGGTACGCCATACTATCATATCTTAACAAACGCATGTCAGTCAGGCTTTTCTTCTAATCCATCGTCAGGCCACCATCGACATCAACTGTCTCGCCGGTGATGAAAGATGCTTCGGCTGAGGCCAAAAACAGCGCTGCTGCCGCCACCTCTGTCGGTAGGGCAAAACGACCCAGAGGGATCAGGCGCTGCGCTCGTTCCCGCAATTCCGGCGTCATCACCGACAACAGTAGGGTCTCGACTGGGCCGGGACAAATTGTGTTTGCCGTGATCCCATGTGGCGCCAGCTCGCGGGCCAGTGCTTTAGTCAGACCAATCGCTCCCGCTTTGGCGGCGCTGTAGGCAGCACTGCCGAGGATCCCACCGCCACGCTTGCCGGCAACTGAAGCAATGGTGATTAGACGACCGTAGCCGGTCGCAATCATTACTGGCACGACTGCCCGGCATGTGTGATATATCGCTGTAAGATTGACTGCCAGCGTGCGTTCCCATTCAGCAGGTGTTAAATCAAGAAATGGCGCGGAACTAAGCACGGCAGCGTTATTCACCAGAATATCAATTCGCCCCCACTGATGTAATACGTGATTGACGGCGGTATCTACCTCTGCGGCAACGGCAACATCGGCCACGATACCCTGCGCTTGATCACCGAGTCGCTCAGCAGCGGCAACCACTGTCGCGTCACGGTCTAGCAACGCAACCTGCGCACCATGTTCGACAAATGCGGTGGCAATTGCGTGGCCGATACCACGTCCGGCACCGGTGACAATGGCAGTACGACCTCGTAGATCAAACATTGATGACCCTCGGTATGCGGTTATGATGATGCGTTATCATAATTCCAAAAGATACGGTAGTCAACTATTGACAGTCCGATCAGTGTAGAACCTGTTGCAACAAAGCAAAGTTCGTTTGGCATCGCCGACAGGAGCCGGTCAGCACACTGTGAATACGCATCAGGACAGGCTAGCGACCGCTGTTGTGGTGATAGCAAAGTCAGCCCGTTAATCTTTATCAGGCATGATCGAGAATGGATCGCGCATCTTCCCAGTGAGCAGGGTGATCGGTACGACACGCATCTGGTAGAGGGCACAGCTACGCCAGACGGTGCGACAAATGCTGCACTGTGTGTTGACCTGAACGATGCACCACTCGCCGGCATGTCAGAGCGGCGCATGCGTCGCCCCTACAACTCATCATCACAGCAAGTATGGCAGCACAACGTGACACACCAGCCAACTCTTACCCTGATACTGCACCTGAACGAGACACTGCTGGATGCCAGCACTGGTATGATGAGCGGTTATGCTATACGCAAGTACGCAACGGTATAGGAAATGCAACTGCTGGAAGCCAATACTGGCATGATGAGCGGTTATGTCATTAATGACTGACAGACTAGAACCTGTTTCAAAAACATCTGCTAGAAGTTATCATTCACTCCTAACCTCCTCTATGATCGTAACGAGCACATCCAGCATCCCAGAGACCGGTAGGGTCAACGGTGTGCCCCGTGCCGGATCGTGAGCACGGCTGCTGCGGCAGCCATGCTGCCGCACTCCAAATACTGCGACACGTGCGTGACGAGCGGGCACGGCAACCCATCCAGTGCGTGATGGCACGACTGGAGCTGCTCTCTGTCAACAGGTCAGGAGCAGGATAAACGGGTCTTTGGTGATGGGTAAGTGTTTATGCGTCTGGGTGATAGTCTGTAGCACGATAGCACAGTGTTTATGAAATAAGTTCTAGCGTGATGAGAATACATTGCATCGCCGGAGCTAGCAGGATACACGGCATGACATTCACCGGATTGTGAGCATGGCTGCCGCACTCCAAACGCTGCGACACGTGCATAATGAGTGTTCAAGGCAACCAAATCAAACGAGTGGTGATACTGGTGATGGTCGTCGGCCCTCCTCGCTCCCATACCGGCAGCCTGGGAGCAGCAGATTCTGGCGTTGGGGATGAGCAAGCGTTCATGAGCCTGCGTAATGATCGGCTAGCACGACAGCACAGCGGGCGACGCATGCGTCGCCCCTACAACACCACCGACAACCAACCGACCCGCTGGTGGCACACCTGAACGATGCAGATTGTTGAGAAAGATTTGGTATCAGATGGTGGAATGTAAGCACTACCAGGACTCTCCACGGCGGGCCGGTGCACTGATCTTGGGTTATTGTTTGCCAGAATAGCGTAATCCTGCTATACTTGGTACAATTGTTCGGATAGATCACAATGACCGGGTGAGGCCGGTCATTCTGTTGTCAGAGGGAGAACTCTGAAATGCAGTTGCTCTACCTCGATCCACATCAGTTAGAGGTTGATCCCACCGGTGTGCGTGAAGAACCGGGGGATATTGCCGGTCTGGCGACAACGATAGCTGAATACGGAATGCTCCAGCCAATAGGGGTGACACCAATCGGCGGTGGACGCTACCGGGTAGTGTACGGCGGGCGACGGCGAGCCGCAGCCATCCAGCTCGGTCTGAGCAAAGTGCCGTGCATTGTACTCGATAACGATGATCCTGATCTTCTGCTACGCCAACTCATAGAAAATGTGCAGCGGCAGGATTTGAACGACCTCGAACAGGCCCGCGCTTTTGCCCGTCTCCGCGAGCATATCATCGCAACCCGCGGTAAATTGCCCGACAACGAACTCGACGAGGCGGTTGGTCAGGCGGTGGGGCTGGGAGCACGCACGGTTCGCCGCTATCTCGGCCTCCTGGAACTGCCTGAAGAAGTGCAACAGATGATTCGGCGCGGCGATCTAAACGTAACCCAGGCTCAACATCTACGTCGAATTACCAACTCGAAGACACAAATTGATCTCGCCCGCTTTGCCGTTGAGGAGGGGATGTCGGCAGCCGAATTGAGTCGGCTCACCACCTACTTTGCCGCCAACCCAAACCTCACCCTTGACGTGGCTTTGCAGGCGCTCGAACAGGGTGAGGAGTTACGCACGAAGGCCACGCCAGCCGGAAGCAGTGGTGGTCCGCTGAGCCATACCCCGGTGGCAACGGTCGATCTCCCGGCACATGATGACACCTGGGACGATGAGGAACAGGCCGACACCTATCTGACTGTAGAAGAAGAGACTATCGAGAATCAGCCCAAAAACAAGGTGCGCGTCTTCCGCATCCGCTCGCTCGATCAGATGGTCGACGAGAGTGATCGGTTGGCCCGTGCTGTGCATGATGGCGATCTGCTGAAGTGGATTGAACGAGACGAGGGTGCAGTCTTCAAGGTACGGCTCTTGTTACGCCAATTAGAAAGCCTGACCCGTGCCTTACGCGAGATTGCCCGCCAACGAAACCTGCCTCTCGATGAGGAGTAGCGGTCACAACCACCTGCTGGCGTGGCGCGATTAACAGTCGCCACGCCAGTGGTGAGATAGTGCGCAGTGTTTGTCCGCTCTTCACCACTGATACCATAACCCAGGTTGCTCCCTTTGTCACCACAGAGACACGGAGGATGGGTATAATGCGGGTTGCTACCATGAGGCGTGACGGAGCATGTTCATAGGAACTGGCTGCTCCTTACATCGTTATGCGGTACGCCATACGGTGGTGAGGGCAACGTTGTGCTGTTCATACTGGTTGTGCTGTTCATACTGATAGTTGGCTTCTGTCGCCTGCTCTCAGCATAGGTGGTAACTTGGGTTATGAAATAAATTCTGGTCACCTGTCCGCCTTTCGCGTTTGAGGCCACAACCTCACACGATAGCGAAGCTGCGCTGCATGTTTGAAAAAGCCGGTCAAGATAGATGGTAGCAAACGGTATCCCCCCTATCTGACCGGCAACTATTGACAAGTCTGGTATGATAGCAAAACAACCCCTGGAACATTTCTAATAATTTAATCCAAGTTGCTACCTTATATCACCACAGCGGCACGGAGGACACAGAGGATGGGCATAACCCGAGTTGTTGCCTTAAGGCGTGACGGAGCGCGTCGATGGGAACGGCTGCTACCTAAACGGTTCATAACGTGCAGTTATGCTGCACGGTGTTGTGCGCAGCGTCGTGCTGTTCATCACAGCAGTAGCCTTCGAGGCCTGCTCACAGGGTAGGTGGCAATTTGGGTTAATTTAGATGTGATCGCTTACGTGGGTAGAATGCGGTATAATACAAATATATTCTCTCAACAGGCATCTCAACAACCCAAACGATGGCAGCAATCTGGGGGATCACAGAGCACCGTGTCAGGTTGCGGTGGTATTGCCACAAATGCTTCTTTGTCCGTCGGTAACTATCGGGCTGGCACATCTTACACCTGGACGGCAATTAAGCAGGTTGGTGTAGAGATGCAGCTTCTACACACTACACAGCACCACATATGAAGTACTGAGTGGGTTGGGGAAGCATTTCAGCAACATGTTCTGTCCATGAGTACAGGATAATTGCGTGAATCACGCTCAGACTACGCATCGAACAACACTCGAAATACGTTACTTTAGGGGCAACGCACGACAAACAAGACAGCTCACCTTGACAAAAGTTGTGGGTTGTGTTATATTATAAATCGAATTAGTAATTCGTTTTAGTTAACCGAAAATACGGTCAATGAACGACCAATCTCGTCCAAAACGGAATCGTCCGCCATCCATGTACGATGTGGCGCGACTGGCTGGCGTTTCGCAGACCACAGTATCATTCGTGGTCAACAATGTCACGAGCGCGGCCATCAGTCAGGAAACGCGCGACCGGGTCTGGGCAGCCATTCATGCCCTTGGCTGGCGTCCCAATGCGGTGGCGCGTAGTTTGCGTACCCGCCACTCACAAACGCTAGGGTTGATTTCCGACGAGGTCGTCACGTCTCCCTACGCGGTACGCATGATTTTGGGCGCCCAAGAAGCGGCGTGGAATAATCGTCAGATGCTCCTGGTGGTCAATACCAGTGGTCAGCAGGATATTGAGCAGACAGCGTTGCAATTTATGCTGGAACGCCAGGTGGAGGGCTTGATTTACGCAACCATGTATCACCACGAAGTGACACCACCGACTGGTATCACGACAGTACCAACAATTCTGGTCAACTGCTTCGTGGCCGACCGGTCGTTGCCGGCAATCATTCCTGACGAAGTACAGGGAGGGTATACGGCGACGGAAACCCTGATCCTGCGCGGCCACCGTCGGATCGCCTTCATCAACGAGATCATTCCTATGCCAGCTCTGTTTGGCCGCCTGGAGGGGTACCGACGAGCACTGACCGATTATGGCTTACCGTTTGATCAGTCACTAGTACGCAGTTGTCATTCCAATGCTCAGGATGCATTCAGCGCAGCCCGTGATCTGCTTGAACGACCTGATCGGCCAACCGCCATCTTCTGCTTCAATGACAAGATGGTAATGGGCGTGTATGATGCGATCAAGCGGCTGGGCTTGCGCATCCCCCAGGACGTGGCAGTTATCGGGTTTGACAATCTCGAACTCATCGCTGCTCAGCTCTACCCACCACTCACGACCATCGAGCTACCGCACTACGAGATGGGCAGACGAGCCGTAGAACTGTTACAATCGCTGCCCACAGGCGAGAGCCTGCCACCGACACAGCATTATATCCCCTGCCCGTTAATTGAACGGGCTTCAATATAGCTGCCGCTTGTTGCCCGGCATTCAACCGGCAACATTGTAAACCCTGGATTAGAAAGGAGGTGTCTTTGTCACAACAATCACTTTTTAACGGATCGTCAGAGTTGACTGCAACCCTTGGAAGGAGCTAGAACCATGTTTCGTTCGCGTTTGAGCTTTTTGATTGTGCTGATGGCCGTGGTAAGCCTCGTGCTGGCGGCGTGTGGTGGCGGTGGGCAAACGACTCAACCAACCCAACCGGCTGGTGGGACCGAAAACCAGACGTCTGGTGAACAGAAGCGCGTTACCATTCTCGGGGCATTTGGCGGTGGTGAGGCCGATGCCTTCGAGGAAGTGATTAAGGTTTTCGAGGCCGCCAACCCGGATATCGATGTCGTGTACACCGGTGTGAATGATTTCGATACGCAGATTGTTGTCCGTGTACAGGCAGGCGATCCGCCGGATATTGCCGGATTCCCGCAACCGGGTGGTGCCGCCCGGTTGGCTGCCGAGGGCAACCTTACTCCCTTGTGGCCAGAAATCATTGCCCAGATTGATCAAAACTATGCACCGTTCTGGAAGGAATTGGGTACATTCGATGGGACTCCCTACGGCGTCTTCCACCGCGTTAACGCCAAAGGCTTCATCTGGTACAACAAGCCTGCTTTTGAAGCTGCTGGCTACACGGTACCAACCACCTGGGACGAGTTGAAGGCTCTGACCGAGCAGATGAAGGCTAACGGGCATACGCCGTGGTGTGAAGGGATCGAGTCGGGTGCTGCTACCGGCTGGAAAGGCACCGACTGGATCGAGAACATTATGTTGCGCACCCAAACCACGGCAACCTACGACCGCTGGATTTCGGGTGAAGTACCCTTCAGCTCGCCAGAAGTGAAGCGTGCCTTCGAGATTCTGGGTGAAACCTGGTTCACCGACGGCAATGTCTACGGTGGTCGACAGTCGATTGTGTTGACCAACTTCGGTGATGCGGCAACCTTCCTCTTCACCGAGCCACCGAACTGCTGGCTCCACCTGCAAGGTAGCTTTGTGACCAACTTCTTCCAGGACTCGGTGAAAGCCGATCTGGACAACAAGGTTGGCCTGTTCGTTATGCCACCGATTGACCCGAACGTAACGCCGGCTCTTGAAGTTGGTGGTGACGTTTTCGTTGTCCTGAAGGGTCGGGATCGGCCAGAAGTACGCAAGTTCATGGAATTCATGGCAACCGGCGCTGCTGCTGATCCGTGGATCCGGCAGGGTGGTGGTATCTTCCCGCACAAGGATCAGAATCTGAGCCTCTACCCAACCTCGATTGAGCGCCAGGTTGCCGAAGCGATCCTGGCCGCACAGGCCGCCCGCTTCGACGCCTCAGACGCGATGCCGGCAGCCGTGAATGCTGCCTTCTGGAAGGGTGTGACCGATTGGGCAAGCGGCAATCGCGATCTCGATACGGTTTTGTCCGAGATTGATGCAGCCCGTAATCAGTAGCCGGTAGTTCGATATGGCGGGTAGCAGGCTACCCGCCATCCTCCATGTCTGATTGTGATATAGAGTGGCAATGCTGCCACTCAAGGAGGAATTCTGATGCGACCAACACGTGAAATCAGCCGATCACCAGAGGTAGGCGGCATCGGGGTCTTTTTGTCAACCACCCTCGGTCGTCTCCTGGTGTCGATCTTTGTACCGGCCATTACGTTTTTTGTCCTGTATCAGGTCTTTATCTTCCTCCGCGACACCCAAATCCCGCAGTGGATCACGGCCATCATCGCTATCTTGTGGGGTGTCGGTGGCGTGTTGGCGCTCTATACACTCTCAAACTATCTGATCGAGCAGTTAGATCCGGCCTGGCGCAGGCGCCTGATCCCTTTCGTGTTTGTAGGGCCGGCACTGGCCATCCTGACCTGGTACCTGGTGTTGCCGACTATCCGCTCATTTATCGCCAGTCTCTACGACGCTCGTGGCATCAATTTTGTCGGCCTTGATAACTATATCTACGCCTTTACCAGCCAGGAGATGTTGCAATCGTACCGCAACAACTTTCTCTTCTGGATGATCTTCGGTACCGGTATGAGTGTCGGCTTTGGCCTGCTGATTGCTGTACTCGTCGATCGCACGCACCCAGTCTTCGAGACAATCTGCAAGGCACTGATCTTTATGCCGATGGTCATCTCCGGTGTCGGTGCTTCGGTGATCTGGAAATTCATTTACGAATATCGTCCGACCGGCTCAACCCAGATCGGATTATTAAACGGGATTATTACTGCCCTGGGTTTTGAGTCACAAGGCTGGCTCCTGTTGCAGCCATGGAATAACCTTTTCCTGGTGATTATTATGGTCTGGCTTCAGACCGGTTATTCGATGGTCATTATTTCGGCAGCCATTAAAGCCATTCCCGCTGATTTGCTGGAAGCCGGACGAATCGATGGTGCGAATGAGTTCCAAATCTTCCGCAGCATTATTTTGCCATCGATTCAGGGCACGTTGATTACGGTCACAACGACGATCATCCTCTTCACGCTGAAGATTTTTGACATAGTGCAGTCGATGACGGGTGGCAACTTCGGGACGCAGGTTATCGCCAACGTGCAGTACGTTCAATTGTTCCGCCAGGTGCATAACGGACGGGCCGCAGCCATTGCGATTATCTTGCTGCTGGCGGTGTTGCCGGTGATGTATTACAACTTGCGGCAGTTTGGCAAGCAGACGGAGGCCTTCCGATGACAACGACAACTCTTGCAACACCACGCCATCGCCGGCGCTTTCGTTTCGGTACGTTCATGGTGTACGTGGTGATGATCATCATCACGCTATTCTGGATTACGCCAACGGTCGGTTTGCTGGTCAGTTCATTCCGCCCGGCTGATGATGTGAAGACGAGTGGCTGGTGGTCGGTTGTCACCAATCCGGAGAAGGCTCGCTTTACGCTCGATAACTATCGCACCGTGCTCGGCTTACCGGTTGCCGGTCGTGCAGCACCGACTAGCGGTAGTCGGGTTGGGATGGAGGTCGCGCTGATCAATACTCTCACTGTCGCCCTGCCAGCAACAATCATTCCGATCTTGATTGCTGCATTCGCCGCCTACGGCTTCGCCTGGATCGATTTTCCCGGTCGGCGTGCACTATTTATTCTGGTGGTGGCGATGCTGGTTGTGCCACTCCAAATCTCGCTGGTACCGATTTTACGTGACTATGTAGCGCTGCAACTCGGCGGAACGTATCTTGGCGTCTGGCTGGCCCACACCGGGTTCGGTTTGCCCCTCGCTGTCTATCTGCTCTACAACTACATCAGCACGATCCCGCGCGATATTTTCGAGTCGGCCTTCCTTGATGGCGCAACCCACTTTACGATCTTTACCCGTCTGATTTTGCCACTCTCGACACCGGCACTGGCTAGCTTTGCTATCTTTCAGTTCCTCTGGACATGGAATGACCTGCTGGTGGCCCTGGTCTTCCTCGGTGCTGAGCCACGGGTCCAGGTCGTTACCCAACGTCTGCTGAGTCTGCTCGGTCAGTTTGGTCAGGAGTGGCATTTGCTTACGTCCGGTGCCTTTATTTCGATGATCGTGCCATTGATCGTCTTCTTCTCGCTCCAGCGCTTCTTTGTGCGTGGTCTGATGGCAGGCTCGGTGAAGGGATAAGATGCTACCGTTCCGACAATCTCCGTGGTAAAGGTGACCCTATGGCAGGCGATCAACAACGTCCGCGTTACCATTTTTTGCCGCCGGCAAACTGGATGAACGACCCGAATGGGCTTATTCAATGGGAAGACACGTTTCACTTGTTTTATCAGTACAACCCCGCCGGCGCATATCATCGCCAGATCCATTGGGGTCACGCAACCAGTCACGATCTAATTCACTGGCAACATCAACCGATTGCCCTCTCACCGACACCAGGTGGTGCTGATGCTGATGGTTGCTGGTCGGGCTGTGCCGTTAATGACCACGGCACACCCACCCTGATCTACACCGGCTTTCGGTTGCCTGAAGTACAACAACCGTGCCTGGCCGTGAGTCACGATGCTCTGCAAACATGGCAGAAGTGGCCAGAGCCGATCATTGCCGCACCGCCGCCGGAACTCGATCTGCTGGGTTTTCGTGACCATGCCGTCTGGCAGGAACAGGGAGTCTGGCACATGCTGATCGGTTCGGGCATTCGTGGTCAGGGTGGTACCGTCTTGCTCTATCGCTCGCCCGATTTACGACACTGGGAATACGCAGGCCCACTCCTGATCGGTGATGCCGGTCGGTTCGATCCGGTCTGGACGGGACTATTCTGGGAGTGTCCAGACTTTTTCGCGCAAGGCGATCAGCATGTACTCGTCTGCTCGGCCTGGGATCAACGACCATACCACACGATTGCGATGATCGGCACCTACCGGGATGGCCGCTTTGTCCTGCATACAACTCACAAACTAGATTATGGTGACGCTCATTTCTACGCCCCGCAAACCATGCCAATCCGCGACGGACGGCGCATCATGTTTGCCTGGTCAATGGAGGGACGGAGCGAGGAGGCCATTGCAGCAGCAGGTTGGGCCGGGGTGATGACGCTACCACGTGAGGTGAAGATAGCCGGTGATGGTCAGCTCGTAACGCCACCGGTGAACGAAGTTCAGCAATTACGTCAACACGAGATCGTTGTCCCAGCAGCGCGGGTCATGCCGCACGACGTCCACTGGCTGCCCGTCCACGGTGCACAGCTTGAGGTAGAGTTAATTCTGCGTCCACCACGGCATGGAACGTGTACCGTCATGCTGCGGGCCAGCCCCGACGGCAGTGAAGCGACCGTTTTGCGCTACAACAGCCAAACCGCAACCCTCACCCTCGACCGGCGCCGGTCGAGTCTGGCCAGCGATGTCTGGCGTGACGCTCACCACGCTCCGCTTGCCCTGCACAACGATGAGCCGTTAGCGCTACGCATCTTTCTTGATGCCTCGCTGATTGAAGTATTTGCCAACGAACGCCGTTCGATCACCAGTCGCATCTATCCAACCCGTCCCGATAGTACAGGTATTGCGATTTGTGCTGACGAGGCTGCGGTTGATCTCCTCGCCGGTCGGGTATGGGAGATGGCCGGAATCTGGTAGCGTGCATTACCAGGGAAAGAAAATCGGCACCAGGATCAGACAAATCCCCATGACGAGTAGTTGCAGCGGGACACCGGCTCGTACATAGTCAATAAAGCGATATTCACCTGGTGCCAGCACCAACGTGTTCACCGGTGAAGCAATCGGGGTGGCAAAGGCGGTAGAGGCCGCAAGCGCCGCTGTGATTAACAGAGGTTCGGGGGCCAGGGTCAATTGATCGGCAACGCCGAGAGCAATTGGCATAATGAGAACGGCGGTCGCCGTATTCGAGATGAATTGGCTCAACAGGCTGGTAACGATGAAGATACCGGCCAGTATAACCAATGGTGAAAAACTACCCAGCACGCTGACCAGTTGTTCAGCGATGAATGCTGCTCCGCCAGTCTTCGTGAGCGCGGTTGCCATTGGCAGCATCGCAGCAATCAGGACCAGGCTCTCCCAATTGAGCCGACGATAGACCCCACTGAGCGGCACACAACCACTCAACACCATCGCTACTGCGGCCAGCAAGGCGACGGTCACAACCGGCAACCAACCGGCAGCCATGACGATCAACATGAGGAGCATGATGGTAATTGCCAGCCAGGAACGCCAATCGAGTCGCCGATCGGTTATTGCCATATCGTGCGGGAAAGCGACCACCACCAGATCACCAAAGGTTTGCTGTGTCCGAACAATTTCTTGTAATTGATTGGGAGCACCCGCTACCAGCAGCGTATCACCGAAGCGTAACGGCTCGTTGGCAAGATCACCTTGAAACGGTTGCCCCAGGCGTCGTACACCCAACACGGTCACACCGAAAAGCTGGCGTAATTCAGCCCTGGCAATGCTCTGACCCTCGAAGCGCGAGCGCGGTGTTAATGCCACTTCCATGATGTGAAGGTCTGGCCCGAAAGGAAGACTCGACGATAGTGCCTGGACCACAACCCCCTCCTGGCGGCAAAATCGTTCGATTGCCCCTTCATCGCCTATCACATCGAGGAGATCTCCTGCCAGAATCCGCGTTGCCGAGGTAACGGCCCGTGGTGAACCCGGTTCTGGCCGTGATCCGGGCCAGCGTCGTACCCCAACAACTGTAATACCGTAACGATTCTGTAGCCGCAGTTCCGACAGCGTATGTCCGGCCAGTGGCGAATCGGCTAGTACCCGAACCTGCACAAGACCTTTTGTCAGGAAATAGTCAGCAGCCAGTTCGGTCAGAGTTGGCCCCCGCTCTACTTCAGACACCGCTACACCTCGTGCCGGTAAAAGCCAGCGGCCAAACCAGGTTACCGTGAGGGTGATCACAACCAGAACGGTCATCCCAATTGGAGTAAAGCTGAAAAAGCCGAGCGGTGGCCGCCCGGCACTTACCAATGCCTCTGCCGCAATCAGATTGGGTGGCGTTCCGATCAACGTCAACATACCACCGGTGAGCGCAGCATAGGCGAGCGGTAACAGCAGGCGGGCGGGGCTAATCCCTGCCCGGCGAGCCAGACTCAGCGCCACCGGGATCATAATTGCCACGGTACCGGTCGAGCTGATAAACGCCAACAGAAACGCAACCGGAACCATCAACGTGACCAGCATCCGGCGCTCGCTCCGCCCGGCAATACTACCCAGTTTATTACCAATCCAGGCCGCAACCCCAGTCTGAAGCAACCCATCACCAACTATCATCAATGCCGCAATCAATATGACCGTCGTATCACCGAAACCGGCGACTGCTTCAGCCGGGGTCAGAATCCTGCCAAGCATTAGTGCAAGCATACCAAGTATTGCTACGAGATCGATCCGGATTCGATCAGTGGTGAAAAGAACGATCATGCAGAGCAGGATGGAAAACACCAGAATGATTTCAAATGTCATAAGCTGTCTCGAACTTATTTCAAAAAACGCTTACGAGAAGTTATCTAATACATTCCTGACCGACTCTACAATGGTAACGAAAACATCCGGTATCCCCGTGACCGGTATGGTCAACGGCGTACCACGCGCTGGATCGTGAGCACGGCTGCTGCGGCAGCCATGCTGCCGCACGCCAAACGTCGCGACACGAGCATGACGAGCGGGTAAGGCAACCCATCCAGCGCGTGATGGTACGGTCGGAGCTGCTCTCTGCCAACAGGCCAGGAGCAGGGTAGGCTATCGTTGATGATGGGCAAGCACGCATGCGCCTGGGCGACGGTCTCGTAACACGAGAGCACGGCTTTTATGAAATAAGTTCTCTTGCACAACTCTTGCCTGCCAACACCAATGGCATGGCCATCGTCAATCTATCAACCAGACACACACCCTGTGAAAATCAGCCGCAGATGCGCCTACACCCCTCCGGCACGAATCAGGCCAGCCAGATTACTCCGTCCCTGATCTGCCAGTATCGTCGCCTGCGCGATAAAGAGCTGGGCTGTCGTTACTGCGTCATTCAGCGCGTTGTGCTGGGCATACACCGGCAACCCAAGCGCCGTTGCCAGACCGCGCAACTCAATCGCGGGATCGGGCATATCGTGCGGTTGTTCGCCCGACCAGCGCGCATTCATATGGAGCGTGAGTGCCAGACGAGCAGTATCCAGAATCGGTCGCCGCAACTTACCACCAAACGGCTTTAGCGCGGCATTAATGAAACGAACATCCACTTGCGCCACATGCACAACCAACACCCGTCCGGCAATACGGTGCAGCAATTCGGCCAGCACCTCTTCAGCGGGCGGCGCATTCTGTAGTTCTGCCGGTGTCAAATGATGTACCCGAATACTTTCGATACTCGGTTCACGATCAGGAGGCGGTTTGATCAGCGAATACCAGGTCTGTTTGAGCAAGACTCGCCCATTCTCGACATTCACCGCACCAACGGCAATCAAGGCATCACGACGGGTATCAAGTCCGGTTGTTTCGACATCGATCACAGTGTAGGGAACTTCCCGCCACGGTAAACGCCGATCAGGTTCAGGAAAGGCTTCGTATGCCCGCACAAAATCAGCCGGTGGCGTGCGTTGAAACAGTCTCGACCAAAACGCCATAGACACCTCTACGCCAGTCGATCAGTTTGAAACATCAGCGCTACGCCACGTTGGACAGAAGCAATCGCCTGCAAGGACTCTTTGACTTCACGACGTTCACGCGGCCCCAGTTGATGAAAATTGACCAGATTATCTGGCGGCAGGCCAAGCGCAATCTGCTTTTGCTGATGGTGCAATCGTAAACTGGAGAGCAACTCAAATGCGCTGATCAGATTGTCGGAGTCTTCGTGGCTCAGCACACCGGCAGCTTTGGCTGCCCGTAAGCGAGCAATCGTATTCGTTTCATTACTATGAGCTTCAAGGGCAAACAAACGTGCCAGATCAACTACCATCGCTGTTCCCCGCAGTTTGAGATCAAGCAGATCGCGCTGATCACCACGTCGTTCGAGAGCAACCTGACGAAAGAAGGTCAACGGTGCCGGCTGTCGCAACGCAGCGCGGGCCAGGCGAGCCATAAAGATGCGATGTTCGGCAGCATGCTGAGTTATCGTGCGCAGAACAGGTTCGGCAGGCAACTTACCATATACCTGCCGGTAGTCAAAAAAGATCGCGATACGCAGCAACGACTCCTCATCGGGAATCTCGATCCAGCGGTGGAAATAGCGTTGCCAGGTTGCCAGTGACTGGCGCCATTCAGGATTGGTCGCCATAATGTTGCCTGGACAGCGCGGGAAACCACATTCAACCAGCCAACCAACCACCAGGGTCGCCAGTTGCTCAAAGTAATAGACATCGTCTGCTGAAGCCGAGTCATCGTACACCAGCGCATTATCCTGATCGGTGCGCAACGTCTGTTCGTAACGTCCTTCGGAACCGAGTACAAGCCAGGCATACGGCACCGGCGGCGGTCCAAGCTTCGCCTCGGCATCGTGAAGCAAGCGCTGCAACAGAGCATCGTGAGCGACAGCCACTACCCGCCCAATATCACTGACCCGCGCTCCGGCAGTGGTTAGGGTGAAGACTGCATCAGCCACCTGATCGGTATAACGACGTAAATCGGCCAGCGATGTCGCCCGTTGCAACATGCGCGGTAAAAAGAGCGGGCTATTGCTCTGGCGACGTAAAATATCGGTGTGGGTAACGACCCCCACGACTCGATCACCATCAACAAGGGGTAAGTGATGGATACCTCGCTCAAGCATCAGCAACAACCCCTCAAACGCCAGGGCGTCAGCCGCTATCGTAGTTGCCGGCGCACTCATCACCTGTCGTACCGGCGTCGTATCTGTCAGCCCTTCTGCCAGTACCCGGTTGCGTAAATCGCGGTCGGTAATAATGCCGATAGGCGTATGTTCAACAATCAACGATGAAATCCGTTCGTCACGCATCAAACGAGCGGCATCGCCAACCGTTGCATCAGGACTAATCGATACTGGCGGGCGAGCCACCAGATCGCGTAAACGGGTTTGAAACAGAGCAGGGTTGGATTCCGACTGTCGTGATTGCAGAGCGTATCCAAGACGTTCGATAACCGAAGCAGCAAAGAATGCGGCAAACTGTGGTTGTTCAGCTCGCAGGCGATGAAAGATCGCACCGGGCAGTAGATAGAGCAGCGTATCGGTATGGGCGCGAACGGTGACCAACGGTGGCTGACCACGAATCAGCGAAGGATGACCAAACGCCTCGCCGGGGCCAAGTGTATCAACGACCTGATCTTCACTGCGCAGCAGATCGACAGAACCCTTGCACACGATGTACAGAAACGACGACGGTTCACCGCCTTTGGTGAGAATGGTCTGCCCGGTCCGCACAAACTCAATCTGCAATTCACCGGCGATTTGATGTACAACCTGTTCAGGAAGGCGGTCAAAGGGCGGGTACGAGCGAAGAAAGCGTGCAATCTCATCCATTGCGAAAACCTGCAACTACAACAATGGCAAACGTATCAACAGCCGATGTCACAGACCGGTAATCATCATTCGCGAGAGGTGACAATAGTTTAGCTGCCTTAGCGCAATCATGCTATACACCAATAGCAAAAGAAAACTGGGTTACGCTTCCAATGATAACCGATAATGTGATTCTCTCGGTGATGAAAGCAGAGCAAACTAGAACTTATTTCAAAAAACGTCTGCCAGGTGTTATCACACCAGATCGTCGGGGCGACCTATGCGTCGCCCCGACTGGTGACACACCTGATAATGGTTCAGTACGAGGATCATACCGGCCCAATGCGCCCGATCGTGAGCACGGTTGCTGCGGCAGCCATGCTGCCGCACTCCAAACATCGCAAGAAGGTATCTCAGCCATGGGTGAAATACGGTGTGGTGGTAAATGTTTTTCAACCATCGCCCAAGTGGTATTTCCACATCACATCAGATCGTTGGGGCGACGCATACGTCGCCCCGACTGGTGACACACCTGATAATGGTTCAGTACGAGGATCATACCGGCCCAATGCACATGAGTGAGCAAGATGTGGTATCCCTCGGCGCAACAATGACCCGGTAGGAAACATTTCCAACCCACCTGATACACGCACAGATTACAGGGAAGAGTAGCGTACAGCGCCGTACCCACGCATTAGAACCCGCTTGCCCTGACAGCGGCCTACCTCACATAATGTGCGGTGCATCCGTATGAGATACGAAGCTCTACCAGTGCGGATCCCGGCGGACACACGAAGCACCGAAGGATACCATCTGGTGGAGTTACGCTCTGCCGGCAAGTCATCTCATGTATCATCAACAAGATGGTGAGAATAAACAATCTCCTCATAACCGACAGGATGACCGGGGTGACACGCACCTGGCCGCACACACAGTAGGAGCAGCAGCATGGCTTCTGCACACCAGACTACGCGATGCGGGTAGCGCAGAGCATGAACGATGTATTGGAGGAGAGAAACATTGACAAAACACGATCCCTCTGAAACCGGATCGGTTGCCGGCGCTACGACAGGCACACCACACTGGTCAAAGAAAGCGAGGCACCTCCCGATGAAGATGCCTCGCCAACGACGATGGAACTACACAGGAGGCTACCGGCGTTCGATGAGGAGACGAATAGCCGTGCGTTCCTCGTCATCGATAGCGACATCGATAAACGACGGAATACAGACGATATCGATACCCTCCTCGCTCAAATATGCGCGAGCGATAGCAACGGCCTTAATGGCCTGATTAGTTGCGCCAGCGCCAATTGACTGTACCTCGGCCGAACCATTCTCGCGCATTACACCGGCAATTGCGCCGGCAACGGCACTCGGCCGCGAGCGGGTCGAGACCTTCAAGACCTCGGCACTGCGCTGACGAGCGGGGGTGGCGTTTCCTTCGCCAACAGCCCGCTCTAGCGGCTGGGCGTTGCTCATAGCTTCCTCCTGTTGGTGACGTGTACGGGTAGTTAGACGGCTCGTATCATCGGGCGGAGTTGCCAGGCTCATACCGGCGCAGCCTCCTTGTGTAAAACCCTAATAGCCGACGATCGAAAGCGTGTTGTAATTGTACCACACGTTATCGTGATGTACAGACCAAAATATCACCAGATTCAAGGTATCTGGCCCGACATCACCGTGCATAATCAACGGCGCGGGTTTCGCGGATAATCGTCACTTTGATCTGACCAGGATATTGCAGGCTCTCTTCGATCTTCTTAGCCACATTGCGAGCCAGATGGATACTGGCCAAATCGTCAATTTGATCGGGTTGCACCATCACCCGCACTTCACGACCGGCCTGCACAGCAAACGCACGCTGGACACCAGGGAATGACGTTGCAACGGTTTCGAGGGCTTCCAGGCGCTTGATGTATAGATCAAGCGTTTCGCGACGTGCACCTGGACGGGCGCCAGAAATCGCATCAGCCGCAATCACCAGAAAGGCTTCGACGGTTTGTGGTTCTTCATCGTAGTGATGTGCGGCGATTGCGTGAACAATCGCTGCTGACCGGCCAAGACGCCGGGCAATTTCAGCACCGATCAGAGCATGGGGGCCTTGCACCTCGTGATCGATCGCTTTACCGATGTCGTGCAACAACGCTGCGGTCTTTGCAATATTGACATTGGCTCCCAATTCAGCAGCCATGTGGGCTGCCAGTAAGGCACATTCTAACGAATGTTGTAACACATTTTGACCATAACTGGTACGATATTTCAAACGACCGAGCAGCTTAATCAGATCGGGGTGCAATCCCTGCACATTCGCTTCGTAAGCGACACGCTCACCCTCTTCGCGCATAATCTGCTCGATCTCGAGCTGTGTCTTGTGAACCACCTCCTCGATACGGGAAGGATGAATCCGGCCATCCTTCAATAACTTTAACAGTGCCACTCGTGCTACTTCCCGACGTACCGGATCGTGGCACGAGAGAGTCACCGCTTCAGGGGTATCATCAACAATAATATCAACACCGGTGATCTGCTCGAAGGCGCGAATATTGCGTCCTTCACGACCAATGATGCGCCCTTTCAGTTCTTCACTCGGCAGGTTCACCGTTGAGACGGTCATTTCTGCAACGTAATCACTCGCGCAGCGTTGAATAGCCAGACCGATAATTTTACGAGCAATTTTATCGGCCTCCTCTTTCGTTTGCTGTTCGAGTTCACGGATGCGCCGGGCTGCATCTTCACGTGTTTCACGCTCAACTTCGGCCAGAATGATTGAGCGCGCTTCTTCACGCGATAACTGCGAAATTCGCTCTAGCTCTTGCGCCTGTTGGCGCTTTAACCGTTCAGCTTCCTGCGTCAACTGTTCAATCTGACGCTCGCGCTGCTGGATCAGCCGCTCACGACGCTCGATCCCTTCTAATTTACGATCGATATTTTCCTCTTTACGTTGCAGACGTTCTTCCTGTTTTTGCAAGCTCTGGCGCGATTCACGTAACTCGGCTTCAGCTTCGTTTCGAATCCGTAACGCTTCATCTTTTGCTTGCAAGAGGATTTCTTTTTGCTGCGAACGCGCCTCTTCAATTAACAGGCGGGCTTCGGCAGCTTTACGTTGGACCAGTGAGCTGACGCCATTGTTCGCCCACCAGACACCTATGCCTGCACCGCCAGCCAGCCCTGCCAGCAGGGCGATGACGGCCCAGAGTAGCTCTGTCACGGTAGCCTCCTATGCAGTTGTTAATGTGCACGACGCCGGATGGAAGTATGACCGACGATATGCAGATAGATATTGTAACTGTGGATTTTCAATCCATACAGGTAACTTTCATCATACTGATCGATGTACTACCTGTCAAGACTCTTGCCAATAGTGAATAAGGTAACATACTTATCGATTGAGAAAACCAATGATTTTTACCAGATCTGTTGTGATGGCTACTGTCTGGCCAGCTCCAGAGCGACGGAGCGATAGTATTGCTGCATGCAGCATAACGCTTGTGTAGCACGGTGATTGCTACTGGTATTTTGTCTGCCCCCGAACTACGACCTTACAGGGCTTCCGGGTTGTCATGCGGGGCATCAGACCACCTGTACTCTCTCATGGAGCATGGTATCATGCAACAAACAACAACACCCGGAGGCAGTGATGGAGCTACCGTTTCCCGGCATGGATCCATACCTCGAACAGCCGGCGCTATGGCCGGATGTGCATACAGCACTGATAGCAGCAATGCGCGATACCATTCAGGAACAGCTTGGGCCTGCCTACATTGCGCTCATCACGCCCTACATTGCGTTGGAGAGTATCGAGATTGCCCCTACCCGACAGGCGTTTGT
>NZ_DAOTZQ010000109.1:0-34631 GCF_034434295.1 Chloroflexus sp.
CTCACCCCCAACCCCTCTCCCGCGCAAGCGGGAGAGGGGAGAACGGCGAGGGGCGTCGGGGCGTCTCGATGCACTAGATGGCGGGTTCGTTCTTATGTTCGGTCCGTTCCTCCTCCAGCGGGGGAGACACCTGCAATTCCTTCCTCCAGCAGGGGGAGGTTAGGAGGGGGGCGGAATTGATGCGAGCGGGAGCCATATGGAACACGCCCGTCATCGCTCTCCCGCTCTCTCCCCAGGGGCGAGGAGGGGGGCTGGGGGTAAGGGGAGAGGAGGGGAACACCCCCACCCCAGCCCGCCCCCGCTGGGGGCGGGAGAATGCTCAGTTAGGGGGAGGCAGGTCAGGATGTGCGTCGGAGGTGTGTGCTTCCAGGGGAGGGTGATGGTGAATCATGGGCCATGATTTCTACGCAACCAGATTTGATATGAGAGCGCTCGTTTAATTATCATCAGCGATTGTTGTATCCGATAGTACTGCTCGTCAGGTAGAAATACAAACATTGTTATGAACATTACCTCCATTCAGCATGTTCACCCCGCCTGGCGGGCAGCGTTGTGGATGGCCGGTGCCCTGTTCTCGTTTAGTGCAATGGCCGTTGGGGGACGTGAACTTGCGGTAGAGTTATCGACGTTCCAGATTCTCTTCTTTCGTAGCCTGATCGGGTTACCGCTGGTCGGGCTGGTAGTGATGCGCTACGGTGGGCCGCAACAATTGCATACCCGGCGATTGCCACTACACCTGCTGCGCAACCTGGCCCATTTTGGTGGGCAGTACGGCTGGTTTTACGGTCTGGCCTTCATCTCACTGGCCGAGGTCTTCGCGATTGAGTTTACGGTTCCATTGTGGACGGCGCTACTGGCAGTGGTTGTGTTAGGCGAGCGGTTGACGCCCATCCGTCTGCTGGCTGTTATCCTCGGTATCGCGGGTACGTTTATCATCTTGCGTCCCGGTAGCGGCATGATCCATCCGGCAGCATTGGCCGTGCTGCTGGCAGCATTTGGTTATGCCACTGCCCATACGCTGACCAGGAAGCTGGTCAGTACCGAGACGCCACTGGCGATTTTGTTCTATATGACGCTCATCCAGTTGCCGCTTGGCTTGATTCCGGCACTGACCGATTGGACGCTCCCATCGCCTGCCCGCTGGCCGTGGGTGATTGTGATTGGCGTATCGGCGTTGACAGCGCACTACTGTTTGGCGCGAGCGCTGCGGCTGGCCGATGCGACTGTAGTTGTACCGCTCGATTTCCTGCGGCTACCACTCATTGCCCTGATTGGTGCACTGTTCTACGGCGAAACGGTCACCTGGTCACTGGTGTTGGGATCGTTCTTGATCCTGTCCGGGATTGCCACCAATCTGTGGGGTGAACAGCGTCGGCAGGAGTGATCCTCCAGACGGCGATAATGATGCGGGCACCAGGCGGCGAATGGCTGTCAACCTGTACACATCCCTGCGGTGATGGTAGAATGTAGATCGATGATGACACTACCTGTGCCGACCTGAAACCTTCCATGAGCGGAAATATTCTGACCCACATTGTCAGTTTTGGTTATCTCTTGCGCGAGATGGGAATCGCCGTCAGCCCCGGTCAAATTGTTGAACTGATCGAGGCGATTGAACACGTCGGTTTGCTGCGCCGTGAGGACTTGCGGGCCACGATGCGCTGTATGCTGGTGGTGCGCCGCGAAGACCTGCCGTTGTTTGATGTGGCCTTCGAGTTTTTCTGGAAGAAGGCGCTCGGTATTGACCTTGAACGTGAGATGATGCAGATGCTACTGCCGCAGGTCAAAATCCCGCGCCGCCAGTTGCGTCTACCGCGCCGCCAGCCCACTGCCGATGATGCCGATGCCGCTGAAGGTCAGGAACGGGAAGAGATCGACATTCAACTTACCTTTAGCCGTGACGAGGCATTGCGCACCAAGGATTTTGCCCAGTGTACCTGGGAAGAGGTACAGGCGTGCAAGGAGCTGATCCGGCGCATGGAATGGCGGATTCAACCGCGACGTACCCGACGCCGTCGTCCTGATCGTTCCGGTCGGTTGTTGGATATGCGGCGTACCCTGCGACGGAGCTGGCGTTTCGGTGGTGAACCGGTTGAGTTGTCGTGGCGTCATATCCGTACTGAGCCGCGCCCGCTGGTGCTCATCTGCGATATTTCGGGTAGTATGGAGCGCTATTCGCGCATTCTGCTACAATTTGCCCATGCTATCTCGGCAGGGTTAGGTGATGTAGAGACCTTTGTCTTCGGTACGCGCCTGACCCGGATTACCCGGCAGTTGCGCCACAAAGACATTGATGATGCGATTGATGCGGTGAGCAAGCACGTAGTGGATTGGAGCGGCGGTACTCGCATTGGTGAGGCGATCAAAGAGTTTAATTTTCGCTGGGGGCGGCGTGTGTTGGGACGGAGTCCGGTGGTGTTGTTGATCAGTGATGGCTGGGATCGCGGTGATCCGGAATTGCTGGCCCGCGAAATGGATCGTCTGCAGCGTTCGTGTCACCGCCTGATCTGGTTGAACCCGCTGCTCGGCACCCCCGGCTACGAGCCGTTGACGGTGGGGATGCAGGCTGCCTTGCCGTTTGTCGATGATTTTCTGCCGGTACACAACCTGGTCAGTTTAGAGCAGCTCGGTGCGAAACTGGCAGCTCTCGGCCCGCAACGTCCGGCTCGCCGCCAGCGCATGACGATCACGCGAGGCTGATTATGAGTAATCCTGCACAGTTGAAGGCAGAAGCCGATGCCTTGATTGCACGCGGCAAGTCTCTTATCGCCACCGATTTACCGCAGGCTACCGATCTGCTCAATCAGGCAGTTAAGCTCTACTGGGCTGCGGGCGAGTATTACAGTGCCGCGGCGCAGACCGGTAATTATGGTTGGGCACTCCGTCGCATGGGACGACCCGATCTGGCCCGGCCATATCTGGCGCGTGCAGCAGAGATCTTCGCCGATCTGGGGCTGACCGATTTTGCCGAACGCCACCAGGCAGCAGCCGATGATATTGCTGCTGATCTGACGCCAGAGTTTCTTGCCAGTCTGCCGCCGATGGTGCGGCGGGCAATTGAACAGCAAGACGGTGCGGCGCTCCAGCTTGCGATTAACGCCTTGCCGCCCGATGAACAGCAGATGGTGATTGATCGGCTCGCGGCCATCGGTTTGATTAGTCTGGCCGATGACGACGATACGGCAGGGCAGGCCGTGCAGCAGTTTGAGCCATTATTGCAGGCGATTGCCGCAGTGGCCCGTGGTGATGAACAGGAGCGGCCAGATGTCGAGCAGGCATTAAACGATCTAGAACGCAAGGGTTGGCGGATTCGCAAGGCAGTGTATCAGATCTGGCAGGGTGAGCGACGGCGCCAGCGCCTTACCTATGGTCTCGATGAGATTGATACGGCGCTGGTGAGTCGCATTCTGGATATTCTGGCTGAAGCGCAAACGCCGTAGTGTCAGGTCAAAAACGCCAGCAATGCGGCCAGGGTCTCGGCGTGCGCCTCTTCGGGGAGAAAGTGACCGCCAGGCACGCTGTGGCCCTGCACGTCCAGCGCATACTCCCGCCAAACGTTGATCGCATCATATTTTCTGCCGATAAAGCCCTCGGCTCCCCAGAGCACCAGTAATGGACACTGTACCTTCCGCCCGGCACGACGGTCGGCCTCATCATGCTCCAGATCGATAGTCGCTGCGGCCCGATAATCAGCACAGCTGGCAGCAATCGTGGCCGGATCGCGAAAACAACGCAGGTACTCAGCCACCGCCTCGTCGCGAAATGCGGTTGGGGTGCGACCCCAATGCTTCAGCTTACTGCGCAGCCAGAACTCCGGATCGGCGCCGATCAGAGTTTCGGGAAGCGGTGCCGGCTGAATCAAGAAGAACCAGTGGTAGTAGGCCGTCGCAAATTCACGGTCAGCGGTAAGGTACATGTAGTGGGTGGGAACAATATCAAGCACGGCGGCCCGCTCAATGCGATCCGGGTAGTCGAGGCACATTCGATGGGTTACCCGCGCACCGCGGTCATGACCGACTACCGCAAAGCGGGTGAAGCCGAAGTGTTCCATCACCTGCACCATATCGGCAGCCATTGCTCGCTTACTGTAGGTCATGTGCGAGGGATCATCAACCGGTTTGGCACTGTCGCCATAGCCGCGCAGATCGGCAGCAATCACTGTGAACCGGCTGGTAAGTGCCGGAGCAACTGCATGCCACATTGCGTGCATTTGCGGATAGCCGTGCAGCAAGAGCAGCGGCGGCCCGCTTCCTCCGATAGCGCCGGCAATCGTTACGCCGTTTACGTCACAGCGAAACGGTGTGCATTGGTTAAGAATTGTCAAGGACACACCTCACTTTGTTGAAAAACCATTTCACATGGTGGTGATAGATCGGGTATAATCAATTTTATCCGAAGTCAGCTCAACCGTTGCTTACTGACAAAGGAGGAAACGACGTGGTTTCTCGTATACGTGTGATTGCGCTGGTACTGGTTGCATTACTGGTCAGTGCCTGTGGGAGTGCGCCGACGACAACGGCGCCGACGGCTGCACCTGCCGGTGAGTCAGCACCTGTACCTGCTCCCGCACAGACTCTTCGCTACGCTTTTGGTGGTGGGCCGGTTGGCGGTGTGTTTCAGGTGTATGCCGATGTGCTTTCGTTGATTATCAAAGAGAAGGTGCCCGGCGTGGACATCACGGCTGAAGGTACCGGTGGCTCCGCCGAGAACTTGCGCTCGGTCAATGCTGGTGATCGGCAGTTCGGGATTGTCTATTCGGGTGATGTCGCTCTGGGTGCGCTAGGGCAGTTGCCCGACGATCCCACCGTCTATGACAAAGTGATGCCGGTGGCTCCCCTCTACGGCGGTGTTGCCCATCTGGTTGTTGCTGAAGCCAGCGGCATTAACTCGGTGGCCGATCTGGTCGGTAAGCGCATTGCGTTGGGGAATGCCGGTTCGGGTGCTGCACTCAGCGCCGAACGCTACTTCAAGGCATTGGGCCTATTCGACAAGATTCAGATCGAGTACCTTGGCTATTCACAGGCGGCGGCGGCAATGGCCGACGGGCAGCTCGATGGCTTCTGGGTGCTGGCCGGTTTCCCGAACGCATCGGTACGTGAAGCGGCAGCCGCTACCAAGATCAAGCTGATCGACATCTACACCCCCGGTGTTGAAGGTGGCTTCTTCGAGCAGTATCCGTTCTATTCGCAACGGGCGCTGACCGGTGGTGCATACGATGGAGTGCCGAATGATGTGATGAGCTTCCAGGATACAGCGCTTTGGGTTGCCAACGCCGATGTACCGGAAGACATTGTGTATCAGGCGCTGAAGGCTGTCTACCTCGATGGTGGGCTGGAGCGACTCCGCGAGGCGCATCCATCCGCCAGTGAGATGGGATTGGAAGTTGGTATCACCGGGATTGCGAATAAGCTGCACCCCGGTGCGGTGAAGTTCTGGACTGAGCAGGGTGTACAGATTCCCGACGAATTGAAGTAGGCGTTTTCATTGTATAGCAACGGGGCGGCTGAGCTGGAACCGGAGGGAGCAATTTGCTCCCTCTGGTACTACCATGTAAAGAGGCGCTTATGTCTGATCTGAAACAACCTGATAGTGTCGGTGTAACGCCAACCAGTGACGAGATCGATCAGGAAAAGGTTCGCGAGTATCTTGAACAGGAAGAGAAACCAACCCGGTCGTTGGGTCGCTTTTGGGGCCTCGTGGTAGCCCTGATTGCGGTCGGTATGGCCGGTTTTTATATTTACACTGCCGGTACGCTGCCGGCACCGGTGCAGTGGCAACGCGGAATCTACGTGATGTTGACCTATATTCTGGTGTTGCTGCTGTACCCGGCTGTTGGCAAGAAGAGTCCCTTGCAACCGTGGCTATCCGGTCTGGCTGAGCGATTGCCGGGGCCGCTGCGTGCAGTGATTGTGCCACGCGGTGGGCCGACAATTCTCGATCTGGCGCTGATCGTCATCACGGTCATCGTTGTCGGTTACTTCATTATTAATTATCCGGCATTGCAACGGCGGGCCGGGGCGTATAATCCGACCGATTTTACAGTGAGTGTCATCGGTTTGATCATCTCGCTGGAGATTGCGCGTCGGGTATTGGGCTGGTCGATGACACTGATCGGCCTCTTTTTCATTCTCTACCTGCGCTTCGGCTTTGTGCTGTACGACATTCCGATACTTGACACCTTTGCCCATCGTGGTCAGCCCTGGCAACGGGTGGCAACGGTACTCTTCCTCGATCAGGAAGGCGTATTCGGCGTCATGGCCAATGTGCTGGTCAGTTACGTTATTCTGTTCATCTTTTTTGGTGCATTTCTCAACAAGGCTGGTGCCAGCCGTTTCTTCATCGATCTGCCGCTGGCGCTGGCCGGACGAAGCACCGGTGGTCCGGCAAAAGTGGCAGTCTTGTCATCGGCACTGTTTGGCTCGATTTCTGGGAGTGCGATTGCTAACACCGTCAGTACCGGTACGTTCACCATTCCCTTGATGAAACGGGCCGGTTTCCGTCCTCACGTGGCCGGGGCGATTGAGCCGTCGGCGTCGATTGGCGGTGCGTTTATGCCGCCGGTGATGGGTGCCGGGGCGTTTCTGATGTCGGAGCTGACGAACACGCCCTATTCGGTGATTGTGGCAATCTCGATTGTGCCGGCCGTTCTCTACTTCCTGTCGGTGTTGACCATGGTGCATTTTGAGGCCAGGAAGTTCGGTTTAAGCGGAATTAAGACCGAACAGACGGCCTGGCAGATCATTCGGAACGAATGGTACCTCTCGTTACCGTTGCTGGTTGTGATCTTCATGCTTGTGCGAGGATTTTCACCCGGCTATGCCGCTTTCTGGTCGATTCTCTCGTGTATTCCCCTGATGTACCTGTTGCCGGAAAATCTGGCCGATTTCAAAAACCCGGCAGCGCAGGGCGGGACGGTGGTAAACGCTTTTCTGCGTAGTACGGTTCGCGTGATCAAGACGATCAACGAGGCGATCCAGAAGGGTGTGCGTGATACATTGGTGATTGGCGCCACCGTTGGCGTGATCGGGATGATCGTCGGTACTATTTACGCGACCGGAGTGGGGCAGCGGTTTGCCAATATCATTGTCAGCCTGAGCGGTGGTAATCTGCTGATTGCGGTGCTGCTGATCGGTATCGCGTCACTCATTCTGGGCATGGGGGTACCGGTGACCGCGGCTTACCTGATCACCGCCGTAATTGCAGTCCCGGCGCTGAATGATTTGGGGGTGGCGATTCTGGCAGCCCATATGATCGTCTACTGGTTTAGCCAGGATAGCAATATCACGCCGCCGGTCTGTGTGGCCGCATATGCGGGTGCCGCGATTGCCGGTGCCGATCCCTGGAAGACAGGGTGGACATCGTTTAAGTTTGCGAAGTTGCTATACGTGATGCCGCTCCTCTTCGCCTTTACGCCAGAGATTCTGATGATCGGCGCCAGCGGGCAGCCGCTGGTCGATGTAGAATGGAGTAAGGTCGCGATGTCGTGGTTCTCGGCGACCCTCGGCACGATTGCCTTCTCAGCGGTTTCGATGTTCTATCTGGTGCGAAAGACGACGTGGTGGGAGTGGATAGTTGCTGCGTTCGGCACATTTCTCTGTTTCTGGCCCAACCTGCTGACAGATGCGATAGGCGTGCTAATTGTTGGCAGTGTCTGGTTCTGGCAATGGTACGACGTGCGCAGACAACGCCGGGCGGAGGTGCGGTCGAGTATGGCCGATTAGAAGATCGACTCACGGTTTCCACGATGATGCAGGCTGGCTTGTAGGACGGGTGCGATCACTGCGGCATCTGATCGTTGTGGTAATCCAAGTCGCTACCTTTGTCACTACAGAGCTACAGAGGGTGTGGATAATCCGGGTTGCTACCGTGAGTCGTGACGTAGCACGTCCATGGGAACTGGCTGCTCCCCACATCGTGCATACACCTCATACGGTGCTTAGGGCAACGTCGTGCTGTTCATCCTGGCAGTCAGTCTCCGTGGTCTGCTCATAGCATAGGTGGCAACTTGAGTTATGGTAACTGTAAGGGTTCGGATCGATTTCCACGGTGATCACAGGCTTCAGTCTGGGCTACTCCGGCTCAATCTTGAAGAGATTGCTCTCGTGATTGGCAAGGGACGGTTCTGAGACGAGCGCAGGTATCTTTGGTTGATGTCGCCGTGAGACACTTGTGACTGTGGAGTGGGTCAGTCTTACCTTTTGGTCTGACTGACAAATGACCCGTGGTGACACCTCTGGCGCTGGTAGGGCGCCGGACGTTCCAAAGGAGCATGAGTCATGCACGAGATCATCGATGCAATAGATCGCTGGCTGGCACGTGGTGAGAAGGTAGCGATAGCGACCGTTGTGCGCACAATGGGTTCTTCGCCACGCCAGGTTGGCGCCAAGATGGCGGTATCATCCGGCGGCGGGATTGTTGGTTCGGTCAGTGGTGGCTGTATTGAAGGTGCCGTCTTTGATGCCTGCCAGGAAGCAATTGCAACCGGTCAGTCCCGCCTGCTCCATTTCGGAGTGGCCGATGAAACGGCGTGGGATGTGGGGTTGGCCTGCGGTGGTACGATTGATGTGCTGGTCGAACCATTGCGTTGAGCACCATACGCGGAACAGGAATGGCTATGAGCACAATCTACGAGCTGGTACGTGAGGCGGTGCGCAACGGAACGCCGCTGGCAACGATAACCGTCCTGGCAGGTGGTCTGGTTGGGGCGAAGATGGCCCTCAAGCCCGATGGGCAGATGATAGGCGATTTGGGTGAGGCTAGCCTGACGGCGCAGGCTGTGCAGGCGGCTTTACCATTGCTGATAGCGGGGGAAACGCAGACGGTTACGCTCTCACCAGAGGTAACTATCTTTGTCGAGAGCTTTGTGCCGCCACCGACGTTGTATATGGTCGGTGGGGTGCATATCAGTATTGCGCTGGCCGCCCTGGCGAAAGTGGTTGGTTTCCGCACGGTTGTGATTGATGCGCGGGAAGCATTTGCTACCAGCGAGCGGTTTGCCCATGTGGATGAGCTGATTCTGGCCTGGCCTGACGAAGCATTGGAGGGCAGGCTCGATGCCCGTAGTAGTGTGGCAGTGCTGACCCATGATCCCAAACTCGATGATCCGGCATTACGAGTGGCTTTACGCTCACCGGCGCGCTACATCGGCGCCCTGGGTAGTCCGAAAACGCATGCCCGCCGGCTCGAACGACTGGCCGCGGAAGGGTTTACTCCCGCCGATCTGGCGCGTATTCACGGCCCGATTGGGCTGCCGATTGGTGCGAAGACACCGGAAGAAATTGCGCTCAGCATTCTGGCCGAAGTAGTCCAGGTGGCACGCCGTGGCTCAGCCGCGACCGGCCAGAGAGGAGGATTAACCAATGACTCCGCTTGATCGTCATCAGGCTGAACTGCTGTACGAGGGTGCGCAGGCGCTGGTACGGGGTGATAAAGAGCGGGCACGGGCACTACTGCTAGAGCTGGTTGAACTGAATGAATACATCCCGGAAGCCTGGCTCTGGCTAAGTGGTGCGGTTGATGATCCCGAAGACCAGCGCGTAGCCCTCGAAAATGTACTGGCGCTCGATCCCGATAATCCCTACGCCCAGGAAGGACTGGCTTACCTCGATGCACAAAGGTCGTAGGTGTTGATGGGATTTATTTCATAACGTGGTGCCTTCGTGGTGCCTGAGTCTGGTGGAAGAATGTTCATGATACGTGATCTGACGATCACCAGCTATTAAGATTTGGTAGTATCTGTCTCTCGCCCCTCACGGTTCAGAGGTGGACAGAAAGTAAAAACCAACCCACCTTCTAGCTCATCAGGAAGGCATAGATCAAACTTCCGGTCTCCTCTCCTCTGCGGCGCATTGGAGGTGAGGGCATTCAGGACATCGCCAGGGGCTATCTCTTGCACATGATCCGATATTCTGTTCGTTCCTGAATCTCAGCAGCGATGATCTGGGGTTCAGGGATGTATCGCACTTCACTGCTGGGAGTAGAGCAAGCCCAAGACGTTAGCTCATATCATCCTGACGTCGCAATAGTGATCCTGTGTCTGTTAACGATCTGCCAGCAGCTTGCCGATAGTACTTCAGCACGGCAGTACGATGCACATCGTTACGCAAGCACTGGTATTCTGTGAGGTCTCTTCACTCCGTTGACACAACCCTTTCTGTGTAGTCTCCCATCACCAGTTCATCTCTTGAGTAAGATAACCTAAAAAATATCTCTTGCCGACCGATCCCATGATCGTGACCAGCCGGGTCAACGGTGTGCCACGTGCCGGATCATGAGCACGGCTGGTGCGGCAGCTATGCTGCCGCACTCCACACCCTGCATCACACGCATGACAAGCAGGCAAGATAACCACTCCAACGAGTGATGGCACTGGCGATGATCGTCAGTGCTCCTCGTTCCCATACCGGTAGACTGGGAGCAGGATAGGCTATCGTTGGTCATTGGCAAGCATTCGTGGGCCTGTACCATGGTCGGGTAGCATGACAGTACAGCTTTTATGAAATAAGTTCTACTGCGCATCACTATCTGGCACCGAATATGCGGTAATCTATGGCTATCCGTCATATTCACAATAATCCGCAGATGTCACCTGTACAATTCGGGCGGGTTCCGTAGACGGCAAAACTGCCAGGTATAGCACGGCAGGCCAGTCTGTAGGTGTCGCCTCATGATTCGGACAGATTCCGGAGGGGCGGGTTCTGAACCCGTCCCTACCCGCACCTACGGATATTGCATACGCCCGTTCACATTGCCGCACGAGAAGGTAGCGAAAGGGTGCATTTTGGATCGCGTGCCATGCATTGGACGGTATCAGATGTGACATGAGACTCACATTGCCACCTATGCTGTGAGCAGGCCACGGATGCTGACTGCCAGGCTGAACAGCACGATGTTGCCCGCAACACTGTGTGGCGTAACCGTATGAACGATGTGGAGCGCACCAGTTCCCATGGACGCGCTACGTCTTGCCTCACGGTAGCGAACCGGCTTATCCACACCCTCTGTGTCCTCCGTGTCTCTGTGGTGACAAAGGGGATCAACCTGGGTTATGAGTTCTCTCCATCTCGCTGAACTAGACTATCTGCCCCACCCAGTACGTATTGCGGCTGACGGTTGGCATTGCCCGCACGGTAATTCCTTCGATAGTCGTCACGTCAGCTTCGTTGACCAGCACCAGAGTCGGTTGCACGCCGGGAAAGCGGGCTTTATAGGCTTCAATAGCCTCGGTAATCTTGCGTGCTACCGGAGTCTTGGGGTTGTCGTCGTACCACATCAGAAATGGCGGCTGGCGGCGAAACGCAGTTTCAGGTGTGGAAAGGACAGGCGCAGATTCGGTTGTGGGTGTTGGGGTATGAGAACGTGATGCGTGTGCCATACGGTGCTGTCTCCTTCGAGATAGGGATGGGCAAGATGGTTCCTGATCCGGTGGTACAACAACCGGAAGTCCTTTTGCTCATCCACGGCGAAATTACGTGCTGGATCGAAAACCGTTCACGCCCGGTCATGTAGGCATTGCGCTGTCTGGCGTGCGGAAGCAATGCCGCTGCACCGACCGTGCACGCTACCCGGTGCATGTCGCGCCGGTGAACCTGCTGATCACGGGTACGATGTGCTCGAATTCGCGATCATCTGACTTTGCAATAACCGATGCGATGGCTGATCATCAGGCAGCACGTTTCATTGACCCTGGCTACGTATAAAAATGCGGCTGTGCGCGTCTATGGTGAACGGTGTGATGTCATCGTGGCGGGATCAACCTTTCATATCTGACGAAACCACTCGCGCTGGAGATACCAGTTCCCGGAACGCAAATCATGAATGAGGGTTCGTACAACACCATCGGCGCAGGCAACCCGGTAGTAACGCCGTTCACCATGACGATCACAGGTATCGCGGATGTGCAGGACGTTGACAACCCGGTGAATACTATTTTGGTACTGAAACGCAGCCGGGAGAAAGCCAAACCGCATCGTGAGTAGCGTGATCCGTTCACTTCGTGGTGGATGTCGCCAGACAACGGATGATGGGTGGCGGGGCCATTCCCGCAACATTCTCCAGCTTAGCATACCTGATCTCCGGCTTGTAATCTCTTTGCTGAACTGTATTGTATCAGAACATTTGTTCAGTGTCAAGCCAGAAATCCAGAAGACCACGGGGAGCGATGGGTTCAGGGGTGGACGGAACATGTAAGTGTGCGGAAGACAGGGCCTGGGGATACGCCGAACGCTCTCACCCCCGGCCCTCTGCCGTGCAACGGGATAGGGGAGATCAGGCAGACGCTATATCAAATCGGGTAAAATGCAGTGCATGCCACGCGCTCCAATATGCCCTCCCCGCTGTACAGGCATCCAACAGTGACTCGCACGATCAGTTCGGTCATTGACGGATCATGAGTGCTGACAACCGATCCGCGTCTATCCGCCCGAACCGCGTGCATCCGTGTTCTGCCGATGATCAACACGGATATACGCGGATGGTGCGGATACTCGCGGATCACCATACCGCCTATCCGCGTGCATCCGCCGAATCTGCGTCCATCTGCGTTCCCCAGATGACCACCCCGGATATGCGCGGATGGCGCGGATACCTGCGGATCACCATACCGCCTATCCGCGTCCATCCGCGTTCCCCAGATGACCACCCCGGATATGCGCGGATGGCGCGAATACCCGCGGATCACCATACCGCCTATCCGCGCCCATCCGCCCGAACCGCGTGCATCCGCGTTCCACCGCTGCTCCCCACGGATGTGCGCGGATGTGTGCGGGTGGCATTGACAGCCACGTGCATTTCCCCTACCTGCCCACATCTCACCCGGTCGCCTGATTACCTCTCCTCATGTGGACGCTGCCAGTCGCCACTCCGCCCCCCGCGCTTGGCGATGAGGCGAATCTGGTCGATCTGCATAGTCTTATCGACCGCTTTGCACATATCGTAAATCGTCAAAGCGGCGATACTGACGGCGGTCAGTGCTTCCATTTCGACCCCGGTCTGACCCTGGCAGCGCACAGTTGCCTCAATTTCCAGAGCATGGGTTGCCGGATCAGGGGTGAATTGGACGCTGGCGTGACTCAGATTGAGCAAGTGGCATAGTGGTATCAATTCGGCAGTGCGTTTCGCAGCCATAATGCCGGCTACGCGCGCTACGGCCAGTACATCACCCTTGGGGAGTTTGCCATCCATGATCAGGGCGAGCGTCTCCGGTTGCATCACCACCCGGCCACGGGCTACCGCTTCACGAGCGGTGACAGCCTTATCACCAACATCTACCATGCGGGCGTGGCCGGCAGCGTCGAGATGGGTCAATTCGTTATGCGCTTCGCTCATGTGTTCCTCTTTTCGTAATTGTTGTCTGTGATCCGCTCAAATATTCTACACGATCGTCACCCGTTTATCTGAATTTCTATCAAATTGGTATGCAAGTAGATGCTTTACTGGCTTGAAACACAGCAAAGAGTCGGCTATAATGTGGCGACAGATGGGGAAAAGTGGGGAAAAGTGGGGGGAAATCCCACACTTCCTACGAAAAAGGGTCGTAAACCGTGTTTCTTGGGTCATACGAGCATACCATCGACGAGAAGGGACGTCTGGCCATCCCGGCACGCTTTCGCGCCGATCTCGCCGGTGGGATGGTGGTGACCCGTGGTTTTGACCGTTGTCTGCTCATCTTTCCCCTACCCTACTGGAGCGATCTGACCCGGCGGGTGAGTGCGTTGTCGCTGGTGGATGAAGATGCGCGGATGCTGCGTCGTTTGCTCTTTGCCAGCGCTGCGGAACAGGAGATGGATCGACAGGGACGGATTTTGTTGCCGCAGAATCTGCGTGAAGCCGGTGGGTTGACCGATCAGGTATTGCTGGTTGGGCTTGATGCGTTTATTGAAGTTTGGGCACCTGAACGCTGGCGTGAGGTGCAACAACGTCTGGAAAGTCAGGGGCCACACTTTGATGAACAGATGCGGAAGTTGGGGATTTGATGACGGCAACGTTCCAGCATACACCGGTTCTATTAACCGAGGTGCTGACGATGCTGGCACCGCGCCCCGCCGGGCGGTATCTCGATGCGACCGTTGGTGGTGGGGGGCACGCGCTAGCGGTGTTGCAGGCAGCGCAGCCTGGTGGCAGGTTGCTGGGGATTGACGCCGATCCCGCTGCACTTGCGGCAACTGCTGCTCGCTTACATGCAGCAGGTCTGACCGAACAGGTCGTGCTCTGCCATGGCTCTTTTGCCGATCTGGCAACGCTTGCCGCTACCGCCGGTTTTAGCACTTTTGATGGCATTCTGTTCGATCTGGGGGTGTCGTCGTACCAGCTTGACACGCCTGAACGTGGCTTTTCGTTCGCGGCAGATGGCCCTCTGGATATGCGGCTTGATCCAACGCAGGGCTTGACCGCTGCCGATATGGTGAATAGATTGAGTGAACGTGAACTGGCCGACATTATCTTTTTGTATGGTGAAGAGCATGCTGCTCGCCGCATTGCACGGGCAATCGTTGAGCATCGGCGAACGCAACCCTTTCACCGCACGGCGGAGCTGGCTGAGGTTGTTGTGCGTGCAGTTGGTGGGCGCCATAGTCGTATTCATCCGGCAACCCGCACGTTTCAAGCCTTGCGGATTGCGGTAAACCATGAGCTTGATCGGTTGCAGACTGCTCTGCCCCAGGCGGTTGAACTGCTTGCCCCAGGCGGTCGATTGGCGGTGATCAGTTTTCATTCACTGGAAGATCGCATCGTAAAGCAGTTTTTGCGGGCAGAAGCATCTGGCGAGACACCGCGACTGACTATTCTGACGAAGAAGCCGGTGGTGCCGACGGCTGCGGAAGTGGCAAGCAATCCACGTGCGCGCAGTGCAAAGTTACGGGTTGCTACCCGGATCGGATAGCGGGTCATTGAGAGGATAGAGGTATGGCAGTACGAACTGAACACATTCCAGCCATTGTGGGCCGAGTGCGGTTGCGACGGATTGACCTTTCGCGTTACCTGCGACTCGATGGAGCACGCTATATGCTGTTGTTGAGCCTCATCTTCTGCCTGCTCAGTCTGTTGACACTGGTGCAGAGTGGTCTGGTGACCCGCATGAATTATGAGCTGGTTGGCTTGCGTCAGCAGCAGGTACAGCTTAATCGTGAGTTTTCGCGGCTGCATGAGCAGATGGCCCGGGTTCAGTCAGTTGAAGCACGCATGAAACGGGCCACCGAATTGGGCTTTCGCACACCGACACCCGATCAGGTACGGTATGTTCGTATTCCAGATTTACCGCCACTTGATGAGTAACCTGTTATGGCTGCTACAACCCGCCGCTCATCAGTGACAACGCCAACGACGGCATCAACAACGCCGGTTCCCGCAGGCAAGCCACTACCGCGCTGGCGCTTGCAGGTGCTCTTGATCGGTTGTCTTCTGATAACAACTATCATCATTGTTCGTCTCGTTGATCTCCAGGTGGTGCGTAGCAACGACCTTGTGCGCAAGGCGCGGCTGGAAATTGAGACGCCGACCTTGCTGGCACCGCGGCGTGGCCAGATCAGTGATGCCAGCGGGACAGTGCTGGCGATGGACGTTGAACGCCAGAGTCTGTTTGCTGTGCCGCCCCAGGTGCCTGCTGCCCGCAAAGCGGAGATTGCAGTTCTTATTGCTGGCCTGACCGATCAGCCGGCAGATCAGATTTTATCGGCGTTGCGCTCAGATCGGCAGTGGGTGCGTCTGGCGCGCTGGCTTGAACCAGAAGTGGCTGCGCAGGTTGCCGAACTTGAGTTGCCCGGTCTCTGGCTGGTCTACGAGCCGATGCGTTTCTATCCGCAGGGTATCTCTGCTGCTCAGGTTGTCGGTGCATTAAACCTGAATGGCGAGGGCGTCAGTGGGATTGAAGCCTATTACGATCAATTACTACGTGGTACCGAAGGGCGAATTGAAGGTGAGTTTGATCCAAATCGAAACCCGATTGCAACCAGCCTGGCCCGCACGTTACCACCGCAAGATGGGGCCGATTTGCAGTTGACCATCGATCCATTTATGCAGCAGGTGGCTGAACGAGAGCTACAGCGGGCCATTGATGAGCAGAATGCCGATGGCGGTACGATTATCGTGCTTGACCCACGCAGTGGCGCTATTCTGGCAATGGCCAACTGGCCATTCTTCGATCCGAACCGCTGGCAAGAGTATCCGCCAGAGGTGTATGGGCGGAATCCGGCAATCGGTACGATTTACGAACCGGGCAGCACTTTTAAGCTGGTGACGGCGGCAGCGGCCCTCAGTTCAGGGGTGGTGACGACAACGACAACGGTTGACGATCCGGGTTGGGTGGTACGCTACGGTCAGGTCTTGCGCAATTTTGATGCGGCACCTCACGGCCCGCTGACGCTGGCCGGGATGATCTACTATTCGAGCAATGTGGCGGCATTGCAATTTAATGAATTGGTTGGGCCAGAGACGTTTTACCGGGTCTTGACGCGCTTCGGTTTTGGCCAGCCGACCGGCGTCGATCTGGCCGGTGAGGAGAGTGGGATTGTTAATTTCTATGGTAGTGCCGGCTACAATCCGCTCACCTTTTTAACCAACGCCTACGGCCAGGGGATTTCCGTGACCCCGTTGCAGCTGGTGCAGGCTGCCGGTGCCATTGCGAATGATGGGGTGATGATGCGGCCCTATGTGGTGCAACAGGTTTGCCGTAACGATGAATGTGTCCGCACTGAGCCACAGGTCGTTGCCCGACCGGTGACTCCAGAAGTGGCGCGTGCGGTACGCGAGATGATGGTCGAGTCGGCGAATCACTACGCACCGGTGATTTGGGGGCCGCGCACCGGTAACTGGAGTGACCAGTGGCTTGTGCCTGGCTATCGGGTGGGAGCCAAAACGGGAACGGCCTCGATCCCGCTACCCGGCGGTGGCTACGATCCCGTCTACACGATTGGTTCGGTGTTGGGCATTGCCCCGGTCGATGAACCGCGGTTTGTCGTACTGGTGAAGGTTGATCGACCGAAGAAGGATACGCTCGGCGTACTTACTGCTATTCCGGTCTATTACAACGTGGTCGAGCAGTTGTTACGCTACGCTCATATACCGCCTGATCGTAGCCTGGTTAGTCCAGGGCAACCGTGAAGGGGCAGGAAGATGTTCATCTGGCGGTTTTCAGCTTGTTATCAGCTTGTGCCAACCTCTACCGATAGAGGTCGGCGAAAGGGAGATGCTATAATGGCCTCCGCAAGACGGTTGGTTTCGGCAACGGCTTGGGGAGGGCACATTGATCAGGCTCGACAATTTATTGTACGGAGTACAACCTCGTGCGACACGACAGGCGGTAACGCTGCCACCATCCTGGGCCAGTTGTCAGATTGGCCAGGTCGTAACCGATTCGCGCGAAGTGACGCCGGGATCGCTCTTTGTAGCATTAACCGGCGAACGTACCGATGGACACCGTTTTCTGGCCGATGTGGTGACACGCGGTGCTGCGGCAGCGCTGGTTTCACCAGAAAAAGTGACTGCGCTGGCCTCCGATCTCGACACAGTTGCTCGCCCCTGGCGGTTGATCGAACCGGCGCAGGCTCAGACTCTGGTAACCGTTCCGCCTGACGCATGTCTCCTCATCGCTGTAGACGACCCGCTCTTCGCCTTGCAGCGCGTGGCCGTCTACCATCGACAGATGTTCACGCCGACGGTGATAGGAATCACCGGCAGTGTGGGCAAGACCTCGACAAAAGAGGTTGTGGCGGCAGTCTGTAGCCGACGCCTGCGCACTTTAAAAAGTCAACGTAGTTTTAATAGTGAGGTGACGTTACCGGCAACCTTACTCGGGCTGACTGCCGACCATCAAGTGGCAGTGCTCGAGATGGGGATGTGGGCGGCGGGTGAGATTCGCTTTCTGGCGACGCTTGCCCGCCCTCAAATTGGTATCGTGACCAATGTTGGCCCTTCGCATCTGGAACGGTTGGGAAGTATCGAAGCCATTGCGCATGCAAAGGCCGAATTGCCCGAGTCGTTGCCTGCCGATGGCTGGTGTATCCTTAATGCCGATGACCACCGGGTGGCGGCAATGGCGAGTCGCACTGCTGCTCGGGTGTTGACCTACGGCTACGCGCCAAGTGCCGATGTGCGTTTACTCGACGTGGTGAGCCACGGATTGTACGGGATCGAGCTGACGGTCGGCTGTGAAGGTCAGAGTCATCGCCTGATCACACCACTGATCGGTCGCCACCACGCCTATACGGCGCTGGCAGCCATTGCCACCGGGCTGGTGCTGGAGCTGGATTGGGCAGCCATCGCTGAAGGGCTGCGCGAACCCGGTGATCAGTTGCGGCTGCGGGTCGTAGCCGGACGGAACGGTGTTACTATCATCGATGATACATACAACGCGGCACCACTTTCGACTATCGCTGCGCTACAGGTGCTGGCTGAAACCAATGGGCGGCGGATTGCTGTGTTAGGCGAGATGCTTGAACTGGGTGCAGCCAGCATTGAAGGTCATCAGCAGGTTGGGGGAGCGGCGGCAACGATGGCCGATGTGCTGGTTGCCGTTGGGCGACAGGCGCATACCATGGCCGAGGCAGCACGTTCAGCCGGAATGCCGGCAGAGCAGGTGTTTATATGTGACGATAATGAGGCGGCGATCAACCTGCTGAACCGGTACATCCAGCCCGGTGACTACCTGCTTATCAAAGGGTCGCGCGGCGTACAGATGGAGACGATCGTTGCCGCTTTGCAGGCTACTACTCGTAACGACACAGGAGAAATTGCGTGAGTGTCCTTCGTGCAGTGCTGGTTCAAGATATGGCGCGTGCCCTCTTGCTTGCTGCGGCAGCGTTTGTGTTGACCCTGATCATCGGTGGGTGGTGGGTACGTTTCGCACGCCGGCATAAGTTGGGGAAGCGTATTCGACCGGATGGCCCCCAGAGCCATCTGACCAAGGTGGGCACGCCAACCATGGGCGGCATCATGATCGTGAGCACCGTGTTGATCCTGACGATCCTATTCAACCTGGTTGATCGCTGGTCAATGCTGCTGCCCCTGGGCGTAATGGTAAGTTTTGCCGTTCTGGGTGCGATTGACGACTGGCTGTCGCTGACCGGTTCCCGCTCAAAGACGCATGGCTTTACCGTGCGCTTTAAGTTCTGGATTATGATGGCTGTTGCCTTTGTGGCCAGCTTGGCGCTCTATCTGCCGCAGCCGTATGGTCTGGAGCACGAGGGTCTTGTCCAGATTCCGTTCGTCGGTGAAGTAAACATCGGGTTGTGGTTTATTCCGATTGCAGTACTGATCATCGTCTTTATCTCGAATGCAGTCAATATCACCGACGGTCTCGATAGCCTGGCCGGTTGGAATCTGACTCTCGCCTTTGGTGCATATGGCGTAATAACGTTCCTCGCCGAGCCACGCCTGACCAATCTGATGGCCTTCTGCTTCACCGTAGTGGGTGCCTGCGCTGCTTTTCTCTGGTATAACGCTTATCCGGCGCAGGTGTTTATGGGTGATCTGGGTGCCCTGGCGCTTGGTGCAACGCTGGCTGTGGTGGCGTTACAATCGCAGCAGTGGTTGCTCTTGCCGGTGATCGGGGTTGTGTTTGTGGTGGAAGCGTTGTCCACCATGATTCAGACCGGCTATTTCAAATGGACGAAATGGCGGTACGGCGAAGGGCGGCGTATCTTCAAGATGGCACCACTCCATCACCATTTTGAATTGCTCGGCTGGAGTCAACCGCAAGTAACGCAGCGCTTTGTCTTGATCGGCACCGTGGCCGCAATGGTTGGTATCTCGCTGGCGCTGATTTTTGGCCCACCTGCGACGGGGATACAGGTCGATCAACCGGCGATAATGGTGATTGAAGGTGATGGGAGCCGGTAATGGTAGCGGTGGCAGGAAAACGGGTGCTTGTCATGGGGCTTGGGGTTCACGGCGGTGGCCTGGGAGTGGCACGCTGGCTCTTACGCCATGGTGCCGACGTGACCGTAACCGATCTTGCTGCGGCAGAGATGCTGGCCGAACCGAAAGCCCACCTTGATGCATTTGCCGCCGAGATCGGGAAGCAGGTGCACTACACATTGGGCGAACATCGGGCCGAAGATATTCAGGCCGCCGATCTACTGGTGGTTAATCCGGCGGTGCGTCCCGACTCACCCTGGCTGGCGCTCGCCCGCTCGTATGGGGTCAGAATCGAAACCGAGATGACCCTCTTCTTTCGAGCCTGCCCCGGCCCTATCCTGGGAGTGACCGGTACGAAAGGAAAGACAACCACGACCCTGATGCTGGCAGCGATGATCCGGCAACGCTACCCTGATGCAGTTATCGCCGGGAATTTGCGCATTTCGGCCTTAGATGCTCTCGAAAAGATCGGGCCGCAGACACCGGTTGTGCTGGAGCTGAGCAGCTTTCAACTCGAACGACTCGGTGAAGCCGGGTTAAGCCCGGATTATGCACTGCTGACCAATCTGGGCATTGACCATCTCAACTGGCATGGCTCGTTTGCGGCCTACGCGAACGCCAAGCGCCAGATCATGGCACATCAGGACGAAGATGGAATTGCGGTTTTACCACCAGAGCAGGCTAAAACCTGGGGTCGTGGCCGGAGTGGCATCATCAGTTTCAGTCTCTCTGATCCGACGGCTGCTGCAACGGTTGATGCCGATGGGTATCTGCGCTATCGTGATGTGATACTCGCGCATCGTTCTGATCTGCGCTTACCCGGCACCCACAATCTGGCCAATGCCCTGGCGGCGGCTACGTTGGCCTACCATGTTGGAATCGAACCGCAAGCGATTGTAGCGGCACTCCGTAAGATGACAACGGTTGAACACCGGCTGGAGCTAGTCGCAACCATTGATGGAGTGCGGTATATCAATGATACAACGGCGACGAATCCATCAGCAACAGCGGCAGCATTGGCGACTGTCGCGGGGCCGATTGTATTGATCGCTGGTGGTGCTGATAAAGACCTTGATCTGGTATACCTGGCGGATACCATTGCGCAGGGCGCTGCGGCTGTCGTGTTGTTACAGGGAAGTGCAACACCTCGATTGCAGACGCTCTTGAGCCAGTACGCACCACAAATACCGCTTGCCGGGCCTTTTACCGATCTATCTACCGCGGTGGCAACGGCCCGCTCATTGGCTCAACCCGGTGGTGCAGTCTTGCTTTCGCCCGGATGTGCCAGTTTCGGCATGTTTCGGAATGAGTTTCACCGTGGTGAGGCGTTTCGCCAGATCGTGCGCGAGTTGGCTGACGGTCGCGCCGGGGAGCAGAAGTATGACCCGTCCACCTGATGAATCCGACGATATTGAAGCATTTCTGCGTCGAGCCGAGCGCGAGTTTGGCCGTCGTCCCGATTTGCCGGAAGAACCACCGCCACCTCCACCCCGCCCCGCCCCACCTCGCCCGTTCGTGACACAGAGTTTGCTCTGGGCGATAGGGATTGTCTACGTTCTGAGTTGTGTGCTCAGTGGATCGTTCTTTCAACCGGCATTTCCAGTACTGGCAGTCCTGGGGGCGAAGATCAACGAGCGGATTGCCAATGGTGAACTATGGCGGTTGTTGACCGCGGTTTTTCTGCACGCGAACCTGATCCATATCTTCTTCAACGGGTATGCGCTCTCGGTGTTAGGGCCAGAGACCGAACGTTTTTATGGCCATGGCCGTTTTCTCGCTCTTTATCTGCTCAGTGGACTCGGTGGCAGTATCGCGTCATACGCTCTCTCACCGGCACCGGCAGTGGGAGCGAGTGGGGCAATCTTCGGTCTGATTGGTGGTCTGGGTGTGTTCTACTATCTCAACCGTCGGGTATTGGGTGAGTTTGGCCAAAATCAGGTGCGTGGCATTGTGGCAATTGCTTTAATTAATCTGTTGATCGGTTTTGCAGCCCAAGGCGTGATCGATAACTGGGGGCATCTTGGTGGATTGCTCAGTGGCATTGTGATCGGCGTTGCCCTTGCTCCCCGCCTGACCATCGATCTACGCTTTTTTCCACCGTTGTTCATTCGCCGCTTCCCGATACAGGGCTGGTTGTGGGTGTTTGCCATTGCGCTGGTGATGATTGTCCTGGTACGTCTGGTAACGCCAGCGTAGCGTGGCTGATTGGGAAGTCGGCATTTTGTGAAGGAAAGAAGAGGAGTATGGTCAAGAGTGATGGATCGCGCCCAACACATTTGCTCTTTGACCGCACCCATCGCCCGCCAGACCGGGTATTACTGGCTACCGTGATTGGGTTAACGGCATTTGGTCTGATTATGGTCTACAGCGCCAGCTTTGTTGAGGCTTCGGTGTTGTACAGTAATCCATTCTACTATCTGTTGCGGCAGGCAACCGGAGCAGTGATTGGGCTGGTAGCGCTGTGGTTTATGCAACGGATTGACTGTCGGGTCTGGCAACACTATTCGATACAGTTGATGACAGTGGCATTAGTGTTGCTGGTACTGGTGCTGATCTTACCGGCCAGTATGACCGAGGTGAATGGTTCGCGGTCGTGGATTCGGTTTGGTGAAGGATGGCTGGGGGTATTGAGCATTCAACCCGCCGAGTTTGTCAAGCTGGCTGTGATCATCTACTTTGCCCACTGGCTCTCGCGACGTGGTCATCGATTGGGGAATGTAGCTTATGGTCTGGCGCCGTTTGCAGTGATACTGGGGTTTATCTGTGGCCTGATCATGTTGCAGCCGGATTTGGGTACCACGATTATCATTCTGATGATTGGCGGCACCATTTTCTTTGCTGCTGGTGCAAATCTGTTGCATGTGACCGGGGCCGCGTTGCTGGCATCGGTTGCCTTCTTCGCCCTGATCGTCACTTTTCGCAGTGGGCGCTGGCAGGCTTTTCTCGATCCCTGGTCGCGGGCCAGTGCAGAAGGGTATCAGATCATTCATTCGCTATACGCCTTTGGCAGTGGTGGTCTGTTTGGGCAGGGTGTGGGAATGAGCCGGCAAAAGCATCTCTGGCTTCCGCAACCACATACTGATACAATCTACGCAATTATCGGTGAAGAGTGGGGATTGCTGGGCACGCTGGCCGTCCTCGTAGCCTTTGTGATTATTGCGGTACGTGGTTATCGAATTGCTGCGCGTGCGCCATCTCCCTTTGCCGCCCTGGTTGCGGTGGGGATCACGTCGTGGATCGTGTTTCAGGCGTTCGTGAATATTGCGGTCACTGTAGCACTAATACCGTTTACCGGTCTTACGCTACCGTTTCTGTCATACGGCAGTTCATCGTTGATTAGTTGCTTAATGGCTACCGGTATCCTGTTGAATATTTCTCGCCATGTCGATCAGTCAAACTCACATACCACAGCCACAGTCGTATCCACTGCCGACAAAGACGTTACGCCTCATCCTGTCGGGTGGCGGCACTGGCGGTCACGTCTATCCGGCGCTGGCAGTCGCCCACGCCCTCGCTAATCAGGCACACGTCGTGTACGTGGGGAGTGTTGGGGGGATGGAAGAACGCATCGTGGCGCGGGAAAGCCGTCTGCCTTTTCAGGCATTACCGGCAGCAGCTGTGCGTGGTCGGGGACCGGTTCAGGCAACTCGTGCCCTGATCACGCTGCTGCGCGGTGTGATCGCAGCCGGGCACTTACTGGCCCGCGAGCAACCGGCAGCTATTCTGGGTACCGGTGGGTATGTCTGTGTGCCACTCTTCGTTGCGGCAAAGCTACGTCGGGTGCCGACGATGATCTATCTGCCGGATGTTGTGCCAGGGCTGGCAGTGCGGATGCTCAGCCGCATTGCCGATCTTACAGCAGTCAATGTCAGCGACTCATTACCACGGTTGGGCTTGCGTGAGGGAGATCGGCGGGCATTGGTGACCGGCTATCCGGTGCGGGATGAATTATTTACCACTGATCGGGCAACGGCACGGGCCGCATTTGGTATTCCACCGGATCAAACAGTGTTACTGGTGTATGGTGGTAGTCGTGGCGCACGCAGTATTAATCGGGCAATCGCTGCCCTCCTGCCGATGCTGCTGCCACTCTGCACCATTATTCACGTCTGTGGGCGCGAAGGTGATCAGGTCTGGCTGGAGGAAGCAGCGGCACGTCTTGAGCCAGCCTTGCGTGCACGTTACCTGCTCTTCCCCTACCTGGAGAGTGGACACGCGCAAAGTATGACAGCCGCGCTGGTGGCGGCGGATGTCACTGTTTGCCGGAGTGGAGCGTCAACTCTTGCCGAGTTGCCGGCGGTCGGTCTGCCGGCGGTGTTGGTACCATACCCGTATGTTCATCAGGATGAGAATGCCGATTATCTGGTGCAACGGGGTGCTGCGCTGAAGGTGGCCGATCAGGCAATGCTCGGTGATGGAGCACCCGCAGAGGGGCCACTGGCGAGCGCAATCCGACAATTGGTGATCGATCAGGAGCAGCGGAAACAGATGGCAGCACGCAGCCGCGATCTGGCCCGTCCTGATGCAGCGCAAAGGTTGGCCGAAGCACTACTTGACCTCGCATCGAGGAGTTCAGCATGATTGAGCAATGGATGATAATCCCGCTTGCGCAGCCGGTCATTACACTCAATTTGAATGGTGTGGCCATTTTGCTCATTCTGATGGCGTTGGGCGGCTATGCCGGCTATCAGCAGGGTATGCGGAACCTGTTGACCCTGGCACTCTGGACGATTATTGCCTATATCACCTGCGTGCAGGGTGGCGATTTTATCGTTGGTTTGATCAATCGCTTATGGGTTAATGCACCGCGATTTGTGGCCTTTCTGATCGGCAATGATCCTTCGCTGGTGCCGCCGCTGGATCCGTTGATCACACCGGGATTTCAGGTTCCGCTCTTTTTCCGGCTGATGGCGTTTATTGCGCTGATCCTGTTGGGTCTGTTTTTCGATAGTAAAGCGGCCTGGAAAGGCCCCCCCAAGGAGCGATTGGCGCGGCCATTAGGATTGTTTGTTGGTGCGTTGATTGCTCTACTATGGACAAACGCTGCGGTGGTCTTTTGGCGCGAGTTTGTGAACAATGGTGGCATTCTTGAGGGCCCGATTGCCACATTATTGAATGTATTGCCCGACGTGAGCATTTTGTTGCCATCACTGATTGCGATCTTCTTTATGATTTTAGGGTTGATTATTTTGTTCAACTTTCCGAAGGTTTGGAAACCGTGAGTCACTACCATATCATCGGGATTGCCGGCGCAGGGATGAGTGCGATTGCCCATCTGCTGCTCGACCAGGGTCATACGGTGAGCGGTTCGGACTTGACCGCGAACCACGCCACGGCTGCGCTCCAGGCTCGGGGTGTGCAAGTCTGGCGTGGTCATGATCCGGCGTATGTGCAGGGTGCCGATATTGTTCTGGCTACAGCAGCAATTCGTGGCACTCACCCTGAATTAGAGGCGGCTGCGACGGCAGGGATCCCTCGCCTTAGTCGGGCCGACTTGTGGCGTCTGTGGTCAGAACAGCGCCCGGTGATTGCTATCGCCGGGACGCATGGCAAAACCACAACCACCGCATTGACAGCGCTGGCGTTGCGCGGTGCCGGTATCAGGTGTGGTTTTCTGATCGGTGCTGATGTACCGGCGCTGGGTGGGAGTGCACAATGGGGCGATCCAGAAGCACCACTGGTGATCGAAGCCGATGAATACGACCGGGTCTTTCTGGCGCTGACACCGGCACTGGCGATCATTACCAATGTCGAATGGGATCATCCCGATGTCTACCCCACGCCATCCGAGTACACGGCAGCCTTTGCCGCCTTTGCCCGCCAGGTGCGTGATCCACGCCGGTTACTGGTCTGCGCCGATGATCCTGGTGCCCTCGCCCTCGTCGAACAGAGTGAAGCCCGTTTGTACGGGATCGATGAGCACATCGCCACCGATCCGGTCTCTTGTCGGCTGGCCCCACTCGACTGGACGGCGAGTAGTGTGAGAGTAGCCTCGACCGGTCAACAGTTTGATCTCTGGTACTACGACCGGCGTTCGTTCGGGCGACGGCTGTCCGCGACGGTCACGTTGGCTATTCCTGGTGAGCATAATGTGCGAAATGCAACCGCAGCACTGGCAGCGGCTGCGCTATGGGGCGCCGATCTGCGTACAGCCGTCACTGCACTGGCAGAGTATCGTGGCAGTAGCCGCCGGTTTGAGTGGCGGGGTGATGTTGGTGGGATCACGGTGATTGACGATTATGCCCATCACCCGACCGAGGTGCAGGCCACCCTTTTGGCTGCCCGTCAGCGCTATCCGGATCGACGTCTGATCGTCTATTTGCAACCGCACACCTTCAGCCGGACGCATAGCCTTTGGGAACAGTGGCCGGTAGCGTTTCGTGAGGCAGCCGTGGTGCTGGTCGGCGATATTTATCCGGCCCGTGAGCAGGGCGATCCGGTCGCGCTAGCCCAATCACTGGTTGCCCATCTGATTGCGCATGGTATTCCGGCTCGTTATGCCGGACCATCGGCACTCGCGCCATCCGCACTGCTTGCGGTAGCGCAATCCGGTGATGTCGTGCTGACCCTGGGGGCTGGTGATAGCGATCAGGTGGCAGCAGCATTTCTCGAACAGCGCAGCGCAATGTCAGAGGAGAGATGAGATGCCAGTTGCATTACCGGTAACGTTATACCCCGATGAACCAATGGCGCGTCATTCGTCGTGGCGTGCCGGAGGAAGGGCGCGTTATTATGCTGAGCCGGCCACACCCGATGAAGCCATTGCGCTGGCGGCCTGGGCCAGAGAGCAGCAGTTGCCGTTGATCTGGATTGGTCGCGGAACGAATTTACTTGTACGCGACGAAGGATTTGACGGCGTGATTGCCTCGTATCGCGGGCAACGCTGGGAACTGATCGAACACGGCGAGACTGCTGAAGTATGGATTGAAGCCGGTGCGCCAATGGCCGGAACGGCCCGGCGGCTGGCAGCAATGGGGTGGGCCGGTCTGGAGTGGGCTGAGGGCCTGCCCGGTGCAGTTGGTGGTGCGATTGTTGGCAATGCCGGTTGTTATGGCGGGAGTGTAGCCGAAGTGCTCATGACTGCTGATCTGCTGCTCAATGGTAGCGAATGCGTTGAATGGTCAGTACACGATCTGGCATACACCTATCGCGAGAGTGCGCTCAAACAACTGCTGCATGCCGACATCCCACCACTGGTACTGGCTGGACGTTTTCGCTTGCGGCGCGGCGATCCGGTGGCATTGACGGCGCGGATGAAAACGATTGCTGCCGCACGCAAACAGAAGACGCCGGCAGGTAGTTCGTGCGGCAGTGTGTTCAAAAATCCGGCAGGTGATTTTGCCGGTCGTCTAATTGAAGCTGCCGGTCTCAAAGGTGTACGGATCGGTGATGCAGAGATTAGTACGTTACACGCCAATTACATCATCAATCGTGGGCAGGCACGAGCCGCCGATATTCTGGCGTTGATTGATCTGGCGCGCACGAAAGTTGCTGAGCAATTTGAGATTACGCTTCAGCTTGAAGTGCGGGTTATTTAGAGGTTGAGATGATCAAAATAGCGAACAAAATACCGAAAAAAGATCAGTATAAACGAAATAATAAGCAAAATTGGATTGCCGTGCTCGTTGTTGTAGATAACGATCGTCTCACCGATCGATCCGTGTGGTAGAGGAGGCAGTGAATGACCAATTCGATCACCGTTGCCGTCGTGTTTGGCGGGCAAAGTGGCGAGCACGAAGTGTCATTAGTATCAGCCCACGCCGTGATGAGCAATCTTGATCCGGTGCGCTACCAGATTGAAGCGATCGGTATTGGCAAAGACGGTCAGTGGTGGCATGGGCCTGGGGCACTGGCAAAACTGATGGCCGAAGCCGATCCTGCCCGGTTGCCGGCCAGTGCGGCGCAGGTTGCAGCGGGGCCGGTGCATGCGCTTGGGCGCGTTGGTGCGCCCGGATGGGAGCTACCTGCGGCTGATGTTATCTTCCCGGTTTTACATGGTCCGTATGGCGAAGATGGCACCATTCAGGGGTTGTTTGAGCTGGCCGGTCGGCCGTATGTCGGGTGTGGCGTGGCGGCCAGTGCGGTTGGGATGGACAAAGGTCTGATGAAAGCCGCGTTCGCTGCTGCCGGCTTGCCGGTGTTACCGTGGGTGTTGGTACGTCGTAGCGAACTGGCTGATGAGCCTGGCCTGTGTGCGCGGCTTGAGGCGGCCCTGCGCTATCCGATGTTTGTGAAACCGGCCAATCTCGGCAGTAGTGTGGGAGTGAGTAAAGTTCGTGATCGAGCCGAATTGCTGGCCGGTCTCCACGAAGCGGCTCGCTATGATCGGCGGCTTATCGTCGAGCAGGGTATCCCGGCACGCGAAATTGAAATCTCTGTATTGGGGAATGATGAGGTCGTTGCCAGTATTCCCGGCGAGATCATTCCTGCCGGCGAATGGTATGACTACCACGCCAAGTATATTGACGGCGGTTCGCAGACGATAGTACCTGCCGATCTCAGCCCAGCGCAGATCACGCAGGTACAGGAACTGGCAATGCGGGCGTTTCAGGCTATTGATGGGGCTGGCCTGGCGCGAGTAGATTTTCTACTCGACCGTGAGCAGGGCACACTCTGGGTGAATGAAGTGAATACGATGCCCGGCTTTACCCCGATCAGCATGTACCCCAAAATGTGGGCAGCAAGCGGCCTGTCATACGCTCAGTTGCTGGATCGACTGGTTGATCTGGCACTGGAGCGTGCCAGGTGGTAGGAGATAGAGAGCATGGAATACAATCCGCCAAATACTCGTGAACGAATCGCCGCCCGCCGTCAGCGTATGCGGCGAAACAGCACCGAGCCGGTCGTGCCCGGTTGGCGCTGGCGATTGCGTGAAGGCTTACGGAGCGGGCGGATTGTCAGCGGTATCGTGTTTGTCATCAGTTGTTTTGCACTCTTCTACGTCCTGTTCAGCAGTCGGTTTCGGGTACAGACGGTCGAAGTTGTGGGGGCTGAGTTTTTAAGCCCGGAGCGCATTGTTGCCGCCGTTCCACTGCGGGGGCTACCGATCTGGCTGGTTAATGAAGAGCAGGCAGTTGCGCCATTGTTAACCAGTCCGTTTGTAGAAGAAGCCCGGCTGACGCTCAGTTTACCTGATCGAGCACGGATTGTGATTGTCGAGCGCCAACCGGCGATTTACTGGCGAACCGGCGGGGTTGATTATCTGGTTGATCGGCAGGGATATGTGATCGAAGCTGCTGCAATACTGCCCGCCGAAGATGAGTTAGTGATTGTTGATAGCTCAAATCTGCCGGTCGAGCCGGGGATGCGATTGGATACCGATGCGCTGACGCTGGCGCGTGAACTGGCTTTTGTGTTGCCCAACCAGATCGGATTACATCCGGCACAGATCGGGTGGGATTTTGGTCTAGGGGTCTTTGTGCGCACAGCGCAGGATCAAATGATTGTTTTTGGCCGTAGTGAAAGGCTTGAACGCAAATTAACAATTCTGGCATATTTACTCGCCGATGGCACACCGTTTACCTATCTTGATCTACGACCAGTCAATCCATTTTATCAATATCGTCCCGGCGGCAGCTCATGAATGACACCCGTTGGGGCAGGCAGCGAGGACACTATGGCACGCACCATGGCACGCACCATTGTTGGCATAGATGTAGGGACAAGTAAAATCTGTACCATCGTCGGCCAGATCGGTGATGGACGACGGCTGAACATTCTCGGTGTTGGGATGGTGCCCAGCCGTGGGATCGACAAGGGGGTGGTTGTCAATATTGACGATGCCGCTACTGCGATTGAAGCCAGCCTGGAAAAGGCTGAACGCGCCAGTGGTTTGCGGATCAATCACGCCTTTGTCGGGGTTGCCGGTCGTCATATTTCGTCACTGAACAGTCGGGGAGTGGCAGCCGTTCAGAATCCCGACGGGATCACCCGACAAGACGTGGCGCGGGCAGTGGAAGCAGCGCAACTGGTAGCGTTACCCACCCAGCGCGAGATCATTCACGTCATTCCCCGTACCTATGTAATTGATGGCAATGATGGGATTCGCGATCCGATTGGGATGAGTGGGCTGCGTCTTGAGGTGGAGACACACATCATCACTGGCGAGGCGATGGCAATTCAGAACCTGATCCGGAGCGTCGAACGGGCGGGTGTGCAGATTGATGATCTGGTCTTGCAGCCGCTGGCTGCCGCCGAGGCAGTGCTCAGCGATGACGATAAAGAGCGGGGTGTGATGCTCATCGATATTGGTGGCGCAACCACCGATCTCGCCATTTTTGCCCAGGGTGGGGTATGGCATACCGGGGTAATCCCGGTTGGTGGGCAGCACTTCACCAACGATATTGTCTATGTCTTGCATACGCCGCCGAATACCGCCGAGTATTTAAAACTGCGCTACGGCAGCGCAATCGCCGGTAATCCGCCCGCACCGGGTGATGAGAGTGATCTCATCGATGCGGAAACATTGACGGTAGGCGAAAAGCAACAGATCAGTGCTCATCTCTTGAAGCAAGTCTTGCAGGCACGTGCCGAGGAACTGATTGAGCTAATCGTTGCTGAAGCCCGCCGGAGCGGCTACGAAGGCATGCTACCGGCCGGCATTGTCTTGACCGGAGGTGGGGCACAGCTCAGTCACTTCGACGATCTCTTGCGTGAAGACCTGGGATTACCGGTACGAATCGGTATTCCAGGTGGGTTGGGGGGGCTCACCGACTCACTCGACTCACCGGCATATGCGACGGCCGTTGGGCTTTTGCGATGGGGAGTGCGCTATGGCGGGCGGCCGCCTGAGCAGTCCTCGTCTGATGATACGAGTTCACTTTACGAGCGCTTCCGCCGCTGGTTGCGCGAATTATTGCCATAACTACCAGTTCAAGGAGGGTTACACATGGTTGATCGCAGCAGCAATGGCTTCTCGTTGGAAGACTTCGCTCAGATCAAAGTCATTGGCGTTGGCGGCGGCGGCAGCAACGCAGTTGATCGCATGATTGCTGCCGGCGTACAGGGAGTTGAGTTTATCACGGTGAATACCGATGTCCAGGCTCTGATGCACTCGCTGGCGCCGGTGCGGATTCGGATCGGCGATAAACTGACCCGTGGTCTCGGCAGTGGTGGTAATCCGGTTATCGGTCAGAAAGCTGCCGAGGAGAACCAGGAAGACATCTACGAGCAGTTGAAGGGGGCCGATATGGTCTTCGTCGCTGCCGGGATGGGTGGCGGTACCGGTACCGGTGCATCGCCGATCATTGCCGGGATTGCCCACGATCTCGGCGCGTTGACCGTTGGTGTGGTGACGCGCCCCTTCACCTTCGAGGGCAATCATCGCCGAAAGGTCGCTGAGGCCGGGATCGAGCAGTTGCGCCCGGTTGTCGATACGCTGATCGTGATTCCCAACGACCGTCTGTTGCAGACGGCCAGCAAGAATACGACCTTCCAGCAGGCGTTTCTGATGGCTGATGATGTTCTGCGCCAGGGCATTCAGGGTATTTCCGATTTGATCACTCAACGTGGCTTGATCAATGTTGACTTCGCCGACGTTAAGACCATCATGGCCCAGCAGGGTTCGGCGCTGATGGCGGTTGGCTTCGGCAAAGGCGATACACGAGCACTCGATGCCGTGAATCAGGCAATTGCCAGCCCATTGCTTGAAGTGAGTATTGATGGCGCCAAAGGCGTACTCTTTAACATCACCGGTGGTGAGGATTTAGGGATTATGGAGGTTTACGAGGCTGCTGATATTGTGGCCAAACAAGTCGATCCCGACGCCAATATCATTATCGGCGCGGTGATCGATCCAAACTTCCCGCCCGGTGAGATCAAGATTACGCTCATTGCGACTGGCTTTGATGTCAATCGCAACTCGAATGTGCAGCGCACTCGCTCGTACCCGACGGTAGCGACCAGCACCGGCCAGGCAACCGGGCAGATTGGCAGTCAGGCAACCCAGCAGCGACCACGCCAGCCGGCCCAGACACCGCCGACACCGCCAGTGCAGCCGGTACGACCGGCGATCACGAACGATGATCTCGATATTCCGCCCTTCCTGCGTGGACGTGATCGCAATCGCCAGCGTTAAGGTATGGGTAGCATGCGGAGCAAGGGTGGGTGAAGGAACGTCTTCACCCACCCTGTGCGGTTGATATGCTGTGTCAGGTCGATTCACTACCTGCCCTACTCAACGGAGTGTAAACCCTAACATCAAAGCCAGGTCGCGTACTACTGCCTGAGCCGCACTCACATCACGGCCTTCTTTTGCACCATCTATGATCATACCGGCCATCGTATGCAGAACAGCCAGGACGGTTGGGGTGTCAAGATCATCGTCCATTGCAGCAACGACATCCTCACGGCCACGACTAACGTCGAGCGGGCTATGCGAGCCGCCGGTGATACGTAGCGCCTGACGCAGATCGGCTGCGAGTTGTTCGTAGCGCACGAGCACATCACGACGGTAATCAACATCTTCGCGGTAGTGTTCACTCAGCAAATACCAGCGGATCGCATCGGGATGGTGCTCGCGTAAGGCATCGCGGGCAAATACCAGATTCCCCAACGACTTACTCATCTTTTCGCCGTCGAGCCAGACCAGACCGATGTGCATCCAGAAGCGGGCAAAGGGCCGTTTGCCGGTTGCCGACTCACTCTGGGCAATTTCACAGGAATGGTGAGGAAAGATCAGATCAGCCCCGCCGCCGTGAATATCGATCTGCTCACCCAGGTAGCGTTGCGACATCGCGCTACACTCGATATGCCAGCCTGGTCGCCCCAGACCCCAAGGACTCTCCCATTTTGGTTCGTCGGGATTGCCACGCTGCCAGAGCACAAAGTCAAGGGGATCGCGTTTATTGGGGTCGTGCGGGTTATTCCCGCGCTGGTTGGCGATAGCGAGCAATTCGCTATCGCCCATACGGGCCATGCGACCAAAGTCGGGGTCGGTTTGAATACTGAAATAGACATTGCCATCAACCACGTAAGCGTGGCCCAGCTCGATCAGTCGCTCGATGATGGGGATCATCGTGCCAACCTCTTCACTAACCCGCGGGAAGAAAGTTGGCGGCAAGATATTCAGGTCGGCACAATCGGCCCGGAGTTGTCTGATCTGACGTTCGGCCAGCTCATCCCATTGTACGCCATCACGGCGGGCGCGCTCAAACAGCGGATCATCAACATCGGTAACATTCTGGCAGTAGCGCACGGTAGCCCCTTGCCACTGAAGGTAACGCACCAGCACATCAAAGACAATGAAGGTACGAGCATGACCCATGTGGGTGGTGTCGTAAGGGGTGACGCCACAAACGTACAGCGTCACGGGCCGGTCGGTCGGTACAGTGAAGGTTTCGCGGGTTCGTGATAGCGTACTGAAGAGCTGCATAGGAACTATCCTTTGCTGAAACCATCCAGGATGGTTAGTTCGAGTCTCATATAGTATGGTACCACTACTATTGCTTAGACAGATATTGTTGTTTGATGCAGATCATGGTGCAACAACCGGTACCTGAGCTGCGATGGCGGGATCAACCTCAAGCACTGTTGCCGACATCCAGCCACTCTGCCCATCACTGAGGCGTACCAGATACCAGTTGGCCCGTTGCCCCTCCAGTACAACCTCGGTGTTGGCGGGGAGAACGGTAACGACCCGAAACGATGTACCAGGGCCTTGCCGCACGTTTGCTTCCACACTCACCCGTCCGCGCAGCGGGTTGATGGTTGGGGTTATCGTGGGTGATGGGGCCAGCACGATGATCACTGATGTGCGAACCGGCTCTGGTGTGACCGGCGTCACCGTCGGCAAGCGCGGAATGGTCGGGAAGGGGCTGGGAGTTGGGGGAAGGGCTGCTGCCAGATCAATACAGGCTGAAAGGAGAACGAGGCATCCCAGCCACAGACAGCTCCTGGTCAGGTAAAAAATTCGTTGTCTCATAGGCGTACTCGCTATCATCGAACTTCTTACCTGTATCATACCAATCCCGGCAGGAACATGCATGATAAAGAGCGTCTGTGTTACAACACAGACGCTCTTTGTATTTGGTCGGGGCGAGTGGATTTGAACCACCGACCTCCGCGACCCGAACGCGGCGCTCTACCAGGCTGAGCCACGCCCCGTATTGTGAGAGCCAGATAACTCTCGCTGGTGCCGAAGGTGGGACTTGAACCCACACGGGGGTTGATCCCCAGCGGTTTTTGAGACCGCCGCGTCTGCCATTCCGCCACTTCGGCACGACATCGCAGATTATAGCAGTCAATGGCCGGTTCGTCAAGGATAGCACGCCGGGTAAGGATTTGCAACAGGTATGTGTTCAGGAACGAACAGTACTTGCGAGCGTATACAGAAGACGGAACTGAGAGATACCCAGAACGCCATCACCCCTAACCACAGGCACGTAAGCTGCGTTCGCTCATAAAACTGTTCGCCCTTGAACGCGACGGGAGCGGGGAGACCAAAAGCCTGCGCGTGGTATCCCGAAGAAGTGTAGAGCCTGTTTCAAAAACATTTACAAGAAGTTATCTCATTCATTACTGACAGACTCTATGATCATGACGAGCACATACAACATCCTCGTGCCCGGTAGGGTCAACGGCATGCCACGTTCCGGATCGTGAGCATGGCTGCCGCACTCCAATCACGCAACACGTGGATGACGAGCGCACAAGGCAACCAATCCAATGCGTGATGGCACCAGAATAGAACCTATTTCAAAAAACATCTACTATGAAGGTATCTCATTCATTGCCACCCGATTCCTATGGTTGCGACGATCGCGCCCGGCATCCGCGTGACCAGC
>NZ_DAOTZQ010000110.1:0-3192 GCF_034434295.1 Chloroflexus sp.
GGCAGGGGTGAACGGTTCAGGGCGGAGCAGCAGGGGCTGGATGCGCGGTGATGAGCACGCCGGAAGCGCACACGCCCAGGAGTTCTAACCCGCTCCCGCTGGGGACGGGATACGGCGTGACACGCGCCTACTCGTGAGCACGGCTGCTGCGGTAGCATGGCTGCCGTACTCCAAACGCTGCGATACGCGCATGACGAGCAGGTAAGGCTCCCAATCCAGCGCGTGATTGCACCGGAAAGAGTTGTCAGCCCTCCTCGCTTTCAAACCGGCAGACTGGGAGTAGGAGATACTGTCGTTGGTAATTGGCAAGCGTTCATAAGCCTGTGCGACAGTCTGGCAGCACGACAGCACAGCTTTATGAAATAGGTTCTACTCTCGCGACACCCGGCAGGGCAGGCAGAGGCGGGCCTGGTTCAGGCGACCGCGACTGCCAGCGCGACCGTTGCGCCGTCTCTCCGACCATATGCGGCAATTTCGTGGTGGTCGCAATTGACGACTCGCCGCGCTGAACCACTCTCGCTATAACCGGCAGAGCTGGTAGAGACGGGCCGGGGTTAGACGATCTCGACTTCGAGCGCGACCGCTTCACCACCTCCCAGACACAGTGCGGCAATTCCTCGCTGGCCGCCGCGCTGGCGTAACGCCGAGATGAGTGTCACCAGGACACGTGCTCCGCTGGCCCCTATCGGATGGCCGAGGGCAATCGCGCCACCGTGGACATTGACCCGGTCTGCATCGAGGGCCAGGGCACGCAGGTTCGCAATGACCTGTGCGGCAAAGGCTTCGTTGATCTCGAACAGGTCGTAGTCGTCGAGCGTACGGCCTGCCCGCTTCATCAGCTGTTCGATGGCAAACGCCGGTGCGGTGAAGAGTTCAAGCGGCTTGACGGCGGCCTGGGCGGCTGTGCCAATGCGGGCTAACGGTTGTAACCCCAATTGGGCTGCCCGGCTGGCTCGCATCAATACGACTGCTGCCGCGCCGTCGGTAATGCCGGGGGCATTGCCGGCAGTGACGGTGCCGTCGGTGACAAATGCCGGTTTGAGCTTTGCCAGTGCAGCCAGCGAGGTGTCGCGCCTGGGGCCTTCGTCAGTCGTTACCAGATTGACCTGGCCTTTCGGCCCTGGGACGGTTACCGGTGCAATTTCGGCTTGAAAGGCGCCACTGTCCTGAGCGGCCACTGCGCGTTGGTGTGATTGCAATGCGTACGCATCTTGCTGTTCGCGAGTGACATTGAAGGTGCGCGCAATCCATTCAGCGGCCACCCCCATGTGATGATGCTCAAAAGCGCACCACAGACCATCGTGAACGACAGCGTCGATGATCTGGCCGTGGCCGAGCCGATAGCCGTGGCGGGCCTGGGGAAGCAGGTATGGCGCACCACTCATGTGCTCCATACCGCCGGCGACAATCACCTCAGCTTCGCCGGCCTTGATCAGGGCGGTGCCGATCATAACTGCCTTGAGGCCACTGCCGCAGACTTTGTTGACGGTCAGGCCACCGACGGTATGCGGCAGGCCCGCACGCAGGGCTGCCTGGCGTGCCGGTGATTGTCCCAGGCCGGCGGTGACTACGCAGCCCATAATGCATTCATCGATGGAATCCGCCTCAATTCCGGCCCGTTGGACAGCCGCCTGCACGGCGGCTGCACCTACATCGATGGCACTCAATCCGCTGTAGGCGCTGTTGAAGCGCCCGATTGGGGTACGCGCTGCACCAACAATGACGACATCGTCCATAGTTTGTTTCCTCGTTTGGCTTAGACTGGTGACACTCTATTAGATGTTGACTATTATAACGGGTTTCATAACAGGCAGCTTGAGGTGTCTCTTAGAAGCCTCCCACACCCGTCTCATACAAGCGTCCCACGACGATCAACAGCATGACCAGAATGCCTGCGCAGATCAGCCCCACCTCACGTGGTGAGCGTCTGCGCAGAGCCACAGCGGTTGCCGGCATTAAGCCAACGGCCACCACGCCGTAGATAACGTGCAGCGCCATGCGGAAGAGATCAGCCTGCCAGAGGAGAAGCAACCCGATCACGGACTGGGCAATAATGAGCAGTTGCAAGATGCCGAGTGGCGCCTGCATGCTGCCCCGATTGCGCCAGGCTACAATCAACGCCCAGATCAAGCTGACGACGATAACCAGTGTTATGGTGAACTGTAAGCGGCTGTGTAAGGCAAAGAGTCGTTCCATGGTGGGATATTGTAGCACGGTGTGAGTATTCGCTAGCACGCGGCTGATGTGGATGGAGTTGCACTGTCGGCATCTATGTACTATCTGTGGGTTGTGCGAGCGATCACTGATACTGAAATAGAAAATGGGAAATAGAAAATAGATAGACAAGGATAGGGGAAAGAGGAAAGAGAACTTATTGCAAAAAACATCTTCTGGAAGCTATTCCAATTCATTCCCGACAGACCTGGAGATCATGACGAGCACACACCGCATCCTCGTGACCAGTAGGGTGGACGGTGTGCCACACGCCTACCCGTAAGGACGGCTACTGCGGCAGCGTGGCTGCCGCACACCACACCGCGCCACACGCGCATGATGGGCAGGCACGGCAATCCATTAAGCGCGTGATGGCACTGAAGATGAGCGTCAGCTCTCTTCGCTGTTATACCGGCAGCCTGGGAGTATGCGCGTGACGAGCACACCCCGCATCCCCGTGACGAGCAGGGTTAACGGCGTGCCACGCGCCTACTCGTGAGCACGGCTGCTGCGGCAGCATGGCTGCCGCACGCCATACTGCGCCACACGCGCATGATGGGCAGGCACGGCAATCAATTCGGCGCGTGATGGCACCGGCGATGGCCGTCAGTTCTCCTTGCTATTATACCGGCGTGTCGGTGCAGGCTTTGGTGATTAGTAAGTGTTCATAAGCCTGTGCGATGATCAGGTAGCACAACAGCACAGCTTTTTATGAAATAAGAATCTATCCGAAAACACATGGTACCATTTCCCAGATGAATCAAGCGAAGGAGGCGACAGATGAGCGAACAACCGGTTGCCGATGGGTGGCGCATTCCCAATGCGCTGTGGGAACGGATTGCGCCCCTGCTCCTACCGCAGCGGACGTACCCCACGGGGGACGCCCGCGCATGCCTGATCGCCAGGCGATGGCTGCCATCTGCTTCATCCTCCGCACCGGCGGTCAAGGGCAAGCGCTCCTCCGCAGCCTGGGCGCGG
>NZ_DAOTZQ010000111.1:0-16106 GCF_034434295.1 Chloroflexus sp.
GCTGATCGATTACCGTGCCGACCCACCACCGCCTCCCCTCTCCCCAGACGAAGCTGCCTGGCTAGATCAGCATCTGCGTGCGCTGGGGTTGCGATAAGGGTTAAGTGACATGTTGATATGAGAAGGGTAAGCGTCAGTTGAACACCCTTCTACCATCTGCTATAATCGGGATCAGGCATGGTAGTAGACGGGTATGCCCTGGATGCACAACGTTCAACCTGTCACAAGGTGAGGAAATACACATGCTTCGTTCATCATGGCGAGCCACGACGCTCCTGGTAGTATTAACACTCTGTATGCTTATATTAGCCACGTGTACCAACCGTGGTGTTTCACTTACAAATCCCTTGTACGTTCAGCAATTGACTACCGCTCCAGCCGACTACGCCGGCCGCGAAGTGACGGTTGATGGAGCCTATGTCTGGCGACCCGGCAACCCGTCGTTATCGGTACTGGCAGTCGGTGTGAGTACGCTGGATAACGGGCTGGATGCTCAACCCATCGGCGAACCTATCTGGCTCGAAGGATTTCCGGCTGAAGTTACCGAGCAACTTCATCGTCCGGGTGATTCAGTTTATGGCTTTGTGCGCGTGCGGGGGCGATTCGAGGCAAACGGCAACTATGGGCCGGGTGGTGCCTACCGCTACCTGTTAACGGTCAGTAGTGCCGAACCGATTGAGCGGATTCGGCGGGTTGAGCAGCGCCTTACTGATCGCCCACTAGGGCCGGATAAGGTGTCGTTCTTCGAGCTACTCCGTAATCCTGATCAGTATCAGGGTCAGCGGGTAACAACACAGGCATACTACTTCTGGAATTCGGTCATTTATGTGCTGGCGGAAGGTATTTCGACCGAAGAAGATGGTTCCAGTCCGCAACCGGTTGGCGGGATGATTTGGGTTGAGCAATTTCCACCTGATCAATCAGCGGCTTTGAATATTGGCCCCAATAACAGCTTTGTCTGGGGTCTGGTTGAAGTAACCGGTACGTTCCAGACCGGCGGTGGTTTCGGGCGCGATGGCGCTTATCAGAGTATCTTCTTCGTCGAATCGGCGCGTCCACTCACGCCGTAGCGGTTGAGGAGACGGTATCTTTCATCTGTTGGAACGAAACGTGCACCGGTATCGCCAGCGATCAGCCGGTGCACCATTCACGCAATGGGGCAAGGCGTGTGTACTACTTCATCGAGCCAATGCGTGAAGAAGATATTCCTGCCGTGCAGGAGATCGAGCGGCAAAGCCAGATGGCACCGTGGCCAGCCCTGACCTATCGCCGCGAGATTCGTAACCGTCAGTCGTGCCGGTATGTCGTGGCCCGCGCCGACACGCAACTCCCCGATGGCACCTCCCCTGCGACCGATTATCCCCTCCTGTTGCGGTTGTTGCAACGCATTGGCCTGGTTGCCCCCGCATCTACCAGTACTGCACCAATCGTTGGCTACGGCGGTATCTGGCTGAACGAAACCAGTGGGCACATTACAACGATTGCGGTCGCACCGGCTCATCGCGGGCGTGGAGTTGGAGAGTTGATCCTCAATGCACTTATTGATGGTGCCTACGAACTGAATGCCCAGTACCTCTCGCTTGAGGTGCGGGTCAGCAATCTAACGGCCCAGCGCCTCTACCTCAAATACGGCTTTCGTCCGGTAGGTCAACGGGCGAACTACTATGTTGATAATCACGAAGACGCCCTGGTGATGTGGACAGACCCCATCACAACGACGAGTTATAAGGAGCGTCTCCGTGAGCTACGCCGGCAATTGCACGAACGACTACGCCAGCAGGTCGCTCAGGTGGTGGTTGAGAGTCCGAGTAATGGCCCAACCGTCGGATAGAGTGGACTCTGACGCAGATCAGCAGCCCGAAAACGCCCCTGAAAGATGGCATCGGCCAGTTCACGGTGCAAGTGAGCCAGTCGTTCCCGACCCTGTAACCGATCGCGAAACGCCGCGTGCCGCAGCAGCAACGCCGCTTCGTTACGAGGCGAGAGCTTGCCGGCGTAGAGATGGTGCGGTGCGCGCGGTGCCAGCCCTAGCTCATCGCACCGTTGCAACAACTCGCGATCACGATCAAGACGATAGATCGGATTGACGGTGGCCTGATCGCGATAGACATCACGATAGTAGCGCGGTGGGTACGAGCCTAACTGACTGAGTAGCACGTTGATCCGATGACGATGCCGTTCATTTGGGATATGGAGATAATCCCACACCACAAAATCAACCCCAACCTCAGCACAGGCGTGCAGTACTCGCCGCAGATTGAGGTTACTATCGTTCACATAAGGCATCACCGGCAACAACGCCACCCCAACCGGAATACCCGCCCGTTTCAGCTCGGCAAGCATCTCCAGGCGGAGTTGCGGTGATGGCGCCCGCCCTTCCATGCGGGTTGCCAGATGCTGATCCAGGGTCAGCAACGTCGTTACCACCACCGCCAGACTACGCTCGTTCATCTTTTGTAACAGCGAGCGATCTTCCAGCACGAGTGGACTCTTGGTCATGATTAGACATGGCTGACCGTGTTCGGCAAAAAGCTGCAAGACCTGGCGGGTAATCCGGTAGGTCTGCTCAGCCGGTTGATAGGGGTCACTCAAGGCGCTGATCGCAATCAGATCACCGCGATCAATCTTCGGCAGCACCGCTGCCATGCGTTGCGGCAGATCAACCGGGATCGCAATCGTCTCGTTAAGCGGGCGTTCATTGTACACCCAGCTATCGCAGTAGGGGCAGCCCAATTCACAGCCGGTATAAATGCTCATCGTATAGGCCGAGAGAAAATACTCGTTGATGAGCGGTCGGCGAGCGCTTAGCGGCGGTATATTGGGCGCAAGTTCTCGTTGATAGTACGCCATACGAACCCAACTACGACAATTTCAGCGAACGCTGACGCCGAACCTCAGCCAGGGCAGCCAGTAGCTCAGCATGGATCAGACCATTGGTTGCGACCATTCGATCGCCACCGAGCGGTCGCCACGGCTCGCCCTGCCAATCGGTGACGGTGGCTCCTGCTTCGAGGGCAATCAACCCGCCAGCACCGACATCCCATGGCTTCAACCCCAACTCCCAGTGTCCATCAGTGCGACCGGCAGCGACGGCGCAGAGATCAAGGGCCGCTGAGCCGGGCCGCCGAATATCCTGTACCAGCATCGCCAGATGGGTCAACTCGGCCAGATTATTATCGGGCTGCTCGAACCGGTCGTAAGGCAATCCGCTGCTCAACAAACTACGGGCCAGCGTGGATGTCTGCGAAACCCGCAGCCGTCGCCCGTTGAGAAACGCCCCCCGACCACGCTCGGCGTAGAACAGCTCGTTGCGCATTGGATCGTAGACGACTCCTAGCAACGGTTCGTTGTAGGCGAGCAGGGCAATCGAGACACAGAAGATCGGTAGCCCGTGGAGAAAATTGAGCGTACCGTCGAGTGGATCGATCAGCCAGGTGTAGGGCGATGACATGCTCACCCCACTCCCCTCCTCGGCGATAATCGCGTGATCGGGATAGCGAGCACGGATCGCGCCGACAATCAACGCTTCACTGGCCCGATCTACTTCGGTCACCACATCGGCGTACTGTTTCGGTTCGTAACTGACATCACGCTCGGCGCCGGCCCGGATCAGCGTGCCGGCACGGTAGGCGAGTTCGATAGCAAAATCAAGCATCACGGCAATCAATCCTGTGTATCAATGACGTATCGGCACCATTGTCATTGTAGCAGGGAGAACGCAATCCGCAAAGCGGACAAAGTGCGTAACAGCGAATAATGCGTGATGGCACCATACGGTTGCCGGCGCTGCTCGCTGCAATACCGATGTGCCGGGAGCAGGATGGGCTGTCTTTTGGCAAGTGTTCATGCGCTGTGCGATGATCGGGTAGCACAACAGCACAGCTTTTATGAAAGAAGTTCTAGTCTAGATTTGATATGAGAGTGTCACCACCTGCCAGGCTTATGTTAAACATAATCCACCGCACGACCCGACCGCTCCTAATCATCCGCTGCGACGTAACTACCATCTTGACAACGGTCTATCACCGTCTTATAATATGACCACCTGGTCATATGACCGAGTGGTCACTTGAAAGAAAGGCACTCCTATGAGCATTCCAGACATCATCGGTCTATTGCTCCTTCTCTATGGGCTGGCCTGCCTCTACATCAGCCTTGCCAAACCGGCGGCGATCTGGCGACTCGGCAAGGTTCAAGGCTTTGTCCAGCTCATTGGCGAGAAGGTAACTACCGCGCTCATTTTCGGATTGGGTGTTGGGACGGCAATTGCCGGGACGTATCTGCTCTGGCTATAGGAGCGTAACAATGCCGACAGAAACCTTCTTCAACCTCCCCGAAGAGAAACGGTCACGCCTGATCGATGTTCTCCTCGATGAGTTTGCCCAGCACGACTACGATAGTGTTTCGATCAATCGCATCACTGAGCGGGCCGGTATTGCCAAAGGCAGTTTTTATCAGTACTTCACCGACAAGAAAGACTGCTACCTGTACCTGATTCAGCTCGGTATCGAGCAGAAAACTGCCTTTCTCCGCCAAACACCGCCGGCATCAGCCACAGATATGTTTGCGTATCTCCGCTGGCTGCTCGATGTTGGTATTCAGTTCCAGTTTCATAACCCCCGCCTGGCGCAGATCGCTTACAAGGCGCTGTACGACGATGTGCCACTACCGGCGGAAACGATGCAGGTGATCCGACATGGCAGTTTCGCCTACTTCAAACAACTGGTTGAACAGGGCATTGCCGATGGTTCACTTGATCCTGACCTCGACGCTGAGACTGCTGCGTTCGTGTTGAACGTTGCCTTCACCGAGCTGGGGAATCATCTGATCGAGCGGTTTGCAGTCAATCCGGCAGCGTTGTTGCGCGAGGGAGGCACCGCCTTGCTCCAACCGGCTATGCGTCGTGTCATCGAGCAGGTGATCGACATCCTGGAACGGGGCATGCGACGGCGATAACGCTGTGACCGCTCGCAACGATATCAAGGAACAACCCTATGATTAACGTCCAGAGTCTCTCCTTCACTTATCCCGGCACCAGCATACCGGCGTTGCATGACATCACCTTTACCGTCGAGGCCGGTGAAATCTTCGGGTTTCTCGGCCCCAGTGGTGCCGGTAAATCCACCACGCAGAAGATTCTGATCCGCCTGTTGCGTGGCTTTCGTGGTTATGTCACGATCCTCGGTCGCGATCTGCGTGACTGGGACGACAACCTATACGAGCAGGTAGGTGTCTGCTTCGAGCTGCCCAATCACTACGGCAAGCTCACAGCTATCGAGAATCTGCGCTACTTTGCGCGCCTGTACTCTGGGCCAACCCTGTCCCCTGAGACCGTGCTCGACATGGTAGGCCTAAGCGAGGACGGCCACCTGCTGGCTTCACAATATTCAAAGGGGATGAAGATCAGGCTCAACCTGGCCCGCGCACTCTTGCACCAGCCCCAACTGCTCTTTCTTGATGAGCCTACTGCCGGTCTTGACCCGGTCAATGCACGACGGATCAAAGACCTGATCAAGGCTCAGAAAGAAGCTGGTCGCACCATCTTCCTCACCACCCACGACATGAACATCGCCGAAGAGCTATGTGATCGGGTGGCATTCATCATCGATGGTCAGATCAAGCTCATCGACTCGCCGCGAGAACTGAAGTTGCAGTACGGTAAAAAACTGGTACGGGTGGAATATTTGGTCAACGGTCACCTGGATGCCTGTGATTTTGCCCTCGACGGTCTGGCCGATAATCGTCAGTTTCACGACATACTCCGTCTGCCAGTACAGACCATTCACACCCAGGAGGCCAGTCTTGAGCAGATATTCATTCAGGTGACTGGACGCAATCTGAATTGACCCGCCATCAGCAACGGTTCGGTACGACAGGCAGGCAATGTCTCTGCGACCGGCAAAGTGAGCGGCGTGACACGCACCTGATCGTGAGTATGGCTGGCGCGGCAGCCACGCTGCCGCACTCCAAACGACGCGCCACCGCAACCCGGTCTGGGAACGGTATCCGTGCTGGAACGTGAGATCACTGTTTACGGAGTGGAAACAGCGTTCTACGCTGCTGCGCTCAGCGGTGGTAGGTTGATCGCTGGATCACGTGTCATAAACGTTATAACACCGGATTTGATATTACACTGCGAGATCGCTATGAACCGTCTCTTACACACAACCTATTGGGATATTGTTCGCCAGTATCGCAACGGATTTTACTTCGTTACGGTGGTAATCGTCGCGCTCCTGGTTGTTTTGTTACGTCAGCTCGATGGCGTAGACTGGCGACTGTGGTGGCCGGTCATTCTGCTAGAAACGCTGGTGGTCAACAGCTTTTTCTTTATGGCCGGGCTGGTCTTACTGGAGAAGGGGGAAGGCGTGCTGGAAGCACAGGTTGTCACCCCGCTCCGCGACTGGGAATATCTGCTGACCAAGATCATCAGTCTGTTCGTCCTTTCAGCCATCGAGTCGCTGGCCCTGATCCTGCTGGTGAGCGGTCCGGCCTTTAACTGGTTGTGGATGCTGATCGGCATTGGTTGTTTTGTCGCTATGTACACGTTATACGGATTTTTTGTCGTGGCGCGTTACGATTCGATCTCTGAGTTCATCCTACCTTCGGCGCTATGGACGATGGGCTTTTCGATTCCGCTGTTACCCTATTTTGACCTCTGGCAGCACTGGCTGCTCTACCTGCATCCACTTCAGGCGCCCCTGATACTGGTAGAGGCGGCGTACAATCCGCTACCGACCTGGCAGTTGTGGTACGGTATGCTTTACAGTCTGGTCTGGATCAGTATCGGATGGGTCGTCGGGCGACACACTTTTTACCGCTTTGTGGTGACCAAAGAGGGAAGTCGGTGGCGAAGCGTATCGTTAGCGAGGTCGTTATGAATATGTTGCAAACACTCCGTGCTCTTGGCCCAATCGATCTACGCAGTGTCTGGCGCGATAAGATGCTCTCGTGGATGATCTTCCTGCCGATCCTGGGGGCAATCATTCTGCGGGTTGGGTTACCACCGCTCGCCGCACGTCTGCACGCCCAGTACGCCTTCGACCTCGAACCGTGGTACCCGCTCTTCCTGAGCTATTTCTTTGTGGTGATGACACCGGCGATCTTCGGGATTATGATCGGCTTTCTGCTGCTCGACGAAAAGGACGATCAAACCCTGAAAGCGTTGCAGGTCACGCCACTCTCGCTCAGGAACTATCTTGCGTATCGTATTGCCATACCTGTTGTTCTGACCATCGCCATGATGTTCATTCTCTTTCCATTATCGGCGCTTGACGACATCTCGATCCCGGCTACATCCCTCACGGCCATTGCGGCTGCGCCGATTGCACCGGCCCTGGCCCTTTTTATGGCAGCGCTGGCCCAGAATAAGGTGCAGGGTTTCGCGCTGATGAAGCTCACCGGTGTTGTGCTGATCATGCCGATCTTTGCCTTTATCGGTACCGGAAGCTGGGAAGTGTTCTTTATGGTCATCCCAACCTACTGGCCAATGAAGAGCTATCTCTTGCTGAGCGATGGTCAGATCACCGCTGCCTGGCCCTACCTGATCGCCGCAGTTGTCTATCCGGCAATCATCATCTGGTTGTTCGGGAAACGCTTCAATCGGATAATGGTAGAATAGGCCGGGAATCGTCAGCTTGAACCTGAGCAGATGTGGTGGTTTATCAACCCGGCCTCTGCCCTGATATGAACAATCGTATGCAGCATATCGGCGTCGTTATTGTTTCGTACAACACCGCTCCGCTGCTCCGGCGTTGCCTGGCAGCGCTGGAGCATTGCCATCTTCCGCTACAGATCGTCGTGGTTGATAACGGCTCGCACGACGAGAGTGTTGCCCTTGTCCGACACGAATTCCCGCATGTCATCCTGCGCGAACGGCCAGAAAATCCCGGCTACGCGGCGGCCAGCAATGAAGGCATGGCACTGCTGCACGAACACAACGATGCCGTCCTTATCCTCAATCCAGATACCGAGGTCTTACCCGGTGCCATCGAGGCGCTGGCCGATTTTCTGGCTGACCACCCGCGGGTCGGCCTGGTCGGGCCACGTCTGCTCAACCCCGATCACAGCCTGCAACGGGCGGCCTTTCGCTTTCCCGATCTGATCACCACGGCTCTCGATCTCTTCCCACCGGGTGAAGTATTGCCCGGTCGGCTGTACGATTCCTGGTGGCACGGCCGCTATCCGCACGAACTGGGTGACTCTCCCTTCCCGATTGATTACCCGTTGGGTGCGTGTATGCTCGTCCGCAGCAGTACCATTGCTGAGGTCGGTGGGATGGATGAAGGCTACTTTATGTACTGTGAAGAGGTCGACTGGTGTCGGCGGATCAAGCAGGTCGGTTGGGCGATCTGGCAGGTACCGGCAGCGCGGGTCGTGCATGTTGGTGGCGCAGCAACCGGTCAATTCCGCTGGCGCATGCAGGTCGCGCTCTGGCGCGCTCGCCGGCGCTACATGCAGAAGTTTGCGTCACCGATCACGCAACGCGCCTACACTGCCCTACTCACTGTTGGGATGCTTCACCTCACCGGCAAAGCCTGGCGCGACTACCTGAGTGGGCGAATCGACCGCGATACACTGCGTGGTCAACTCCTGGCTTACGGCACCATTCTGCGTGACAGCTTTAATTTCTCTACAATACCGGTTGCGAAGGTCGCAGGCTGATGCTATAGTAGCAACAAGAGCAGAATTGTCTGGCGGGACAATACCCTGCTCACGTGTAGATTAAGATTTTTATACTGCGATTCAAGCCTAACGCTGTGAGGTTGGTTCGCGTGAACATGCCGACGCATTGCTCCGCAGTTCGTCGTAACGCTACCTGGATTCAGATGTGTATATGCCGTTCGCCGTTGCGAGCAGGCCGTTGCCGGTAGTGATACAACAACCCGGTACGATAGCGTGAGCTGGCGTCGATGAATGCTCCGCGCTCCACCCTCCCAATGCACAACAGGAGCAGACAAGACAACGATGTACGACCAAAAGCGACCAGATGTCGCGGTCTTCATCGACTTCGAGAACATTTATGTCAGCGTGCGCGACAAGCTCAACGCCACGCCCAATTTCGAAGCGATTATGGACCGCTGCAACGACCTCGGCCGCGTCGTGATTTCACGCGCCTACGCCGACTGGTACCGTTATCCTCGCATTACCAGTGCCCTATACGCCAACGCCATTGAACCAATTTACGTTGCCACTTACTACTACGACAAAGATGCCGGTCGTACTGGACGAGCGATCAAAAACAGTGTCGATATGAATCTTTGTATCGACGCGATGAAGACGCTCTACACCAACCCGAACGTTGCCCGCTTTGTTCTGGTTACCGGTGACCGCGATTTTATTCCGCTGGTACACAGTATTCGCCAGCACGGCAAAGAGGTCTACATTATCGGTATTGGTGGTGCTGCCAGTACCCACCTGGCCCAAAGTGCCGACGAGTTTGTCTTCTACGAGCAACTGATCGGGCGTCAACCGAATGCCAGTGCTGCCGCCACGGCAATTGCCAATCGGGCAACCGAGCTTAACCGCGCCCTCGAAATGGTCGAAGCCGAGCCATCTCCAGCCCCGGCTGTTGCGCCACTCCCGTCCGAACCGGACATTTACGATGTGCTGGTGCAGGCTATTCACCTGGCCCGCAAGCGCGGCTATGTGACCACGCTGGGATCGCTGAAGATGCTGATGAAAGAGCTGATGGGTGGCGATTTCAAAGAGAATCGCTACCGCGACCTGAACGGACGGCCATTCTCCAAGTTTAAAGACCTGGTGATGGACGCCGAACAGCGCGGGAAGGTCCAAATCTTCACTAAAGGCTCGGTCAACGAGGTCTTCCTGCCCGGTGAAGACCCAATGAAGCTCTCGCGCTTTGCCCCGGCGCTGATGGAAGAGTTGCCTCCCGAACCGGTGGTGATCGATCCACCCATCGGGAGTAACGGCAGCATCCAGATCGCTGAAATCAGCCCGGTCGTGGTAGAAGAGATAAAGACGGTTGTGCCAGAACCGGCACCGACTACCACAACCGCCAGCAACCGCCGCCGGCGCCGGCGGTCGCGGCGCAGTGCTCGCCAGCGCGAAGAGCATACCGTTATTCAGGAAACAACTGAGGTTGTTGTCGAGCTAGACGAGCCTGAGTACAATCCGCCTCTGATCGATGAACCGACCCCGATCAGTGTGGAAACACCTGTCACGGTCGAACTTGGGGCAGAACCACTGCCTGTTCCAGCCGAACTGGTGGTGGAAGCGTTACCGGCCACGGTTGAGGCAACATCCGAAATATCCAGGAGCGAACAACCGGCAACGCCGAGTCGTAGTCGGCGCCGGCGGTCACGAAAAGCCACCGCAGACTCTGGCGAAGAGGCGGGCACCAGCGCGTCGGAGTCAACTGACGATGCGGGGTTGACGGCTGCCCCTGCGGTCGTGGACTTACCGCCTGCACCGACGGAACCAGCGGGCGATCTTGCGATGACGGTGCCAGCGGCAGACACCGACTCGTCGGAGTCGGCCGACGATGCGGGATTGACGGTTGCCCCTGCGGTCGTGGAGCCATCGACTCCACTGCTCGAACCGGCAGGCGATCTTGCGATGACGACACCTGCGGCAGAGTCGGGTAGCGAAGCGGTGATGGCACCCACCGCTGAAGTGGAGCCATCTGCAGGGATACCAACAGTCGAGGATGGGATTGGTCAGGGGGACCTTAGCGTCGTATTTAGCGAGGCTGAATGGAACCTCTTACGAGAGGCTGTTCGCGAATTGGGCAAGCCGGCCACGTTCCAACAACTCTTGAGTGCGCTTCAGGCAGCGCGTAGACAGCACGGGTTGCCGCGTACTACCGAAGAGAATCGCACAATGCTCAAGCAGGCTATTCACCATGGCATGTTTGAGCGCACGACTCGGAGCCGTCGCGTTTATTACACCCTGAAAACGAGTGAGTAGCCTGATCAAAATTTGTGGCCTACGCACGGTCGATCTGGCGCTGGCAGCCGCCACTGCTGGTGCCGATCTGATCGGCCTGGTCTTTGCGCCTAGCCGGCGGCAGGTCAATGTTGCTGAAGCCCAAGCGATTGCTGCCGCCGTGCGCACTCTGCCACCACCACGTCCGTTGATCGTTGGCTTGTTTGTGAATGAACCGGCAACCCACGTTGCCGACATCGCCGCCACAGTGGGAATAGAGGTGATTCAGTTGAGTGGCGACGAGCCGCCAGATTTCCCAACCCCACACGGGCTACCGGTGATCAAAGCGATTCGGATGACTGACACACCACGTGAGCAGGCGTGGCTGGCGCGTATTGCAGCTACACCAACAGTTGGTCAGGGGCTACCCCCACTGACTGCCCTGATCGACGCGCACGTCACCGGCGCCTACGGCGGCACCGGCATCCAGGCCGACTGGGGACGGGCTGCACACATTGCGCGTCAGGTACCGACCATCCTGGCCGGTGGCCTGACACCGGCGAACGTCGCGCAGGCCATCGCTGTCGTGCAGCCAATGGGTGTCGATGTCAGTAGCGGTGTCGAGCGTGACGGCCAGAAGGATCCGGCCCTGATCACTGCGTTTATCGCTGCTGCACGCAGTGCCTGAGCACGCGAATCTGCAACAGGCTGCTATCGCTCAACGTCAGATAGCAGCATACACGCCTTTAACACTCTGCCTGATGCACAGCCGGGCACGCGACACCTGAGCCGCTTGAGATAGGAACCGATGATGCGTAGCAGACCCAACCAATCCCTCACCCAACCACCACAACACCAACAGCCTGGCATCACCATCCTGCGAGCGGTTGGCATCTGGTTGCTGCGCATGCTTCTACGGGTAGCATGGACAATTGCGCTGCTCATGCTGTTGCGGTGGATCGTTTTACGACTGCGCCGTATCCGTATCAGACCAACCCCATACACCACGCCACCGATTGGCCCTGAAACTATCGATACCCATCGCCGCCGCATCGTTGTGAGCGATTTGCATTTGGGAGGTGGTGACCGGCGCGATGATTTTTGCGATGACGAAGCCTTGATCTCTTTTATCGATCAGTACGTCAATCGTGAGCCGACCGAACTAATCCTGGCCGGTGACACCTTTGAGTTTTTGCAGATCAGCCTGCCCGACATAGACGATAACGAGTGGAGTGCACAGGCGGCGGCGCGTCGCCTTGAAGCCATTATCGCTGCTCACGCTGGTGTCTTTGCAGCCTTGCGGCGCTTTGTGCAGAACACCAGCAATCAACTTACGATCCTGATCGGCAACCACGACTTCGAACTACACTATCCGGCGGCCAAGATGGTGTTACGGCAGGCGCTCGGACTGCCGATAGATGATCCACGCCTGCGCTTCGGCATCAGCTATCATGGCGGTGGCGTCTATATCGTACATGGCAATCAGTTCGATCCGTGGAACCGCTTCGTCAATTTTGCCGGGATTAGTGAACCGTTTGAAGTCGTGCGTGGCACCCAACTGGTCAAAGAGGTCATCAACGATCTGGAAGATGATCCCTTCCCGCTGGCACCGTTAATCGACAACATCAAACCATCATCGGCATTCTTCTGGTACTTGATGAGTTTGCAACGGCTACGCGACCCGGATGCCCGCCGCTTTGTGACACGAGGCATCATCGGGTTTCTGCAAGTCACTGCGTGGGCACCACCGCATCATCTTTCGAGCGAACCAGATGAATGGCTGAAACGCTCACCCTTCATCGTGTTCTGGCAACCAATCGCCACGTTCCGCCGCGGGCGTATTGCACGCCATCAAGCCATCGCCCGTCAGTTTGGGGTCGCCGCTGAAGCCGTCGGTGAACTGCCGGAAGTTGTTGATCAGGTGCGCGACGAAGCCCGGCGGCAGGCGAGCCGCGAGGTTACGGCTTTCAATGATGAAATTGCCCGCGAGATGGCCCAGATTGCGTGCCAGCCACCCTACCAGACTGACCGCCTGTTCGTGTGTGGGCATACCCACCTGGCCCGCAACATCGACTTGGGTGATGGGCGGCGCTATATCAATACCGGTACCTGGACCGATATTGTCTTCGACGTAGAAACCATGCGCCGCCCCAGCCAGCGCTATCCGTTTCTGGAGATCGTTAATGACAGCACCGGTGTGCCTCATGGCCGGTTACTGGTCTGGTATGGCTCGACGCAACCACCACAGGTCTGGCACGACGAAGAACCGCCGCAGCAACGGCGGCAAAGTCGTGTACAATAGGGCTAGATGCAATCTATCATCTATAACAGGTTTCATAGGAAAAGGAGGCATTCAGCATGAAAAACGTTCTGCGACTACTCGGCATTGCCGCTGTCATTGGGCTGGCAATTGCCATTTTCCGCGCTGTACGCCAGTATCAAGAGGATAGCGTCTTCGATCTCACGCCGGCGACCAACACCAACATCGGCAACAACGGCCAACGCAGCAGCATCAGCCCAGAGCTGTTGAGCATGCTGGCCGATCCCGGCGACAAGGGGCCGGTCGAGCTGATGGTTGACGCCAACGGCAAAGAGTGGCTGGTCAACCGCCGCAACGGCTACCGCTATCCGATTGAAGACGGCATTCCGATTATGCTGCTCGAAGAAGGCGAGAAGAACAAGGACGAAAGCCTGATTCAGAAGTAGCGTCGCCTATACTACAAGCGCCTCCCGTGCAACACGGGAGGCGTATTGTCCCATACAAATCTTCTGCTGTGTTCGCTTTGCTATGTTCTCCTAGAAAGCCAGACTATGCACGAGGTTGCTTCACGACCGGGCCGTTTCGGTCCCTACGGTGGGCGATACGTCCCAGAAACGCTGATGCCGGCGGTCAGTGCTCTGGAAGAGGCGTACACCGCGGCAATAGCCGATCCCGCCTTCTGGGCGGAATTGAACCGGCTCCACCGCACCTATACCGGCAGACCCACGCCACTTAGCTTTGCTGCCCGCCTGACCGCTCACTGTGGCGGTGCTCAGATTTATCTGAAGCGAGAAGACCTGGCCCACACCGGTGCGCACAAGATCAACAATGCGCTCGGCCAGGGTTTGCTGGCCAAACGGATGGGGAAACGACGGGTGATTGCCGAGACCGGTGCCGGTCAGCATGGGGTTGCCACAGCCACCGTCTGCGCGCTGTTGGGGCTAGAGTGCGTGGTCTACATGGGCGTCGATGATATGGCGCGCCAGCAGCCCAATGTCTTCCGCATGCGCTTGCTCGGTGCCGAGGTGCGCGGCGTCAGCAGCGGCTCACGCACCCTCAAAGACGCGATCAATGAGGCGATGCGCGATTGGGTTACCAATCCTGACAGTTACTACCTGTTGGGTTCGGCCCTCGGCCCGCATCCCTACCCAACAATGGTGCGCGACTTTCAACGGGTGATCGGTCTGGAAGCACGCGAGCAGATTCTGGCCGAAACCGGACGTCTGCCCGATGTGGTGGTCGCCTGTGTTGGCGGCGGATCGAATGCGATTGGCATCTTCCATCCCTTCCTGGACGATCACAGTGTGGCGCTCCGTGGGGTGGAGGCGGGCGGCAAAGGCGACCGCCTCGGCGAACACGCAGCCCGCTTCCGCGCCGCCACGCCCGGCGTGTTGCAAGGCACCTATTCCTACGTGCTGCAAGACGAGGCCGGCCAGATCGCGCTCACCCACTCGGTCAGCGCCGGGCTTGACTACGCCAGCATCGGCCCTGAGCACGCCTGGTTGCACGACAGTGGGCGCGCCACTTATACTGCGGCCAGCGACGATGAGGCGCTGGCGGCGTTCCAGTTGCTGGCCCGCCTGGAAGGGATCATCCCGGCCCTGGAAAGCGCCCACGCGGTTGCTGAAGCCATCCGTCTGGCCCCGACGATGCGCCCCGACCAGATCATTCTGGTCAATCTGTCAGGCCGCGGTGACAAAGACATCTTTACCGTTGCCGGGTTGTTGGGGGTATCGATCTAAAAACGGTTATCCTGACAAGGTTCGTCTGCTTGAAGGGCGCGGGGTAGCGCGTATGACAACGACCGTCATTCTGAACCCGGCAGCCGGGCGTGGCCTGGCCGGTCGGCGGCGACACATCATCGAGGCGGAACTACGCAAGCACAATCTGGAATTCGAGATCTTCACCACTCATGCCCGCGGCGGCGCTACCGAACTGGCGATTCAGGCGATCAATCGCGGCAGCACGCAGATCGTCGCCGTAGGTGGGGATGGCACCATCAACGAGGTTGTCAACGGCATCGTCGAAGGGGGCAAGCGCATAGCGGTCACCTTCGGCATCATCCCGCTCGGCACGGGTAGTGACTTTATCAAGTCACTGCCCGGCGTCAAACCGAACGACATCAGTGCCGCTGTTCAACGCCTGGCCGCCAACCAGACCCAGGCCATTGATGTCGGACGGATTCGGGTCACTGCCGGGCGGCTCACCCTGACCCGCTACTTTATCAATGGGCTGGGCATGGGGCTTGACGCTGCCGTCGCTGTTGAAAGCCTCAAAATCCCCTACCTGCGCGGCTTTGCCGTCTACCTGATCTCCGTCTTACGCGCATTGGCTACCTACCGCCCTGGCCCGATGACCGTGCGCTTTGACGGCCAGCAGATCAGCCGTCAACTCTTCTTTGCCAGTGTCGGCAACGGTCGTTGTCAGGGGGGCGGTTTCTGGATCACCCCTGACGCCAGACTCGACGATGGTCTGCTTGATCTGTGCATTGTTGATACGATGCCGATTCCAAGGGCACTACGCAAGATTCCGCTGCTGATGCGCGGTGTGCATGCCAACGAGCCAGAAGTCACGATGGCGCGGGCACGCCGGATCGAGGTTACCTGTCCCACCCCCATCCCGGTCGCCACCGACGGCGAAGTCGTTGCCACCGCAGCCCAGCGGGTCGAGGTAGAGGTAGTGCCACGGGCGGTGAAGTTGCTGGTGTGATCCCTCCTTGCGCAATGGTGCGGGGGAGTGGGGAATGGGGAGGTGAGGGATCACCCCCACCCCAGCCTGCCCCCGCTGGGGGCGGGAGTATACCCCCCAATTCCTCCCCCCAGCGGGGGAATACCCCCCCAATTCCTCCCCCCAGCGGGGGAATACCCCCCAACTCCTCCCCCCAGCGGGGTACACACCCCCAACTCCTCCCCCCAGCGGGGGAATACCCCCCAACTCCTCCCCCCAGCGGGGTACACAC
>NZ_DAOTZQ010000112.1:0-28688 GCF_034434295.1 Chloroflexus sp.
CCCCCCTACCGGTACCGATAGCAACTACCTATCACCGGATATGCGGTGAACCGTGATTATCCATCCCATTCGCGACGATTCGGGGGTACCGCCTGCACGATGCGAATGGACGTGTAGGGCCTGTTATGAACGTTGGATCATAAGCGAGGCAAACCGATGGGCCAACAAGATAGCAACGGCAACGACATGCAACCCGGCCAGCGTCTCCGCCATATGTTCATCGTCACGCACCAAGCGCCGGAAGCGCGTCATCCAGGCGACGCTACGCTCTAGCGCCATAGCAGCACGACAACACCCCGCCTGGCGGTGGTCATGCTGCCGACCGCCAGGCGACTACCGTGAGCAGGGGTATCGGCTGCCAGTTGCGCATCAGGGTCGCCCTAGTCGACAACGGCGACGTCCATCGCGTCACCAGGTACCTCTTGCATACGTTGGGCCAGCGCCGCTACCTGCGCCCGGTCGTGTTCGTTGGCTAGCGTGACCACCACCACCCGCACGTGCTCCAACGTAGCCACGGCCAGGTGTACCGTCGCGCCTTTCCACCGGTTGTGCCCATCGTCGCCAGTGCGTTCTCCGCTTGCTGGTGTCGATTGCAGCGTCCGGCTGTCGACGATGACGGCACGGGGCCAGGGCATGCGATCAGTGATGTAACACAGCCACATCCGCACATCATGCAACATCTGCGCAACCACCCCTGCTGTCAGCCAGCGCTGCGTCTGGTGGGAGACGACATGCCACGATGGCAGGATCGGTGAGCAGCATGCGCCACGGCCCACCCGTGCGTAGAAGATAGCGCAGTCCATCGGACACATCGCGCAGGGTGTAGCTCCACTGTGGCGCTGCTTCGTCCATCAGCGTCAGGGGGCATGACAGCCGCCTACTCTTCATCGGAACCATCACTCGGATAAGCGTTTCGTGTCATATCCTGCTGATACACGAGCAGAACCTAAACGTCCATAACAGGCTCTAGCCGGTACTGTGTTGGCCTTTCGTTCATCCATGTAACGAGGACTTCACTCCCACGTATACCTTCAGCGGCGGGTGGAAACTATGCTTACGACCGCCCATTTCTGCGTATAGAGGAGTGGCAGTGCCTGGCTCTGGAATAACAGGCAAAGTGCCGTCTGCTTAGATAACTCAAGTTACCACCTATGCTGTGTGCAGACCACGGAGGCTGAATCAGGAATGAACAACACGACATTGCACGCAACACCGTATGGTGTAACCGCACGAATGATGTGGGGGTGCAGTCAGTTCCCATGGACATGCTACGGCACGCCGCACGGTAGCAACCGGGTTATACCCATCCTCTGTGTCCTCCGTGTCTCTGTGGTGACAAAGGCAGCAACTTGGGTTAGATACTTCAGTGACGATAGAAAAAGGCGATCCAGACAAGCCCCTCGCCGCCCTACCCGACACGACGGTGCAGAGCAGAGAGGTTCCATTGAAGTATCATTTCATCAGGCTTATGGTACAACGTTCATAACCGGCTCTGTTGGATTATGGCTGGTCTCGTATCAGCCATTCAACCTGATCGACGTAGTATTTTGTCACCAGATCACTGCTCGTCTTGAGGTAAAAACCAGTGACATACGTATATTCAGGTTCATAGATCAAATCATCCAGCCAGACATAGATCTCAGCCCACTCACCGGGTGCAATGGCGCGATTTAAACCCAAAAAATAGAGTCTGGTCTCTGGAAAGAGTGGTTCACTACTATTGGTCAATCTCCCCTCCAGACTTACCGAATTGTCATTGGGGTCCCAGTAGGGCACACGATTGCTTCCCACCACTGAAATTGTCATCCCATCATTGGCAATTGGCGTATCACCGCCGCTCAGCCGTAGTCGCAAAGCCGCTACCTGATCGCGGCGTAGCTCGATGCCGCTGTCCGGTGTAACTGTGAAGAAGAGAATACCGGTACTCTCGCTGGGTGTCACCGCAATCGCATACTGACCGAGCGCGACCACATTGGTCTGCGTGAGGGTAAGACTTCCCAGCAACGCACTGTTGGTAATACTCCAGCCGGTGCTCAGCGCATCACGGTACACTGGCAAAACCTGTAAGCTACGGATGTCATTAGCCGGCTCATTACCAGTTTCTGCCGCCGGTGTAACTGGTGGTCGGGTAGGAAGGGGCGTGCGCGTAGGCGGCGGAACGAAGGGGGTTGCCGTTGGCCGATCCTGAAAAAAGGGCGCAATAGTAGGGGTCGGTAGCCACTCAGATGCAGTATCCACACTGAGACTGCGGCCACAGCCGGTCAGGGCAATGATCAGGCAGAGCAGAATGGCAAGCCGCACGTGCATACAATCCTCACTCTCCAGGTGGCAGTACTGCCGAAATCGGAACCTGCCAGCACGAATTCATCTTCATTGTCACGTGCAGTATACCGCTCTCTCCGTTGCATCAGGCGGTATTATTGCTTACCGACTGGGGTGAAAACACCCGCCAGGGATGAACCGGGAGAGGTTTCTCTGCGGCAATTTGTGGCAAGGCGTTAATCACACCCATCATCGTGCCGACAAAGACCATACTACCGTTTTCCCAGGACATATCGACATAGGCGTAGACAAAGTGGGTAAAGATGTAGAGGGTGGCCGTCAAAGCAAAGACGCGCAATTGACCGTATGGCATCAGGCGCACCATGCGGGCACCGTAGAGCATCGTCAATGCCAGTAGAAGGATCAGGCCGTAAAAGCCAATCACCCCAATCTTCATCCAGACCCACATGATGGAGTTGTGGGTGATGTATTCCCACCACTCGAAGACGCTAATATCGGGGAGTGGAACGATGATATGAAACTTATTACCAAATCCAATACCCGTGAGTGGTGACGTGCGAATATTAAACATGATATTGATATTCTCTAAATCGCGGTATATATTCGATGCCGCATCACGGGCACTGGGTTGGCCAATAACCGAGCGAACAGCCCGGGCCAAAATACCGATTGGCCCTTGATTATTCCAGAACACAACCAGGTAAGCCATCAAACCCATCGCACCAGTTGGGGCAATGATGAAGAAGAGGCGTCGGTTCTCGATGTAGAGCAGCAGCACGATCAGAGCGAGTGCCATGCCGAGGGTGAGAAATCCGGCCCGGCGAAAGTTAGCAACCAGGCTAAAGAGCACAAACGGTGCCATCAAGGTCATCGAGAAACGCCGAGTCGCACTGTCGCGGTAGAGCCACGCTGCGACCAACAGCACAAAGAAGAAGTTGAAATGGATCGACATGGCATGTTCGGCGATCCGTTCCACCCCTTCCAGATCCCACTTCAACACATCGTGGACATACCAGACGCCGGCGACCCCCTTCGCAAACAGAGCAATTGTTGCTACCCAGAACAGGGTATTCAAGTGGGCACGGGTTTCAATTAAATTACCGGCCAGCAACAACATCAGGGGGAGATAGAAGATGGATCGAACCTCCCACAGTGCTATCACCCGATTTCCACCATTGGCCAGGCCATATGCCAGTCCGATAACGTTAAACATCAGGAAAATCGCTGCCGGCCAAAAGAGAGGGCCAAAATGGATGCGTAAGCGCCGTTCTGTCGCTGCTCGCACCAGCCAGACCACAAGCGTCCAGACGATTGCCAGCTCCTGGGGGCTAAGCGAGAACGAGTCGGAGACATACATAATCGACTCGGGGCTCGACAGATTTTTGGTGAAGGGGTACCAGGGGTGGAGCGAGCGATCACCGAAGAGCGTCAGCCCCAAAATGGCATACACACCGAAACGGGGCTGGATCGCAGTGGCAATCAATACGCCACCAAAAACCAGAAACGCGAGTACCGATTCAGGACTCATCCGCCGGCGCAGCAACACGACGACCACGCCGGTGAGTACACAAACCACCAGGAATAATACCCACCAGCGCCGCTCATTGCGGCGGGCCACAGTCATCACATCGGGATAGCGTGGAATAAGCAAGTCAAGCATATGGTATTCACCGGATACGCAAACTGCTCACCGGTCAAATCAGGTTAAAAAAGTAGTAAGCAGCCACGACAACTGCGCTTAGCCCAATCATCACCAGCGCCAGATCACGCATCCGCCAGTGAGGAGTAAGCGCACCAATGAGCAGACACAATACCAGAAACCCGACAAAGAACTTCATATCTACTCCAGTGGGATCAGGCGATGTATCCAGCGCGGGGTTGCAATGTGAGCCTGATTGAGAATAACGCCAAGAACCGGTACGTGTTTAATGTCATTCAGCGCACGTTGAACCTCGGTAACCGGTGTCACACCGTGACGAACCACCAGTGCGCAGGCTGAAGCGAGTGCAGTCAGAGCCAGCGCATCACTCGTTTCCAGCACTGCCGGAAGGTCGAACAACACGTGATCGAATTGGGAGCTGAGGTTTTCAACCAGTGCTCGCAACTCTTGACTACGGGCCAAAAGGGGACGCTGATCGGCAGTTGCTGAACCGGCTGGCAATAGAAACAGGCCAGCATAATTGGTTGGTAGTAACGCTTCAGCCAGCGATGTCTGCCCACGCAACACCTCAGCAACACCGGAACGTGGTGGTAATGAGCGTGACACTGGTTCCGCTGCCTGGCGACGGTCACGTTTGCTAACCGGTGGTGGTGGATTAAGATTGCTCAGCAGCCCCGGATGTAACCAGTTGAGTTCCAGAACGCATACTCGTTTACCGGTATCGTGAGCCAGCGTAACCGCACTGGCCAGGGTAATGTAACTGACACCTTCACCGCGTAGTGCTGAGGTAAACCCAACACGGCAGGGGAGACGTTGTTCGACCAGCAAATCGGTCAGCATGCGTCGGATCTGATCAATCTGCGATCCGGCAAAAGAACGGCGCAAATTCTCACCGACCACTTCGATGGTTAAAGAGAGAGCACTCTCTGTTACACTGGCCGGTTTCTTCCGAAATCCAAACATGGCATTGCCTCACATCAAATATGCAGGATTATGGCAAATGGTCGTTCCTCATCACCCGCAACCGGTTCAGATTCATACTTGTGGTTGGAGTGAGGGTTGTTCAGCTTCCGCTGGTGCAATGCTAGATGCAGGAACTGACATTTCCGTGCTGAATGGCACCAACGCCAGCAACGGTACACCAAGACTGTTTTGCACATCGACGGGAAAACGGAGACTGCGATCCAGCAACGCACCACCGCCGATCAGACTAGCCGACAGGAAGACACCTATCGCCACGAATATCACCATATTCTTGATGAAGCCGGCGATGGAAAATTCGGCGCGCAACGGTATCTCAGGCTGGTCGATGATCTGGTAGGTCTGACGAATCAGACTCTCGTTTTTCACCAACGCCAGACGCGCACTCTCCTCGTTCTCCTGAGCGGCACTCAACCGCTCTTCGGCGCGGGCCAGCGCTGCCTGCAACTGATCGAGCTGGAATTGCTCGCCGGGCGGACGCTCACCGCGTACCGGTTCCGGGTTCGCACTGAGAAAGTCGATCAATGCCTGGCGAGCAGCATCCACGTCAGCCTGATATGGCGCGATCAGCTCTTCAAAGAACTTTTGCGCCGCAATACTCTCCTGAAAATCGTTGTTCATCTTCCATTTCAGATAGGTGTCCATCGTTGCGACAACCATCTGATACGAAAGCTCTGGATCGTCGGTAGTAGCCCGAATTTCAACCAGCTTATCACCGAGCGTATTCACGCTAATTGTGTCACGGAAGAAGGTAAATGTCTCCCAAACCACATCTGGCCCACCGGCCATCAGTGGTTCGAGCTTGGTCTGCTGGATCGCCGAACGGACAAAAGCGTTGGTTGCCAGTAATTCATAAATTTCATTCGAGGTTGCCTGGGCTGGAGTTACCCACCATGAGACGTCGTTATTCGATGACGTCAAGGACGCCAGCAGACTCTCTTTTTCGACATAAATCTTGCCACTTGAGAGGTATTCGGGTGGCGATAAAAAGATATATCCCGCACCTATCAACAGGGCGAGTACAAACGGAGCTAGGCTGAGTAAAGGCCGACGGAAGAAGCTCTCCAGGAGCCGTAGAACGATCAAACGTACCATGTATCTCTCTCCTTACCAGAGCAGCACTTGTCGTGCCGTAGATGCTGTGTACATCATACCAACGATCACCTTCTACTGTGTGAATGGCAGTTTGTTAATTGTTCATTTAGTAGATTACTCGCACCCATTTGTGATGTGCGGAATATTGCATCAATACAAGATGGTAAGCTGCCGATGAATGCCACGTTGCGGGTAGCAATTGCGCAGAAGATAGTTAACAGTTTCTTCAGACACAACGTATCTTATAGCACAACCCGAACCAATCTGGCACAATAGAACTGAATGACATCGCTGCATTGAAGGTACATCCATGAAAGAGCGTATCGATCAGAAAGTACTACGTGTGTTAAACGAGGAATTGGGAGCCGCCCAACCACGACTCTGGCTTACCGGATGGCTGATCCGCCTCCTGCCACGCTACACCGCCTCACGGCTGCGTCCGGTTCTGCTAAGACTGGCCGGTTTTCACATTGGTGACGGCACCGTTTTGGTTGGACCTATCAGACTTCACGGTTTCGGTGCCATCCACCACAAACTTCAGATCGGTTCAAACTGCTTCATCAATACCGATTGTTTCTTCGACTTGAATGATCACATTACTATTGCCGATCATGTCAGTCTTGGGCATGAAGTCATGATTCTCACTACGTCACATCACATCGGTAGTGCTGCACATCGAGCCGGTTCGCTAACCAAAGCACCGGTTGTGATCGAGAGTGGAGCATGGATCGGTGCCCGCGCTTTAATCCTCCCCGGTGTACGAATTGGCACCGGTAGTATCGTCGCTGCTGGTAGTGTCGTGAATCGTCCAGTACCACCCAATACCCTGGTTGGTGGGGTACCGGCCAAACCGATTCGGCAGCTCGATGAGTGAGGAGATACTTGTACAAAACCGTGATCCGCTTAACCGGATCGACTCAGAATGCCATTCGACACTCTATCTGACCACCATCCCGCTGTGCCCTCCTGGTCTCGGTGGTGATTTGTTGCACCACAGAGGCACAGAGGACATATGAGGTTGAAGAAAGCTTTCAGCGCAGCACTATAGGCAAAAGGTACTGGTACGGCGTAAAGATTGTTACTGTTGTGCCACTCTCATTAACTTCCTTCGGGTCACCGTTGCCATTAGGATCAGGATCAAGACCAGGGTTAGATGTATCCGTCACGATCACATTTCCCGAAACGGCTGTAAGCTGCACACGATTAGCAAACACAATCGGCCCTTCAGGGGGTTGCACCCAAACGACCAGGCGTAAACGGGCCGTGTGACCGGCAGCCAGACTTTGACCAGGTGTCAGCAGTTGTTTGTCTGTCTGACCATTGAAGTTCGGATTCACCGTTAATGGTACAAAACCGCTCTCGTTCACATTTTCCAGGGCTATCACTTCCCATGCCTCAGCACCGGCGAAAACCGCAGCCAGATCATCTGTAGCTTGCAGGTTGCTGACCGGATCAGAACCCAAATTGCGGATTGTGATCAGATACTCCAACCGATACCCATCCTCACCATTATGCTGCGTGGCCTGGGGCGGAAAGGCGTACTTGGCAGCGCCCACACCACTTACGCACTGCTTCAAATTAATCTGGGTCATCGCAAAATCATCGCCAAAGGTGTTGTTGGTCAGGCTATCGATCTGGAGCGTGAGGCTGGTGACACCGGTTCCGGTGGTGAAGGCAAACTGGATCGGCACCCAACGATCTGGGGTTTTTGGGACAACGGTTGTGCCGACCGAGATGTTATTGACACGCAGCTCAATAATCGGGTCAGCAGCACCATTGGCACTCTTCACCGGATCGAGCAGGTTATCGAAGTAGGCAAAGAAGTTGTAGGTGGTGTTCGGCGCCACACTCACTACCTTACTCCACAGATTAACCCGCCCATTGCCGGCGCTGTAGTTCGCAGCACTGGGGTTTGAATAAAAATAGGTATTACTTGGTGGTACATCGCGTTGCTCATCACCTGGGAATGGTCGGCCAAAGAGGTAGGGGTTACTCTCAAATGGCGGGTATACAACATTCCCATTCTGGATCGAGAAACCACCCCCACCAGAGTCATCCGGGTAGATACCATCACCGCGATTGATGAGCGCCGAGCTAAAACCATTCGCGCCCTGAGCAAAATCACCGTTCTGTATCAGGTTATCTCCACCCACCACAGTGTTGGCCGGGCACCCCCCCGATCCGATGTTGTGAATTGCAGCTCTGACCGGTTGGGTAGCGACGGTATGACTCCAAAACAATATGATGATGATGATGATCGCCGTAAACGATAGTCTCATATGATCCTCCCCCTCTGTAGTCATGGACTGGTAAAGGTTAAGAAGGTCACAGCATATGGAGCAAACGTGTAGACGCGATCCGGGGTATGCGCAGTTGGCGCTTCGTCATGATTGACAGACACGGTCTCGGCTAACAGATTGCTGGCGCTCACGGTGGTGACTTTTACCTGCCATTCAGTTTCGGGTAATTCAATTGCCGCAATAAGTGGCTGGTCGGTTTTGTTGATCGCCAAAAGAGTCAGCGTTCCATCGACATGTCGCCCGGCATAGACACTTAACGTTGTCGCCGGATCAAATGTTGTCTGGACAGAGAGCATGTCATCGCCGAAATCACGCCAGATCAGCAGGGCATAATATTGCGGGTTCGGCTCGAAGGTATCGGCGTGGAGAAGACCGTAATCGGTGTCGTTGGCAGCACGCCCATTTGCTAAATCCCACTGATTGGCTATCACCACACCGTGGGTTGCCATTTGCCCAACCGTATCGGCAATGAAGAGCAGATTAACTGCCCGCCGCATCAACTGAGTGTTATCGAGGTCCTGAAAGGCGATCAGATTGTATTCAGTGACCGCTACCGGCACCCGTCGCCCCAAATGGCGCTCGAAGGCGCTGTTTAGTGCGGTCATAATGGTTGACCAGCTTCGCTGCGGTTGTTGCAAGGCGCCTTGTGGATTCTCAGGGGGCTGAAAGTATGGATAGTAATGCACCACATAAAAATCGAGCTTATCACCGGCACCGGCAATCACCCGATTCCCCCAATCGCTCCATTCATCAGGCTTTTCAACGCCAACGGCGCCAATCTGAATTGTTGGATCAACCGCTTTCATCGCATCGTAAAAGGCCAGATAGCCATCGTAAGCGATACCATTGACCGTTTTGCCGCGCAGATATTCATCAGGATCGCATGTCCAGACGTCTTCCCACCCCCATTCAGAGCAATTGGGACCAACCTCACCCTTCGCCCCGTACACTTCATTACCGACCTCCCAGTACCGTACCGGGAAGGGATCGGGACTACCGGCCTCGGCGCGTAACCTGGCCCAATAACCGACGGTCTGCCAGTCGCGGCCACGAGCGTCAACACCTATCGGTCGCTGGTCGTCAACTGCGCCATTGAAGAAGGCAACCAGTGCCGCTGCCTCTTGCGCTGAACCATTGATCGAGACCGTCCAGATGATGTCAGCATTCACTGCACGGGCAAAGCGGAGAAAATCGGATGGTTTGGCCGCCCACGGCCAGTAACACTCTTCACCACCAGTTTCACAGGCCGCCCAGGCATAGGCATTACTCCAGCTTCCCCCCGGCATGCGTAACAGACTCAGACCGAGATCAGCAGTGCGTTGAATAAATGTCTCGTCGTTCAATCGATAAGGATTCAACCACGCCGGGACGTTGGTACCCAGCAATCGGCGATCAAAAGGTCGGGCAGTAGTTGGATCGATCACAATTGTGGGCACGTTGCTGGTCGAGGTTGCAGCCGGTAACGTAGGAGCCGACGTAGTCGATAGGGCTGCCGTCGGGGTAGCAACCGGCGTCGTGGTTGATACCGGCGTGGCCACAGGAGCGTTGCACCCTGCCAGAACGAACACAAGAATCATCGTATAGAAGCGATACAGGAAAGTCATGAAAAACTCCATTAGACTACAACGATAAATGGAACGAGTGCAATAGCGATAATACACTGACTATACATACAATGCCACAGCAATCTGAAAAACTAATGGTTAGGGGTTGAGTTGCATATTCGCAGACTAGATTGCGTTGTAATGCGATAACAGGACAATAATGACCATATTTGAACAATGTTTTATGAAGAAACGGTAAGGTTAGATAATGACAGTTTGCATGCTTCGCAGGTAGACAACCAGCAATGATGTATCGAAGGATCACCCGTTGCAGGGGATCAACACTGGCAACGGGTTGGAGAGAGAATCTGTTTCACGACAGATACCTGGAGAGAGGATCGTTGCTCCGATCCATACGTTGTCCGACATCCCGCTGCAATGCACTGAGAAGTTCGTGAGAATTGTTAACCATCGCCTCATAGCCTGCGGCTCGTGCATACCTGACCGAGAGAGGGATTGACCTGATTAACACACCAGGTAGGAGCGCGTAATCTGGTCTGCTACCGATGACTTAGCTACGGCCTTCGCCATTCGGCAAGTCACAAACAGATCAGGCAATGATGACCTGTTACTAGTGACATATTCTTCACTGATAGCCCTAACGTTGTAAGGAATTTGTTCGCTGGATACGGTATAGTAATAGTGGTCACGAAACGAGCGAGGTAACCTGCCATGAAGATTGTCAAACCGAAATCGCACCATCTTGATGACAAGACAGAACGTATGCTCACCATCTTTGCCGAGCGTCGTTTTCAGCGCACCCGCGCCAATCAGCGTTTGCGGCTGGCATTGTCGTGGTGGGTGATTCGCACCAAACTGCTCTCGCGTCTTAAGCGTGTGTTAGATGTAACGGTGGCAGTGATTGCGATTATTTTGACGTCGCCAATCATGCTGATTACAGCACTGTTTATCAAACTCGAATCACCGGGACCGGTGATCTTCAAACAGGTGCGTGTCGGCAAAGACGGTGAACATTTCTATTGTTATAAATTCCGCTCGATGTACGTTGATGCTGAACAACGGCTGCGTGAATTGCAGGCCAAAAATGAAGCCGATGGCCCGGTATTCAAGATGAAGCGTGATCCTCGTGTAACGCGGGTCGGTCGGGTGATTCGGAAGCTCAGTATCGACGAATTACCACAACTCTTCAATGTATTGAAAGGCGAGATGAGCCTGGTTGGGCCGCGCCCTGCCTTACCAAGTGAAGTTGCGAAATATACCTACGAGCAAATTGGGCGCTTACACGCTATTCCCGGCATTACCGGCTTGCAACAGGTATCAGGGCGAAGTGATCTCGACTTTAAGCGTTGGGTTGAGCTTGATTTGCAATACATTGCCGAGCAAAGTATCTGGAAGGATATTGAAATCCTGTTACGCACCATTCCGGCAGTTCTGCTGGGACGAGGTGCTTACTAACCGGGAAGACCACCATGCGCAAACTTCTCGTTATTCTGGGTGTGCCGATTGATAATTTGACCATGGCTGAAGCGCTTGATCGTTGTGACGAGTTTATTGCGGAAGGTCGAGCAACCGGACGTCTACACCAGATTGCGACGGTCAACGCCGATTTTGTGGTCAATGCGCTGCACGATCCCGAACTGCGGCGTATCTTGCAAGAGGCGGACATGGCGACTGCCGATGGAATGCCGCTGGTCTGGGCATCACGGTTATTGGGCGGTCCACTGCCAGGGCGTGTCACCGGGGCCGATATGGTGCCGGCGCTGGCTGAACGGGCAGCCCAGCGCGGTTATTCGATCTTCTTTCTAGGTGCACGGGAAGGTGTAGCGGCAAAAGCAGCAGCCATCTTGCAAGAGCGGTATCCCGGGCTTAAAGTCGCCGGGGTTCTGTCACCCCCCCCCCGATCAGTCCTGGAGATGGATCGCTCGATTGTCGAGACAGTGAAGACTGCACAACCTGATATTTTACTGGTTGCCTTCGGTAACCCGAAACAAGAGAAGTGGATTCGCATGTACGCCCACGAGCTGCGGGTACCAATTGCTATTGGCGTTGGTGGTACGTTTGATATGATCGTTGGTGTCACCAAACGCGCTCCGCTTTGGATGCAACGCAGTGGGTTGGAATGGGTGTACCGACTCATCCAGGAACCAAGCCGCTTGTGGAAACGCTATGTACACGATTTTGTCTACTTCGGATATTTCTTTTTCCGGCAGTGGTGGGCAATGCAACGGGGAAGTGCCCTGAGTATGGTGCCCAACCCGGAACCGGTGCAGGTGCCACCGCCCATCGAGCCGGCAGCCCCACCGATACCATGGCCAGTGCTGACTGTCGGGCATCGCCTCGACGTTAATAATCTGGAGCCATTCAGACAGGAAGCGTACCGACTGTTGAGTGAACAGCACTATCTCATTCTCGATCTGAGCCAGACCCAATTTCTCGATAGTTCAGCACTTGGCGCACTTGTTGCTTTGGCCAAACAGGCTCGCGCTAAAGACGGCGATCTGTTCCTGCTCAACGTGCAGGAACCAATTCTCCGTATTCTCGACTTACTCAAGCTAGATCGCTTCTTCGAGCGCTTTTCTGATTTGTCGGCCATCGCGGACCGGATCACGCAGGAACAGCCCCCCCTGCCGGCATCGTCAACCACAACGCACGGCTGGACAATTATGTCCGCACCACGCCTGTTCGATGCGGCGACCGCAACCGCCTTCCTGAACGAAGCCAGCGCAAAACTTGATCAAGGCGAACGTCTAATCATCGATTGCGGTGGCACGACCTTTATGGCCAGTGCCGGCATGGCTGCGCTGGTCAAGCTCGACCGACTGGCCCGCGAGCACAACAGCGCCCTCCGCCTTGCCGGTTGTTCACACGATGTGCTGCGGACACTGCAACTGGTACGCCTCGACCAGGTCTTACACATCTTTCCAGATGTCACGGCGGCAACAACGGCACCTTTGCCTGACACCTCTGTAGCCACTGAAGGAGCCTGAACCGATGACTATTGCTTTCATCATTGCTACGGCTGAAGAGCGTCGGTTGGCCCCCTTAACCGACGTTGCACCTGATGTGTTATTACCGATTGTTGACCACCCGGTGATGGCGACCACGATAGAAATTCTGGCTCGTGCCGGTATCAAACGCATTCTGATTGCGCTCCACGAACAGAGTGCTCCTATTACTGCGGTGTTCGGTAGTGGCAGACGTTGGGGTGTTGATATCGAGTACGTTTCACTGAACGAAGCGTGGGCGGATGGCGGTGCGCTGCGCTGGGCAGCACCCCTCATTCACGAGACCTGCCTGGTCATTCCGGGAAACGCGATTATTGATGTTGCGATAGAAGCAGCGCTTGATCACCACCAGCGGCAGGGAGCACTACTGACGGCGATTACCCATCAACCTCACCCGCATCAGGCCACACCGTATGCAGTAATCGCGGCTGATGGTCAGATTAGTGCCGTGCTCGAAACACCAACCGGGACTGATGTCGTTGCCCTTACCGGAGCGTATATCGTGGAGCCAGCGCTGATCGAACAAATCCCGCTCCGCAGTCGATGTGTGATCGCCACCGATCTACTACCGCGCCTGATTGCCGGACAAACACCGATACAGAATTTTACCTTCAGTGGTTACTGGAACCCACTTACGACGCTTACCGACTATTACGCAGCTCAACAGGTCTTCCTCTACAGCGCCTATCGAGCGCTTGATCCCAACGTCACCGACGGCCCTGCGGACACAGTTCGCTATCCTTCGCTCAGTGGACGCAAAATTGCCCCAGGCATCTGGGTAGGACGTAACGATTCCATCCATCCGAGTGTACGGATTGCGCCCCCCCTGTACATTGGCGACAACTGCTGGATCGGGCGTGAGGCTGAACTCGGCCCGGGGACGGTTATCGGTAGCGGTTGTATGGTTGATGATGAAGCCACCGTTACGACCAGTATCGTTTGGAGCGACACCTACGTAGGACAACTGGTCAATCTCAATCAACGGATTGTCTATCCAGGGATGATCGTAGACCCGGATACCGGTGAGCAGACAGCAATTGTCGACGCCTTTCTCATCGGGCGGGTTTCAGCGGTGACCGCCAGTGTTGGGCGATTTGCCAGTTTCCTGAATCGACTCGCTGCACTTCTGCTCTTGATTCTGCTCAGCCCATTGGTTTTACTGACGGGTATCCTGGCTACTCTGGGGAGTGGTGGACGACCACTGGTGGGGGTCGCACGGATTGGTGAACGGATTATCTTGCCTGATGGTCACATGACTCTGCGGCCTTTCACTCTCTGGCGCTGGCGCACGCGCCACGCAGACGGGCGCTACCGCTGGTTTGGCAGATGGCTGGAAACGTATGAATTGCACCGTTTACCAGAACTCTTAAGTGTCCTGCGTGGTGACTTGCAACTGGTCGGCGTCAAACCCTTGACGCCAAACGAGGCAGTCCGGTTAAGCGAGGAGTGGCAGCAGCGACGGCACGATGTGCCGCCTGGAGTGACCGGTTTGTGGTATATTCAGGCTTCATCCGATGATCTCGATGCAGTGATAATTGCCGATGTATACTATAGCGCGACACGCTCGTGGCGAAGAGACCTTGACCTGTTGGTTCGGACCCCGGTTGCCTGGCTACGCCGGGTAACAAAGGCGTATCAAACTGTCAGATCGTCATTGACACCCGATCTGACCCTACCACCTAACCGATAGGTCAGACTGTCGCCGTTACTGACCGGCAGTTTGCGCTACTTAAGGAGGATTTAGACTATGGAAATGAAGCCACGGACAGTCGGGAATGTGGCCATCCTCGCCATTGCAGGCCGACTTGATGCCAATACCGTGCCACCAGTCCAACAATGGCTGGAACAGACGACAGGAGCACCTGGGGCACGGGTACTGGTTGATCTGAGCGAAACGACGTTTGTTGACTCAACCGCTCTGGCAACCCTGGTTTCGGCATTAAAGCGTTGCCAGCAGGGGCAGGGTGAATTTGCGCTGTGTGGCCTGCGACGACCCGTGTTAATGATATTTGAATTAACCAGACTTGACAAAGCCTTCAACATTTTTGTTGATGCCGATCATGCACTGGCTGTCTTGAATGCCTGAGAGAACTACCATGCTCGTCTCGTTGCTCAGCTCGCAGTATACACGCTTTCAGGCTCTGGCCGAGGCCTGGTTAGCCCAGGGGGCGCAAACGTTTGGCGTTTACGAACAGGGGCGTCCTTTGGCCTATTGGCCGGCAGGTCAGCGTATGCTCCCGCCTGATCTGACAGCGGCTATCTATCGCTACGATGAAGTCATCGGTGAACTGCGACTGACCGGCTTACGCGACGAGGCGGCACAGCAACGGTTACAGGCAGAGGCGGGGCTGATTAGCTATATCGTCCAGCTTGAGCATGAACTGCAATGCATGACCGCCGATCTGGTTACCAGTCAGGATCAACAACTGGCGTTGTATCGATTAACGCAGGCCATGCGCGATATGGTAACCATTCGTGAAACACTCCAGGCCGTCGTCAATGAAGCACTTCGCATGCTCAAGGGGCGAGCCGGGTTTGCAACCTACGTTGCGGCCAATGGTGGTGAACCGATTGTCGTGCAATCTTCTGCCTGCGGCTTGAACAACGAGGTCATCTGGCGCCTGTACTGGCAACTACAAACCGAAGATCGGCCATTGCTGCTCAGAGAAGATGATGGCGATTTGCGCCGACCGCCCGGTGTTCACAACTTACTGCTGCTGCCAATACGAGTGCGCGGCATGATGATGGCGAGTCTGGGGATTATTGATCGTGCTGAAGGCTTTGGCACACCGGAGCTAAAATTAGGCCGCGCAATCACCGATCATGCCAGCGCACAAATTGAGCGTATCCTCCTGTACCAGGAAATGGTTGAGCAGGCCAGACTACGCAGTGAGATGGATCTGGCCCGGCGTGTCCAGACCGATCTCTTGCCCCGCACGTTACCGGAAGTGGAAGGTCTGGACATTTACGCATATTCGCGGCCCGCACTCCAGGTAGGAGGTGATTTCTTCGATTTTATCAACATCCCCAACCACCCCTTCATCTTCACGATTGGCGACATAAGTGGCAAAGGGGTCTCTGCCGCTTTGCTCATGTCGATGACCCGAACCGCTCTGCATAGCAAAGCGCAATTTATGCCATCGCCGACACCAGCATCGGTGATGCGGAAATCCAGTGAAGACCTGTACAACGATTTTACCCGGATCGGCGTCTTTGCGACCATCTTTGTTGGGCAGTATGACCACAGCAATCGTGAAATTATCTATACCAATGCTGGTCATGCACCGGTCATCTACCGACCACACCACGGCAAAGCAGAGTTGCTGCTAGCCGACCACACCGCAGTTGGTGTACTGCCGGTAAATAACTTTCAAAACCGTTATCTGGCGATGAGACCGGGAGATCTGCTGATTGTTGCCACCGATGGTCTCAGCGATGCCCGCAATGCCGATGATGAACTGTTTGGGATTGATCGCCTACTGGCGGCTGTCGATGAGCTGGCCGAACAACCGGCACGGGCAATTGCCGATGGCTTATTCAGCGTGGTTGATCGGTTTAGCGCCGGTCATCCCCAGGATGATGATCAGACGATCATCGTAATCAAAGGAGTGGCGCTGTGAGCCTGCAACACAAGGAAGTGATCCGGCTCGATCTGCCGGCTCGTTATGCCTACTTGCATCTCCTGAGCGAAACAATTGCAGAGTTGCTACAACAGGTAGGTGCAGTTAATGAAACACTAATGTATAATATACAACTCGCAGCCCACGAAGTCTGCACGAACATCGTTAGCCACGCCTATCACAACCGGCAAAACGGTGAGGAACGGATCAGAGTCACACTCGCCTTGCATCCACAACCGGCTCGCCTGGAAATTGAGTTGCACGATACCGGTGAATCGTTTGATCCGGAGCTGGTACCACAACCGAATCTGATTGAAGCACAAATTCACGGCTACGGTCTCTTCTTAATTCGCCACTTGATGGATCACGTTACGTATACATCACGTGCAGACGGTAACTACTGGCATTTGGTGAAGTATCTGGAGTCGAGGAGATAAACCTTATGACGACAATTATGATAGTTGATGATTACGTGCCAAGCCACCGGCTAATGAGTTTTGTTCTCGAACAGTACGGTTATACAGTAATTACTGCTGTAGATGGTGTCCAGGCTCTACGTCACCTGGATTCGTATGCTGTTGATCTGGTAGTGACCGATTTGACGATGCCGCGAATGGACGGCATTGAGCTGGTACGTGAAATGCGCGCCAATGAACGTTTTAGTGGCATACCGGTCATTATCGTTACCGGTAGTGTTGAAGAGCAGGATGCAGTAAAAGCAGCCGGCGTTGGCGTCAACGCCTTCCTTACCAAACCAGTCGACTCAGACGATCTGATTCACGAAGTAGAGCGGCAACTCCGAGGCGATGCACTTCGGCGAATTGCATAAATGTGCTGACCCAAATGGTGAATCAACAAACGGATGCTTTGTCGCGCAGGTGACGGTCTCGTTAACTACGATCTACCCTCATTTCAGCAAAGTGTTAACTTGCAGCCGTACACTGCTGCCGTCAACGGCTGTTAGATCAGGCGGGCAGCAATGTTATGAATACGACAAACGTAGATGTCGTGATTTCAACGTATGGGCGAGGGGCAGCCATCGATGCCACCATTGCCAGTTTACGACGGAGCACCTATTCTCAATTCGTCCTGTGGGTACTTGATCAAAGTGAAGATGATCGAACCGAACAATGTGTGCGTTCCCACGCCGAGTCTGATGAGCGTATCCGGTATGTGCGGCGACCCGTGCGTGGGATTTCGGCAACCCGCAATGCTGGTGCAGCAATGGGGAATGCGCCGTACATTCTGTTTACGAATGACGACTGCGTGCTCGATCCGAACTGGATTGGCGCCCTGGTTGCCGAGCTACACGATCAGCAGACCTGGCTGGCTTTCGGGGCTGTCTTACCGGGACCGCATCAAGAGGGTGCCGATGAACTGGTACTGGGAACGTGCAATGGTTCCCGTCATGTCTTTCAGCACAATCGCTTCAATTTAGCGTTCGGTCATGGTCATAACATGGGTGCTCGCCGTGATGCCTTTGAACGACTCGGTGGCTTTGATGAACTGATCGGCGCCGGTGCACCGTTGGGGGCCTGGGAAGAGCGCGATCTGGGGTATCGAGCATTGAAGGAGGGCGGACGAATTATTTTCACACCAGAGGCAATCGCCTATCACCACCACTGGCAAAGCTGGCAAGGTGCACGACGTAGCTTTCGTGCCTACGGAATTGGCGCCGGTGCAGTTGCCAGCAAATACTTGCGTTGCGGCGATACAGGTGGTATTGTGATCCTGGCCGAATGGTTGTTTAGTCAGGGATTGCGCCAGATTGCTTCGGGAATTATTAAATGGCATCGCCGAGATAAAGTGCTGTTGGGGCTTGATCAGCTTTATTATCCTTTTGTTGGCTTGCGCAAAAGCCTGAATTATCAGATCGATCATACAACGTGTTGCTATATCGCACCAGATCGGGTGACGGGTGCTGACACATCACACAGGGGAGTTTTGCCGTGAGTAGCCATGCAACCTCGCCGGCACCGATCAGTGGTGCACGGCTGGCCCGTAACGCCAGCGCAATGATGGTAGCGCAATTGTTGACGTGGGCAATGGCGTTCCTGGTGGCCATTTTTCAACCTCGTATGCTAGGGCCACTGGCAATCGGTCAGCTCTCGATTGCTCTCTCGATCTGGATGATCGTCGGCGTGTTGATCACCTTTGGCATGGACACCTACCTCACAAAGGCGGTGGCCCGTGCCCCCCATCGCACCGGCACCCTGATAACAACCAGTCTGCTGATACGCACCGCTCTGTGGCTCATCGGTTGCCTGGCCGTCTTTGGCTATGATCTGGCCGCCGTTGCTGCCGATCCGACCCAGACGGCGCTGATCTGGATCATTGGCCTCATGACCCTCTTCTCAGTGTTGAGCGGTGGACTGATTGCAGCTCTGAACGGTCTTGAGCAGACACATTACGTATCGCTGGTGACGGTGGCGAGCAAGATTGTGCTGACGGTCGTCAGCCTTGGCTTGCTCTTTGCCGGCTTCAATGTAATCTGGATTGGCTGGGCCAATGTGCTGGCAGCACTGGTTGCTTTTCTCGGCGATGCATTTTTCCTCTTCCGCCAACATCGGCCGCAGTGGCGGGTTGATCTGCGAGCAGCGCAGCAGATGCTGCTCGACTCGAAACAATATCTGGTGACGGCACTAACGCTCATGGTGTATCAACAGATTGATCGGCTCTTCATCGCTATGTTTGCTTCGACCGAAGCGGTTGGCTGGTATGGTACTGCTGTCAATCTGTTCGGTACATTAATGTTCTTTCCGGTGGCAATTGGGACAGTGATCTTTCCAACCTTAACCCGCCGGTTTGCCGCCGGTCACGATCATCTGGCAATGGCAGCCCGCCCGATTTTCAACATTATGCTGGTATTGAGTATACCTATTGGCCTGGGGTTACTGGCACTGGCCGAACCGATTGCACTGTTACTTTACGGTGAAGCCTTTCGTCCAACCGGGGTGGTGCTGGCGGTGCTAGGGTTAGTCTTGATCTGTACCTACCTGAACACCGTCTTGAGCCAGTTACTCATTGCTGCCGAGCGTACTACCGCACTCAATGTAATCATGATCGCGGCAACAGTAGCGACGTTGCCGTTGGATTTTGTGCTGGTGCCCTGGACTGATCGGGTATTTGGGAACGGAGCTTTGGGCGGCGCACTGGCCTACACGGTGACTGAATTGGGCATTTTGATTGCCGCAATAAAGCTGCTGCCGAGAGGTACGCTCAATATCCAAAACTGGCGAGTAGGGTTACTCACGAGCCTGGCCGGACTAGGGATGGTGCTCTCGATCTGGTGGCTACGTGACTCGGCCTTCTTCTTCGTCGGTGTGCCATTAGGGGCAATCGTGTACGCAGGGCTGGTACTGGCACTGCGGGCATTACCCAACGAAGATATGACGATCGTCAAAGACGCGCTGAGCAAAGTGATTGAACGTATCCCCTTCCTGCGCAGAAAACTACGTGCGGCACAGACTGAGCCATGATCCGAAGCTCGCCTGGATAGGCTACGAGAGTATATGGACGATCAGGTGAGTGGCGCACAAGCAAACACCCGGTATCATCTCCGCGATACCGGGCAATTATTATTAACCCAGGGTGCTACCTTTGTCACCACAGAGGCACGGAGGACTCAGAGGATGGGTATAACCTGAGTTGCAGCCTTGAGGGGTGACGTAGCGCGTCGATAGGAACTGGATGCTCCCCACTTCGTTCAGGCAAGTACGTCCACGAAGGTAGGTGCGGGGTTGTGCGGTTTAGAACCTGTTTCAAAAACATCTCCTATGAAGGTATCTCATTCATTACCGACCGCCTCTATAATCGTGACGAGCACACCCGGCACCCGCGTGACCAGCCGGGTCAACGACGCGACACGTGCAGGATCGTGAGCACGGCCGGCGCGGCAGCATGGCTGCCGCATCCAAACGACGCCACATGCGGATGATGAGCGATCAAGGCAACCTATTCAGCGCGTGATGGCACCGGCGATGGTTATTAGAGCGCGATAGTACAGCTTTTTATGAAACAAGTTCTATTATCATGCCGCTTTGGGTTGAGCCTATGACACTCGCAACGATTGATATTATCGCCAGTGGCCCCTTGCTCACCATTCAAGATGGTGGACGGCTCACAGCCCGACGCTACGGCGTGCCACCGGGAGGGGCAATGGATCGATTCGCCCTGGCAGCGGCGAACCGCCTGGCCGGCAACCATCCAGACGCACCACTCCTCGAATTGACCGCTGGTGGGGTGAGCATACGCTTCAACAGTGCGATGCTGATAGCGTTGACCGGCGCCGATCTCCAGGCCCGGCTCAACGAGATGCCACTTGTGCCATGGCAAAGCGCGGTAGCCCCGGCAGGCAGCATCCTAAACCTGGGCGGGCGCCGGGGTAGCTGGGGTGGACGTGCTTATCTGGCGATAGCCGGCGATCTTGAAGCTGAATGGGCAGTTGGTAGTGCAGGTACCTGTCTTGCCGGTGGATTTGGCGGGTATCAGGGCCGTGCATTACGGGCTGGCGATCAGCTCAGGATACGAACCCGCACATTAAATGGTGAGAATAGGTACCGTTGGTGGCCGGTAGATCGGCGTCCGCCGTACTGTGCCCAACCCTGCCTGCGCGTCCTCCCTGGTCCCGAACGCGATCTCCTGCCAACGGCCTGGGAGGCGCTCCTTTCACAAGACTTTCAGATCGATCAGGCTGCCAGCCGCCAGGGGTATCGCCTGAGCGGAGCGACCCTGCCAGGTCATCACCTGTCACTACCCTCATTTGGCGTCGTGCCCGGTGTAATTCAATTACCACCTGATGGTCGCCCCATTTTGTTGATGGCCGATGCCCAAACGACCGGTGGTTACCCGGTAATTGCGGTAGTTATTGGTGCCGACCTGCCGCTGGCTGCACAACTCTTGCCAGGCGACCGGCTACGTTTTGCTGAAACCGACCTAACCACGGCCCAGGCAGCATGGGCCGAACAGGCCGCGTGGCTCGCCGCCGGTCCCGCCGATGACGAGGATAGCCGGCTGCTTGCCCAGGCCGGAGCATTGGGGCACCACTGGTGAATTGTATTTTTCAGTAGGGGCGGGTTTGGAACCTGCCCCTACTGACCCCTCGCCCCGCCAGCCAAGCGGCGACGCCGAACGGCGATATGCACGGTTTAACAGCCTATGTGCTACGCCATCATCGCAATCATCACATTACTGAGCACCAACACCAGAATAATACCAAGAGCCGACGGTGCTGCCCAGCGGCCAAGCCGGGTAAAGGGGCTACGAGCACCAATCAGCAGATGGGCAACGACAGCGGTAGTAAAACCAAGCAGTGGATGCAGAATGAAGGGGAAGGTGAGAAAATAGTTTACGCCAGCAAAAATGCCAACTAACCAGTAGATCAGGCCCAGTGTCACCTGAATATCGATCAACACCGGAAAGATGCGTGCCACCGGACTACGAGGTGCATTCGGGCGATAAGTGAAAGCAAGGTAGATAGCTGCGGCAACAATCAGCACCGACAACACCTCGCGACCGAAGATCGCGTGAATGGAACGAATGGTGGCGAAGATTGGATCCATAGCATTATGCTCCTTAGACGAAGGGCATCAGACACTGTCGTCTCTTCGACAGCGCTAACACATTCAGCGAATTCATCGTACAAATTATCACAAAGGTTGTCAAATCGGCTCGTTTTGTCGAATCCGATGGTAGAGGTCTTCTGTTTCGGGGAGAGGTTCTATCCCTAATTCCTCGCGCAACGCCTGTACACAGCGCGTATAAGAGCGTATCGCCTGTGACCGACTTCCAGCCCGCGCATGTGCTCGCATCAGCAGTTGATAGGCCTCTTCATAACCCCGGTCACGACGGAGCACCTGTTCAGCAATTTGAATGGCTTCGTTATGCCGTCCCTCAGCACTCAATTGTTCACCATACGCGACCGCAGTTGCCAGATACCGGGCCAGCAGCCGCTCGCGCTCTTCAATTGTCCAGGGATCGTACAACGCTTCGGCAAGATAGTCGCCGCGGTAGAGTTGTAGTGCGGCCTGTGCACTGCGACGAGCAAAATCCGGATCGGTACTTGTCAATGCGCCACTGGCCCGCAGCTCAAATTCATCCACATCGATCCACGCCCCAAAAGAAGGGGCAAAGCTGTACGCCAGCCCCTGCCGACGGATGAAGAAGGGGGGAACGCGGGGCGGACGATGCGGTTCGAGCGCAGCATTCAATGTATTCAGCGTCACCTTGAACTGGCGCTCAGCCGCTTCCAGATCGGCATCAGGCCAGAGCCAGGCACAAATCTGTTCACGTTGCACCCAATTGCCGCGCATGGTTAACAGAAGTTGGAAGAGCTGCTTCGCTTTTTCGCGTTGCCACTCACGGGCCTGAATTTCTTGATTACCGCGCCAGACCCGGAAAGCTCCCAGCATCTGAACCCGCAATGTGAATCCTGGATGATAGTCATCGACCGTATCATCAGCGGCAATGGAAGGAAATCCCTGACGGAGCAGGTGCATGGCGGTATCGCGATGTACCGGCATCGAGCGCGCCCGTAAGAGCAATGGTACCAGCGCTGCAATATCGCGTGGGCCAAAGAGGCTAGGGCCAATCAAGACACTTTCGTAACCGTATTCGACGGCCTCACGCATCACTTGATCAACAAGCTGATCAACCTCTGCTGTTCGTCCAGCCCGCAGTGCAGCCAGCGTGCGCCAGAGATGAACGAGAAACAGGCCAAACGTATCATGACCGATTTGAAAGCGTTTCTCGGCCTGATCAAGCCATTCGTAGCCGCGCCGATCATCGGCCATCAGAGTTACACTTCCCAGCGCGAGCAAGATGAGCGCAGCTACCCATTCATCACCAGCAGAGGCAGCCAGGAGCAAACCTTCGCGGGCATCAGCTTCAGCACGAGCCAAATCACCGGCGTGGCCATGCGACAAAGTCAGTCCCAGGTAACCCTCAGCCCGGGTACGTGGAACACTCACCTGTTGTAACAGGCGCAAGCCGCGGCTGTAATGCTGACGTGCAATCTGCTCGTCGCTACGGGCAATCACCTGATAGGCATGACCGAGGCGTAATTCAGCAATCGCTTCAGTCACCGGGTTATGGCTCTGTTGAGCTTCGCTGAGCATACGGTGCGCAAAGGCCAGGGCCTGGGGGCCAATGCCGAGGAGTGCATGAATCAATGCCAGCAACAGCAGCGGCTCACGATGGGCAGAGGCACGAACAAGGGGTCGTTCCATCCAAAGACGCTCTTCAAGCGATTGGCGAGCTTCACGCAACCGCCCGGATCGTAGCAGTAAGCGTGGTTGCAGGGATTCTACTCGTGCCTGATAGACATCCATTAATCTGTACGCCTGGGCCATCCTATAGGCAGCGCGTTCCAGGCGCTGCCCGACATCGGCACGGCCGCGGTTTGCCCAATTTTCGGCTTGCATCAATAGCAGCTCGATTCGCTCGGCACCAAACTGGCGCGGCAGTAGTTTCAGGGCACGACGCAGCAAATCGGTAGCCGGCGCCGGCTGTACCGTATCCAGATAGATCGCAGCCTGGCCACGCAGACAACGAGCCTGACCGAAATGATCATTCACAGCAGCGAAGGCGCGTTCAGCCCGTCGATACGCAGCCAGTGCCGCTTCCAGCCGATTCAATTGATGAAACGCTGCGGCTTGAATCTCGATCAATTCAGGCGACTCATCACCGGATAGGGCCAGACGTCGCATCCAATCTAACACCGCCTCGGCCCGCCGTTCAGCCAGGAGTTTGCGGGCAAGCGGTAGAAAGGTTGCCATTGCTGCCGGATCGCCAGCCGCAATCTGATGGTACAGTGCGCTTTCGTGATCGCCACGTTGCTGGAAGTAGATTGCCGCCTGGCGATGGAGATGGGGCCATTCTGGATCAGCAGCAGCTTTGCGGGCCAGCCATGCAGCGATGATGGATTGAAATTGCACTCCCCGTTCACCAAATGGCATAACAAACAGGCGACGACGTTGCAATTCGGCAATCAGTTGCGAAGCATTCAGTGATGGATCAAGAGCGCTACAGATACTGGCATCGATCCAGCGCAAACCAGCGCTACGTTGCAGACAACGACGCAGCAGCGGCGGCAACGGTGCAAACACCTCGCGTTCGAGATACTCATCTAACATGGGAGATGGTTGATCACGCAAACCAAGCGCACGCCGCCAATCGATGGCGTCGAGGGCAATGCGCAAAGCCAATGCCCATCCGCCACTAAGCGCAATCAGTTCATCGAGGTCGGCTGGCGCTGAACGACCTGCCTGATGCCAGAGTGCCATTGCCTCTTCAGGCTGAAAAGCAAGGTCAGCAGGTTCAATCAACAAGACTTCGCCGCGCAGCCGCGCCGTCGCAATCAACGGTGAAACCGGCTCACTTCTACCCGCCAGCACCAGATGGAGGCGAGGTGGCTGGGCACTGATCAAGCGCTCAATCAACGCACGCAGATCCGGGCGTTCATCGATCAGATGAGCATCATCGATGACCAGCAACGTCTCATCATCAAGTTCGCTGGTCAATACGTTGATCAGGGCATCGATCGTCGTGGGTGGATTGCCCGTATCGAAAGCAACAACCCGACCCAGTGCAGCAACCAGGTGTCGGAGCAAGCCAGCAGCGTCATCACTCGCATCAGCACGACACCATGCAGCCGGCCAGCCGCCATGGGTTGCCAGCATTGCCAGCGCCACCGTCTTCCCGCTACCGGGTGGTGCCACAACTATCGTAAGCGGCGCTTCGAGGGCAACCGCCAAACGTTGTTCGACACGGCTGCGCCGTATACGGTGCAACGGCGCCGGCGGTGGTAGCAGACGAGGTCGTAAGAGATATTCGTTATACTCACCTGTAACCGCTTGTGATACCATGATAGCGGCAGAGATCGTATATATTTAGCCTGATGCTTAATACGCCCTATTGTACACAAGGTCAGATACAATGTCGAACAACGAAGAACGCCATCGACCAGACAATGATCAATCGGCCACACCAGACATAACCGACCCAATGTTTCAATCGATTCGGGCGTGGAATGAACTCCTCGCTGCCAGTACGGATATGGCATTTGATTTAGTGTTGAAGCATTGGGACTACAGTCGTAGTCTGCGTCATTCGACTGAACAGGCCGTTGCCGACGCGATTCGCACCCAGCAACGCTTGAGCCAGGAGATGATGCAGGCGTGGCAGGGATACGTAGGTGATATTCAAACCATCATCCAGCGCATGCGGAAATAGAACGTAGCTCTGTCATCTGACAAATTTCGATGAGTCGGCGAGGGCGGAGGCATGGCTTCCGCCCTTCATGTGAACCGCTGCTTATGAGGAGTGCTACCTGAAAGAGCGCTCTGTTTCGCCACCCTCACAGTTTACATATACACACCGCCGTTAACATTGATCTGCTGACCGGTAATGTAATCACCATCGGCAGCCAGGAAGACCACGGCTTTAGCAATCTCTTCGGGTAGACCAAACCGTCCCATTGGAATACGAGCCTTGATCTGCTCCTGAATCTGCTCTGGAACCTTGGCCAGCATATCGGTCACCGTAAAGCCGGGTGCCAGCGCGTTCACTGTGATGTTATGCTTCGCCAGCTCAAGAGCTGCTGTTTTAGTGAAGGCGATGATACCACCCTTCGAGGCCGCATAGTTGGCCTGGCCAAAATTACCTGCCTGACCGACAAACGAGCTGATATTGATAATACGGCCATACTTCTGCTCAATCATCGTCTGCATCACGGCTGTCGTGCAGTAGTAGACGCTGTTGAGATTATTTTGAATAACGGTGCTCCAGTCCTCATCGGTCAGTTTGCGCAGGGTGCGGTCGCGGGTAATACCGGCGTTATTCACCAGAATATCAACTCGTCCCCAGCGATCAATCACTTCCTGCACCATACGGCGCGCCTCATCAGCCTGGCTCACATTTGCCCGTATCGGCATCGCTTCGCCACCATTGGCGACAATAGTATCTACCACTTCCTGTGCTGCAGCCTCACTACTATTGTAGTTGACAGCAACTTTGGCCCCCTCTGCGGCCAACGCCAGCGCAATTGCCCGTCCAATCCCCCGTGAAGCGCCGGTAACAATTGCAACCCGGCCGGTTAACTTGCCCATTCCTACCTCCAAAACGTGCGATTTTTGTTCCTGGAGCCGGCAACACCAACGCTGGCTGCCGGCTCGTAGCCTCACAATTGTAGCATACCTACATTCGCTCGAAGATCGCAGCAATACCCTGCCCACCACCGATACACATTGTGACCAGGGCATAACGGCCACCGGTGCGGTGTAACTCGTGAATTGCTTTGACGGTCAAAATACAGCCGGTGGCACCAATCGGGTGACCGAGAGAGATACCACTACCATTGGGGTTCGTGCGATCAGGCGGCAACTCCAGATCGCGGATCACAGCTAGCGCCTGCGCTGCAAACGCCTCGTTGACCTCAAAAAGATCAATATCACTGATGCGCAAACCGGTGCGCTCAAGTAACCGTCGTACAGCCGGTACCGGGCCAATCCCCATATACTTTGGCTCAACGGCTGCGTGGCTGTAACCGACCAGACGCGCCAGCGGCTTGTAACCGCGCCGCTCAGCGGTGGCCCGATCCATCAACACCACTGCTGCTGCTGCATCATTAATACTCGAAGCATTACCGGCCGTCACCGAACCATCCTTCAGAAACACTGGGCGGAGCTTAGCCAGCTTGTCGATGGTCGTATCGCGGCGCACTCCTTCATCGACCATGAATTGGGTGGTACCACCTTTGACCTTAATCTCTACCGGCACAATCTGATTAGCGAAACGCCCTTCGTCAATCGCCCGTGCTGCGCGCAAATGGCTCTCGTAAGCCAGTTGATCCTGATCTTCACGGCTGATTCCCCACTTTGCCGCCACGTTTTCGGCAGTCACCCCCATATGGCAATCGTCAAACGGGTCGGTCAGGGCCCCAACCATCATATCGACGACCTTTGTATCATTCATGCGGGCACCGAAACGCATGGCCGGCAAGCTGTACGGCCCACGGCTCATACATTCGGCACCGCCGGCAACGGCTGCTTCAACATCGCCTTGCAAAATGTATTGAGCCGCCGACACGATAGCCTGTAATCCGCTTCCACAGAGCCGGTTGAGGGTGAGCGCCGGAGTCTCCACCGACAAACCGCCGCGTACCGCTGCATAGCGAGCCAGATACATATCGTGCGGTTCCGTATTGATCACATGCCCGAAGACCACGTGACCGATTTCATCCGGTTGCACACCAGACCGGGCAATCGCTTCACGAGTGACCAGCGCCGCCAATTCGGTTGGCGGGAAATCTTTCAAACTACCACCAAATGTGCCAATGGCCGTGCGCACGCCGCTGAGCACCACGACCTCTCGCTTCTCGCTCATGACGACCTCCTTGCGACGGATCGCCGGGCGACTCCGCCGGTTACTTGCCGAACTTCAAGGAACACATACAATTATATCAGGACTAGCAACAAAGAACCGGTTGATGAAGAGCTGTCAACTTTCATCGTGCGCAACCACGCCCGATTATTGCGATTTCGGCGGGGAGTAACCCGACTGTAACTTCATGTGGTATATTTCACACACTTCATACAACAGATTTCCTCATCAACCCAGCAGGAGGTCGGGCATGGTTCAACGCAGCGCAGCGATGAGCAACGTAGCGCTAAAGGACAATCGACAGGTCACCATTCGGGCACTCGTGGAAAGTGACCGGGCAGCGCTGACGGAGTTTGGCTTAAGTCTTCCCAAAGATGATCTCCTCTATCTGGAAGAAGATTTTACCAACCCCGAAATTATTACCCGCCTGGTGAATGCCTCTTTCGCCGAAAACTGGCGGCAGATGGTTGCGATTGCCGATGATGGCTCAATCGCTGCCTACGCATCAGCACGCCGGGTACCGGGCTGGTCGAACCATGTTGCCGAACTTCGCCTGCTCGTCAAACCGGGATGGCGACGCTGTGGCCTTGGCATGCAGATGGCGCAAGCCATTGTTGAAGCAGCGCGTGATTTAGGTGCGCAAAAGGTGACAGTAGCGATGCTGGCGGCGTTGAAAGCCGGTCAGGCCATCTTCTCGCGGCTGGGATTCGCAGTTGAAGGCCAATTGACACGCCACGCCATTGATCGCAACGGTGACCTGCACGATGTGGTGATTATGTCGGCGTTTTTGAAGGTGTGAT
>NZ_DAOTZQ010000113.1:0-21908 GCF_034434295.1 Chloroflexus sp.
GACGCATGCGTCGCCCCTACGACGCTGACGACAAGCCACGAGCGGCTCGCCAATCGCATGCCCGGTAATGCTTCTGCACGAGGAGTGCACCCGAACAATGCACATTGTTGAGTAAGATTCGGTATGAGACGGTAGTCATTCCTGTAGCTCATCCATTCCGTCTGTCTTTGCAGGGCATTACGGTGAACGAGAACCATGATGGAGTACGCCCATGATCACTCCCCCGCTCCTCTCCCCTGGTAGGAGAGGAGCGGCGGCTGGGGGGTGAGGTGAGGGGAAACATCCCCATTCCAGCCCGCCCCCGCTGGAGGACGGGGGAACGCCCTCACCCCTGGCCCCTCTCCCGCAAGCGGTAGAGCAGCAAGCTGCGCTGGGGCGTCCTGATACAGTACAGTATTGCGTTAGTTTTTATGTCAATTCCTGAATAGCCGTAGGGGCGGTTCGGGTAGGGGCGGGTTTAGAACCCGCCCCTACCTGGTGTCTTCTGTTGATATTCACACCCTGTGTCACCTTGCGTTGTGGAACGCGCAACCGTGTCCGGTATTGCCCCACTTGTCCAACGTTACGGCACGCGCCGCCAGCTTGCAATATTCCAGAGATTGCTGTCGAAGGTATTGAAAGTCGGCCCGTCCAGATTCTTGAGCTTGACTACCGGTGTGTAGCGATTAATCAGCGGTATCTCGACCACGTCGTTGACAAGCAGATCGTTCATTTGAATGGCCAACTGCGCCCGCTGCGCGGGATCAAAGGTGGTCTTCAACTGCACAAACAGTGCATCGTAGGCCGGGTTGCAGTAGCGGCTCACGTTGTTACCGTTCCAGCGGTTCGCCGCCGACGTCACCTCAGCACAGATCCAGCCTTCCAGATATGATTGTGGATCGGGGGAGCTGGGGCCGAAGGTGTACATTTGCAGGTCGGCGTAGAACTTGTTGAGCGTATCAGGGTTACCCGGATCACCGCTGAAGAAGACAGCCGGATCAATGGCCTTGAGATAAGTCTGAATACCGATCTCAGCCAGGTTAGCTTTGATGATGGCCTGAGTACTCTGGCGCAGGTTATTCACGCTGGTCTGTAGGGTAACGACCAGCTTCACACCATCTTTCTCGCGTACTCCATCCTTCAGCACCCAACCAGCTTCGTCCAGGAGCCGTTTTGCCTCGGCAACATTACGCTCGCAGGTTGTATTGGGGGAGTTCATATGTGCCGGCACTACCAGCAGATTGCAGGTCGGCGCACCCGTTGGCCCGTAGAGCTGTTCGGCAATTGCCTTGCGATCAATCGCCAGTGCAATAGCCCGGCGTACCGCCGGATCGGTCAGGAAGGGATGCGGCTGATCAGGCTCGCTGCGCCGGTCGCCAAGGGCCGGATCGGGGTTGGTGAAGTTGATCACGACACGCTCGACACCGCCGGTTGAACCACCGGCGACCACATCACAGGCGCCACCGGCGATAATCGGTTCCAGTACGGCTTTGGGTACCTGCATATTCAAGGCAAAATCGGCTTCCCCCGTCGTGCAGACGGCTCGCGCTGCCGAGGCAGCATCACCACCACCCTTGATCTCGACCTCGTCGAAGAAGACGTTGTCGGCATCGCGGTAGAAGGGATTGCGTTCGTAGATGACGGTATCACCTGGACGAAATTCCTTCAATTTCCAGGCATTGGTACCAATCGGCGCCAGGTTTGCGGCCTGACATTCGGCACTCGTGTTTGCCGCCGCCCCAATACAATTCGCAAATTGCTTCTGTTGCAGGATCATGCCTGCCGAGCCGACAAAGGCGATGTAGGGGTTGGGGTTCGGTTCCTTCCAGGTGATGGTGAAGGTTGTATCATCGATTGGCGTAATGTCTGCAATCGGATCGAATGAGGTCTTATTCGTACAGCCGGTCGCTTCGTCAACACAATAGCGCCAGGTAAAGATAATATCGTCAATCGTGAAATCGCTCCCGTCTGACCATTTTAACCCCGGTTTGATCTTCCAGGTGATGCTGGTACCATCGGCAGCAATGCCACCGTTAGCAAGGGTTGGAATTTCGGCGGCCAGGAACGGCACCAGTTCATCACGCTCGTTGTAGCGGGCTAAGGGTTCAAGAATCACGGTGGCGCCGTTGAAATCTTTGACGCCGGTAGCCAGATGTGGGTTCAACGTCGTTATTGCCTGCCAGGAGAGAATGGTGAGCTTCCCCCCTGATGGCGGGATCGCTGTCGGCACAGCGGTAGCGGCCGGCGGCGCCGTCGCTTCCGGCGCCGCCGTTGGTTGTGGCGCTGCGGTTGGCTCTGCTGTTACTGTTTCCGGTGCCGACGGTTGAGTTGGCGGCTGCGGTTGTGACGTTTGCTGGCCACACGCCGCCAGGAGCAAAACGATCATGATCAGGAAAAGCCGGGAAATCATGCGGAACAACACAGAAACCTCCCTCTACACCTCACCACCATTCAGGTAAGGTGTCATAAGACAAGAACTTATTTCAAAAAACATCTCCTGGAAGTTATCTCTTTCAGGAGTGACAGAATCCATGATTGTGACGACCACACATGGCCTCCGCGTGACCAGCAGGTTCAACGGTGTGACCCGCACCGGATCGTGAGCACGGCTGCTACGGCAGCCACGCAACACGCGAATGACGAGCGGGTAAGGCACCCCATCCAGCGCGTAATGGCACCGGCGATGGTCATCAGCCCTCCTCGCTGCCACACCGGTAGCCTGGGCGAAGGATATGCTGCCGCTGGCGATTGGTAAACGTTCGTGCGCCTGCGCGACAATCTGAAAGAACGACAGCACAGCGTTTATGAAATAAAGTCTCATATTAGCAGTCACCGCATACATCATTGACAACCCACAGATGATCGTAACGAGAACGCACGCAATACCCACGAGCAGATAGCCCGGTGCTACACACGTCTGACATCGATCACGGTGGGCGCGGAAACATGGCTTCCGCGCCAAACGACGCCTCACACGCACCACGGAGTGTAGCAGGAAGTCAATCCGGCACCTGATTGCGCCACGGATCGACGACACTTCTTGCTTCCGTTCGGTCGTGCCGATACGTTGTGAACGTGCATAAGCCTGTGCCACCGTACCATCACGATGGCATAGAAATGAAGCTCCTGGAATGTTAACTTGCATCCCGGTTGAAGCCCTCTCGCATCAACCGCCGTACTTTATGCCACATCTTCTCAAAGGCTCAACCAGAGCAGGAATCCGGCTGCCATAACCGTCATCCCAAGAGCAAGCCAATCGCGCAGACGCCAGCGATATGTGAGGAACTGACGACGACCGGCTCGACTGAAACCACGCGCTTCCATCGCTGCGGCCAGATGTCCGGCGGCGACCAGCGATTGCACAAGCAGCGGAACCAGCAGCGCCGGATAATACCGCAGCGCTCGCCATCCCGGCTCAAGCGGAATGCCTCGCGCTCGCTGCGCAGCAATGATTTGTTGAATACGCTGCTCCATCACCTGGACGTACTGGAGGGAGGTGGTGAGCAGAAAGATGAGCGGGAATGGTGCTCCCGTCTGCTGCCACGCGCCACCCAGGTCTTCCGGTGTGGTCGTGCGGAGAAATATGAAAAAGATGCTCGATAGAGCCAGAATCCGTAGACCAACGGTCAATGCGGTTTGCCAGTCGAGAGTCAGCAGAGCAATGATCATCCAGCCGGTAATCATCAGTGCAATCAGGCGTAACCAGCGGAGGAATGCATGCTGTTGGTTACTAAACCATACGATTAGCAATACCGGCATCATCCCGATCAAGAGAACGGGAATGCTCCCGGCTGTGCTCAGCACCACCGTCCACAGCAGAGCCATTAGCGTTTTTGCGCGTGGATCAAGGTGGAACACCATTACACCTCTCCCTCGGACTGACGACCGCCCGCTTCGGCAGGCACGTGTTGTAACGCCAGCGCCAGCCGGTAGCGGTCAGGAAGCAGGAGGTCAGCCGCCTGCACCACTGCGGGTTGCGTACATATCGCGTAGGGCGAACCCTCGGTCAGCAGCCGCCCATCGGCCAGGACGAACCAGTGAGACGTGAGCACGTCGGCAAACTCCAGATCGTGCGTTACCACCACCACGGCACGGCCATGTTGTACCTGTTCGCGCAGATACCAGGCTAGCGCTTGCCGTGCCGGCCAGTCGAGACCGGTCGTTGGCTCGTCGAGCACCAGGATTGCCGGATTGGTTACCAGTGCTGCCGCCAGTGTCAGCCGTCGTTTTTCGCCGGCACTCAAGGTAAAGGGCGAGCGGTCGGCAAGATGTTCAAGCTGAAAGGTGCGTAATACAGCCGCTACCTGCTCTGGATCATAGACGCCCATGACGCGGGCACCAACCGCCACCTCATCGCGAACACGGGTTGTGAACAACTGGTCATCAGGGTTCTGAAATACCATCCCCACGTGACGGGCCAGAACCGATACCGGTGTCGTGCGGAGGTCTTTCCCGATGACCCGTACCTGTCCTTGTTGGGGACGGTAGAGACCGTTGAAATGTTTGATCAACGAGGTTTTGCCGGCGCCATTAGCCCCGACAATTGCCACCCCCTCACCTGCGTACAGATCGAGATGAACACCGGTCAATACCCGTCGTTGGCCGACGGTGAACGAGAGATCGTGCACACTGAGCAGCGGCGATCCGCCTGGAGAGCGCGGCGTGTCGGGCGGAAGTGGACACATGGTCGCAAGATGATGATGAGCGACCTGCGCCAGCACTGCCTCTACCGTCAACGGCAATGGCGTCAGGTTGAGAGCACGGCCAATCTGTACCGGCAATGGCGGTTCGAGATGAAATTGCTGAATATCCGCTGTCAGAACCTGAACCGGCGGCCCATCCAGTACAACCTTACCATCGTGCAACACGATTATGCGAGTCGCATCGGCGGCCACCAACCCAAGCCGATGCTCGGCAACGATGATCGTCACCCCTTGCCGGTGAAGCCTGCGCAGGATAGCCCGCACCTGAGCCACATGCCTGCCATCGAGATTGGCCAACGGTTCATCGAGCACAACGATCCGCGCCCCCATGGCCAGAATGCTCGCCAGCGCTACCAAAAGCTGCTCACCGGTAGAGAGCTGTTGGGGATGCCGTGCCAGCAAATGCTCGATGCCGAGCCAACCGCTGACGTCGCCGATACGTTGCCAGATTTCTGCCGGTGCATACCCCAGACTCTCCAGACCAAAGGCAATCTCACGGGTAACCGTACTGTTGAAGAGTTGCCACTGCGGATGTTGAAAGACCAGACCGATTCGGGTACATACATCGGCAGGTGACTGTTCACGGGTGTCAAGCCCGTCAACCAGAATTGTCCCCTCGATGCTTCCTTCGTACACGTGCGGAATCAGCCCGGTAAGCACCCGGCACAGCGTTGATTTTCCGCTGCCGCTGGCACCGCAGAGCACCACGTATTCGCCGGCATCAATCGACAGGTTCAGGCGACGCAAAGTCCACTGCGCCGCCTGTGGATAGCGATAGCTGACATCACGAACGACGATCTGACTCAAGGAATGCAACCTCTTTGCCGGGTAATCTCACGACACCGGCACGCTCAAGAGCCTTCAACACCACCAGTGCAATCGCCGAACCAAGCGCCGTGCTGCTGAGGAACGAGGCAATCAACAGGTTAAGGGCCATCGAGGTTTGCATAAACACCGGTGCCACCCACAGACCGCTCACCAGTGCAGCAATGATACCGGTACCGATCACCTCACCCAGGGCAGCCAGATACATGTTGCACGTGGCCCGAAAGATCAAACCGGCAAGCAGCGCACAATCATTCCACCTGGGAACGCCAGTATCGTCCCCACACCGAGCGAGATACGCAGGATGGCGATCACACCGGCAATGCCGGTCGCCCACCACGGCCCCAACAGTACGGCAGCAATCACATTAATGAAGTGCTGAGTCGGGTTCACTCTGGCGATGCCGATGGGAAATGAGGTAAACGGAGCCAGCGCCACACCGAGGGCAATGAGCACTACTGCCTGAGCAATCAGTCGCGTCTTCACCGGTCACTCCTTTCTCGTGATTAACTGGCGGTACGAAGCAGACGTTGCCGTTGTACCAGCCGTAAAGCCGTGTACATCACAAATGTGATGAGGAAGGCCGGTATGCTGGCACCGATCTGAGGAGCCAGTTGGGTGATGGCCTGATAGATCGCCACCCCGGCCAGCCAGGAAACCATTCCGCTCCACTGCCAGCCCGGAGGTTGATCGGCCAATGGAGCGCTGTGTATCCCCATCAGGCGCCGCACCACGAAATAGTCGGCCAGCACAACCCCAAAAAGCGGCACGAAGAGCGACCCGATCAACAACAAAAAGGTGAAATACTCACTCATCGTCAGCAATGTGGCAAGGAGAAACCCGATAAGCCCGACGAGGACGATCACCAGGCGTTGATTGAGATGCGGAAAGATATTCTGAACCGACACCGCTGTTGAGTAGATGTCGGCAAAGGCATTGTCCGTTTCATCGACCAGAATCACCACCAGTGCCACCATCCCTCCCGTCATCGCCATAATTGCTGTGATGAGGTTTTCCGGGGTGGGTTGAGACACATTCGCCGTTAACACGAAGAGAGCACCAAGTGCGTAAAACCAGACATTGGTGAGCGCAAAACCTGCATACGTTCCCCAAAAACCGCCGCGTGGACGCCGCACGAAGCGGTTGTAGTCCGCCACCAGCGGAATCCAGGAGATCGGCATGGCCGCTACCAGATCGACTCCCAACCAGAACGGCAGATCACCTGTGCCCGGACGGTTCAAGAGTGCGATGACATCGTAGCGGGTAAACAGATAGATCGTCATCCAGATGGTCACGCCAAAAACGATCCAGACTCCAAACTTCTCCAGCCACTCGCGCACCACTACCAGTGGCCCACCCAACGCCAGCAAGACACACCAGACCGTGAACACCGCTACCCAAACGTAATAATTGCTCACGCCAAAGAGTGCCTGGCCTACGTGATGCGCAGCTAACCCGATCACCCACAGCTCGAAGGCAGTCCAACCGATCAGTTGCACGATATTGAAGATTGAGGCCAGATACGACCCATGGCGACCGAGCACGGGGCGCAAGAGCACCATTGTCGGCACACCGTATACACTCCCCAACACGCCAACCAGTGCCAGTAATAACGCTCCGATGGCAGTACCGACGAGAATGGCGATCAATGCCTGCGCCAGACTTAAGCCAGGCACTAACAACGCCCCCGCCTCTAACACCAACAGTCCAACGCCGAGACTTGACCACAAGACAAAGATGTCGAACCAGCGTAATCGCCGCTGCTCAACCGGAACCGGATCAATCCCCCACGTGGGCGGAGCCTGCAAACGGGGGAACCACGTGCGCAGCCGTGCCTTCAGCGTCATACCAACCTCCAACGATAAACGCCACCCGCGAAGGGGTGGCGTTTAATGGATAAACCACCGTGTATTCCCTTCGCTGGCATTACCCAGAGCAGGTTCACGAGGTCGATGGTGGATAACGACCATCCTCTCAGCCCGGCTCCCCGAGCTCCCTCATACACGCTGTGTGATCAACTTGTTTCCACCAAACGGTGGTTGCCCGCCATTATAGAGTGTTGACCGAAGAGCTGTCAAGACGACTGTGGTTAAAAATCACCTTCCCTGGCATAGGGATAGCTCCACAACGTCACCTGTAACACGATAGACTTAAACCACGCCTGATGCATCCGATCCACCTCCGCTGCCGAATGCCCTTTGCGGGCAAGGAACTCTCTGATGGTAGCGGTGATCGGGTAGATAAAGGCTATCATGTAGCGCAACGGAATCATCGGTACGGATTGTACGCCATCAGTCTGATTCTTCTTCGTGCGGTAATGGCGGAGGGCAATCTCCATCTGGTAGTTGAGCCAGTCCTGATCATAGGGTCGCCGACAGGTATCGAGTATCCATTGCCCGAAACGCCGGCGCACTCGATTCAGGTAGTCGGCAATTGGCTGCCCGTCAGGGCCGGTGAAATAGTACACCAGATGAGCGTGCGACGCGACGAAGCCGTACCAGAGATCAAGAATTGCATCGACCTGATCGCTAAGCACCTCACCGGCCATGCGCAGGTACTGCTCGTCTTCGGCTGTCCATAGTACTGTCTGCTTCAGAAGCTCCCATTCTTCCTGGCTAACCGGCGATTGTGCTACCTGCGCTGTACCATAAGTGTAACCGGGAATCGCTTCGCTCATGACCCACCTCCAGGATATGTCACCTCATGTTCTGGTTGCAAGTTCAGTCTAAGCACGCTATGATAATAAGTGAAATACAATATTCTTATCCCAAGCATAAGTTAGACTTATCAAACAATGGAACTTCGGCAATTACGCTACTTTCTGGCGGTGGTTGAGGAAGGACACATTACCCGTGCCGCCGAGAAACTCTACATTTCCCAACCGGCCCTATCACAACAGATTAAGCTGCTTGAAGAAGAGATCGGGACGGTTTTGTTTGACCGTATCGGTCGCCGCATCAGGCTGACAGCGGCGGGCGAGATTCTGGTCATACACGCCCGACGTGCATTGCAAGAGCTGAACGAAGCTCAGGTCGCCATCGATGAACTCAATGGTCTGCAACGTGGGGTGCTCCGAATCGGTGTTGTGCAAACGGTCAACGCCTATCTTATGCCCGATCTGGTAGCCGCTTTTACCAGTACCTACCCGGCGATTGGCTTGCAGATCGAAGAACTGGCGACCCGCGACATTGAGCAACGACTGGCCGACGGCGACTTGCAGATTGGGATTGGCTTCGTGCCACCAGAGACGGCAGGTGTTACCGGCGAGGAGTTATTTAGCGAAGATCTGGTCGTTGTTGTGTCCAGGCAGCATCCCTGGGCCAATCTGCCCCAACTACCGGTACAATCACTTCATCAGCAGCCACTGATTTTGCTCTCGACCACGTTCTGCACCCGTCGGCTTTGGGATCGTTGTGCGCATATTGCCGGTATTCAACCACGGGTTCAGATCGAGATGAATACTATCGGTAGCATTCTGGCGGCTGTACGGCAACTCGCGCTGGCGACGGTGCTACCGGCAATGGTCTTGAGCAATCAGCCCGACCTGGCCGGCATTCCCCTGGTCGATCCGACGCCACGGCGCACGGTGGGGTTACTCTTCCGTCACAATGCCTACCGCTGCGCGGCGACAGGGGCGTTCGTAGCCATGACTCGTGCCCGACTGAAAGAAGCAGGGTGTGTTGCTCAGGGCGGGAGATAGCCCATAGCCCGGGAAGACGTGCGATAGTAGACCCTGCTTCAGAAAACGTCTGCCAGGAGGTGTCTCATTCATTCCTGACCGACTCCATGATCGTAACGAGTACATCCTGCATACCCGTGACCAGCAGGGTCAACAGCGTGACACACACCGTATCATGAGCACGGCTGCTGCGGCAGCATGGCTGCCGCACTCCAAAGGCTGCGACACGCGCATAACGAGCACACAAGGCAACCAATCCAGTGCGTGATGGCACGACTGGAGCTGCGCTCTGCCAACGGGCCAGGAGCAGGTTAGGCTATCGTTGGTAATTGGCGAGCGTTCATACGCCTGGACGACAGTCTTAGAGCACGACCGCACAGCTTTTATGAAACAAGTTCTGGCGTATATCACTTCGTGTCCGGTCAGGCGAGCCGGAGGCTCGCGCTCCCAGCTTCCAGGGAATGTCTGGGCAACACAACAACGCCCAGTACGATGCCGGGTGAATATTGGGTTATGTCCATGACTTCGTATCCGGCTGCGCGGGCAAGGCGCTCCAATGGCGTGGAGGTCTGTGAGCATGTATGAGCTGTCACCCGATCACCTCGTTCCCCCTACGCAGGACAGACAACACTTGACACGCCTGCCCGTTCTCGACTATACTCGCACGTGTTCCGTAGGGGCGCTTTGCGATAAACGCGAGGCTGAGAGGAACCCTTGAACCTGATCCGGGTAATACCGGCGTAGGAAATCGGAACCGGGCACGACATTTAGCCAGTATCCTGAGTTCGTTCTCGCTTCCCCTCTCAGTCGTCTGCTCTCTGCGGATACGGTATCCGGCTTTTGGACGCAGGGAGGACGTATGACACGTTTTACCGACACCCTTTGGTCATCAATTAGCGACATCTATCAGGCCATTATCCATCACCCGTTTAACGAGGAGCTGGCGCGGGGTATTTTGCCACGCGAAAAATTCGCCTTTTACATGCAGCAGGATGCGCTGTACCTGGCCGATTTTGCCCGTGCACTGGCGATAATGGCCGGGCGGGCACCCGATGAAGCGACGATTATTCAGTTTGTGCGCTTTGCTGAAGGGGTAGCGGTTGTCGAGCGGGCACTCCATCACACCTATTTTCGCGAATTTGGGATTGAGACACCAACCCGCCAGCCGGCTCCGGCCTGTTTTACCTACACCAACTTCTTGCTGGCAACCGCGGCCTGTCGCAGTTACGAAGAGGGGATGGCGGCGCTGTTACCGTGCTTCTGGATTTATCGTGAAGTGGGGCACGACATCTATCGGTGCGCAGCGCCCAACAATCCCTACCAGAAGTGGATTGACACCTACGCCGGCCAGGAGTTTGATGAGGTGGTGACGCAGGCGATTGCGCTGACCGATACCATCGCTGAACAGGCATCGGCGACACAGCAACAGCGTATGCGTGACGCCTTCATCTACTCTGCCCGCCTGGAGTGGATGTTCTGGGATAGTGCGTATCGGTTAGAGCAGTGGTTACCCTGATGATACGCTGATCATCCCGGCATCTCTTGGGAGATCAAGGCAGACAGCACCGGCGAGTGCGTTCGAGCGATATATCCTGGCGATGCCCTGAACGCCCTCACCCCCCGCCCTCTCCCGCGCAGTGCGGGAGAGGGGAGTGCAGAGGCTTTGTTTGTAGCTTCCTGATGCACTGGAAGATGCATTCAAATAGTCTGTCAATCCCTGAACTCAGGATGCAGGGGTAAGCACATCACTCCGCTGCGTCACAGTGAGCGTATCTGTCGTCGCCGCCGGCGGTATGAGGGCGATACTCAACACCTCATCGAGGGTATCTACCGGAATAAAGGTCATTTCAGCGCTGACCGCCGGGGGCAGGTCGTCGAGGTCGATCAGATTCCGCCTGGGCAGGATGATGGTGCGAATACCGGCCCGATGAGCACCGAGCGCCTTCTCTTTGATACCACCAATCGGCAACACCCGCCCGCGCAGTGAGATTTCGCCGGTCATGGCAATATCATCACGCACCAGCCGACCAGTTGCCGCCGACGCCAGAGCGGTTGCCATCGTAATACCGGCTGAGGGGCCATCTTTGGGCACCGCACCGGCCGGCACGTGGATGTGAATGGCGTGGGTCTCGAAGAAATCTGGCTCGATGCCCAGCGAACGGGCCCGCGAACGGACGTAGGTCAGCGCTGCTTCGGCACTCTCGCGCATGACCTCACCCAGTTGGCCGGTGATTGTAAGTTCTTTCTTCCCTTCAACCGCACTGGCTTCCACAAAGATAATATCGCCGCCAACCGGTGTCCATACCAGACCGATGGCCACGCCGGGCTGATCGATCCGTTCGCGGGTTTCGTTGGTGAACCGTGGCCGCCCTAGCGCAGTACGGACAAACGTAGCATCGACCACGAACGGCGTATTGGCCGGATCGATCTCGCCTTCGCTCAGGCGACGGGCAACCTTGCGTAGCACTGCCCCAATCGAACGCTCCAGATTCCGGACACCGGCTTCACGGGTGTACTCATTGATGATACAGCGAATAGCTTCTTCGGTGACGACAGCCTCTTCTGGGCGCAAGCCGTTGGCCTGCAACTGGCGCGGCACCAGATGAATCTGGGCAATCTGCACCTTCTCGTCTTCGATATACCCCGACAGCTCAATCACCTCCATCCGGTCGCGCAATGCCGGCGGTACCGTGTCCCACGTGTTGGCAGTTGCCAGGAAGAGAACACGAGAGAGATCGAACGGCAGGTTGAGATAGTGATCGGTGAAGGTGTGATTTTGTTCGGGGTCAAGCACCTCAAGCAGCGCGGCTGCCGGATCACCGCGGTAATCGATCCCCAGCTTATCGATTTCATCCAGCAAGATCACCGGGTCGGCAGTACCGGCACGGCGCAGCTCCTGGATGATCCGCCCCGGCTGCGAACCAATGTATGTACGGCGGAAACCACGCAGCTCGGCCTCATCACGTACACCACCGAGGCTCATACGGACAAAACTACGGCCAAGCGCACGGGCAATACTCTGCCCCAGGCTGGTCTTGCCCACGCCGGGTGGCCCAACAAAGGCGAGAATTGGCTCGCGATTGGTGCGCAGATTCTCTTCGCCCAATGCTGCCCGTCGTTGCTTCACTGCCAGATACTCCAGAATCCGCTCTTTGACCTTCTGGAGTCCGTGATGATCTTCATCAAGCACCTGGCGGGCAAAGGCGATATCGATTGGCTGACCGGTATACTTATTCCACGGTAGCTCTGCCAGCCACTCCAGGTAGGTACGCACCATCTGATATTCCGGTGAGCTGGCATTGATCCGGGCCAGACGATTCAGCTCACGATCGGCCTCTTTGCGAGCAACTTCAGGCAGATCGGCAGCGGCCAGCTTCTGCCGGAGATCGTCAAGTTCAGCGGCTTCACTGGTGTCTTCGCCAAGCTCTTTCTGAATAGCGCGCAATTGCTGACGCAGGTAGAATTCGCGTTGCTGCCGGGCTGCACTCTCCTGCACCTCTTGCCGCAGTTTGGCCTGAACTTCGAGTAGGGCGAACTGTTTGCGGTAAAACGCCAGCACCTTGCGTAACCGCTCGCTTACGTCGAAGGTTTCGAGCAACTCCTGACGCTCGGCAAAGGTGTAATCGGGCGAATAGCCGGTATTGTCGGCCAGATGACCGGGATCATCGATGGAGCGGACAAAATTGCGAATCTCTTGCGTTACACCGGGGCGCAATTCGAGCACTGCGTCAATCGCGGCATGAACCTCGACCATTAGCCGCTCAAGCTCCGGGGTGCGCTCGAAGACATCGGGCCGGCGGGTAAAGCGAAAACGTAGATAGGGCGTGGTTTGAACGGCTTCACCCAACACAGCACGCACCAACCCCCGCACGACCACCCCGCTAGCTCCGTTCGGCAGGGTACCGATCTGCTCGATTCGGGCCACTACCCCCACGCTGAAGAGCTGGTCGGTAATTGACGCATCGGCAGGTGCATCGGGCCGCCGGGCGGCCAGCAACACCTGACGCCCCTCACGCCCTGCGGCTTCGGCTGCCGCTGACCCCAACTCATCGAGCGTCAGGCTGACCACAATATAAGGAAAAACGACCGCTCCCTCTAACGGAATGAGGGGCAGCGTCTCAACCACCTCTGGTTCGGCTGAAGGTGTCGTTGGTGATGTCTCTTCAGACTCCGCAGTCGTCTGTTCCCGCAATGCTTCATCATTCATAGCACGTCTCCACATTGATCCGCGGAACAAGACTTCCGCACTATGTATATTTTGAAACTCATAGTGGAGCGTGTCAATGATGGGGCAAAAGTTCTAGTGTAATTCTAACAATTGCTGGTCTATCGCACGGTGGAAAACCGGCAGAGTGGGCTAACGAGACGAGCCGATGGGCGTCAATCACTGCCGGCATGCATCAGCCTCCACAAGGCATGGACAGGCGCTTCACACCAGCACCACACGCACGCCGGCCATCTCCAACCGACGCAGCTCGGTTTCCGGGAGATCGGTATCGGTGATAATCGTCTCAATCGCTTCTAAAGGCAGCACCTTGATAAATCCACGCCGCTGCCACTTACTCGAATCGGCGAGCAGGATAATTCGCCGCGCAGCCCGTGCCAATGCGCGCTTGGTATGGGCAATCTCGCTGGTCGAGTCGGTCACACCATACGTAGAGTCGACCGACTCGGCGGCCAAAAAGAGCTTCTCGACGACCAGATCACCCAGACTCTGTTCAACCAGTGGGCCGAGGGTGCCGAACGTGGCGTAGTTGACCGTACCACCCAGCATCCAGACCTGCACATCGTTGAGATGACGTAACTCGATGACCACATTCAAGGCGTTAGTCACCACTGTCAGCGGCGTCCGCTGACGCAGATGCTTCACCATCTCAACCACCGTTGTTCCGGCATCGAGCAGAATGGTATCACCGGGTTGTACAAATTGTGCCGCCGCCGCCCCGATGCGAGCCTTTGCCTCAAGCCGAATACTGGCTCGTTGCTCGAATGCAATCAACGCACTGGTCGCCGGCAAAGCAACGGCACCGCCGTGATCGCGAACCAGCACTCCCTCACGTTCGAGTGCAGCCAGATCATTACGAATCGTAACCGGCGTCACACCGAAAATATCGGCCAGCTCATTGACCCGCACTGAACCACGCTGCCGCACGAGTTCGGCAATACGGGTTCGCCGGTCGAGCATTAAGGGGCTGCGTTCTCCAATCGTGCTCTCGTCGGGCTGCATGCATGTATCTCCAGTTGCATAAAGTTTCGTTTGTTTACGTTGGTATTGTACGTTGCCGGCATGAGGCCCGTCAAGAGGATTACACAGCGCATGAACAGACAACCCGATACAGATGGGCAACAGGAAGGGCGACCATGATCTGGTCACCGGCGCACGCCGCCATTACTGCCTGGCCAGCCGGCGTGTGCGCAGGGTGTGTGCCGTCAGCAAGGCCAGATCACGGAAGAGACTCTCGGCCCCGGCTTCTTTCTCATCCTGGGGAAGCGCGAGATGGGCCTCGATCCGATACCGCATATCGGTTAAAGCCTGCGTTGGGGCATCAGCCGCCAGATAGTGCAAGAGCATCCGATGCGCCCCTTTGCGCTCCATCACTTCCAAACCGTCCAGAATCTGGCGGTGCGGTGTTCCCTCCCAGATCGGCAGAATCATCGCATCGCGCAACCAGCGCTCGGCATTGTATTCGGCAAGCGTGCCAATCCCGCCGTGAACTTCCATCCCCCACTTTGCCGTCTGCACCGCAAACTCAGCCGTCCAGTACTTGGCGAGATGCGCAAGCAAACGAAAGAGATGGTACTGCTCTGGATAGGGCGGTGTCACCTGCCAGACTTGTTCGAGCAGGCAAACCGCTTCCCAGGCCAGTGCAAAGGCAGCTTCCAGGTCAGCAATACGGTCCTCAATCTGACGCCGGAGCAGAGGGTGGGCGGCTATCGGCTTACCGAAAGCCCGGCGCTGGTGCGCAAAACTCACTGCTTCGGCCAGTGCACGTTGGGCCAGCGCAACACTCCCCACACTATTTGCCACCCGCGAGAGGTTCAGGGTCTCTAAAATCAGGTAGATACCCCATTCCGCCCGCCCCAACAGATAGGCTTCGCTGCGGCGCAATTCTACTTCACCAGTGGGTACCGAGCGTGTACCGATCTTGTCTTTCAGGCGACGAATGGTGTAGTTGAGACTGCCATCGGCACGATAGCGGGGAACGAGAAACAGTCCCAGACCACGAATATCTGCCGGGCCGGTTGCGAAGCGGGCAGCGACCACTGCCAGTTCAGCACCGACGTTACTGGCAAAATACTTGTCACCACTTAGATACCAGCGATCATCTTCGGCAACGGCAATGGTTGCCACAGTCGCCCCCAGATCAGAGCCGCCACCGATCTCGGTCATCCAGGTTGCCCCCTGCCAGACCGTTGCGTCCTGGCGCAGCAACAACGGCAAAAACTGGGCTTTAACTGCGTCCGTCCCATACTTAGCCAGCGGCACCGCGGTTGCAAGTGACACGGTATAAGGGCAGTAGAGGCCGGCATCGTAGAAAGCGGTGAGATAACCCAACAGGTAGTGCGGCACGAGTGACGTTTCGGCAAAAACCCGCCAGATCACACCGCTCTGGTAGCCCTGCCGCACCATACGCCAGTATTCAGCGGGGTAGAGAATCTCATCTACCCGTTGTCCCTGGCGATCAAACATCCGCAGCCAGGGTGTTCCGGCCCGATCAATTGCCGCCGAGACCGGCTTCCCCTCGTGTTCCCACCACGCCTGATACGCTTCCAGATAGTCTGGTTGAGCGAGATCGGCCAATTGGTGGCGCAAAAACGCCAGTGGCGAAAAGATATGCTGTTCCATAGTCGTCACCTCTGCTGGGATTATAGCAAATCTGGGGGCAAGATGAGGGATGCACCACAGAGACACGGAGGACACAGAGTGATGATGGTATTGTCTGTGTTCTTTGTCATACCACATCTGATAAAATATAATGCACAGCACGCGATCCAACACAAACCCTTTCGCCACATCCGCTTTTCCATCGCGACAACATCGTCAATCATCCATCGCGATATAGGGGTGGATTCTAAACCCGCCCCTGGATTCTAAACCCACCCCTACCACGACACATCAAACGTCACGGGTCATATCACATCTGGTGTCGTAGCGTTTTTCTCGGTCGCGACGACATCATCAATCATTCCATCGCAAAGGCAATCTGCTCGAGCACCGGCAACGTCTGTAGGAGTGGGTTCAGCCGGGAACATCAATATTCGGCGCATCCATCGCTCTCGCATGACCCGGCAGTGCTACCAGGACATGCCGCCCAACGAGCGACCGCAAAGAAAATCAAACGAAAACCAAAAACTATCAAAAACAAAAATATGTATTGACAAAACGAAAATATGTGATATGATGTTGCCATCGAACGACAACATCTGACTCGTCATCAACCCGATAGTCTGGTGAAATCGGCAACGGCACCCGCACCCTCCGCCCTCCTTGCGCGACAGGTTGTCGATTTACCGCAACGAAGCGAAGAACAGGTTCGGGCAGCCAGCCCGGCTGCTGCACAGGGGAGTGCTCTTATGGTAAAGCTAACCGCCGCGAGTGTGCGCATCGGCGCGACCGCGACCTCGAAAGCAGAGGCGATTCGCCAGGTTGGGCAGGTGCTGGTTGAGGCCGGCCATATTCAACCTGCGTACATCGAGAGTATGCTGGCCCGTGAAGCGCTGGCCAATACCTTCCTCGGCAATGGAATCGCCATTCCGCACGGCAAACCGGAAGACCGCGACCTCATCCTGGAAACCGGCATTGCTGTCTTGCAAGTTCCCAACGGCGTCACGTGGAATACGGGCGAAACGGCTCGTTTGATTGTCGGCATCGCTGCCCGTTCCGACGAGCATATTGACATCTTACGCCGCCTGACCCGTGTGCTCGGTGATACGGCGCTAGTCGAACGGTTATGCCAGACTCGTGATCCTGCCGATATTGTCGAAGCGCTGACCGGTAGCCGTCCCCTGCCCGCTCCCCAATCGCCCGGCGACTACGATCACGCGATTCAGGTGGTGATTCACAATCCAACCGGCCTGCACGCCCGCCCGGCAACCGCCTTTGTCGAAACGGCCAGAAGCTTTCAGGCCGCGGTGCGCGTCCGCTATGGCGATGCGGTCGCCGACGGTAAGAGCCTCTTGAGTCTGTTGCAACTGGGGGTGAGTAGTGGGGCCAGCGTTACCATTTCGGCTCAGGGTACCGACGCTCCGGCGGCCTTAGCCGCGCTCAAGGCCCTGGTTGAGAGTGGTATGGGCGAGGAACCGGTTGCCGAAGACACGGCCAATCGTCCGAAAGTGCCCTACCGCGGTTGGGTACCGCAGCTCGTTGCTGCCACCATCAATGGCATTGCTGCCGCCGAGGGGCTGGCAGTTGGGCCGATCCGCCACTACCGCCGGGCACCGCTGGTTGTCAGCGATACGCCCGGTGACCGGATGAGCGAAGCCACAGCTCTCGAACAGGCCATTGCCGAAGCGCGCAGCGAGCTTGAGCTGGTGGCAGGTGAAGTCAGCCGTCGGCTTGGCTCATCGCGCGCTGCCATTTTCCGTGCCCATGCCGAATTGCTGACCGATCCGGCGCTGGTGCGCGAAACGGTGAGCCGGATTTTCGACGGCCACAGCGCGGCCTGGGCCTGGCAACAGACCATCGCGGCCCGTGTTGCTCAGCTTGAAAAGCTTGATGACCCGGTACTGGCCGGACGGGCGGTTGACCTGAGCGATGTTGGCCAGCGGGTATTGCGCCACCTGCTCGGCCTGGGCGAGATGCCGTTCATCAGTCTGGCCGAACCGGCAATTCTGGTCGCCGATGACCTGACTCCTTCTGACACGGCCACGCTCGATCCCGACAGTGTGCTGGGGCTTTGTACGGCGATCGGTGGCCCAACCTCGCACACCGCAATTATTGCCCGTTCACTCGGCCTGCCGGCCATCGTTGCTGCCGGAACCGCCGTCCTCGATATTGAAGATGGTACGCCGGCAATCCTCGATGGCTACAGTGGCCGGCTCTATCTGCGACCATCAGCCGCCGATGTTGAAGCAGCGCGTGCCTTGCGCGCCGGTCTCGATCAGGAACAGGCTGTAGCCTTCGCCACCCGTCATCAGCCGGCTATCACCCGCGATGGTGTCCATATCGAAGTTGCTGCCAACGTCAACCGGGTAGCTGATGTCGCACGTGCACTTGAAAACGGAGCCGATGGGGTTGGCTTAATGCGTACCGAGTTTCTGTTCCTTGAACGCGACAGTGCTCCCGACGAAGAAGAACAGTATCAGGCGTATCGGGCAATGGTTGAGGCAATACATGGGCGCCCGCTGATCATTCGCACCCTCGACATTGGGGGCGATAAAGAGGCACCCTATCTCAATATTGCCCGGGAAGACAATTCGTTCCTTGGCATTCGTGGCTTACGGCTCTGCCTGCGCCGACCTGATCTGTTCGAGCCGCAATTACGCGCCATCTACCGCGCCGCTATGCACGGCCCGCTCAAGATTATGTTTCCGATGGTCGCCACGCTGGAAGAGGTACAACAGGCCAAAGCGGTTGCCGAACGCATCCGTGCCGAACTCAATGCGCCACCGGTCGAGATTGGGATTATGGTCGAGGTGCCATCGGCAGCCATGCTGGCCGACGTGCTGGCGCAAGAGGTCGATTTCTTCTCCATCGGTACTAACGATTTGACGCAGTACGTCCTGGCGATGGATCGCCTGCATCCAGACCTGGCCCGCCAGGCCGACAGCCTGCACCCGGCTGTACTCCGCACAATTGCCCGCACGGTCGAAGGCGCAGCCAGTGCCGGACGCTGGGTCGGTGTCTGTGGTGGTATTGCCAGTGATCCGCTCGGCGCAGCGATTCTGGTCGGTTTAGGAGTACAAGAGCTGAGCGTCAGTATTCCCAGTATCGCGACCATCAAAGCGCACCTGCGCGGTCTGAGTGCCGCCGATCTGCGTGATCTGGCGCGACGAGCACTGGCGTGTCGTAATGCAGCGGAGGTGCGCGCACTATGAACATCGCTACCATAACCCTCAATCCGGCTATTGATCAGACAGTCTTCGTCGATCATTTTCAATTGAACACCGTGAATCGGGCACGAGCCATGCAACGCGATGCTGGCGGCAAAGGGGTCAATGTCGCCTCCTTTCTGGCCGATTATGGCCTTTCGGTCACCGCTACCGGCTTACTCGGTGCCGAAAACCCCCATATCTTCGAGCGTCATTTTGCGGCCAAAGGCATTACTGACCGGTTTGTACGGGTGCCGGGTGCCACCCGGATCGGGGTAAAAATCGTTGATGAAGCGAACCAGCAGACGACTGATATTAATCTTCCTGGTTTGCCGCCACCACCCGCTGCCCTGAACACCCTGATCGACGTGATCGATGAGCTGGCCGTTAATCACGAATGGTTTGTGCTGGCCGGCAAGTTACCGCCCGGTGTACCGATTGAATTCATTCCCAACCTGGTTGCCCGCCTCCGCAGTTTTAACTGCAACGTTGCCCTTGATGTCAGTGGGCCAGCCCTGATTGCCGGTCTGCAAGCCCAACCTTCACTGGTGAAACCCAACCTTGATGAACTACGCCAGATCGATCTGCTCGATGGTGAAGGATTGGAAGCAGCAGGCAATGCGGCACGTCGGATCAATCAGATGGGAGTGGGGCTGGCAATCGTATCCATGGGTGCGCAGGGTGCGATCTTCAGCGATGGAACGCAATTACTGCACGCCATCCCGCCATCGGTCACTGTGCGGAGTACAGTCGGTGCCGGAGATGCAATGGTCGCCGGCACCATTGCCGGCCTCGTTGAAGGACTATCGCTAACCGAGATCGCTCGTCGTGCAACAGCTTTTTCACTGGCGGCACTTGGTTCAATTGGGGCCCACCTGCCGCCACGTGCTGAACTGATCGCACTGGCCGCAAAAGTTACCGTTACCGTGGTTGATCCGGCTGTCACGACGGTGACGCCTGTTGATCAATAGAAGTTGTAAGGAGCAAAGGGAGGAGAACCATGGCGGTCATTGTCGCAATTACGTCATGTCCCACCGGTATCGCGCATACCTTTATGGCGGCGGAGGGGCTACAACGGGGAGCAGAAAGCCTCGGTCACACGATCAAGGTCGAAACACAGGGGTCGGTTGGCGCCGAAAACACGCTGACGGCGGCTGATATTGCCGCTGCCGATGTGGTGATCATTGCCGCGGACACCAAAGTCGATCTGAGTCGGTTTGCCGGTAAGCGGATTTACGAAACCAGTACGAAAGCAGCAATTCACGACGGAGCAGCCGTGGTGAAGGCAGCACTTGCCCAGGCCACCACCAAAGCAGTATCGACGGGGGCACGATCCGACCTGGTTGATCAGGTAGCGGCAGCAAAGGCAGCCCGTGCGTCAGGTGTAGCCGGCCCGTACAAGCATCTGATGACCGGCGTCAGCTACATGCTCCCGTTCGTGGTAGCCGGTGGTCTGCTCATCGCCCTGGCATTTGCCTTCGGCGGTATCTACGTCTACAAAGATACGAACCGTGGCACGCTAGGCTGGGCATTGTTCCAGATCGGTGCCCCATCGGCCTTCGCGCTGATGGTACCAATTCTCGCCGGCTTCATCGCCTTCTCCATCGCCGATCGGCCCGGTCTGGCCCCCGGTATGATCGGTGGCATGCTCGCCTCTTCTACCGGTTCTGGCTTCCTCGGCGGTATCCTGGCCGGGTTCATCGCCGGTTACGCGACGCAATGGCTCAACCAGAACCTCAACCTGCCCAAGACACTGGCCGGATTGAAGCCGGTACTGATCCTGCCGCTGCTCAGCTCGCTGTTTGTCGGCCTGCTGATGGTCTACGTGATCGGCCAGCCGGTAAGTTCAGCCCTCAATGCCTTAACGGCATGGCTGCAAAGCATGGAGCAGAGCAGTGCGCTGATCCTCGGCCTGATTCTGGGTGCGATGATGGCCTTCGATATGGGTGGCCCGGTCAACAAAGCTGCCTATACCTTCGCCACCGGCCTGCTGGCCTCGCAAGTCACAACACCGATGGCAGCCGTGATGGCCGCCGGCATGACCCCACCGCTCGGCCTGGCCCTGGCGACCCTGCTGTTCAAAGATCGCTTCTCTGACGAAGAGCGTGAGGCGGGCAAGGCCGCTGCCGTGCTCGGCATCTCCTTCATCACCGAAGGTGCCATTCCCTTCGCGGCCAAAGATCCCTTCCGCGTCATTCCTTCGATTATGGTCGGCTCGGCAGTGGCCGGTGCGCTCTCGATGCTCTTCGGGGCAACGCTGGCCGTGCCACACGGCGGTATCTTCGTGCTGCCTATTCCGAATGCCGTCGGCAACCTGCCGATGTACATTGTCGCCATCCTAGCCGGTACCCTGGTGACCGCAGCGATGCTCTATGTGCTCAAGCGACCACTGAATACCGCCGAAACGTCCACTGCGGCGGCAGCACGCGGGACGGCTGATTAGTCATCGCAAACAGCGATATACACGCAACTCAATCGTTGCAGCAACTGGGGTGCGGAAGCCAGGCTTCCGCACCCCGTGAGACTACAATATACTAACTCAAGTTGCCACCTATGCTGTGAGCAGGCCCCGTAGGCTGAGTGCCAGGTTGAACAGCACGACGTTACACGCAACACCGTGTGGTATGTTCGCATGAACGATGTGAGGAGCAGCCAGTTCCTATGGACATACTACGTCACGTCTCACGGTA
>NZ_DAOTZQ010000114.1:0-1741 GCF_034434295.1 Chloroflexus sp.
GGGGCCATTCCCTTACAGACATGCTCAGGCGGCTGAGCCAGGAGCTGGCGGTTCCTGAAGAGGTGCTGGATAGTGCCCGCCTACTTGACCTGTACTACATACCACCTCGTTATCCGAACGGTTTTGCTGCTGGGAAGCCGGCTGATTACTTTAGTGAAACACAGGCACGGGAGGGATTGCATGCGGCGGATCGAGTCATTCGGTTCTGTGAAAGCTATCTCCCTGGATCGCGATGAGATTATACGCCGCTTGCGCGAGGGTGCCAATTCAGCACTGGCAACCTTTCCTCATTTGTGCGCCGTATACCTGATTGGGTCTCTGGCCAGAGGATCGCACTCGGGTACGAGCGATGTCGACCTCTTGCTGCGGGTCAGTGAGCGGGCAGCCAATCCAATCGAGGCAGTCCGACCATATTTTTTCGCGCCAACTTGACATCGGGATTGATCTGTTGCTCTGTGATGATACTTCTTTACCCGACATCGAGCAGATGATGGAAGGCAGTATCCTGCTCGCCAGTCGCGATGCAGGAGAGCATCCTGAACACCAGGCAGATGGATCGGGGCAGGCGAATAGCAGTGAGGGTCAAGTGGCGGGATGAGTTGTGGATGAACCAGCGCCACACCTGCCCGGTATATAGTAGGAATGGCGCTAATGCGTGGCTGCCAGGTAGCCACGTGACAAATCATGTGGTTCGCTGTTCGGAAAAGGTGACCAACCCGACAGAGAGTTCTCTGTCCGCTATCGATGGAGATTGCTTCTCCAGTATAGAAGCCTTGTCGCCACCTCTGTAATGTACCGTGAACAGCCTAGCCCCTCAGTGATGTGTTTCGCGTATCGCCAGATGGGTTCTGACCGAACTGATAGCAAGTAAGACAACAATACAGAGCACACTTCCATGACACAGACCGAGGTAGTCGTTGCACCGCCTGAACAAGTGGGAAGCAAACAACCTAAACCAGAGCAAGGTTTCTTAAATCTCAGTGTCGAAGAAAGGTGCGTCATAGCCTGGCTGGCCACACTTGCGCTGATTCATACGTTGATCTACGTGTTCCTGGTACCACCCTGGCAACATTACGACGAGCCGGGTCACTTTTTATACGCCGCGTACATTGTGCGCGGTGGAGTCACTGCCCCTGATGATGTTGTGATTGCCCGTGAAGTTGCTGACTCGATGTACCGTCACAACTTCTGGCCACCTGGGGTACGCCCCGATCTGCTCAGCCCACGTCCGCCTGGTATTCCCACCGATCAGCGGCATCATCCCCCTCTGTACTATAGCGTCATCGCAACCCTGATCGGCCCGTTCCGGTATATGTCGGTCGAATACCAGCTTTACCTCGGTCGCATATTCAGTGCATTCTTGATGATGTTGACCGTGATCGCGGTGTGGCGCATTGGCCTGACGATAACGCCTGATGAACCACAGATGGCACTGGTGCTGGCTGCACTGGTAGCCGGAACACCGGCATTCGTCGATCTAATGAGCGCACTCAACAGTGACGTCCTGATGAACTTTGCCGCGACCACAGCCTTTCTGGGGTTTGCTATCCTGATTCGCAACGGCTGGTGTGGTAGTGGCGTGCTGCTGGCGGTATTGGGAACGGGTGTTGCTCTTCTTACCAAGCGTACCGCAGCGCCACTGCTCATCCCGCTGCTGCTTGCGCTGTTATGGAGTGTGTACCGTCGTCCACTCCGCTGGTGGGTCTATCTCGTGGGTGGTAGTCTCGGCACCACTACCTTG
>NZ_DAOTZQ010000115.1:0-40311 GCF_034434295.1 Chloroflexus sp.
GCGGTAGGCGAGGCGGCATCGCGGATGAGGGTATGGCCGTAGATTTGATTGGTATCGAAGGTGGTGCCGGTGCCACCGCAAGTATCGCCGGCCAGACCGAAGACCGCCCCTTCGAGGGCCGGTGGACACGTCCCCGGTTGATGCACCCACGTCTGCCGGTTGGGAATGGTGGCTGAAACTGGTGTTATCGGCAATAAACTACCGACAATGAGAAGCAAAAGTAACGTGATTGTCAATGCGCTGACTAAGCGAAGCCAGATTGTTGATATGTGTAGTGATTTCACGATTCCCTGCCCCCCTACTCGTGATAGCTTGAGTGTAAGAAGAAAACTTAAACAATATTTGAATGTTATGGGAGGGTTAATGAATATTATGTCACTTGCTGGATAGTTGGGCGAGGCTGAAGAGAGGACTAAGCCGTATTGGATGAGAGTTGACAATCCCGGCAGAGCATCTATGCAAAGAGTAGAACTTATCTCACAAAAGCTGTGCATTCGTGCTCCCAGCCTGTCGCACAGGCAAACGACCGCTTACCAATCACCAACAACAGTAGATCCGATGCCCAGGCTGGCGGTATAGCAGCGAGGATGGCTAACGATCATCGTTGGTGCCAGCACGCACCGGATTGCCTGCATTTCCTGCTCGTCATCCGCGTGTTGCAGCGTGTAGAGTGCAGCGGCCGTGCTCACGATCCGGCGTGTGGCACGCTGTTGCCCCTGCTGGTCACGAGGATGCGATGTGTGCTTGTCAGAGTCGGTCAAGAATGAGCGACGCTTTCGCGGTTAGCGTCGATTATGTAGCGTCAAACCGCAGTTTTCGGGTTAGTGTGAATACAAATCCTGCCTCAATCCGTGGAAGCCCCTGCGGGGCTGCCTGGTGGTGAGGAGGGGAGGCTAGGCGTACTCAACGGTAGCTCCGGGGGGGTAAAGCGTCGGCGGGTTCATTCGTCGGTGGGTTGTCTGTTCAGCTCACTTTCGCCATCACTACCTCTGTGCCCTCCGTGTCGCTGTGGTGCAATAAAAAAACCTACTGACCACCAGAAAGAAGGGGCCGCCCCCGTGCCCCCTCACCCTCTTTCTATTTCCTATCTTCTATCTTCTACTTCTACTACACCATCCCCGCTGCCTCTGGACGCGCCGGTAGTCGGTTTGAGCCGATCATCACTGGCCGCTTCCGCTCGAGCTTTCGCGCACGGCGCGGCTGCGGTTGAACCGCCAGTTGCGTACCGTTTCGCCACAGCCGCAGATCGATCAGCTCACCGGCCAGCTCACGTGCTGCCTCCAGCCCGATGGTATACCCCTTTTCAGGGGTACTCAAATCGAGCGTATGGATGGACGCAACATCAGGCTGAATCAGCACATCGGGCGGATACTGCTGCAAACGCAGCTCGGTTGCTTCCGCCATTAGCAGACTCAATGCACGCTGGGCAACCGCAAACTGCTTCGGCGCAAACATAAAGCGTGCCAGCAGGCTATTGTTCTCTTCGGGTTGGAGCGAGAACCCGGCCTGGGCATCGCGCAAATCAACCGCGATCACCCGCTGGGCACCCAGTTCATACGCTACATCAACCGGTAAATTGTTGAGAATGCCGCCATCGGCCAGAAGCATGTCGCCGTAGGGCACCGGCGGGAAGAGTGCTGGGAGGGCGGTGGTTGCCAGCAATGCCGGCACAACTGGCCCCTCGTTAAGGACAACCGTCTCGCCACTGACCAGATCAGTTGCCACGACTGCACACGGCAGGTTAAGATCGGCGAAGGTGCGGTCACCGAGGAGACGATACAACATCTCCTCCCGCCGCCGCTGGCCGATAATGCCGGTGCCGGTCGGGTCGGGAGTAGCAATACGGCGCAGTGCGCTCTGGCGAAAAACATCCTGGATCGCAGCGAGATCAAAGCCCGCAGCGTAGAGTACGGCGACCGCACCTCCTGCTGAAGTGCCGACAATCAGGTCAATCGGAATATCGAGTTCTTGAATCACCTGCAAGACACCGATATGCGCCGCCCCCTTGCCACCGCCGCCACTCAATGCCAGTCCAATCCGGCGCGTCTCAGGGGTTGGTGCCGGTCGTTGTAATCGTTCACGGATGGTTGTAATCCAATGTGTAATATTCATAGTTTCAATTATACGCAACGTGTCTAGCCCGGCGAAAGCGACTTGCGACTGATACTGAGAGGCTTATTCCTTTCAGAGGCTGGTGTAAATACCAGGTATCTACTTCCACGCTGTGTGATGCGCAAAATCTGGAGTGCGGAAGCTATGCTCCGCACATCCCGTGCTCGATCTGGGTGCGTGTTGTACCGGTGACGCTGTCGGTTGCGGATATGAGATGAGGGCTAACGACTATCTGCGGTGTCATCACGCGCTGGATGGGTTGCTTTGCCCGCTCGTTATGCGCGTATCGCGGCGTGTGGAGTGCCGCAGCCATGCTCACGATCCGGTGCGTGTCACGCCATGATGAGCAGCACGACGTTGCCCTCAACACCGGATGGTGTGATCGGATGAACGATGTGGGGAGCAGCCAGTTCCCATTGGCGTGCTATGTCACGTCTCAAGATAACAATCTGGGTTTTCCACATACTCTGTGTCTCTGTGTCTCTGTGGTGACAAAGATAGCAACTTGGGTTAGTAAATGTTTTTGGCTCTAGCGTGCCTCAAGGAAAGGTGTTCCCTTCGCCTGCCCTTCAGGCATCTCGAAAGACGCCCAAATCATCAGCAAAAAGCTCACGTAATTAACCGGCGTGCGGATGGCGTTGAGCGTGTTCCACGTGCTGCGAGCGTTTTCCCAGTCGGCGGGCGGCGCCGCTGGATCCCAGGTCAGTACGGCATTGTTGATTGGAACATTCAGAACAATCGTAAATATCCCGACCCCGAAGAAAAAGAGCGCCCAGCCCAGCGCGGTAAAACGCCAATAGGCAGTGTTGCGCTGTTGCCACAGACGCACCAGTGGATACAACGGCAACAGCATCGCCAGATTGGCAACGACAATCACGCCTGTTGGGAAGGCATCGATCGAGCGAATAAGCCCTTGTTCGACTCTGGCGTATTCCGTAGCGTTTAGGGTCATCAAGGTGGGGATGACCCCCTGCTCAAAGGTGTAGAGCAAACCGGCAAACAACCCAATTGCGAACGTGGCTATCAGATGAACGATGCGAATGCTTTTCACGCGAAACTCCTTTGCTGCAAGCAGTTACCATAGTGGCGGCTCGAAGATCTTGAGCAGCACAATGATTACCACCAGCACACCCATCAATGCACCGACCTGATTAGATCGCTGTGCCAGCATTTGATACTCCGGGTCGTTGATCCCGCTGGCTTCCAGGGTCTTGATCTGGCGGCTAAGCAGTGGCGTATACACGCCATAGGCGATTGCCATTGCTACGATGTACAGCCCTATGGCGACCCATAGAAAAGGTGCGACGGTTTTGCCCATCGCAATCATCAGTACGCCGGTGACTCCGCCTGCGAGATAGCACGGATTGGCGACATAATCGTCAATGAACTTGACGCCGCGTAGGGCAAAAGCCATGCTGATCGGGTCCTTTGTGCCCCGGATAATCCAGATGACATAACTTGCATTCAAGCCAACGGCAACCATTGTGGCAAAGATATGCACGAACACGAGCAGGGTGTAGATCAAGGGTGGTGCGCCTTCGGGTGGTACGTGCATCGCAGACCTCCATTGACTGAACCGAATGCTTTGACTATAATCCACACTATCTGGACAGTCTATAGTTATAAATCCGTTTTTCTTTGCCAATCGTCCAGGATTATGGACACGCTTACTTACATTCTCAATCTTGCGCGCCTGAAGAGTAGCGTCTATTGTCGCTCTGAACTCGGTTCACCCTGGGGACTGCATTTTGCCTCACGTTCCTGCGCGGTTTTTCACGTCTTACACCGTGGCAATGGCTTTTTTCAAGTAGCAGGAACACCCGAATGGACACCGCTGCATGAAGGCGATCTGTTACTCTTACCCCATGGTCAGGAACATCTCCTGCTAGAGACGCCTGATACGCATCCGCTCCGCAATCTGGAACTCGATCAGTGGGGGGAATGCGCCCTGATGCGCTGGAGTGATACGCCCAGTGCAGTGCTGTTGTGCGGCACGTTCGATTTCGAGTATGTACACGCGGCATCGTTATTCCAGTATCTACCGGACGTGATACACATTCCGTACCACGCAGCACGGCCACTCAATCGGGTCCTGGAGTTGATGGCAGATGAGGCCGAGTCGCAGCGACCGGCGAAAGAGGTTGTCTTGCGCCGCCTGGCCGACATCCTGTTTGTGCAGATCGTGCAGTATTGGGTGGAAATGCATGGCACGCAAGGCAGCGGCTGGCTGGGTGCCTTCCACGACCCGCTGATCGGCAAGGCGCTGGCACTAATGCATGCACACCCCCAACAGGACTGGCAGGTAGCCTCACTGGCACGTGCGCTGGCGTGTTCGCGTTCGACGTTTGCCGCCCGTTTTACTGCGCTGGTCGGTGAGCCACCGATGGAATATCTGACGCGCTGGCGGATGCAGATAGCGTCGCGCCTGTTGATTGAAGACCCCTCGTTGCGCGTTGGTGAGGTTGCCGCTCGTGTTGGCTATCGCTCCGAGGCAGCCTTTAGCAAAGCGTTTAAGCGCCTGGTCGGCATCGCGCCCACTGCGTATCGTAGCGCGGCGGGGCATCGTGTTGAGGCAACTCGGCTAGTGCATAGTCCTGGTGCGCAACATGCGACGGGTCCATAGTGTGTGATCGGCTGTAGCTGCAAGCATGGGACGGGATGGAGGTGTGCCACTTTTGCCGTATGGATTGATGTAGTCTTTATCGTTGATAATTCTTCAGGTTGCGCCACTTATACAGGGGGTAGATACGCGATCTACCCCCTGGAGCCTTTTTCTCCTAAAACTCCCACCACACCCAATTGTATGATGTCACCGGGAATGGTCGTGATGGGAATGTGCCACCCGGCTTGGGCAGTTTGTCGTTAATTGGGTTCACCGTTGCGCTACGGGCGTAGATATAGGCTGGCTTGCCGGCATTCATATCAAAGGCGGTCTTCACCCACGCCTGCGCAATCGTCAGTTGTGCCCACGGAAAATCAATCCCCAGGAAGGACGGCATCCGCATGTTGTTCATCAACTGCCCACCGAATGCGACGTCGGCCATGTTGCTGTTAAAGCCGAGCAGCATATGGGCGCCCTGAAAGGCGTTAAACCAGCGTCGGATAGGCTCACTACCGGCTGCATATCCCTGTACCCGTAGCGTCTGACACGAGGAGAAGCCGACCCAGCGCAGAGATTGATAACGGGCGTTCGCGCCATCAAACCAAGTGCTATCCTTGTTTGACGCCATAGAGATGCCACCTGGTCCACCGTGGCCGGTGTAGTATACGAAGGCCGCCCGATCAACACCGAATGTACAATCAACCCCACCCAGGCTGCAATCACGCCAGTCGCGCTCCCAGGCTGACGAATTTGACCAGAAGAAGCGTTGGGTGTAGCCGTAACTCAGCATACCGCCTAGCAACCCACTGACATCGGGTATCACACCGGGCAGATCCGATCCTCCCATCCCGGCCGGTGGATAGTCCCAGTTGCCTTCGATCCCGAAGGTGTAGTTGGTTTGGCTGAGTTCGACCTGCGTTATTGCGCTGGAACTGGCACTGGTGCGGGAGACAACTGGAATGTAGAGAAATCGAAAATCGGGTGTCAGGCTAATGCTCGCGTCACGCTGCACGCCGTTGTCGTCGGTTACCCGCAAGATGACGGTTTGTGCGTCTGGTGTCGTCTCGCGCAGACTCGCCGGTATGATTGTCGTTAACGTTACTGTGCCGGGAGTGTTGCGGGTATCCGGATTGCTCAACGGTGTCTCATCGCCGAGGAACCACTGATAGGTATACGGAGCGGTGCCATCGGCGATGGTGCCGTTGAAAGTTACTGAACTACCCGGCTGAAAGGTACTGCCATTGGTTGGGGATGTAATGTTGACCGTCGGCGCAAACCCACCCGATCCACCCTCTGCCAGAGGTACTGAGAACGAGCGGAGCACAATCTCCTCGCCACCCGGCAGCGTGACCGTGATATTGTCAAACATAGCCTCCGGTTCGATAATAGACTGCTCAACAGCGAAATCGTCAACCTGATAACTCAATACCGGATTGGGCACATTTACCGTTGCGCCGGGGTATGATCGCTCGACGATCTGCTGCACCTCGTTGCGCACCTGGTCGAAACTCCGTACCGGTACCTCTGCTACAAAATCAAGACTCCTGCCATGGAAGGGCATGGCAATCGCCGCTAAACCGGGGACTGAACTATCTAGTGAGTCTCCACCTCCCTGTTGAGTAAGCAGCGTGTCAGTTGTCGTAAACAGGAGCGATAGATGGCCGCCCGCGCCACCAATGGGAATGAACTGCTGCCCATTGACAAAACCAAACGGTACTTCAACCACCACACCAACCACCGACTCAGTAACCTGACCCAGGCCGGCACTGCTGACCGGTACCTGCGCTGCCCGGATGAGGGTAGTGCGGCCAATGTCTTTCGTGTTGCTACATGTGCCTGGTATTGTGGGCAGACGTACCGGATAGTTGCTCTGGCTGTTTCCAATCAGTGTGCCGTCGCGGCTGACAAGATCGTTATTCCTGAGAAAGAGACAGGCCAGGCGTTTGGCTTCCTCTTCGTCTACTGCACCGGTTGGTGTTTCACGTCCCAAACCATCAATGTCATACGCAAAAAAACCGCCTGATGCCTCATACTGCGTTAGCACCGTGCGGTTTTGTTCGTTCAAACGAAAAAGGCGGTTCTTGCCGCGGAATTCATCCTGACTGGCGGTTGCGGTACGCCCAATCCCTTCGAGTAAGCCACCTAACTGTTGGGTGGTGTCATTGCTTACAGGTAGTTTGGTTAACCGAAAGACTGGCAACAGAGTTGTGGTCTGGGCCGGTGCCGGAGTTGCCGGCCAGAGTGCCAGACACAGCGCACTCGTCATGAACAGTGTGAGCCATACCTGTGCATATACCCTGAATCTCATGGTCTCCTCCTCACTCCATACTCGCGGAAACAATCCGCCTGAAATGAGGATAAGAAAGAGTTCAAGGTTAGACATTTCAGGCTTTCATGATCTTAAATGTATATCCCAACAGGAATAATCACCCGAAAGTACTAAGTCATGCATTGATTGCAAGCGGATGTCGTATAATTCTACTGCTGTATCACGCTTTGGGAAGTTTGTGTAGTCTATCACAACATTGTTATCATTCGTGCTATAATCGCTCTACCACAAGATGGAATGGCCTTCCGTTGCAAAGGTACAACCGAAGGAGATGACCGATGGTCAACAGTTTTGGTGCTCGCTCGACTCTCACGGTCGGCGACCGAACCTACGAAATTTATCGACTTGACGCTCTGACTGCCCATGGTATAAATCTTGCCCGCCTGCCCTATTCGCTCCGCATTTTGCTGGAAAATCTTCTCCGTCACGAGGACGGACGTACCGTTACCGCCGATGACATTCTGGCCCTCGCTAACTGGCAACCCCAGGCTGAGCCGGAACGCGAAGTAGCGTTTATGCCGGCCCGTGTCATTCTGCAAGACTTTACCGGTGTGCCGTGCGTTGTCGATCTGGCGGCGATGCGTGATGCGATGGCCGAACTGGGTGGTGATCCACGTCGTATCAATCCGTTGCAGCCGGTTGAGCTGGTGATCGACCACTCGGTGCAGGTCGATGCCTACGGCTCAGAAGCTGCCCTGTTGATCAACAAAGATCTGGAGTTTCAGCGGAATGTTGAGCGCTATGCCTTCCTGCGCTGGGGCCAGACGGCGTTTGACAACTTCAAGGTCGTGCCTCCCGGCAACGGTATTGTCCACCAGGTCAACCTGGAGTATCTGGCTCGTGTCGTTTTCACCAGCGACGAGAATCCACGCGCTACCGGGCCGGTACAGGCCTATCCCGATACACTGGTTGGTACCGACTCACACACCACGATGATCAATGGTCTTGGTGTGCTAGGCTGGGGGGTTGGCGGTATCGAAGCTGAGGCTGCGATGCTCGGTCAGCCACTCTCGATGCTGATCCCCCAGGTGGTTGGTTTTAAGCTGACCGGGCGTTTGCGTGAAGGGGCAACCGCGACTGACCTGGTGCTGACGGTGACCCAGATGCTGCGTAAGCTGGGTGTGGTGGGCAAGTTTGTCGAGTTCTTCGGTCCCGGCCTGGCTCATCTGCCGCTGGCCGACCGGGCCACGATTGCGAATATGGCACCTGAATACGGTGCGACCTGCGGTATCTTTCCGGTCGATGAAGAGACGCTCCGCTATCTGCGCTTCTCGGGCCGTAGTGAAGAGCGGGTGGCGCTAGTCGAGTCCTACTTCACAGCGCAGGGCCTCTTCCACGATGAGCACACTCCCGAAGCTGAATACTCGACGGTGCTTGAGCTTGATCTGAGTACGGTTGAGCCGAGTGTTGCCGGACCCAAGCGTCCAGAAGGTCGCGTGCCGCTGCACGAGGTCAATCGCACGTTCCATATGGCCGTGCCGGCAATTATCAATCCAACCCAGCCCGATACTGCCCTCTCGGCAGCCGATTTTGCCGCCACTGCGGTAGCTGTACCCGGCGCCGATTACAAGCTGCATCACGGTTCGGTGGTCATTGCTGCGATCACTTCCTGCACCAATACCTCTAACCCATCGGTGATGGTGGCTGCCGGCCTGCTGGCCAAGAAGGCGGTTGAAGCCGGTTTGAGTGTGAAGCCGTGGGTGAAGACCTCACTGGCTCCTGGATCAAAGGTAGTGACCGAATACCTGACCAACGCTGGTCTGCTGCCCTATCTCGAAGCGCTTCGCTTCCACGTTGTCGGTTACGGCTGCACAACCTGTATCGGGAATTCGGGGCCGCTTGCGCCGGAAATCAGCCAGACCATCGAGCAGTCCGGTCTGGTCGCGGTCTCAGTGCTCTCTGGTAATCGCAACTTCGAGGGTCGTGTCCAGCAGGATGTGAAGGCTAACTATCTGATGTCGCCGCCGCTTGTAGTGGCCTACGCCATCGCCGGTCGTATCGATATCGATCTCGATGAGGAGCCACTTGGGATTGGAAAGGATGGTAAGCCGGTCTACCTGCGCGACATCTGGCCGTCGCAGGCTGAAGTTCAGCAAACCATCGAGACGGCCATCCAGTCCGAGATGTATCGCCGCTCGTATGCCAGTGTCTTTGTGGGTGATGAGCGATGGGAGAATATTCCGGTGCCGGCTGGTGATCGCTTCGCCTGGGATCCGCAGAGTACCTATGTGCGTCGGCCTCCCTACTTCGACCAGATGAGTCCAACGCCGCCGGCACGGGTGGCCGAGATCCATGGGGCGCGTGTCCTGGCATTGCTCGGCGACAGCATCACCACCGATCACATCAGCCCTGCCGGTAGTATCAAAGTCAACTCTCCCGCCGGCAAGTATCTGATCGAGCACGGTGTGGCACCGGCAGATTTCAACAGCTATGGTGCACGCCGTGGTAACCACGAGGTGATGGTACGCGGCACCTTTGCCAATGTTCGTCTCCGCAACAAGCTGGCGCCGGGCACCGAAGGTGGCTTCACTACCTATCTCCCCACCGGTGAGGTGATGACTATCTACGATGCGGCGATGCGTTACCAGGCCGATGGGACGCCGCTGGTGGTGATTGCCGGCAAGGAATACGGCAATGGCTCATCGCGTGACTGGGCAGCCAAAGGGCCGTATCTGCAAGGCGTGAAGGCGGTTATCGCCGAGAGCTTCGAGCGTATCCATCGCTCAAATCTGGTCGGGATGGGTATTGTGCCGTTGCAGTTTATGCCCGGCGAAAACGCGGCCAGCCTTGGCCTGACCGGTCACGAAGTCTATGATGTTATCGGTCTGGCCGATGCTATTGCCAGCGGCTTCGCCAACGGGCGCATCCTGACGGTGCGGGCAACCGCCGGTGATGGCGCGGTGCGCCAATTCCAGGTTCGTGTCCGTATCGACACACCGCAGGAAGTCGAATACTACCGCCACGGTGGTATTTTGCAGTACGTGCTGCGCCAGTTGCTGGCTGAAGATCAGCAGGGATAATACCTGCGGCAGCGTGCTGTAACGCTGATCACCCCAGGGGCAAGCGACGCCTTACCCCTGGGGTGATGGTCTTCAAATGATCTGCTGTGCTCCGGATCAACAAGTCGCCATCAGCCGTATTGTTCACCCCCAACCAGTGTGCAGCGCCAGCTTGGTGGGGATGACACCAAATCTGGTTTTATAGAAGTCATAGCGCGCTATCTGGAACCCGTTGGTGTGTCTCTACTATCAAATCTAATACAACCCAATTTGGCTTCCCTGTTCGCTGCATCCCTTGTATGGCAAGGTGAACGGGCACATCAACCACCCCTAGGGGCGGGTTCTAAACCCGCCCCTACGGATCACCGCATGTTCGGTGCCAGGCAGTGCTGCACAATGTCATTCAAGATTTGACACAAGAGGTCATACCCTCTTTCACCCCGTCACCGCACCCCTTCCAGCCGATCTTCGAGATCGGCATAGATCTCGCGCAACTGGGCTAACGTCTCTTCATCGGCTTGCCAGAACCCACGGTTATGGGCTTCGAGGAGCCGTCCGGCGATGCCGGCGGTGGCATGCGGGTTAAGACTGGCTAACCGCTCACGCATCGCAGGATCGAGCAGGTATGTCTCGGCCACACCCTGGTAGACCCAGTCTTCAACCGCCTGTGCGGTTGCACTCCAGCCGAAGGTATTGCTCACCCGAATCTCAATCTCGTGGACACCCTCGTAGCCGTGTTTGAGCATCCCTTCGTACCATTTCGGGTTGAGCAACTTGGCCCGACTCTCCAGGCGTACCACCTGTTCCAGTGAACGAACGCGATTGGCACCCGGTGTGACTAACTCGGCTACTTCACCCATCAACGTCGTTGGACGCACACCACGAGTCTTCTCGACGCTCTTGGTCAGGCCACCGAGATACTCGTAATAGTGGTCAATGTCGCTAATGCCATTCTCGACGCTATCGATGTTCTGGAAGGTGACACTCACCGTTGCCAGTGCGCGCTCCATCAGGGCGCGTGCTTCACTCCATTCACCGCCCGGCTGAAGTGCAAAACCCTTACGTGTCATAAACGCTTCGGCCAGTTGCCCATCTTCTTCCCACGTACTGCTCTCGACCAGATGGTTGACATTTGCCCCGTAGCTGCCAGAGGCGTTCGAGAAGACACGTGTCGCCGCCGCTTCGACACTCAACCCCAATTCAGCAGCCTGGGCTAAGGCATGGGCGCGGACAAAGTTCTGCTCAGGCGGCTCATCGGCGGTAGCCGCCAGTCGAATCGCCCGGTCGATCAGACGCGCCTGCGCTGCAAACAGATCGCGGAAAATACCACTCACCGTCAGCACAACGTCGATGCGTGGTCGACCGAGTTCGGCCAGCGGTATCAGTTCAACAGTGGTGATCCGACCGAGTTCATCGGCAACCACACGAGCACCGATCAGCGCCAACGCCTGGGCAATCCCTTCGCCCTCGGTCTTAATGTTGTCGGTTCCCCACAATACCATCGCGACCGTTTCAGGGTACGCACCCTGCTCGGCGCGTATCCGTTCCAGGAGTTCGCGGGCGATTGCCGTGCCGGAAGTTGCTGCGGCCTGAGTGGGAATATGGAAAGGATCAAAGGCGTGAATATTGCGTCCGGTCGGCACAACAGTAGGATTCCGCACCACATCATTCCCGGCTGAGGGTAATACATAGCCGCCATTCAAGGCGCGGAGCAGACTGCTCACTTCGCGCTCGGTCGTCATGCGGCGTTGAATATCGAGCAGGTAGTTCCACAGCGGTGCGAGGAGGTGAGGATTTAAATTGACATAACGCTTCAATACCTTATCGGCGGCCTGCCCGTCACCGTGCTCGACCAGGGCGGAGATCGCCGCCCGGCAAATCTCTTCGATATGGCGATACTGTTGCTGCGCTGCCGGATCGTGGCGTAGTCGTCCGGTGAGTGCAGCGTAATCCAGTCCCAATGTGCGCCCGACCAATACCGGCAACGGTTCGAGCGGGGCCTGATTGGGTCCGCCTGGGACACGAGCAAAGGTTGCGATCAGATGAAGCGTATCGATCTGCTCACCGGTCTGGGGTGCTTCGCCAAGCACGTGCAACCCAACCGGGATCATCCGCTCTTCGACCTGCAATAGCTCGTGACTCAGCGCGGCTACATATGCATCACCTTCACCCTCGGCAACCAGATGCAGTGCTTCGGCCTGCGTGCGCAGATCGGCAAGCAAGTCAGGATCGGGCTGAGCACGGTACCGCTCAATACTATCTTTGAGTGCCCGTAGCCCTTTGTACAAACCGGCTTGCTGTACCGGTGGTACCAGATAACTGATCAGTGTAGCCATCCCGCGTCGACGGGCAATGCTGCCTTCGCTCGGATTGTTCACACAGTAGTAGTAAAAGTTGGGGAGCGCACCGATCAGGCGCAAAGGCCAGCATTTGGCACTGAGACCCGCCTGTTTCCCTGGCATAAATTCGAGCGCACCGTGTGTGCCGAAATGCAGTACGGCGTGAGCCTGGAAGATCTTGCGCAACCAGACATAATATGCGGCAAAACCGTGGTGAGGTGCCGCGTCTTTGCTCATGAGCAAACGAATGGGATCGCGTTCATAGCCAAAGCTGGGTTGCAGACCGACAAACACGTTGCCGAAGCGCCGCCCCAGAATGTGCAGACGCTTCCCGTCGCTCTGCAACTCACCCGGTGCCGGCCCCCAGTATGGCTCGATATCGACATAATCCGGGAAGAGCCGCCGATACTCCTCGACCGGCAGTGAATCGGCGACATTCCCATCGGTGCCATAGAGCAGAGCATTCCCTTCTACCACCATTCGTCGAAGATCGTCAGCACTTGCCGGCAGATCGACCGTGTAGCCGGCGGCGTGGAGCGCCTGCATCAGACGAAAAACGCTGGTGAACACATCGAGATAGGCCGCCGTCCCGGCATTCCCCAGGTTAGGTGGAAAATTGAAGAGCGTGATGGCTATCCGGCGCTCGGCAGGTGGTGTGCGACGGAGAGCAACCCGCGCAGCAATTCGCTCGGCGGCCAGTTCAATCTCGGCGGGGAGTGGCGTAATCTCTTCGCGTCCACGTTGCATACCGCCGACCACCATGGGATCGGTAGCGCCATCAAGTTCAGGAAGCGATACATTCAGGGCGAGTTGAAATGGAGCAATACCGCGGTCATCGGTACGCCACTGCTCGATATGTTGAAATACCAGGGGAAAGAGATCGAGCATCGGGGTATCGAGTTGATCAAGCGTAGCACTGGCCTGATCGGGATCGGTACTGGCCGGCCCTCCGACTAGAGCAAAACCGGTCGTATTTACCAGCAGATCGACATCGGCAGTCGGCGCATGTCCTCGCTGTCGGGCAGGTCTGGTGAAGAACCGTTCGACGGTCGGTCGCATATCGAGCGTCGGGCTATATGCGGCGTGTGCCTCGATACCACGGGCTTCGAGAGCGCGAATCAGGGCATCGAGATGATCACGATTCCCCGACAGCGCGAAGGGACGCATAGTAAGCAGGCCAACACTGCCCTTGAGCAAAGCGTGCCGCTGTTTGCGCCGCCAGGCCCGATAGCTCTCCAGATCGGCGAAGGGGATCGGTGAATCGGGGTGAAATATACCCATCTCTGGGATATCTTGCGGATCGAGTACCGGTAGCTTTCCTTTATAGCCCGGCACGTAACGTTCGATGAGCATTAACAACAGACGGCGCAGATTTTCCGGCGAGCTGGCAGCCCAGAATTGATGCGCCATCACATAGGTGTGAATATCACGCGCCTTACCAGGCAAAAACTTCAACATCTTGCTCAGGCCGCGCACCAGCGACATCTGGCGTTGAATTTCGCCGTGCCCGTGTTTAGGTTGAAACTGGCTCAGCCACTGCCGAAATGCACTCTGCTCGGCTGCGGGTTTGGGTCGCAGATCAAACTTACCGACGCGGGTCTGGCGAATCAGCGAAGGGCTGCTCATAATCATACAGACCGGGCAAGACGCCGACGAGAGAATATCACTCAACGGGCGCACATACTCCTCGCCGAAGAGCATCGAACCAAAGACAAAATCGGCTCGCGCTACCGAGGCTGCCAGGCGTTCCCAATCAGCCGCGCTGTGCATGTTCGGCGGTGTAAAGTAATCAATTGCCAGCCGCAATCCGTACTCACGCTCGATACTCGCGGCTGCCTGCCGTAGAGCGGGAGCGTTGTTCGCTTCGATACATAAAAACACGAAGCGCATAGCCGATCTCCTTAAACATGCTGCTGCCTGAACTGAGTACATTATATGATATGTCATTATAGAGATACAGTCTCAAAATGTAGAATTCACATCTCAGAAGGTTAATTCTGGGTGAAGGTTTGGTAACTGACCTTGTTTGGGTTGGGGTACGGCGAATAACGAGGCTTAGCATTCGGCAAGAGGACGTTCAACAACATGCTGTCAACACCGTATATCACCACAGAGACACGGAGGGCACGGAGGATGGGTATAACCCGAGTCGCTATCTTAAGGCGTAAAGTAGCGTGTCTACGGGAAATGGCTGCCCCCAAATGATTCATACGGTTACGCTGCTTCCAGGCTGCCGGTATGACAGCGAGGAGATCTGACGCGCATCACTGACGCCATCACGCGCTGGATAGATTGCCTTACCCGCTCGTCTGCGCGTGTCACGGCGTTTGGAGTGCGGCAGCCATGCTGCCGCGCCAACCGTGCTCACGATTCGGCGCGTGGCACGCCGTTGATCCTGCTGGTTACGAGAATGTTGTGCGCTCATCACGATCAGAGAGTCGGTCAGGAATGAAGGAGATAACTTCCAGGAGATGTTTTCTAAAACAGGTTCTACACCTGAACGCGAAAGCCTGGCACTAGCGTTGTTGCTCGGAGGGGACACCATTGCCAGATAGCGTTGACCGAGTCGTGTGGTATGGCGTGTGGCAGCCATGCTGCCGCGCCAACCGTGCTCATGCTAAAGGGCTGGTCACAGCGTCCGTACGGTCGCATGAACAACATGCAGAGGTACAGGTGATAGACGATCGCGGACGGGAAGCCTCCCCCTGGAGCGAGGTACCCCTCACTGCCTGATGAGCAGCGATGCGTCCATTTGGACAGTGCTACAGGTCGCCATCTACCCTGCGTTCGTTGTAACACCGAACAGCGCAATTGTGTCGTATTGCTCTCTCTAAACCACACACCGCAAAATTACCCAACAACGGGTCTTCCTCTGTGCTCTCCGCGTCTCTGTGCTCACCTCCCCATCCTCACCCGTCTCCGCTGATCATTTTGCGGTATAATTTCATGGCACCTACTTGACAGCACAGCAAGAGTGGTGTATAGTTGTTTGCGAAAAGGTTGTAAACAAAACAATGTCAGACACAACTATTAGTGGCAGGGCAAAACCGTACTCAGACTCTCAGTTGCTGCCATCGGTGCGGTAACACACCTTGCTTCGGTACCATACGGTTTTGCTCCTGCTGCACACAATGATCTGACATGATTGTGCGCAAAAAGGAGGTGGTTTGTCTCTACCGTACCGGGTGTAATGCTTTTTCGATGGATATGTCTACTTGTTCGTTATTCCAGATTTCCGTTGTCGTGCTGTTGTCGTAGAAGACACAGTCAAGGAGTACAACCGTGAGTGCAATGAAGCGTGCTTTGATTGCTCTGTTCCTTGCCGCCGCGATGATTTTGGCGGCATGTGGTTCGAACCAGACCGCCACTCAGCCGACCACCGCTCCGGCTCCCGCCGAGCAGCCGACGACTGCTCCGGCCCCCGCTGAGCAGCCGACGACCGCTCCCGCCGAGCAGCCCACCACTGCTCCCTCCGCTCAACAGGTCACCATTCGTATCTGGCATCAGTGGGATGGTGCGTATCTGACTGCGATTGAGCAGGCCTTCCGCGATTATGAAGCCGCCAATCCGAATGTCAAGATCGATCTCTCGAAGCCGGAAGATGTCAGCAATGCGTTGAATGTGGCGATCCCCGCCGGTGAAGGCCCCGATATTATCGGTTGGGCGAATGACCAGATCGGACAGCAGGCACTGGTTGGCAATATCGTCGCGCTGAACGATTACGGCATCACCGAGGATTTCCTGCGCAGCACCTATGAGCCGGCTGCGGTCAATGGTGTGATCTGGCAGGGCAAGATTTGGGCATTGCCGGAGACCCAAGAGGGTATTGCTCTGATCTACAACAAGGCAGTGGTGGGCGATATGCAGTTGCCGACCACCCTCGATGAGCTGTTGCAGATGGCGAAAGATTTCCGTGCTGCCAACCCTGACAAGACCTTCGTCTGCAACCAGGGCTTCGGTGGTAACGATGCGTACCACGTCGCTCCAATCTACTTCGGCTACGGTGTGCCGAGCTATGTTGACGATGAGGGCAATGTTTACGTCAACACGCCGGAGATGATCAAGGGTGGCGAGTGGCTGGCCGAGATGAGCAAAGTCTCGTTCAGCGAGCAGAGCTACGACATCTGCAAGGCTGCTCTGGCTGAAGGCAAGGCGGCTATGTGGTGGACCGGCCCGTGGGCGATTGCCGGTATCGAGCAGGATGGTGTTGATTACGGCATTCTGCCGCTGGGCAAGCCCTTCGTCGGTATCAAGACCCTGATGCTGACCCGCAATGCAGTTGAGCGCGGCAATGCTGAGGTGGCGCTCGATATTATGAAGTACTTCACCAGCGCCGAGGTGCAGGCGAAGCTGGCCTTGACCAACAAGACGGTGCCCGCAGCAACCGCAGCGCTCCAGAACCCCGAGGTCGCCGCGCTGCCCACGCTGGCCGGCTTTGGTGCCGCCCTCAATCTGGGTGTGCCGATGGCCAACACCCCCTTCGCTTCCGCCCAGTGGGGTCCGGTCGGTGAGGCAAGTGTTGCCATCTGGACCGGTGCGCAGTCGCCGGCTGATGCGCTGGCTGCTGCCCAGCAGGCAATTGAAGCTGCAATTATGCAGATGAAGTAAACCTTCCGTGTAGGGGTGAGCAGGGGCTCACCCCTTTTGAACGCCGTCGTTATCAACAACACGAGCCGGACCACGCTGTCCGGCTCACTCACTACACCCGCTGCGCCGGTTGGGCGCCCGGTAGCCGATGACTGGCCTGCCGGTTGCTTCCAGTGAGGTACGCCCATGGTCTCGTGGTCTAATCGCCGCAAAGTGCTCACCATTCTGCTCTTCACCGGTCCCACTATCATTGGTATTCTGCTGTTCAATATTTACCCTATTCTGCTCAGTGTATATACCTCGTTTACCAATCGTAATCGTTTTCGCCCTAACCCCGATTGTGAAGTGTTTCTGACCGGTATTCTCGATCCGTTGTGCTGGCCGCAATTCCGTACCAGCGCACCGGTTGGTCTGGGGCAGCCGTACCGGTTACAAGACCCTCTTTTTGCGAACTATGCGAATCTGATCGGTAATCTCTTTACCCCAGAGGCGTTATCGGCGATTGCTGCGATTGCCCTCTGTTTTGTGCCTCTGATCGCCGCTTCGTTCGTGAACCGACGTTTGCAGCGCATGATGGAACCGCCGGTTGCTCCGTCGATTGTCTGGCTGGGAGCGTTGGTGCTGGGTTTTATTCTGGCGGCGGTTATCAATGTCGCTAATGCGTATGAGACGCTGATGCGCAGTGGCGATTTTGTGGTCGTGGTCTTCCGCACGTTGCTCTTTGTGATTGCACGGGTGCCATTCAGTTTTCTGCTTGGTCTGACCTTTGCCCTACTCCTGAACAGTGACTATCTCCCCGGTCGCACGTTGTTTCGGGTGTTGCTCTTTGTGCCATGGGCTGCATCCTCGCTTGCGATTCTGATGGCCCTGATCTGGCAGTTCTTCTTCCGCGAACAGGGGACCCTCAATCAGGTGTTAGCGATCTTTGGTATCACCGGCCCGTCCTGGCTCCGTGATCCGGTCAGTGCGTTTGCGATTGTAGTGCTGGTTGATACCTGGTTTTCGTATCCCTTCTTTATGATTGTGATTCTGGGTGCGCTGCAGGCGGTTCCTCGCGATGTGTACGAAGCGGCTGAGCTGGATGGCGCTTCCTGGTGGCAGCAGCTTACCCGCATTACCCTACCGCTAATCCGTCCGGCAGTACTCCCAGCAACCGTCCTCACCTCGATCACCGCATTTCAGATGTTCGGTACGGTGTGGGCAATCACTCAGGGTGGGCCGGTAAATGAGGTCGGTCGGCCCGGTGCGACAGAGTTTGTGATTGTGTACGCCTACAAGCAGATTTTCCAAACCCAGAATTACGGTAATGCGACAGCTTTCGCCGTCATTCTGTTCATTTTCTTGTTTACGGCAACCCTCTATAGTCTCCGGCTGACGCGCATCACGAAAGGGGCCTACGAGTCATGATTCGCAAGCCTTCTCGACCGGTATTGGTGTTGCAGTACACCATTCTTATTCTCGGCGTGCTGTTTGCGGTCTATCCGCTTTGGTTTGCCTTTCTCGCCTCTGGTCGTACCGGTGATCGCCTCTACACGCTCAATCTACTCGGGATGTTTATTCCCACGGAATGGACGTTCGAGAACTATCGGGCGATGATCTTCGACCGGCCACTCCTGACGTGGTTGCGTAATAGCATCTATGTGGCCGGTGTGACGACGGTTGCCTCGCTGGTCATTACTACCTCGGCCGCATTTGCCTTTTCGCGCTTTAAGTTTTACGGTCGCGAGTTTGCTCTGATTTTGCTGCTGGCGATTCAGACCTTCCCCGGTGTGTTGAGTCTGGTTGCGGTTGCCCAGTTGCTGACGGCGTTGGGCCTGTATGGCAAGCACGAAGGGCTTATTCTGGCTTATACAACCGGCACCCTCGTCTTTAGTACCTGGAATATGAAGGGCTATTTCGATACCATTCCGATTGAGCTGGAAGAAGCGGCGATGATCGATGGCTGTGGTCCGATCCAGTCGTTTATCTTAATCGCATTGCCCCTGGCCCGTCCTGCACTGGCGGTTACCGCACTGCTCGGTTTTCTGGCCGGGTGGGGTGATTTTATCTTCGCCTCGGTGCTGGTACCGGCACCCGATAGCATGAAGCTGGTGGTTCCCGGCCTGTTCAGTCTCGCCAATAGCCAGAGCGTGCCGTGGGGGAACTTTGCGGCTGGTGGTTTGTTGATTATCCTGCCGACCATTATTGTCTTTTTGATGCTCCAGCGCTTCCTGGTGTCGGGATTAACGGTCGGTGGTGTAAAGGGATAAATCAGCGTGCGTTCCGGTGTGTCTCGTGGCCGGCTGATCGGCGTGATCGTCCTGGCCGCTCTCTTGCGCTTGTGGGCAGTACTAACATTGCCGGTTGATTTCGATGAGCCGGTGTATGTTGGTGCTGCCCTTGATTATGCGACGCTCATGCGCCAGGGCGACTGGGCAGGTGTGATCGATTATCCCGGTAATCGTCAGCATCCGGCATTACATAAGTTGATGTATGCTGGTGGCGCGTTACTGCTTGGTGAAGCCGCGAATCAAACCACAGTTCTCTACGTGGTGCGCCTGATGGCCGCTCTGCTGGGGACGATTGCGGTTGTGCTGTTGGCCTTCACTGCCGGCCCACTGGCAGCAGGTTTGCTGGCAATCCACACCCTTACGGTGAAGTACACGGCACAGGCATACCTCGAAGCATTGCCCCTGGCGCTCTCGATTGCTGCCGTCGGCGCGTGGGAATACGCCTCACGCCTGGAGCCTGCTCGCCAGCGCATTTGGTGGTGGCTGGGAGCGGTTGCCTGGGGGCTGGCGACCGCTGCCAAGATGAATTATGCCATCATTGCCGCGCCGGCAATGATCATGTTGTTGATTCAGCGTGGTCAGGCGCGACGCTTACCTGTGCTGGTCGGGATTGCACTCCTGAGTTTTGTCGCGGCCAATCCCACGCTCTGGCGGCAGCCGTTGGAACGCCTGATCGCTATGGCCGGTTTCTGGACGGCGTACACGCAGGGGAGCGAGGTGCAGGCTGCCGGCTATCCCTGGTATCAGCCGCTCATCTGGTTGGCGACGGCACCGGCTGTGGGCTGGCATCCAGAGGTTTTCTTCTTCCCCGGTCCCGATCCGTGGCTCACGCTGCTGGCCTGTCTTGCGCTGCCGATGGCCTGGTGCGATCCCCAGCGTCGTTACCTGGTTGTCTGGTTCCTGAGCGGCGTCCTTATCCTGCTGCTCTGGCCGACGAAATGGCCGCAGTATGTGTTGACGCTGGTTACGCCAACTGTCTTGCTGGCCGCACCCCTGCTGTCGCGTTTCGCGACCTGGCTGTATCAGCTTAATGACTACTGGGGATGGAGCACCATCATGGCGCTGCGCCCGCCCCGCATGGCATTAATTGCACTCGCCTTACTGGTCGGGTTCATCGGCACGGTGTATGCCAGTGCATTGATTATGGTGACCGTCGGCAGTATTGGGTGGCGTTCAATCCCTCCAACAACCGGTGGTCTTCCGCCAGGGCCGGTGTACGCGATCCAGCCATTGCGCGATGGCCGGGTTGCGTTGGGTGGGGAAGCTGGTCTGACCATCTGGCAGGCGCCCCTTGTGAGCGAAGATCCGCCACGATGGCGCCATCTGGATCTGGGACAGGTCTATGCCCTGGCTGAAACGACTGCCGGTCTATGGGTAGCAAGTGATCGGGGGCTGGCTCTGGTACAGGGTGATGACGACTGGACGTGGCAAACGCCAGCTTTACCGGAGCTGCCGAATCTGTTGGTTCGTACAGTTGCGGCGGCGCCGGATGGTACCCTCTGGGTCGGCACGAATGCCGGTGGTATGGTGCGTAGCATTGATGGTCGCTGGCAAGGGTTGCCGCAGGCCGCCCGTGGGGGGCTGGTGCTGTCGCTTGCTGTCGAGCCATCCGGCGCGATATGGTTTGGTGGGATCGGTGTGCTGAGTCGCTATCTACCGGCTTACGACACCTGGCAACATTTTGAACGGACAGCCGGTTTTGCCGGTGCTGGGGTGTCGGCAATTCTGATCGATCAACACGGCGTGGTATGGGCGGCCACGCTGGGCGAAGGGCTAGCGCGTTGGGATGGAACGCGCTGGGAATGGTTGACCACTGCCAATCGTCGGCTACCGGCGCAGACCATCACGACACTGCTCGAAACTGCTGCCGGCGAGATCTGGGTTGGAGCAGCCCGACCATTGACAACGGGCGGCTTTCTGTTGCGTTACGATGGGCGCGAATGGTACTCCTATCTGCCGCGCAATTCTGGCTTTACCGGTGCCGAGCCATTGGCATTGGCGGTAGACCACTCAAATCTGCTATGGATCGGTACGCGAACTGATGGTATCCTTACCTATCAACTGAGTGCTGATCAGCGGAGTAGTTTCCTTCCATAGGCTTTGGCCGAGAAAGAAGATGTTCTATGCCACTATACCGTCATCTCGATCTTCAGAGTTGCTACGTCACTTCTCGTCCGGTCGATGTCTGGCTTCCGGCAGCAACCGGTGATCAACCGCTACCGGTCATCTACATGCACGATGGACAAAATCTCTTCGATCCGGCACTTCGCGCCGATGGTGAAGTCTGGGCGGTTGATCAGGCCATCGAGCGCCTGCGCGCCACCTACAACTGGCCCGGTGCGATTGTCGTTGGGGTCTGGTGTACCGATCAGCGCTGGCGCGAGTATGCGCCGCAAAAGCCTTTTGCTGCTCTCCGGCAGACGCGAGCCTGGGAAAGCATTGTTGAACGTATGGGTGGCGAACCAGTCTCTGATGCCTACCTCTCCTTTTTGGTCGAAGAGGTGAAACCGTTTGTTGATCGCCACTATCCTACCTTACCCGATGCCTCACATACCTTCTTGATGGGATCGAGCATGGGCGGCTTGATATCGCTCTACGGGGTGTGCCAATACCCCGATCTGTTTGCTGGCGCCGGATGTCTCTCGACCCACTGGCCGGCTGGTGGTAATCTGCTGGTCGATGAACTGGCAGCCCTCTTGCCGCCTGCCGGTCGCCATCGGTTCTATTTCGACTATGGAACGGTCGGGTTAGATGCAGAATATGAACCCTTCCAGCAGCGTATGGATCGCCTGCTGGAGCAGGCTGGTTATCGTTACGGGCATGACTGGCTGACGCGCAAGTTTCCGGGTGCAGCGCACAACGAAGCAGCCTGGCGAGCGCGGGTAGCTGATGTGATCGCTTTTTTGGTATTGAGAAGGGTGGCCGGTGAATAATCACTGCCCCCTTCAGCGACTGTTCGGCTCAGGCAGTGCATCTGCCATTTCCCGCCCAGAGGGGTCTATGCGACGATTTCTGGTACTGATTGGCATCGTCGGGCTGGCGTGTGTGCTGATAGGTGGATTGGGTGGCTTTGCCATGTTCTGGTTCAGACGCGAAGAACAACCGGCCTTTGTCTGGAAGTTTACTAATATTCGCTCAGCGTTATTCCTGCGCAATGATCTACTCGCTGTTGCAGACGACAGGCAGACAACGTTCCGGCGTTTTCCAGACAATCAGGTGCTTCAGACTCTACCGGTCGGTGGTTACCTCGCTTTGCACCCAGATCGCACCCTGCTCGCTATCGGTAGTTGGGGTACAGTCTGGCTGTACGATCCTGTAAGCGGCGAACGGCGAGCAACCTTCAATTGCTGGCCGCGAGGTGAGCATATATCTCCAATGAGCCTGACTTTTTCTCCTGACGGATCTATCCTTGCTGTCAGTGAGTCGAACCACAGTCAGGACCTGGAGGTACAGCTTTGGGACGTAATGAATCAACGGCAGATTGGCTCAATCCTGCTCGCTGATCCTGACGCGACGTTCGTCGCAGCACTTGCATTTAGCCCTGATGGTGAACATCTGGTTGTTGGTACCAATGCCAGTGTCTGGCTGGTTGATGTCGCACAACGTACCGTTAGCCGGCAAATCCAGCCCAGGCCAGGCGGGAGCATTGCGTTTAGTCCCGACGGTTCTCGTCTGGTCCTGGGTGGTAAGTTTATCCGTGTCTACGACACTGCAACCTGGCAACTCGCGTATGAAATAACCTTTCCCGAAGTGCTAAAAGATCATATTACGCCGGAAAAGTTGTATATCTTTAGTATGAACGTGGCGATTAGTCCTGATGGTCGTTGGCTGGCAACTCCCAACCAAAAACCGCCTCACGATAGCATCTCGTTTTTCGAGCCAGGTCCGCCGCGCCAGACCATTGCACTGCGCAATCCTGCCGATGGTCGGCGAAAACGCATCTTGAGCGGCAGCCCAATTAGCTTGGGTACCCTCATGTTTAGTCCCGATGGAAAGTGGTTACTGAATGTAGGGTTGAGCGACGTGAGGGTGTGGCGGGTTGAGAATTGACGTTGAGCCAGTCACGCGCTGGACTGAACATCGTTCGCGCTCCATGATGCGCGTGTTGAGTCGCTGGCGTGCGGGAGCCAGGTTTCCGCTCCAACCTTGCTCTACGTCGGTCGCGTGTCACACCGGCTATCTTCAGGTCAATATGATTAACCAGTCGCACCCCTGACCGCTTATTAGTATCAAATCTGGTGCAAGCGACTTCATAACATGTGATCCGATGATCACTCTGGCATCATACTTGAGCGCGGAAGCAGAGTGTCGATCTTTCTGCCATGGGCACAGTGGGATTGCATATCAGAGAGGATACCATTGCCAGACAGGATTACTCGAGTCTCGTGGTATGGTGGAGTGCAGCAGTCACGCTGCCGTGCCAGCCGTACTCGCGATCAGGTATGGGGCGAAGTGGTTTACCCTCGAATCACAGGGACAACATGCGTACCGGGACAGCCTACCCTGTTCCCGACCCGTTGGCAGAGAGAAGCTCAAGCCGTGCCATAACGCGCTGGATTGGTTGCCTTGCCCGCGCGTCATACGCGTAGCGCGGCGTTTGGCGTGCGGCAGCCATGCTGCCGCAGCAGCCGTGCTCATGATCCGGTGCGCGTCATGCCATTGATCTGCCGGTCACGAGGATGCTGTGCGTACTCGTCACAATCATGGAGACGATCAGTAATAGGAGATGTTTTTTGGAACAGGCTAGATGTTTAGGAGTACCGATGCCTTCGTTCTCTCAATGCAGGGCGGGCTGAATTGAATGTAACCAGGAGTTCCCAGTTTATTTCACCATCGTTGCAGAACTTCTCAATAAATCTTTGCGTAAACTGATTTACAATCGTAGCGTAAGCCCGATGAAATGCTTCATTTCGCTCTTTTGCTTCAAATCCTAGTGGTTCGATAATTTGCGTATACAATTCTTCCACACCACCTGAAATAAATGACCAGAAAGCCTAACCACACAGCTTTTGATAATCTCCCTTGTTCCCTGTATCTTGACCGTAACAGCATCCATTCACAGCAAAAATCTGAAGCTCAGGCTGTGATTGCCGAATCTCTGCAATTGCTGCCTGAAAGTTCTCGCGCATCTTGCGAATTTGATCGGCGTTTCCCCAGTTCGGCTCTGACTTGATAGATACCAGGTAGTACTCATTCCCGGTTTGAAACTCTAAGTCAATGCTGGGTCGTTCAGATTTTTTGCCATTAAATGTACGTTTGCAAATGTGAATTGCCAATCCCTCTAAAAACTCACCAAACATTGTCTCTTCTTGTGAAGAGAGATGTGCATCAAGCAGAGAACGAACAAGATCAGATGCAACTAAAATATTCTTTGCGCGAAAAAGGTATGGATTTTTGCGTCTCAAGATCTGCTCTAGCTCCAGGTTTCGCAGACTATTAAGCCTGGCTTCATGAAACTTGCCGATATGTTCCTGGACATATTGTCTGATGTCTGTCAGTAAAAGGGTATTGCTCATAAGAGAGGCGGTGCTTCTTTAGCAATTTCTTCCTCGGCCAGAGCAAAATACTCAGGTACTATTTCGATACCTATTGCACGCCGATTCATGCGTCGAGCGACTTTGATCGTGGTACCGGAACCCATAAACGGATCAAGTACCATGTCTCCTTCGCGGGTAAAGAGTTTAATGAACCACTCCGGGAGTGCCTCTGGAAATACCGCGCTGTGGCGTCGATTCTTTGTCTCCGTCGCCAGATGAAGGACATTAGTTGGATAGACCATCTCCCGTTCTAGCCAGTTTGCGACTCGCTTGCCGAAACCGCTCCCTACCCGTGAGTTGTCACGTATCAGATCTGTCTGGCTTAGATTCCTGAGCCGTTTATCTGCCCATTGTCCCATCGGAATCATCACTTCTTCCTGAAACATTTTGAAGCGTTTTGTTTTGTTAAATTGTAGTAGTCGTTCCCAGGCATCTCGGAAACGGTTCGGCCATTTGCCGGGGTAGCAGTTTTTCTTGTGCCAGATAAACTCTTCTGTCCACAACCATCCCTGTTGTCGCAGGGCAAGTATCAGTTCAATGACATATGTATGGCGCTCGCCGTTTTCTGCTTTTTCCTTGATATTCAGGATAAACGTGCCATCCGGCTTCAAAACACGCAATAACTCCCGACCGATTGGCAAGAACCATTCTACGTACTTATCAGGATGAATACCACCGTAGGTGTTTTTTCTACGATCAGCGTAGGGAGGTGATGTAAATATCAGATCAACCGAATTGTCTGGTATATCCTTGAGGACGTCGCGACAATCACCCAGGATGAGTGTTGTGTTGTTGTCCATAGCGTCGCAGCCTTGCTACAAAATATAAGAACATTATTTCGTATTTTACTGTTTTCCCGCCTCTTCGTCAACCACAATCACCCGCGTCGCCGCACGGCGCAGGCGATCCCGCAGGGCGCGACCCAGGCCGGCTTCGTCGAGATCGCGGGTGAACATGCGATCAGGCTGGCGTTCGTCAAGCGCCCGCAGCGCGGCGTATAGCCGCCGGGCAATGATCGCCGGATCAGAAGTTGGGCCGAGCGATTCCCGCTCAACCGGTAAGTCGTGCATCAGCGCGAGGTCTTCCTCTGGTAAAAGGAGACCAACGCGCAGTCCACGGGCCAGCGCTGCTTCGGTTTCGGCGCGTAACCGGGCGAGAACAGAGTTCGGTTTTCCACTAAACAGCCATAATTCGTGATCGGGGGCATAGTGGCGTTCGAGGAGACCGGGCGCGGTCAGGCCATGCGCTTCATCGGCAGTGGGCTGTGAACGGAGTTGCACCTCGCCGATCAGGTCGGTCAACGTTTCAAGGCTAATCCCGCCAGGGCGCAAAAGTGTCGGCGGATCGGTAGTGCAGTCGAGTACCGTTGACTCGATGCCTATCGGCGTGGCCCCACCATCAATCACCGCCGCGATCCGTCCATCGAGATCGGCCAGCACGTGATCGGCAGTGGTTGGACTGGTGTGTCCAAAGCGGTTGGCACTCGGCGCGGCAACCGGTACGCCGGCAGCCCGCAGCAGCTCCTGGGCAATCGGATGTGAGGGTACCCGTACCGCGACCGTTTCAAGTCCGGCAGTCACTGTCAGCGGTACACGAGGATGGCGCGGTACGATGAGCGTGAGTGGGCCTGGCCAGCAGGCTGCTGCCAGCCTGCTGGCCAGTGGTGGAACTGTCGCAGCCACCAGCGGGAGATCGGTGGCTGCCGCGATGTGAACGATCAGCGGATCATTCGCCGGACGCCCCTTCGCGGTAAAAATGGCCGCTACGGCACGCTCGTCGAGCGCATGCCCGCCTAGCCCGTAGACCGTTTCGGTTGGGAAGGCGACAAGTTCGCCACGCCGGAGGAGTTCGCCGGCCATGGCAATTGCAGCGGGTGAGGTGTCGAGCCGTTTGGTATGCATCAGCCTGTATTCTTCAATCCGGCAGCAATGCCGTTGATTGACATCAACAAAACCGTTTCCAATTCGCCCTGCTCTTCGGGCGGAGCGGTGCGCAATCGGCGGAGCAGTTCAATCTGGACAAAGCTGAGTGGATCGATGTACGGGTTGCGCTGCCGAATCGCCCGCTGGAGTACCGGTTGATGGGCTAACAGATCGTTGCGTTCGGTAATCTGGCAGATCATGCGTTCGGTGAGGCGGAATTCGCTCTCGATCCGCTGAAAGATGCGTTCGGCCAGATGACGATCCGGCACCAGGCTGGCGTACGTGCGGGCAATGTTCATGTCGGCTTTCAGCATGATCATCTGCGCGTTATCCAGCAGCGTGGTGAAAAAGGGCCAATGCTGGTACATGGTGCGCAACAGATGAAGGTGATGCGGATCGGCTGCAACAAATGCTTCTAGCGCACTGCCCAGACCAAACCAGCCCGGAATCGTGTGCCGACTCTGCATCCAGCTAAAGACCCATGGAATGGCCCGCAGGTCTTCGATCCGATCACTCTTGCGACGCGAGACCGGACGTGAGCCGATGCGTAGCCGGTTGAATTCAGCTACCGGTGTGGCGCTGCGAAAATAGATCAGAAAATCAGGGTCTTCGTAAACCAGTTGCCGGTAGACAGCGCGTGCCGTGGTTGCCATCTCCTCCATCGCGGCCAGCCAGGTTGGTTCGGGCTGCCGTGCCATGCCGGGAAAGCCCGCCCGCAACACGGCATTAACCACCTGTTCGAGGTGGCGATGGGCAGTTCGCGGATCGAGATAACGGTCTGAGATCATTTCGCCCTGGTCAGTAACTTTGATCTGGCCGTGGAGTGTGCCGGGTGGTTGAGCGAGGATGGCCTGTCCGGCAGGGCCGCCACCACGGCCAACAGCGCCTCCGCGGCCATGGAAGAGGCGCAAGCGGACGCCGTGCCGATCGGTGACCGCTGTCAGTTCCACCTGTGCCCGGTAGAGTGCCCAGTTCGCAGCCACAAAGCCACCCTCTTTGTTGCTGTCGGAATAGCCGAGCATCACCTCTTGCAGATTGTCGCGTAGCGCCAGATGCTCACAGTACACCGGCAACCGGAGCAGTTCATCCAGGAGTGCCGGTGCGCGTTGCAGGTCGTCACCCGTTTCAAACAGCGGCACAATATGCAACTGACTGGCCTGACCGGGTTGGTACAGACCGGCATCGCGACAGAGCAGCAACACCGCCAGCAGATCGCTGACCTGACTGGTGGTCGAGATGATGTACGTCTGAAAGATTTCGGGATCGAGCTGTTCGCTGATTGCCGCTATGACACGGAAGGTGTGAATAGTTTCCGCAGTTGCCGGACTGAAATGGCTGAGTCGGCTGGGCGTAAGTGGGCGCGGTCGGTGAATTTCCACGCTCAACACCGCAATCCGCTCGGCCTCGTCGAGTGCTTCGTAATCGTTGACCACACCGGCAGCGGCCAGGATTTCACTCAGAGCTGCTGTGTGCCGGCTGGCGTGCTGGCGCACGTCGAGGGTAGCCGTGTGCAGATGGCAAACTGCTACGAGCGTTCGTACATCGCGCAAGAGACCCTCGGCGATTATCGTGCTGCCGTTATTGCGCAGACTGGCATCGATCAAGTCGAGATCGTCTAACAGTTCGCGGCTGTGGTAGTAGATGTCGGGTTGCCGTGTAAGCGGTGGATCAACTCCCCAACGGGGCGTGTAGTTCAACGTGTACTGAAGGGTATTGTGCAGCCGGGACTGAATAAAATGGCACAACTGGCGGTATGGCTCGCAGCGATAATGCGGGTTGAGCGCCGCTGCTGCATCTGGCATCAACTCGCGATATTCAGCGATGCGATCAATGATCGCCGTGTCCACCTTCACCTGCTGCACCGACTGGCTCAAATCGGTGATCAGCCGATCAAGGCAATCTATCAGATAACGCAGCATGGCGCTCCGCATCAGCCGTACCGTCTCAACCGTTACCTCTGGCGTCACGAAGGGATTACCGTCGCGATCCCCACCCATCCAGCTTCCGAAGCGCAAAAATGGCGGCAGACGCCAGGGATGATCGGGATACGCTGCTTGCAGCGCATCGCTCATCTCACGATAGATGTGCGGTAGGAGTTCCCAGAGGACGGTTTGAAAGAAGAACAGTCCATTCTCCACTTCGTCGAGCACCGATGGTCGCCGATTACGCACATCATCGCTCTGCCACAACCCAACGATCTCCCGCTCGATGCGGGTAAGCGCGGCCTGCCGGTCGGCAGGTAAGACCAACCGCTCGCCAAATGTCAAATCGACCAGCGTATCAAAAATGCGCCGCAGTTTGATCAGGATCGTGCGCCGGCGCGACTCGGTTGGGTGCGCCGTCAACACCGGCATAATCAGCGCATGATCCAGCCATTCCTGGATCGCAGGCGCCGGTACACCGTGACGCTTGAGCAATTCGATAGCGTCGGCAATACTCTCAGCACGGGGGGCCGGTGCCTGGCGCAGATCGCGCGCCCGCAAAACGCGCAGACGTTCAACCCCTTCCGCCAGATTGACCAATCCAAAATAGAGCGTGAATGCTTTGACCAGACTGCGTAATTGCGGCACTTCCAGATCGGCTATCAATTGGCGAAGTGCCTGTGGATCGGTGTGGGTCGGCGCATTGCGGAGGTCTTTAGCCATCCGGCGCACCTGTTCCACCAGTGCCAGTGCTTCGCTACCGTGTTGACCGCTAATGACCCGGCCAAGTGCATCGCCTAGTGCTCGAATGTTTGCCGACAACAGATCATGTTCGTTAGCAGTGGTTCGTCCGCTCATACGTTTACTCGCCGCCTTCCGCCACCAGATCCTCAAGGTGGGCGACATCATTCATCCGTATTAGCCGCCAGCCACTTCGCCCGCGGACGATTTCGCTCAACGAACCATTGTCGAGCCATAATTTGCTAAAGTTTGCCAGATCGAGACCGATGATGTGACAGAACAAGGCGCGAATTGAGCCACCATGCGAAACTACAATGATCGTCTCACCATTGCGGTGCGTGGCCTCGATCTGGGCAAACGCCCGCAGCACCCTTGCCTGCAATTGGGCATAACTTTCCCCGCCAAGACGCACAGTTCGTGCCGGGTCGCGATCATATTCGCGCATATGGTCGGGGAAGCGCTGATAGAGTTCGTCGGGGGTTAGCCCTTCCCACAACCCGACATCAATCTCGCGTAAGTCCGGCATGGCAACCGGTTGCAGATTGATGTGCTCCCCAATAATCTCGGCTGTCTCCCAGGCGCGGGGCAGATCGCTACTGTACAGTGCAACTGCCCCGCGCCGAACCAATCGGATACCTGCCCGTCGGGCCTGTTCGCGCCCACGCTCGTTGAGCGGTATCGGCGCGTGACCCTGATACTGTAGCGTTTGATTCCACGGCGTCTCGCCGTGTCGTACAAGAATGAGACGCATAACTCCTGTTGGGCGACGCAGCGCCGCCGTCTGCTCTGATCAGCGCACCAGTTCGCGGCTGATCACGAGGCGCTGAATCTCGCTTGTCCCTTCGTAGATCTCGGTAATCTTCGCGTCACGGAAGAACCGTTCCACCGGATATTCTTTCGAGTAACCGTTTGAACCGTGCAGTTGCACCGCCTTCGTCGCCACCCACATCGCCGTCTCGGAAGCAAAGAGCTTCGCCATTGAGGCGTCTTTGATGAAATCAAGCCCCTGATCTTTGCGCCAGGCAGCTTCGTAGGTGAGCAGGCGAGCCGCTTTGATGCGAGTTGCCATATCGGCCAGTGTGAAGCCGACGGCCTGAAATTCGTGGATCGGTTTGCCAAATTGCTCACGGACTTTGCTGTACTCCAGTGCCGCCTCGAACGCGCCCTGCGCAATCCCGACCGCCTGCGCCGCAATGCCGATGCGACCGGCGTTGAGAATCGTCATCGCAATCTTGAAACCCTGACCCTCTTCGCCGAGCCGCCGCCACGCCGGTATGCGGTAGTCGTCATACGCCATCTGGCAGCTATGTGCGCTGCGAATGCCGAGCTTGTTCTCGACTTTGACTACCCGACAACCAGGGGCGTGAGTGTCAACCAGAAATGCGGTAATACCTTTCGTACCCTTGCTGGGGTCGGTCATCGCCATCAAGATGATGGTATCGGCGTGATCACCGTTGGTGACCCAGTTCTTAACGCCGTTGATAATGTAATAGTCGCCATCGCGCACAGCGGTTGTTCGTTGGGCTGCGGCATCCGAACCGGCGCCCGGTTCACTGAGCGAGAATGCACCGAGCATACGCCCACTTGCCAGCGGTACCAGCAGCTCACGCTTCTGCTCTTCGGTGCCGAACTTCTCGATCCCGTAGCACACCAGCGAGTTATTCACCGAGGCGATCACACCCAGTGACGGATCAACCCGCGAGAGTTCTTCAATCACTATCGCATACGAGACATAATCCATGCCAGCGCCACCGTACTCTTCGCTGACCGCGACACCCATCAGGCCGAGTTCACCCATTTTGCGCACCAATTCGGCAGGCCAGCGGGCATGTTCGTCACGTTCAGCGACAGTTGGTTTGGCCTCTTTCTCAGCAAACTGGCGCACCATGTCGCGGAGCATCTGCTGATCTTCGGTAAGCTGGAACTCCATGATCGCCTCCTTCATTCGTATTTGCGCTTGCGCTGACCGCTATATCTCATTCTACGCGAGCTGTTCACCTCAAGCAAGCATTGTCAGCCATTCACGCAGCAGCTCGCTTAGCTGATCGGGCGCTTCCAACATTGGCATGTGGCCGACATTGGCCAGAAGATGATGTGGCACGCCAAGCCCGCTTGCCAGTTCGGCGCCGAGCCTGGGCGGGGTAAGGCGGTCGTCGCTGCCGGTAATCACCAACGCCGGGCAGTGAATGTCTCCGAGCCGGTTCCGCACATCGAACCCATCACACGCCTGAAAGTCGGCCAGCAGGATCGCCGGGTCGAGTGCGGCGTATTCGGCACTGGCTTCGGCAAAGAGTGTTGGATCGGCAGCAGGGCTAAAGAGCCAGGTAACCAGTGTTGTGATGGTTGCCTGGCGGGTAGCCTCGTCGCCGGCCAACCCATCGAGCAGCGCAGGAGCAACTCGCAAACGGGCAGCACTGCCGATCAGACCCAGACCGGCAACGATCTGCGGCGTCGTGATTGCGAGCTGCAAGGCAATCGCGCCACCCATCGAATGACCGATAATCAGGGCTGGTGGTAGGGCAAGTGCCAGGTGAAGCGCAACGATCTGCTCTGCGTAGCGTTCAATCGTGATGAGGTCGTCCTGTGGTGACCGACCGTGACCCGGCAGGTCAACGGCGATGAGCTGAACTGTTGGCGGTAGCAGGGTAAATAACCGGCCCCAATGACGACCACTCCCCCCGGCACCGTGGACAAAGATCAACGGCACCCCGCTCGTCCCCCGCCGCATCACAAACAGATCGCCGGCTATTGTCGTCACGAGTGGCATCAGCCCAGAATCTCGTCAATCGCAGCGGCTAACGCAAAGTCCTTCTCGGTCAACCCGCCGGCATCGTGGGTAGTGAGCGCCAGGCGCACCCGGTTATAGCGAATATCAATGTCGGGGTGATGGCCGGCAGCCTCGGCCAGAAACGCAACGTGGGTCACAAACGCAATCGCCGCCGGAAAATTAGCTAACCGAAAGGTACGGACAATCTCGTTGTTCTTAAGACTCCAATCGGGTCGCTGAGCCAACTGTTCGGCAATTTCAGCTTCGCTTAAGCGTGGCATAGGAAGTACTACTCCTTGTTACTATCAAACGTGACGGGTAGATTGAGCGCGTTATCGCTGATGATGATACCACACTACGCCAGACAACGAACGCTACTCGTCCAGGTCTCGCATCCGTATGTTGTGTATTTGATGTGTAGACACATCTCTTCCCCGTCCTTCTGCCGTTCGCCTATAGCACACGCCGGCCACCTGTTCGCCCCTGCCAATCCAGAGAGGGATCAATGCGGCAGATTCACGGCAGTTCGGCCAACCGTCGGATCAGACTGGCAAAACTCTCGAACGGCAACGCACCACGCACAATCCGACCGTTAATGATGAAGTTCGGCGTTGAGTTAATCCCCAGGCGGGTAGCCGTCTCAACCTCAGCATTAACAGTCGTCTCAGTCGCCGGATCATCGAGACAGGTACGCAATTGCGCTGTATCCACACCGAGTTCTCCGACCAGCTCGATCAGCACATCCCGGTCACGTCTGGGCACCCCGCCCCACTCAACACTGTGGGTTTGAAACAGCATCTCATACACCGGCCAGAACTGCCCCTGTGCAGCGGCACAATGGGCCACGCCGGCTGCCAGTACTGCCGAAGGGTGGATCGAAGTCAGTGGAAAGTCACGTACAACGAGCCTGACGACGCCAGTTTCAACGAATTCGCGCACAATCCGGGGGCGCGACTCACTAACGAAGCGGGCACAAAATGGACACTCATAATCGGTAAATTCGATCATTAGCACTGGTGCGTTCGGATCCCCCATTGCCCGTGGATCGTCGTCGGTGAGCTTCAACAGTTCGACCAGATCAACGGGTGGCGCAGGAGTAGGTGTTGGACGGCTCAGTTCAGTTGGGGCCGGGGGGACGGTGGGCAAACCTTGCAAGGCCACCTGGGTCTGGCGAAGTTCCACTGCCGAGCGGGTCGGTACTGGTGGTGCTGCACTGCCACAGCCGGTCACAACGAACACGAGTATCAGAAGTAAAAAAAAGCGCATAGGTTTGTCGTGAAGGTAATGTACTAAAACGTATTTCATACAAATTGTGTGGCCGTGCTACCCGACCATCGCACAGGCACATGAACCCTTGCCAATGATTAACGACAGTATATCATGCTCACAGTCTACCGGTATGGCAGCGAGGAGTGTTAACGACCATCTCCAATGCCATCACGTACTGGCGTGGATGCAGCTTCCCGACCAGGTTACCCGTGTTGCAGCGTTTGGAGTGCGGCAGCCACGCTGCCGCGCCAGCCGTACTCTTGCGCAAACACGGGTCGCAGCGCGTACCCGTACCGATCCGCCCCCCTGCTGACCGAAATACACGAGCGCAGACTGGCGGCCTTCCCCACCGTCGCAGATCAAATCTCACACAACAATGTGCATCGTTCAGGTGTAATTCACGTGCTGAAACGTTTCCAGGTGGCTACCGGCGAGCATCGTAGGGGCGACGCATGCGTCGCCCCTACGCCTCGACACCAACGTGTTGACCGACTACTACCCTCTACCCGTCGGCGGCGGCCAGCGCAGATGCCGCACCCAGTGGTCTGGTTTCACCACGGGCAAAGCCGGGCACGTCAACCCGTTGCAAAATGACTATACAAACCAGTAAACCAATTGCTTCCAGCAGGAAGACACTGGCGTAAGCTAACGGCAGCGATCCGCTGATCCAGAGCGCAACATCGCGTACTGCACCGCCGGCGAAGATGCCGAGACCCCGGAAAAGAAGTTGGGTCATCGACCAGAGGCCAAGATAGGCCGCAGCGTGGCGTTCGGTCGTCATTGCAGCCAGCAGCGAGACGGCACCGACCGTATAGATGCCAAACCCCAGTCCAAACATAACCAGTACCGGGATCAGCAGCGCCTGCCACTCGGTGATCGCCAGCACACTCAACAGGAAGAGGGGCAGTGCAGTCAGAGCAAGACCCAGCATTGCCACCCCAGTCTGCTCGTGGGCTGCCCGACGACGGGTAAAGTAGACGGTTGCCAGCAGGCTGATCACCACACCGATGCCCCAGTAGGCATTGAAGCGCGTTGTCTGACCATTGTCCAGCCCGAATACATCGCCCCCAAACGGTTCGAGCACCGCATCCTGGGCGAAGGCGCTGACTGCACCCAGGGCGAGGAAAAGAAAGAAGCGTCGCGCACGCACATCAGACCACATTTGCCGCAGGAGGGGCAAGAATGGCTCAGGTGGGGTCGGGTCAGTCTCAACCGCACTGATCGGTCGTTCAGCCCGCCAGAGTGCAAAGGCAATAAAGCCAAAGGCAATGCTCATCCCGATCAACACCAGTCGCCAGAAACTGGCCTGATCATACACCGGCATCAAACGACCGTAGATAACACCGGCCACCGGGAAGCTGATCACCAGAAAAACCTGCACAATCGCCAGCGCCTGCCCGCGCCGGGCCGGTGGTGCACTATCGCGCACCAGACTGAGATAGGTACTCCCTGAAATGAGTGTTCCAACACCGTAAATGAGAAAGGCCAAAAATGCTAATGACCACCCGGCAACCGATCCGGCATCGGTTGCCAGCAGAGCCGTCACTATCGGTAATAAAGGTAGTGAGAGCAGCATTGGCAAGCGCCCTCCCCAGATGAATGGGAGCCGGCGTAAGGTGCCTGGCGGGCGCAGATCAGAGCGATAGCCGGCCCAGATGCTGAGCGGTGCGAGCAGGTAGCGCAACGCCGAGAGGAGGGCGACCGGTGTCGCAGCCAATGCCAGGTCAGTGATCAGAACTCGATTGAGAACCCCTGATGTCAACAAATCGATGAACGATGAACCGATATGAAAAGTACCCAGCTTGAGAGTCCGTGGGACATTCAATCGTTGCTCAGTCGTCGGTTCCACACTTCACTCCTCTGTTGTTTCATATCCGCTCACAACAGCCAGTTGGACTTCATTAGCCACACGACTGATACGTCGTAGTAGCCGTGCACTCTCCGAGGGGCGTACATGAGCTTCTTCAGGCAGATCCATTGCCGCCTCAACCAGCGAGTCCCGAAAAAAGAGAGCTGCGGCAATCGCATCTGTCAACGGCAGTCCTGCCGCACGGGCCAGGCGGGCATAGCTGTGACCAATCACCCGTGCCTCGTCAAGGAGTGGACTCTGTTCGTCGTGGGTGCTGACGTAACGCAACACAACACCCATCAATTGCTGACCAACCCGTCGCCATACCATCCGTTCCTGCTCACTCATCGCGTGCATCCAGGTCGGTGCTGACGACGAATGAGTCAGTTCATTACGGGTCTGGGCCAATGCTTTGCTGGCCAGAACACTACTAAGCGATTGCGATGGTAATGGCCGGCGTGAGGCCAGTGCCAGAATGTCGGCGCGGGCAAAACGACGGTGTCCACCCGGCGTGATATACACCGGCACGGCGCCCTCGTCGGCCCAGCGCCGGAGGGTTGAGGCATGCACGCCGAGTAGCTTACTTGCTGCCGACAGCGAGAGATAGGTTGCTGTTTCCTTGTCGCTCATAGGAGTCTTGTTAAATCTGTTTAAACCTATTCAAAGTATAACATATCTCCCGCTGTACCAAAGACGGTACAGCGGGAGAAGAGCGTACTTATGCGTAAAGTTGTCTTATTTCAACCGAAAACCGAGTCGATGCAACACCTCGCGCAAGACATCTCTCCCCGACAGCGTGTGCGGCCCGGCGACCCGACGCGCCGAGTGATCGACCCAATCGCCTTCTACATTCATCTGTTGGGCAGTGTAAAAGGCGCTCATTGTCGCATTGTAGCGTTCGACAGCCGGCAGTACTTGCTCTGGCCGGTAGACTTCCCGGTGAAGTACCGCATCCTGGGGCAGGCGTGGTTTAATCGCTGCCGGTCGCGCCGGATTGGGGCGACCCACGCACATCCCAAACACCGGCATCACCATCGGCGGCAGCTGTAATTCAGCCGCTACCTCCAATGGATGATTACGAATCGCGCCAATGTAGACGGTGCCGAGGCCAAGCGACTCGGCGGCGACGACAGCATTCTGCGCTGCCAGGGCCGCATCTATCACACCTACCAGCCACATTTCAAGGTAGTCAAGCCCCTCGTGTGGCATCAGCCGCCTGGGCAATGCGGTGTAGATCGGCCAGCCAGACCAGAAAAAGCGGGGCCCGTCGAATCTGGTTCTGATCGCCAGCCAGAGTCGCTAGGCGATGCTTACGTTCGGGATCGGTTACCGCAACGATGCTCCACGTCTGGAGATTTGATGATGTGGCCGCAGATTGGGCCGCTGCAATCATGGTTTCAAGCGTGCCTTCCGGCAGCGGTTCGTTACTGTACGAACGCACGGAACGGTGACTCAGTAACAGGTCGATGATTGGGGTACTGATGATAGATGGTGGAATATTATTGCCGTAACGTTGGCGTAAGAGTTCTTGCGTTGTGGTTGTGGTATCGGTCATAGATAATCGTTCCTCTACGTCATTGGTTGTTAAGTCAAAGATACGCCGATTATACACGAAACTGCGCGACGATCCGGTAACAGGATAGACACTGCAACGATTAACTTATCAGCTTCATCTGTGGGAGGTTATGTCAGTATCGTGGAGCGTGGAGTGGTGCACAAGCACAGCCGGGAGCGTGCGCCTCCGGTGCGCCCCCCCTGGAGAGACAGCCGGGAGCGTGCGCCTCCGGTGCGCACCCTACTGGGTGCGGCAAGCTATGTCTACGTCCACCAGAGTATCGCCCCTCTGCACCAGCTCGCGCTAGCGGCGCCATCCGGCCCCGGCCCTTCCCGCCCCAGCGGGGACGGGCGAGGGTGGGGGTGGCGGCAATGCCAACGCGGCAGGTGGATATTTCCATGGAACGCAGGGGTGTGCGGACAGATACCTATACCGGCTGCGGTGGTGGTATGGTCTATACAACACAAAGCGGGGCGAATGTCCATCGCCCCGCCTGGTCACCACACGATAGCGTAAATTATTACCCGGCAGACGGAGCAGGCGGTATCTCACCATCGGCTTCACTGTGCCGCTGAGCATCAATGATCGTAATCTCCGGTGCAGGCCGTTCTGGTGCTGGTAACACAACCGATTCGCGGCGACGACGTACCAGCGTGGTCTGTGAGCGCGACAGGGCAGCGGCAAAGCCGAAGGCCGGTCGTTCAGGCTTCTCATTCGGTGGCAGGTAAGGATGCTCTGCCTCCACCCGTGCCAGAATCTCCTTCACATCGATGTCGGTCAACTCGTTACGCAAGATCAGCGCTTCGGCGATAGCAATCACCGCCATGCGATTCTGTTCGAGCATCTGCTTCACGATGCGGTACTGCTCTTGCAGAATCGCTTCTACTCGTGGCTTGACATCAGGTGCCGACAAGCCCTGCATCCCAAAGAGCAGGTATGAGAAGAAGCTGTTATCCATCCCATACGCACCGACCATCATCGCCGCAATGCCGGTCGCACTCTGTAGATCACCGGTTACCCCACTCATCTGAGTGCCGAGGAAGAGTTCTTCCGCAGCCCGGCTGGCCAGTGAAATCTTGATCCGATCCAGCAACTCCTCGCGGGTACGGGTATGAATCTCTTCTTCCGGTTTCCATGCTGCGAAGCCAAGGGCATTGCCGTGACGGACAATGGTCACTTTCGTGAGTCGCTCTTTCTTCAACAGCTTCACAGCGGCATAGGCGTGACCCGCTTCGTGATACGCGATGCGGCGCCTCTCTTCATACGACATGCTGCGAATCGGCTGCTTCAAGCCCCACTCGTGAATTTCACGCGCCTGGGTGAAGTCCCAATAATTGATTGCAGCCCGACCGTCAAAGTGCGCATGAATGGTTGCCTCATTGATCACGTACTTGATCGCAACCGGAGTGTAGCCAATAGTGTCGGCAACCATTCGATCAATGGGCATCGGCTCGTGCTTCACCTTGCTCAGATAGTACTCGATCACCTCGCGGCGCCCATCGGCATCGGGCGGCTCAACCGCGATCTTGCGATCAAAGCGACCGGGACGGAGCAGTGCAGCATCGAGCGTCTCGGCAAGGTTGGTGGCTGCCATTGTAAGCACTGGCGGCATCTCTGCCTTACCACGGCGTAAACCGACTAAACGCAGCAGCTTACCCCACCAGGTCTGCTCTTGTGGCGGTGGATCCATCTGGAGCAGCAACTCGTTGAGCAGGCTGCTACCGCCACCCATCATACCGCCAACTCCCATCACTACATTCTCGCGATTATTCATCCCAGTACCGATAGCCCCTGTCCCCATCAAATTTGAGCTACGCGCCATTCCAATTGCATCAATCTCATCTATAAAGAGGATGCAAGCACCGTACTCGCGGGCAAGACGGCGAGCTTTACGGTACAGATTCATCACCTTAATATTGCCCATACCCATCCAGGCCGAGAGTAGCGAGGGTGCGCTCAGATACCCAAATGGCACCCCGGCCTCGGTCGAAATAGCCTGCGCCAGATAGCTCTTCCCGGTACCGGGTGGGCCAATCAGCAGAATACCACGGGTGACTTCACCACCCATCTGCTTAAACTCTTTGGCACCTTTCAATAGGGTTACCACCCGACGAGCCGCTTCCAGTACCTCTGGATTACCGCGATAATCCTTAAAGCTCACGCCAGTCTCTCCCGGCTTGACCCAGTAGATACGGGTACGGGCCATAAAGAAGTACATGAGCCAGAACTGAAAGCCGATGAAGAAGAAGAGGTAAACGGCTACCGGGATGATCTGCAAGATAAGATTGCCGATTTCGCCAGTGACGATGATGTTGAAGATGCCCGGTAGGAGATTAACCGCCAGCCAGATGCCAATCGCTAGAAAGATCATCGCTCGCAAGAAACGGAATAGCTTCCAGTTCCAGCGCTCGAAGAGCTTGGCGATCTTCTTCTCTAGCTCTTGTTCGCGATTGGTAGCGGAGGAATCAGAGGTTGGGCGGTAAGGCTCGATTGCCATGCGCGACTCCCATTTCTGAATTGACGTAATAACTGCGTATGACGACAGCAATTACAATGGGGAATAGGCCATGATTGATACAGTAGCTTTATAATGAAGTATACCGACAGAGTATTATTCGGTCAAGGCGAAAAAAATGAGAAAGCGTTAAGGAAATGCAGTGGCGCGACTGGCGGCGATGGCTTGATGGTCTATCAGTAGTTGTATTACTGGCCTATGGCTGGCTGGCCTGCAGCGTGAAAACTGGCACGACTGCCATTGATCCGGTTTATGCCGATCTCCGCGAGCGGGGAGTGTTGCGGGTAGCGGTTGATGCCGGCTACCGGCCTTTTGTCGAGGAGCGAGATGGCCGGCTGGTGGGGTTTGACATCGATCTGATTACGGCGCTGGCTGACGAATTAGGGTTTGAGGTTGTGTTCATACGGAGTGGGTTTGATGCACTCTACGACCAGTTAACCAGTCGTCAGGCCGATCTGATTGCCTCGGCTTTGCCTTACGCACCAGAGCAGGGGTACCGTGCACGCTTCTCTCAACCTTACTTCGATGGGGGCTTGATGCTACTGACTAGAAACGACAGCATCATCACTGGTCTTGCTGATCTGCGCGGGCAACGTATCGGTGTGGTACTGGGAAGTGAGGGTGATGCGCTGGCGTATCGCTTCGCCCAGACAACGCCGCTGTACCGCTATACTACTGATGAAGCCGATCCCTTGATCGAGGCATTGCAGCGTGGTGAAGTTGATGCGATTATTCTCGACCACGTTACCGCATTGGGGGCCTTGGCGACCGGTGATCTACGGATTGCTTCCGCTCTCAGCTATGAGCCGTATGTGCTGGCTATGCCGGCGGTAGCTTTTCAATTGGAAAGCGAAATTAATCGTGCACTGGATCGGCTGAAGGAACAGGGTGTGTTACACGAGTTGCAGCGGCGCTGGATGATGAGGGACGAGTAAAGAGTACATGTTATACGGCGGCACGATCTACTGACCAGGAGTTGTAGGGGCACGGCATGCC
>NZ_DAOTZQ010000116.1:0-22929 GCF_034434295.1 Chloroflexus sp.
TAGGGGCACGGCATGCCGTGCCCCTACGGCTACGCCGACGAAAATCCGGCAGATCGGTCACGTGCAGCCAGATGTGCTAGCGGCATGCCGTGCCCCCTACCGCACGCCGTCGTCAACCCACGAGCGACCATGCGTATGTAGTACCGGTTGCTCACCGGTCACGGGCACGACGAGCGAACAATGCGGCACCCTTCTACCCACCATCATTGAATCGATAACCAACGTGCGGCTCGGTGATGATGTAGCGCGGATGAGAAGGGTCTGGTTCAATCTTCACCCGTAAACGGCGAATAACCCCTTTGACGTAGTCAGTTGAGTCGGTATACTGTGGCCCCCATACTCGCTGCACAATCTGTCTTGCAGTGACGACACCATCGCGATGCGCGACTAGTTCGGCCAATACCGCGTATTCTATCGGCGTCAGATTGATCGTTTCCCCCTGGCGCTGCACAATACGGCGGTTTGTATCAATCAACAGATCGGCACATTGAATAACCGTCTGTTCACTACGACCACGACGTAAGACTGCCCGGATGCGGGCCAGTAGTTCGCTCAAACGGAAGGGCTTTACGAGATAGTCATCGGCGCCGTTATCAAGAGCGGTAACAATATCCGCTTCGGCACCTTTCACGCTAATCACAATGATCGGGGTTGAACGTTGCTGGCGGATTCGCTGACAGACAGCAATGCCGTGTAGCGATGGCATGACCAAATCGAGGAGAACCAGATCGGGAGTAAGGTGGCTAAACTTCTGTAATGCGCTTTCGCCGTCGTGAGCGATAGCAATGTTGTATCCCTGTGCCCGCAGTGAAGGCGTGATCGCAGCAACAATGCCCGGATCATCATCGACGATAAGGATACGCTGGTTCATACCTGTTCTCCTCCGTGATGCTCCAACGGACACCATGCGGTTGGTTGATCGTTGAGTAACGGTAGGGCAATCCGAAATACGCTGCCACCTCCCGGTCGTTCGTCCATCCAGATGCTTCCCTGATGAGCAGTAACGATCCCATGACAGATCGCAAGCCCTAAACCACTCCCGATCCGGTGGCTGCGCCGATCACGTTCTAAGCGGTAAAATCGGTCAAAGATGCGGTGCCGTTCGTTTGCCGGAATCCCCGGGCCGCGATCACCAACGCTTATCACCAGATCGGTATGTGTGCAGAAGGCTTCGAGGGTGATCGGTCCCTCAGGTGGCCCATACTTCTGGGCGTTTTCCAGTAGATTCCATAACACCTGCGTGATAAGTGACGGGTCGATATACAGAAGTGGCAGTGTCGGTGATATGCAGATGTTGACTCGACAAGCCGGAAATTGTTGGTGAAAGCTGGTGACAACGTCTTGTACCAGGGCATTGAATTCCACCCACTCACGGTCAAGCGGGAGAGTCCCTGCTTCAATCCGCGAGAGATCGAGCAGTTGATCGACAAACCGACTCAGGCGTGCTGTTTCCCGGGCAATATTCGATAACAGGGCGCGATGTTCACCAGGGGATACGTGATGTTGCCGTTCTAGTAAATCTTCGACCGAGGCACGAATCGCGGTCAACGGCGAGCGAAGGTCGTGCGATACACTGGCAAGGAAGGTGCTCTTCAAATGGTTCGCTTGCCGGAGAGCTTCATTCTCGCTTGCCACCTGACGCAGGCGGGCATTACTCAGTGTCAGTCCCAATTGTTGGGCAATGGTTAACAGCAGCGTCAGATCTTCACCGCTGATATGGCGATGAGCACGACTTCCGATCAACAGGGCACCGGCATTGGTGGCGTGGAGAATCAATGGTAGTGCTACCAGATCACAAAATCCATGAAGAGGCAATAGTGCGGCTTCGGGGGCAACAGCATGTTGACGACACAGCCAGATCGGTTGGCCTGTGCTAATGACGGTGTCGATCAAGACCAGCAGGTGAGCCTGATCAATAGCAATCTGCGGTATGGCGGTGACTGCCAATTGTTTCTCTTCTTTGAGGACAATAATCCCCACATCGAGATTAGTGAGCACCAGAATGCGTTGCAGAACAATATCGATCTGGCGAATCGGGTCAAGGAGTGTGCTGAGAAACAGGGCCAGGGTGTTCAGCACTTCAGTCTGAGCTGCGTATGCCTGTAAGTCGGTGTAGAGACGTGCATGCCGTAAGATGGCTGCACTGTGCGTTGCCAATGTTGCGCCGCTCTGCTGGTCAATCTCAGCCCAGGGGCGTGCCGGTAGACGTATGGCCAGGATGACGCCACTAATATCGGGTAGGGGAAATCCGATGACTTCAGCGGTGGGTGTTATTGTACACTTGAGAAACGGGACAGTCGAAGCGCACCAGGTCAGAATGGTTGGATCATTGATAGCCTGTTGGAGCAAAGCCAGCGCTTGATGTCCTATTCCTCCCGGTGCATGCCAGACATGCGTGCGTGGTGTGTCGCCCGGATGTCCTTCCACGAGCATCACACTGCTGGCATTGAGTAAACGACCCATCTGTTCTGTGATTACGTTGGGAGCACAGGCGGGATCAAGCACACTGCTCACAATCCGTATCGCATCGGTTAGACGCTCAAGAATGTTTGATGACTCACCACTCGTCGTTGTTGCACTGGTCATTGCTGGTGGTGTCCAGCCGGGAAACGTGCGCGGTCGGATCGGTTGTTTGATACGCTCCAGGCGGTACCGACGCTGAACTTCAGCCGCAGCAGCAGCCATAATACCGGTTAAAAAAGGGCGTACCAGCCGATAGTCGCCGGTAATATCGAGCACGCCAATCAACGATCCATTATCAGGGTGGAACACCGGTGCCGCCGTGCAGGTTACGTCTTGCCAGCCACTGCAATAATGTTCGGCACCTACCAGTTGCACCACATGACCGGTGGCCAGCGCCACACCTATCGCATTGGTTCCGGCCACCGCTTCGCTCCAGTTGCTACCCGGCAATAAGCCTTTGCGAGCAAGCTTGCGGCGACAGGCAGGATCGCCATCCACATCGAGCAGGGTTCCCTCGGCATCGCTGATCGCGACGACGTAGCCGGCATTACCGAGCGTTGCTCGTAAGCGGAGCAATACCGGATTGGCAGCACGCAGAAATGCCACGTTCAGCTCGTGCAGATCGCGCAATTGTTGATCGCTGGTGGTAGCAAAGCGGGCCAGATTGAGATCGGCATTAACCGCGAATGCCCGACACCGTTGCCACGACTCGCGGATGACAGTGCGCATCGGCGAGAGATCGACCTCGGTATTGGCGAGAAACTGTTCACGTAGCGTCGCAATCTGCCACACCAGGTTGTCAAGATTGGCCATGGTCGTTATATGCAGCGTTGCTCCGCTCATAGCGCCTCCCTGCGCCTGAAACCTGCTATCCATCTGTCTGGTTGCGGTAATCTGGTTATACCATACCTCAATCAGAGCGTCTACCACTTGCGCCCGTTTTTTCACCACTTTTTCACCGCACCATATCTTCGCCCCTGCTACGATGAAGCCATCCCACTTCCCACTAATCCAGTCACAAGGTTGGTGATCAGGTCATTGAGGACAGGAGGCGCTTATGTATCGCACTGCTGATGGTCGTGAGATCTTCGTTATTGATGCCCACACCCATTTGTGGGATGCTAGTCCGGAGAACCAGCGCGGTAAGCTGGGGAAAGGCTGGATCGATTGCTTCTACGCCTACCACAAGAATCTGTCACCTGCCGATAAGGTGTGGACGCTCGAACACTATCAGCGCTATTCGGTGACCGATATGGCGCGTGATCTGTTTGTCGAAGGGTACGTGGATATGTGCATTCTTCAGTCAACGAACCTGTTTGAGTTCTACCACACCGGTTTTAATCCTATCGAACGTAACGCCCAGTTGAAAGAGGCGTTCCCTGAGCGGGTAATTCTGAACGGTTCGTTTGATCCGCGCCATGGCGAAGACGGCCCGCTTGGTCTGAATGCCCTGCGCCGGGCAAAAGCGCAGTACGACATTCAGGGGGTCAAGCTCTACACCGCAGAGTGGCACAATGGCTCGCGTGGCTGGAAGTTAAATGATCCGGCAGCTTACCGCTTCTTTGAAGAGTGTGAGCGGCTTGGCATTAGGAATATTCACATTCACAAAGGCCCCACGATCTGGCCGCTCGATCGCGATGCATTTGATGTCGCCGATGTCGATCATGTAGCGACCGATTTTCCCGGCCTGACCTTTATCGTCGAGCATTGTGGTTTGCCGCGCCTGGAAGACTTCTGCTGGATTGCAACGCAGGAGACCAATGTCTGGGGTGGCCTGGCGGTAGCAATGCCGTTCATTCACTCGCGTCCGCGCTATTTTGCCGAAGTGATGGCGAATCTGCTCTACTGGCTTGGCCCGGATAAGCTGACCTTTGCCAGTGATTATGCTCTCTGGACACCGGGCTGGCTGATCGATAAGTTTATGGCGTTTGAGTTGCCGTCCGATCTTGAGGCTGAGTTTGGGGCGAAGCTCACCCTGGAGACCAAGGAGAAGATTCTCGGTCTGAATGCTGCCCGCCTCTACGGTATCGATGTTGAAGCGAAGAAGGCTCAGCTTCGGAATATGCCGGTTGTACTTGATGGTGCGACACCTGCGGTTGCGTGAAAGGTGCCTGCCAATGCCAACACTTACCGAGATTTATCGTGCGCTGGCCGAGGTGTATGATCCCGAACTTGATACCCCGATCACCGAATTGGGGTTCGTCAATGAGGTACAGGTGGCCGATGGTCACGTCACGGTGACGTACACAGTGCCTACGTTCTGGTGCGCCCCCAACTTCGTCTTTATGATGTCGCAAGACATTCGCCACGAGGTAGCGCAGATTCCAGGTGTGACCCGGGTTACCGTGATCGTCCACAACAATTGTCTGGAAGACGAGATCAACCGTGGGGTGAATGCTGGTCGCAGCTTCGCCGAGACCTTCCCCAATGATGTTGATCGACAGACCGATCTCGAAGCACTGCGTCATACGTTCACCGTCAAGAGTTTTCTGGCGCGGCAGGATGTCTTGATTCGCCGAATGCGACAGGCTGGACTGGCCGACGCGGTGATTCTGGCCTTGCGCATTGGTGACGTGATGGTCCAGGGAGAGGATCTGTTGCTGCAAACGACCCCACCGCAGCGAGTAGCGCTGGCCGCAGCCGATTTACGCCGGTATCTTCACAAACGACGTCGGTTGCATCTGGCGATGACGGCCGATGCCTGCCTGTTCACAACCGTTGAAGATCGTTCTATCACAGAAGCTGAACTACCGGCCTACCTGCGCTACTCCCGCTCGGCCCGGCTCAACATTGCCTTCAATACCAGTCTTTGTGAAGGACTGTTGCGTACACAGTTCTTTCCTGAACGTCAGTACGACTATTCCAGTGTGGGTGATCGCCTGATGATTGGATAGAGAGGACAAACCTATGCGTGCTGCCCGTCTCCACGAGTACGATGAACATCTCAATGTCCAACTGCAACTCGAAGACGTGCCCTTGCCGAAGATCACCAAGCCCGGTGATGTTATCGTTCGCATCGGCGCAGCCGGCCTGTGTCGTACCGATCTGCACATCATTGAAGGGGTTTGGAAAGATATTCAAGACCCCCAACGCACGCTGCTTCCCTACATCCTCGGCCACGAGAACGCAGGTTGGGTTGAAGAGGTCGGGCCTGGTGTGACCTCAGTCAAGGTCGGTGATCCGGTGATCTGCCATCCGTTACGCTCGTGTGGCGTCTGCCTTGGTTGTCGGCGCGGCGAGGACATGTACTGCGAGCACGGTAGTTTCCCCGGTCTCAACTGTGATGGTGGTTTCGCTGAGTACATGCTCACCAACGAACGAGCGTTGATTAAGCTCAATCCCAACGTGGCACCGGTTGACGTTGCGCCCCTGGCTGATGCCGGCATTACCGCCTATCGGGTAGCCAAAAAGGCTGCCCGGAAATTAAATCCCGGCCAGTATTGTGTCATTCTCGGTGTGGGTGGATTAGGGCACATCGCATTGCAATCGGTACGCGAATTGTGTGGGGCACGTATTATTGCCATTGATCGTTCAGAAGCGGCTCGTCAGTTAGCGCGTAATTTGGGGGCGCACTATGTGCTCGATGGCAGTGATGCCATCGTGCAAGAGGTGAAGGAGCTAACGCACGGTGGCGCTCACGTGGTGATTGACTTCGTCGGCGAACTGGGTGCCGAGCAGGTCTCGTGGCAAATGCTGCGACAGGGCGGAACCCATTTTGTGGTTGGCTATGGTGGGGCGGTTCACGTGCCAACCGTGCACATGATCATTACCGAAATAGCCATTGAAGGTAGCCTGGTCGGTAACTACGTCGAGCTGGTTGAACTGATGGAACTGAATGCCGAAGGTCGGGTTAAGCTTCACGGTCAGCAATACCGGCTTGATCAGATCAACCAGGCGATTGACGATTTCAAGAACCGACGAATTGCCGGTAGAGCGGTGATTGTGCCCTAAGTGACGGTCTGAACCGTTGTAATTGAGATCATCTGGATGTCATTTTACCGGGCAGGTAAGGGTATGGTCTTGCCTGCCCGGTAATGTTGACCCGGATACGATCACATCTTGCGTGATCCCGTCTGTCGCGACATCTCACCGGATATGCCGTGATCTACGACTATCCATCCCATCCGATCACATGCTGTGTGCTCCCGTCTATCGCGGCATCTCACCGGATATGCCGTGATCTGCAACTATCCATCCCATGGGCGATAATTCGTGGGTGTCATCAGCCCAACCCGGATGAACGTGGGGTGAGCTGATGAACGCAGCGATGCCATCATTGGCGCAATGTTGATATGATCCTGGACGTTTGACGTGTATGTGCAGTAGGGGTGGGTTCCGAACCCGCCCCTACGGACGTTGCCCGTTCCGGATCACATTACTATCGTGATTGATTATTAGAGTAGAACAGGGGCGCACGGCTGTGCGCCCCTACTGGTGTGGTGTTATCGCAGCGTTACTATTGGTGCGACATGCTTTGTGCAAATCGGGATTGGCAGAAAGGGTAACTATACATAAGTAGTCTTCCTGCTAGTGATCTTCAGCGCTCGCTCGGATCAAAGAGAAGCTGTCTCAGCAATTCTTCCCTTGATGCCGGTGGTGTGGTCAGTAGTTCGGCGAGAAGCTGATCTGTGCGCGGCGCTGATGGGCGGCGTACCGGCCAGAATTGCAACCCCAGACCTCCGACCAGTAAGATGAAGCCAACCACGAACCAGAATGATGCATTGAACGGTGAATTTGTGGCTGTGCGAGGTAGACGACTCGGCAACTGATCGCTATTCCCTACCGGTTTCGCCTCACTGTCGGTCTCAATACCGGTAAAAGGCAGTTTTGGTGGAACCGATTCAGGTATGGCCGGAGCTACTGCCGGTGGTGGAACTGGTTCCGCTGTTGGTGCTTCAACGGTCAACCCTGACTCTGTGGCGTTATTGGGAGCCGGACTGGTAAAGAAGAGATGGGCAACAACCGTATCGCCGGGGCCAACGGCAACCTCCAACGGTGGCTGGCCAGGTGACCCCTGATCTGGGGTTAATTGCAGAGCCAGCACATAGAATCCCGACTCCACCCAACGATCATAATTACCATTATTGTCACTGTAAACGACTGTATCACCGACTTGTACAGCGATATTGGGCGCAGGTGCATAGGTTCGCAGATCTATAATCGTCCCGGTAACCCGACCCATCGGTACGGCCGTTGGCTCGCTAGTAGGCACGATATTGACCGGCGGTATAGTTGGGCGTGGCGATGGTTGCAGCGCCGGTGCTGCGGTTGACGGCGTGGGAAGTGGGAGCAACGTAAAACCGATGACCATTGCGATCACGCCGCAAATCATCATACCAAAGCTGATCATTCGTCGTTGCATAAGCAACTCCTTATCCCTTTAGCGGTTGTATGTGTGGCTGGCGCAGACAACAATCGCCACGAAGACAATTGTAGCATCTGCCGCTATGTTCTGCTATATTGCTGCCTCCTGCGGGCTGTACGGCAGGTATGCTGACAACCCGCAGGATGTTAATCTATTCCGATACCACAATGGTGATGTCGGCGCGGTTATTCGTCTCATTACCCTCTTCGATGGCGCCGAACGGTGATCGTATGTCACCCGATACGTTGCGGTTCCAGCTATCGACGTAGACGTAGATGGTGTTACGGCCAGGTGGCAGGCGTCCATTCCATGTCGGTGAACTGGCAGCCGGATCATATCCGAACGGATTAGTCGTACTGCGTGGGAAGCTGATCAGGGTCACACTCTCGCCGGGCTGGAGTGTGCCATCGAAGAACCATGCGAGTCCTTGCCGTGCCAGCTCGTTCCACGGTTCGTTAACGTTCGGTGGTCGGCTAGGGTTGACGTAGAGATCGACCCAGAAGTTGCTGGCCGGCTCGCGGCCCACGTTGGTAACCGTGACACGGTAGGTGACCGGTATGTTCTTGTTCGGACTCGTTGGCGTCGCCTGTACGCTGACAATCAGATCAGGCGGACCTTGCGCGATGGTCATTGGCAAGAAGACCATGACCCGCGGGTAGTAGCCCATATCTATGGTGACATTCTGTCCGGCATTGAGTGTGAGGGTTACTTCAGGCCCATCACTATCGGTGGCGTCATCGCCGACATTTGGTTGTGCCGGCAGGTAACCGAGCCGATTGGTAAAGATAACTGTAACCTGACCCGGTGGTAAACCGGTTACAGAGTATGCACCATTGGTATCGGTAGCGACTTCAACCGTCTGCGGCAGTGTCGGCGTCAGGGTTGGTGTGTAAATGACGGTGACTCTGACGCCACTAGCACGGTCGGTTTCCGATGGATCACGGATGTTATTTTCATTGGTGTCGAACCAGGCGGTACCGCTTACGCTGCCGGTTCCGCGTAAGCCGGCGTCGATGCTTGCCAACGCCTGTCCACTGGTGAGAGTGAAGGTCGCGGTTGTGCCATCATTGCGGAAATCGTTGTCATTGTCAACGGTGATGGAACCACTTCCGTTGTTGGTGGTCGCGTAGCCGGCAGGAAGGCTCAACTGCAACGAATAGCTACCTGGGGTAAGATTGCTGAACGTGTAGCTCCCATTCGCCAGAGTCTGTGTGGTTGCTACCGCTGCCCCACCACTATCGCGTAGCGTGATCGTGATGCCGGGCAATCCAGGTTCACCACTGTCGAACAGTCCGTTACCATTGACATCAAACCAGACGGTATCGCCAACAGCCGTTGTACGATAGAGGCCAAAGTCAATCGTCGTGTTATTGGCGTTGAGCGTGACACTACTGCCAACGGCATTGCTGTCGGTGGCCGGATTACCACCCTGATTAGCCGCACTTAAGAGATAGCCAAACCGTTCAACCGTCTGGATCGTTACTGTGCTGCCGGGTGGAATGTTGCCAATGGTGTAGTTAGGACTCAAACCGCTGGCAGTGGTCGAGACGGCGCTCAATGTGAACGATGGGTTGGTCGTATTAATGACATTGCCAGTCGTCGTAACGAGAACTGTCACTGTTACACCATCGAGCGCCTGCTCACCGCTATCCTGGATGCCGTTGGCGTTGGTATCTTCCCATACCAGGTCGCCAATGGATAGCGCACCGCGTAGACCGGCATCAATGTAGGTAATGTTTGCCGCTGAGGCAACAGTAAAGGTAGCAGTACAACCGCTTGCGTCAATATCACTGTTATTGTCGGTCGTGAGTGTGCTGCCCTGGGTTGTTGGCGTAAAGCCGGTTGGAAGCGTGATACAAATCTGGTATGTCGCGTTAGTCAGACCGGTCGGTTCGATGCCGGTGATGGCGAATGCACCGTTCACGTCAGTCGTAACCGGAGTGCCGGGACCGCTGCTACTTCCGATCAACCTGACACTGACGCCTTCCATCCCAGGTTCACCGCTATCGAACAGGCCATCGCTGTTGGTATCGAACCAGACAGTGCCACTGATCTGGGCTGTGCGATAGTAGCCAAACGGCACTGCTGCTGCCTGAGCACTCAAAACCAGACCGGTGTTGGCCGTGCCGATATTGCCCGGCGAACGAGTGAAACCGGAAGGATCGCTCACGATGCTTACCGTGTAGGTGCCAGGCGGGCCGCTAAAGGTCGCAATGCCAGCGAGATCGGTCTGTACTGTACCACTAATCGGGCCATTGAATAACACCGGGATCAGTCGGATACCGGCTTCACCGCTCTCAAAGGTATTGTTAATCGTCACCGTTTCGTTGAATACCCGTGCATTGACAGTGACATTCTGATAGTACCCCTGGTCGCGACTTTCGGTCGCACCGGCGGCTAAAGGCTGGTTCGTCAATTGTGCCGTGCCATCACTATCGGTTGCATCACTGCCCTGGTCGACCTGCGTGACCTGATAGGCTGGGGTCGCCGTCGGCGGCGTGAAACTCAGCGAGAAGGTGGCGGCAGGCAGACCGCTAAAGCTGTAGTTTCCACTGCTATCGCTGGCTACACTGCGTGTGATGGTAGTGTTCAAATTGGGCAAACTGACCGTTGCCGTCAGATTGACCGTGACATTTGCCAGCAATCCGTCATTTGCACCACCGCGCTGCCCATCATAGTCACCATCAACGAAGGTAATACCGTTGACAGTACCGGTGCCGATCATGGCTGCCGAGCGATTCGTGGTTTGACCATCGGTGACCGTGAACAGATCGGTGCGTCCATTGTTTCCAACAAGCGTCGCAACGCTGTTGTCGCCGGTATTCGCTGCCACGAAGCTGACATTGGTCGGGTCGGGATTGACAAATTCGAGCCGATAGCTTGCTCCCTCAACATTATTGATGATGAAGTTACCGTTGCTATCGGTTGTTGTGGTTGATACGACGATGTCTGTCGTATCCAGCAATCGTACCGTTACCCCACTGATCCCTGGCTCACCACTGGCCAGGTTGTCTGCCGGGCCGGCAGTGCCGTCAAAGAAGACCCGTCCGCTCACTGTGCCAAAGGTATAGAACCCGAAGACGTTGGTCGTACCCGGCGGTGCTGTTTCAGTTTGCGAACTACCACCGCTACTCAATGGTGAACCGGCCACCGGCACGGCGGCTGTTGAGCCTGATGAGGGCAGGAGACCACTGAGCGCACTGGAACCTTCATCAACATTGAGGTTATACGAACCCGGGCGGATGGTAAAGGTCACCAGCCCACCTGTTGTCGTGGTTCCGGTCAGTACCGGCGTGCCGCCTTGTTCGAGGAATACACGAACACCGACAATCCCATTTTCTCCGCTATCCCACTGATTGTTGCGTCCAGCCGACGGTTCGCGGAAGACGCGGGCTGTGATAGTTACGTTACGGAAGTAACCCTGATCGACATTCGCAATCGTTCCGCCAGCCGCGGGATTGGTGATGGTGACGGTCGGGCCATCACTATCAATCGTATCATCACTACCGACATTGGCGTCACTGGCAATATAGGTAGAAGATGGCGGAGCAAAGATTACGGTGTAGCTCACCCCGTTGCCACCGGGTAAGTTGTTAAAGGCATAGGTGGGGGCAGGCGTGTTGAGGGTTGCCTGATAGGTGGCGACCAGATTGGTCAGATTCGCGGTTACCGTCAACGTGACGGTGGCACCACTCAGGTCGGTGTCGCCGGCATCTTGCAGATTGTCGGCATTGTTATCTTCAAAAATGCGCCCACTAACCGTCGTCTGCCCACGGAAACCGGCATTGACGTTGGTTAGAGAACCGTTATAAGGAACGGTTAGCGTATTTGTACTGCTGGTGGCTACATTACCGGCGGTGGTCACATCGCTATCACCACCGGTGATAAAGACATAGTTACCGGTATCAGGATTAGTGAAGCGCACCGTGTAATCGGCAGGCAGAATATTGTTGAACGTATACGTGCCGTTCGTCGCAGTCGTTGTGGTAGCAACTACGGTATTAGAAGTGTCAACAAGTTCAACGGTAACATTGCGTAGACGTGGCTCGCCGCTGTTAGCCAGATCATCGGCATTGGCATCGAAGAAGGCAAGCCCACTGATGCTACCCGGACGGTAGTAGCCAAAATCCGCGTTCACTACTGCCTGGCTGTTCAAATTCGAGAAGTTGACACTACCGGTATTACCGGGGGAAGCCTGATAGCCGCTCGGTGCAGTAACAGTGACCGTATACGAACCGGGGCGCAGGTTAAAGATGGCTTCCCCACCGATATTTGTCGTAAGCGTTTGCGATTCGGTGCCGGTGACTTGCACGGTGCCCCCGCTAATTCCAGGTTCACCACTGTCAAGAGTGTTGTTGATCGTCACCGTCTCCCCAAAGACACGGACGACAATGCGTACTGGACGATAGAAGCCGGCATCAATGCCATTGTTTGCCGTGTTTAAGGTTGGGGTAAAAATGTCGGTACGCCAGACGCTGCCAACGACATTAGATATGAGATCGCTGTAGTCTTGATATGTGGTCTCAGTTGGATCAATCGTTGCACCGGATGGCTGTAGACTACCGACAAAACCGATGTATCCGGCACCGGCGGTTGAGAGGTCAAAGGTGGCGTAGATCGGCTCGGCAGGCAGACCAGGGAGGTTATACAATCCACTGGTATCACTTGTGGCAGTGCCTAGAAGCGTGTTATCGCTGGCCCGATAGGCACTAATCGTAACATTTGGAATGCCTGCTTCACCCGTATCGAACATGCCATTCCCATTCGCATCCTCAAACACCCGGTTACCAATACTGGCCCGTGTCATGCCGAAATCGACATTGATGTCTTCGGGTGTGGAGTCGTTGACGGTCGTTTCACGATAAACGTAACGATCACCGTTGGTGTTGGTTGCAGCAGTTCCCGTAGAATTGCCCAACCCTACCAATGCCCCGCCGGGTTGGAAGTTGGCTGGGTCAAGCACGATGCGATACGTATTCCCTAACGGTAAATCATCAAACAGGTAGTAGCCGGGCTGTCCGTCATTGGGATTATTGGTGGTAACGGTAAAGATCTCTCCGCCGTTGCGAATGCCGTCGTTGGCGATACCACCGCCGCGACCATCGTCAACAAAGACGGTCACGCCATTGATGCCGGCTTCACCAGTGTCTTGAGAACCATTGCTATTGTCATCAAGCCAGACAAAATCGCCAACCACACCCTTGTAGAAACCAAAGCGCTGATCGGTGCGGGTGTTTGTTCCTGTGGTCAGGGTGATGGTTGGCCCGGTAACATCACCCGCAGGTACACCGTCTGGCGAACCCACGTCACCGCCGGTCGCGTTTGGTGAATTGGCCGCGCCGAAGAGCAGAGCACCACCGGTGAACTGGCTACTGGGAATCACCACCTGATAGGTTGCGGTCAGGGGCAGGCTGGGGAAGACGAAGATACCCCCTTCTTCAGGCTGAGTTGAGCCGATGCGCTGGCGGGTGGTGGTCGTTGCGACAGTGGTTGACGTTAACGTGTTTACCAGTTGGACAGTAACCCCGTTCAGGCGAGGTTCGGTCGTATCCCACAACCCATTCCGGTTGTTATCGCGCCAGACGAAACCACTGATGGCACCACGGGTGAAACCGATGTCAACATTGTCGATATTAACGCCGCGTCCGGTGTTGGGGAACGATGCTTCGACGTTGCCACCGGTCAGCACTGCATTTGAGTCACGGATACCGGGGTTGGGATCGCCGTCGTTGACAAAGGATTGGGTGACGATGTATCCCGTGGGGATGTCAGCCGCCAGGATACGCACCCGATACCCGGCACCAGTCGGAGCGTTGTTGAACGTGGCCCGGCCCAGTGAGTCGGTATTTACCGGCCCGGCAACCGTGTTGCCGATGCTGTCAACCAGGCGGACCGGCAGATTGCTGAACGCCGGCTCGCCAGCATCCTGAATTCCATCGGCATCACTGTCGTCCCAGACCCGCACTGAGATGCTGCGGGTACCTGCCGGAGCACCGGTATCTATCGAACCGCCGTCAAGCTCTCGCAGACCAATGCGTTGGGTGACGGCCCCGCCAGCAATGGTTACAAACGACAACAGACCGGGGTTGTCTGGCCCCGGTACTGACACAACGCGGGCGCCGATATTGCTAACCTCGATGCGGTAATTACCATCGGGAAGCGCGGGGAAGACAACCTGCCCGCCGGCATCAGTCGTGTTCAGCCCAACGATCACACTCTCAGCAGAGTAGACGGCGATTTGAACCCCACCGATCCCGGTCTCACCACTGTCGAATGTACCGTTACGATTACTATCAAGATAAACCTGAACGGTAAGCGTACCGGCAGCGAAGACCGACAGGGCCGCACCAAAGATCATACTGATGGTACAGACGATAGTGAGGGTAAGAATAAACAATCGTTTTCTGAAGAGTGTGGTCTGGATTCTCGCGAGTGTCTGGTGAGCCATTCGTGTTCTCTCATCACTTACACAAGAGCAGGTACACTATGAATGACAATGCGCAGTACAACGATTTTATTGTACTGCGCACCAACATCAGAATGCAATAGTTAATTATTCCTTCTCGACGTTAGTACTACATTGGTGATTGTAATAAGATGTTCAATTGTCTGACCACAGGCGTTTTGTTTAAAGGTTCAGAGATACCACATTACTGCATTCCTGATTGAAGTGGGAAGCGCAACGACTCGGCTAATGCTTCACCACGCCGGACGTGGTAGACATCGATCCGTAAGCTGGTGAGATGGTTGAGGAGTGGGGTTGGGTCATGCCAACCGCCATAACTGCGTGGATCGATAAAGATCACGGCAGCCCGTACCCCACGGTAGAGATGTTGTTGCAGGGCAGTAATCCAGCGTGGATCAAGATCGGACGTAATAATGATCAATGTCGTATCACGCCCGAAGCGCTGCCCCTCGGCGATCAGGAGTTCGGCCAGCGAATGTTGCCCGACGGCGCGTAGCACGGCCAGCAATTCGAGCATCTTCCAGAGTTGACGCTCCTCACGTTCAGCCGGAATGACCTCAAGTCGCTCACTCCAGGCGAGCAGGCCAACGATCCGGTTTTGGGCGAGCAGGGTACGGGCAAGTGAAGCAGCCACGCACACTGCATGCTCTTCCGTGGAGTCGGGTGGTGGGCGGTGGCGGGGTGGAGCCTGGCGCTGCCACCAGGGAGTGCTCTGCCGTTCATCGCGTTCCGGTTGCGCTGATGGCATACGCACGACCGCTCGCTCGTGGCAATCGAGAATGAGATAGATGTCGGCGAACGGGTCTAGCTCGAACTCTTTTACCATCAGCCGTCCGTGACGGGCGGTGCTGCGCCAGTGAATGCGGTTCAGGCTATCGCCAGGTTGGTAATCACGGATCGTAGCAACATTGGGAGTCATCGTGTGTGTGCGGATGAGACTTGACGATCCACCGACCAGATCGGCACCGGGTAGCCGAACATCGGACAAGACTTCGGTGGGCGGATAGACGATGATCTCGCCACCACCGGCAATCAGGCGCGAGAAGCGGAAGAGGCCGAACGGATCGCTGCTAATGATCCGGGTTGGGCCGAGTCTGAACCGTCCGCGATGGGTACATAGCGTGCGTGTTGTCCAGCGTGTTGTCTCGCGGCTACCCAGATAGGTGACGAAACCGGCTTCGTGGTTGGGGAGATCCGACTCGTCTTGTAGTTCGATCCACAGTTTGGGTAACCACCAGCGGTTACGAATGGTAATTCGTTCCCGTGTGTATTCACCAACGCTGGCGCGCAGGCTGGAGTGCTCACGTTCGACGCTTAGGCCACGTAAATTGAGCCATGTCCAGACGAGCGCTACCAGAGGTAAGCCGGCCAGGATGTAGCTCAGGTGGAAAAAGAGGCGTTGGCCGGTGCTTTGAGCAGCCAGATAACTGGCACCGGCGAGCAGTAAGATCAAGAGTGGGCGGATAACATTCATGGTGGAACCGTAAGCATTATGATACGTCTTATCGAATTGTAGCACAAGGTTAGTGGGGAATGGGGAACTGTCGTTGTAGACGACCTTCACGATGATAAGCGCGGGAAGGTGTGGGTTGGTGAGAGCACCGGCGGCGCTGACCGGCGGTCGGGCGGAGAGATGCGGCAGCATGGCTGCCGCCCGCCAAAAGGCGGTGGCAGCACGACCGGTGTAGACCGATGGGATGAGTAGTGAGATGTGGAAGCTCTCTGGCGATAGCATCTTTGGTGCTGACTGGTAGGGTAAGAGCGAGTATTGACGATCTTGCAAATAGTTTTTTGTGTTATAATTGCGCATGCAACGAAATAGATGATTGAGCGACTTGAGGTGGCACATGAGCGGTCGGCGGGTTAGTGGTGTTCTCCTCCATCCTTCGGCGTTATCGGGCAGTGGAGGGATTGGCGATATTGGTGACATGGCGTACCGGTTTGTAGACTGGCTGGCAACGGCGAAGCAGCGACGCTGGCAAATTATGCCGCTTGGGCCAACCAGCTACGGTGACTCGCCGTATGCCGGTTTGTCAGCGCTGGCAGGGAATCCGTTGCTCATTTCACTTGAACAACTGGTGCGGATGGGATGGCTTGATGAGGGTGCGTTGGTTGGGGCACCGGGTAGCAACGGCGATTGGATCGACTACGGTGCAATCATTCCTTGGAAGCTGACTCGTTTAGAGTGGGCGTTTGCCCGTTTTCTCGCGCACGGTAGTGCAGATCAGCGGGCGGAATTTGCGCGATTCTGTGACGAACAGCAGGCGTGGTTAGATACATTTGCACTCTTTGCGGCGCTGAAGGAAGCCTACCGGGGTGCGCCATGGAACCGCTGGGATGCAGCTCTGGCGCGACGTGAACCGACGGCTCTGGCAGAGGCTCGTCAGCGGCTGGCGGATCGCATTCGCTTTCAGCAATTCTTGCAATGGCTCTTTTTCAGCCAGTGGGCTGCACTGCGCCAGTACGCGAATGAGCGTGGTATTCAGATTATCGGCGATCTACCAATTTTTGTAGCGTTCGATAGTGCCGATGTCTGGGCCAATCCCGATATTTTCCACCTGGATGATGCAGGTAACCCGACCGTCGTTGCCGGTGTGCCACCAGACTACTTCAGTCCTACCGGTCAACGCTGGGGTAATCCGCTCTACCGCTGGGATCGGCTGGCGGAACGGCAGTATGACTGGTGGATTGAGCGATTTCGGGTGCTCTTACAGTTGGTAGACATCGTGCGCATCGATCACTTCCGCGGGTTTGCAGCGTACTGGGAAGTGCCGGCAATGGCAGAAACGGCGCTCGAAGGGCGCTGGGTACCTGGCCCCGGTGCAGCCCTCTTTGAAGCGGTGCAGTCTCAGTTGGGTTCGTTGCCGATCATTGCTGAGGATTTGGGTCTGATTACACCTGATGTTGAAGCGTTGCGCCGGCAACTTGGTTTTCCCGGGATGGCAGTTTTGCAATTTGCCTGGGGTGGCGACGCGACCAGTAACTACTTACCGCACAACTATACCCGTGATCTTGTAGTGTATACCGGGACTCATGATAATGATACGACGGTAGGTTGGTGGTCAACGCTGGATGAACGTACTCGCCAGCACGTGCGGGATTATCTGGGAGCACGTGACGATCATATCGCGTGGGATTTTATTCGAGCGGCTTTGATGTCGGTCGCTGATACGGCAATTATTCCCATGCAAGATGTGTTGGGATTGGGTTCATGGGCACGGCTCAATCTTCCAGGTAGAGCGGAGGGCAATTGGGCGTGGCGCATGCGGAACGACCAGCTCAATTTCGATCTGGCTCATTATCTGGCGTACCTGACTGAATTGTACGGGCGGGTGTAGGAGCGTCTGCCGGTTATATCAAATCTGGTAGAGTAGAGGCAAAGATACACCAGCTACCGATTACCTCAGAGGTGGTAGGGGCGACGCATGCGTCGCCCCTACGACGCCAACACCCACTGGCAACTCGCCAGTGGCATACCCGCTAACGCTTCAGCACGAGGATCAAACATGAACGATGCACATTGTTGAGCAAGATTTGTATTATCTGTGAAAGTCCGGTATTGTATTAGTGGCTGATGTTTTGGGAGAGTCCGCGACGCGTGCTTTCAGAGGTGACACAATGCAAGAAGGGCGACATGCGTGTCGCCCTTCATTGTTCTCCCGGCATCTATTTGTGAAACCAGTTCTAGTCCAGATAGCTGTGTAACCGCTGACCAACGCTGGGATGGCGCAGGCGACGTAACGCTTCGGCCTCGATCTGGCGGGTGCGTTCGCGCGTGATGCCAAACGTTGCCCCGACCTCTTCAAGGGTGCGGCGTTGACCATCAATCAGGCCGTAGCGCAACTGGAGAATCTTGCGTTCACGTTCTGGCAGCTCGTTCAGCGCAGCCGTTAGCTCGGCGTGAAGCATCTTCTGCTCGGCGATCTCCATCGGTGAAGCCACCGTCTCATCGGCCAGTGTTTCGCTCACCCGACCTTCCTGCTCGTTGTTGAGCGGTTGTTCGAGAGAGATGGGCTGGGTTGAAGCGCGGATCAGGCGCTTGACTTTGCGCACACTCATATTGAGGGCGTGAGCCAGCTCTTCAGCAGTTGGTTCGCGCTCCAACTCCTGTTCGAGGCGATAGATGGCGCGGCGCAGGTGCACAATCGACTCGCTGAGATGAACAGGGAGACGGATCAGACGGCTCTGCTCGGCGATAGCCCTGGTTACGGCCTGGCGGATCCACCAGGTGGCATACGTGCTGAAGCGATTACCCTTTGTGTAGTCGAACTTCTCGACTGCACGCATCAAGCCGATGTTCCCCTCTTGCACGAGGTCCATGAAGGCCATCGGGCTGCCGATATACTTCTTCGCCACACTCACCACCAGGCGCAGATTGGCCTGAATCAGGCGCCGCCGCGCCTCTTCACCGCGAGCCATTTCCATCTCCAGCCGCATCCGTTCGCGGTCGTTGGCGAAATCCTCGTTGCGTAGACGTTGCCGTGCCTCTTTACCGCGACTGTACTGCCGGGCCAGCTCTACTTCCTCTTCGGCGGTAAGCAGTGGAACCTGACCGATCTCTTGCAAGTAGAGCTGTACCGAATCCTCAACTGGCTCAAAATCACCCTCACCCTCCAGGTCATCAAGTGGCTCCAGTTCTGCTACGTCGAGATCTTCTGGTTCGGGTTCATCATCGCCATCCCACTCAGCATCGAGTTCGGTGGCCTCTGCGGACAATTCCGGCTCCATTTCACTATCGGCTGCGTGCTTTTGAGGGAAGGCTTTCACGGCAGTACTCCTTCAATCTCCGGTTGACGCAACGATTCCGCGACCGTTCTTTGCGAGGCGTTAATAATTCGCTATCTGGATATACGCCTCTTCAAAGATTTTGGATGAGTATATTTTCGATCTTTGCACAGCTTTTGTCAAGATCATGTACGGATTAATTTTGCACTCATTTTCGGGCATGGGCATCAATCGTCTGCCCGGTCTGGCTTCGTGGAGGCAGTGCAGCCAGTTCAACCACCGCTGGCCCGATCTCGTCGGGGCTAAGCAGGCCGGTACGTACTTCTGGTACTGTTGTACGTACCATATGCGTATCGGCGAAGCCACCGGGGTGCACGATATTGACATTAATCCCGAAGCGACGAAGGTCTTTGGCCATTACCCGGGCCAGGCCATCGACGCCGGCTTTGGCCGCATAGTAAGCGGCGAAACCGGGTGCAGCGATGCGTTCGAGCGGTGCGCCAATGACGATGATGTTGCCACCACCAGCTTCAATCATCTGGGGAATGACTGCACGAGCGCTCAGGAACACTCCTTTGAGGAGCGTATCGATCACCGCATCCCACTGCTCTTCGCTGGTCTCCTGAATCGGGGCACGCAGCCCAACGCCAGCAGCAGCAACCAGTACACGGATGGGGCCAAAGCGGTCGTAAGCCTGAGCCACGGCCTGATTCAGTTGAGCACTGTCACGCACGTCAGCCGTCAGCCCAAAACCGCGCTGGCCGCTTTCTTCAATGAGCCAGACCGTTTCGGCAACCTCATCGGCGCTGCGGGCTAATACGGAAACCTGGGCACCGGCACGGGCCAGCGCCAGCGCACTGGCCCGACCCAGACCACGGCCACCACCGGTCACCAGGGCATGTATGCCGTTTAACGTCATAACCCTTCTCCTTTTGTCAATGCTTTGCAAATATTTTGCACTATATCATCGTTATACCACACTTTGCCGTAGCGAGGGACGAAAAGATGGTTGTTATGACGACGTTGTATGAATTTAGCTCATTCATCATCGGTAGGCCAGATCATCGTGCCGATCACGCACATCGTGCCGATGACCGGCGCAACCTGTGCCCGGCGCATGGTGGGGGAAGCTGTGCATACGCATGCCAGGCCACGCGACACCTGCATTGCGGAGCGTGGATGGTAAAGCTTCATAAGTTCATGTCAGGTGGGTTATAATGCAAGCGTATTCTCACCGATTCTGATGCACGTTAGCGAGAGCAAAGCAATGCTGGACACCTTACCGTTGCCGACTGCCTATGCACCTGATGGAGGGTCGGTGCAGTGTAATCATTTATGGCTGGAGTTGAGTGCTAGCGGAGAAGTTGTGGGAGACCTGGTGGAAGCCTGTGCACAGATTCTGGCCTGGAACGAGTCTGAGGTCGTAGCAGCCAGGCAATGGATTGCAACGCTCTCTGCCGGGGATCCGCCGTTGCAACTGGCAGCGCCGTTGCGACGTGACCCGACACGTTATGTTCAGATCATGATCCGGCGCAGTGAGTCCGCATTGACTGCTCAGGCTGTCGAAGTGACAGCACTCTTGACCGCCCAACGGGCAGCTCAGCATCAGCTTGATGTGATTTTGAGTGCGCTGGACAGTCTGGAAGAGGGCTTTCTGCTACTTGATAAAGATGATCGGATCGTCTTCTGCAATCGACGCTACCGTGAATTGTATGCCATCAGTGCTGATCTCGTGACGCCTGGCCGTCCATTTGCCGAAATGATCCGCATTGGCGCCGAGCGAGGGCAATACGCTGAAGCGATTGGGCGGGTTGAGGAGTGGGTTGAGGAGCGGTTACGAAAACATGCCGCACTCGAACCGGTTGAGCAACATCTCGCCGATGGGCGCTGGATTCGGATTGTCGAGCGCAGGACTTCCGATGGGGGCATCGTCGGATTGCGGATTGACATCACTGAGTTGAAAAAGGCAGAAGAGCTGCGCCGGCAACTGGCGGTACGTGAAGAGGTCATTGCAACCCAGGCTGCATTGCTGGCTGAGCTGTCGACTCCCTTACTCGAAGTTGCCACACGAGTACTGCTGGCGCCGATGGTCGGCGCATTCGATAGTTCGCGGGTGGCAAGATTGATTGAGTCGCTTTTACAGGCGGTGCAGCGCCGACAGACCCGCATTGTTGTGCTCGACGTAACCGGGGTGCCGTTGATTGATACGCAGGTTGCGCATGCTATTTTGCAGTGTGCCACATCGTTGCGATTGCTCGGTGCTCAGTTGGTGATCACCGGGATTCGTCCCGATGTTGCGCAGACGCTGGTTGCACTTGGTGTTGATCTAAGCACGATTGTGACCCGTGCCGATCTACGCGATGGAGTGCAGTATGCGTTGCGGCAGAGCAGGTGATCTATAGGAGTTATCTCATTCATTACTGACAGACCTTATGAATGATCGTGAGGAGTATACAGCATCCCCATGACCAGCAGGGTCAACAGCGTGACACCTGCCCGACACAAAGCAGGACTGATGCGGCAGCAGGGCTGCCGCACGCCAAACGCTGCGATACGGGCATGACAAGCGGGTAAGGCAACCAATCCAACGAGTGATGGCACTGGAGATGGTCGTTAGCCCTCTTTGCTGCTATACCGGTAGCCGGGGAGCAGGATATACTGTCGTTGGCGATTGGCAGACGTTCATGCGCCTGAGCGACCGTCTGGAAGTAGACAGCACAGTTTTTATGAAATAAGGTCAAGAACACACACGTTTCGTTGTCCCCTGGCAAAAACACTTTCGCTATCAAGCCGCTCACACTCGCAGACGGCTTGATAGCGTTTTTGATGTGAAGCGTAGACACCGATGACTATGCACTCAAGGGTTTGGGCTGTTGACGCAGGAGCAACACGATGTCGTCTTCGATCTGCGATGGCAGATCGGTTGGGGCGTAGCGGCGGTATGGCTTGCCATTGCGATCAACCAGGAATTTCGTGAAGTTCCATTTAATCGCTGTGCTGCCAAATAGACCAGGCAGTTGGGTCTTTAAGTAGGTAAACAACGGGTGTTCATTCGGTCCATTAACATCAATTTTGGCAAAGAGAGGGAAGGTTACCTGATATGTACGCTCACAGAATTCAGCAATTGCTTCATTGCTACGTGGTTCCTGCATAAACTGGTTGCTCGGAAAGCCCAATACTGTGAAGCCCTGGTCTCGATAACGACGATAAAGCTGTTCGAGACCGGCGTACTGAGGAGCCAGGCCACACATGCTGGCTACATTAACAATAAGCAACACCTGACCACTAAAATCGGCCAGTGATTGGATTGAACCATCTATTCGTTGTGCGGAGAACTGATAAACTGTCATGGGTGTATTCCTTTAAGATTATTTAAACATTTCATCCAGTCCTTGTATTGTTACTTACATTATTATTGTACTACCAAAATGTGTGGTTACTGGAGAGAATAATCACAGCAATTACGGGCATGGGCAAAACGCAACAACCCGCTGGCCTCTGTGGTGAATGTGGTGAGCACGCCCACGGCGAGTGCGGGTATGGGGAATGAAACAATCCGCTGTGCCCTCTGCGTCTCTGTGGTGAAAAATGACAACGTAGACCTTCTGTTCGTTCCTGAACCTCACTGGGGGACGGGAGGCAATGGGCAGTGCAGGTAAGCAAGGTTGACGTTTTGACTTGTTAATGATATTTTGTGTCAAAACAAGTCGTAGGAGTTGCCTCCATCCACACCGGTTTGTAAGAAATGTGGCACCGGCTGAGGAATGGTGCTATTCCTGGACTGGTCCAGCGGGTGTCGCCAATTCATATTTGCGCACTGTGTTTTTGAGACGAAGTCTTATAAATTGCCGCCAGTTGATGCTCTCTACATGGTGACAGAGCGGTGGGATGGCACGTGCGCGTGCCGGCG
>NZ_DAOTZQ010000117.1:0-19809 GCF_034434295.1 Chloroflexus sp.
CCGCTCCGGCAACGGGAGAGGAGCGGGGGCCGGGGGGTGAGGTGAGGGGCCGGAATTGCGGTGAGCGGGAACCAGTACGGAGCACGCCCATCGCCACATTCTTTGTGGTAAAAAGATTATGCAGTGCGCAAAGATGATCAAGACCCTGGAGGCTTGCAATTGACACGTCGGCTTTGGCTTATCTGGCTCGCTGTACTGGGGGCAGTCTGTCTTGGAGGATTGTTGGCCTGGCAGCGCACCCGTCATTTTGAACGGCTGTTTCATCTGACCCGGCTTGATCCGCTGGGTTTGACCGCTATCAGCAATGATCGCTCGCCATCAGCGCGTATCGTGATGTTCGGTGACTCGCGAGCCGCAGCATGGCCAACACCGACCGGCTTTACGATGGTTAACCGCGGTGTTCCTGGCCATACCAGTGCCCAGGCTCGCCTGCGCTACTCGATCCACGTCAGTCCGCTCAAGCCAGAACTGGTGATTATGCAGGTTGGTGTCAATGATCTGGCGGCGCTGGCAATTCTGGACGACGACGATGACAGCGAGGCGATTACGCAGGCAACCATTGCTAATCTGCGCGAGATGCTGACCATCGCCCGCAAAGATGGCAGTCGGGTTATCCTGACCACCATCTTTCCCCTCGGCCCAAATGCGCTTGAACGGCTCGATCCAGCAACCGGCCGTATCACGGCGGCGATTACCCGCGTCAATCAGGCAATCCGTGCGATGGCAGCCCCAGATGTCATCATCTTCGATAGTGCAGCGATCCTGGCCGATGAAACGGGCTACGTGGCTGAGCCGTTTCGCGATGATCTGCTTCATATCAACGCTGCAGGGTACAGATTGCTGAATGAGCAGTTGGTTACACTCTTGCGAGACTGGAGTGAGTGAAACACTGCTTCATCAGTGCTGCCGCAGCTCGAACGGCACGGCTGCAAACGAGGCAAAGACCGGTACCTCCTGACCCAGCGTGATGCCAGACGGATCGACCGGACAACGGTAGGCGTAGATTTCGACACCGACCGAGCGTGCTTCCCGCAATGACCGGCTAAACGCAGGATCAACGGTTACATCGGGGGCAAATGCGCAACCCCGCGAGCGTTGAATGATGAACACTACTGCCGCCCGCTGGCCATTCCGGGCAGCATTGATGAGCAGCTCCAGATGGCGCTCACCACGCTCAGTTGGTGCGTCGGGAAAGACGGCAATGCCATCAACCAGCCTGGTCACCGACTTGACTTCCAGCAGACAGGTATCCAGTCCTTCACTCAAGCGAAAATCGATGCGATGCGGGCCAAGCTGTACTTCCCGCTGTACCCGCGAATACCGCGAGAATTGGGGAAGCGCACCGAGCGATAATGCTGCCGCCACCAGGCGATTGGGTAATTGGGTGTCAAGCGAGACCAGATCACCGTTCTGGTATACCGCCACCACCTGAAATGCCGTCTTCCGTCCAATCTCCTCGCGTGAGGCGAGTAACAGGCGCGCCCCTGGCGTTAACAAATCGGTTAATCGCCCCCGGTCGGCGAGATGGGCACGCACCATACGCCCACCCATCTGAGCTTCAACCAGAAACTGAGCCGGACGACTGGCAAACGTTGCCTCAACCAGTGGCGCTCCACTGGAAAGCGGCACCCACACCGTCGATTGTCCGTGATGTCCTGTTCCTTGCCCTGTCACCATACCCTAAGTATAACACGGCTCGGATCACAGCATGCACGATTCCCGGTGACTGCTATCACAATATGCACCACGATCATCGAGGAGTGTTCCGTGCAATGGTAGAATAGAAACGGTGTACGCTGATGAGGTTACTCCATGCTGACACACGACGAGATTTCCCGTGTACTGGCCTACTACGATGTAGGTGAGCTACGGTCGGTGCGGGCTGCCGGCCGGGGTATGATCAACGAAACAGCGTTTATCGAAACCAGTGTTGGCCGCTTTGTGATCCGCCGTAATCGTCGTGTCAGCGGTCTTCAGGCGATTACATTTCGCCATCGGCTGCTCGATTGGCTTCGCCAGCGCGGTTTCCCGGCACCACGTATCCTGCCGGCCCGCAATGGCGAGACGATGATTATCGTTGATGATCGGGTCTACGAGCTGAGTATCTTTATTATCGGTGACGAGTTTAATCCCGCCCGCCCTCAACAGTTGAGCGATATTGGCCGTGTGCTGGCCAGTTATCACCGGGCGGTCGTCGGTTTTCCCGATCTCCCTCCCGCATCAACACCCCGTTACCTGCCTTCCAGTCTACGCAGTCTGACCGAACGCCTGATAACCCGTGATCTACTGGGAGAATTAACCATCCCGTTGCACTGGTACGAACGACGTATCGCCGATTTGTGCCACAAGTTGAGTGACGAAGCCTATACCGCTCTCCCTCATCTACTTATCCACGGCGATGTCCATCGCGACAATCTCATCTTTCGAGGTGATGCTGTAGCGGCGCTGATCGACTACGATCAGGTCTGTGTCGATGCTCGTCTGGTCGATGTCGCTGATGCCCTGGTAGATATGGCGATTGGCACACCACCACCAGACTGGCCAACGTGGGGGGTGTATCGCGCACCACTTGATCTCGAACGGGTTCGACTGCTTCTCCATGCCTACAATGCAATTATGCCCCTGTCACGCCAGGAAGCTACTGCGCTCACGGTCATACTCGAAGTCGTCTGGCTGCAGGGGAACCTGCGGCGCACCCTCAGCACACCAGATGCTGAACCTGAGTACCATTTAGAACTGTTAGGACAGGGACAGTGGTTTGCGGAGTGGATGGATCGTCATCGCGATCAGGTACTGTCAGCAGGTTTAGCAACGTGAGCGCAACCGACACGCGCCAACGGGAAGGCTTCATGTCATTCACACCAGGGCTATCGGTACGATGTAGCACCGGAAACGGTTTATCGCGACCGCGCCAGATAGTGTCCGCGCCCCCCTTGGATGACAATGGTATACTAATAGGTGTTCTGAATCATTCACGACACGCGATCAGCGTGCAGCGTCGGTCGAAGCCAGCATGAACGTGAGCATGCAGCGCGGGATACAGAGACTGGCCCGCCTCTGGACAATTCTGTTGGTCGGAGTAGTTGCGAGCTTACTGTGTGGGCTGGCAGTGCGCTGGCTGGTACCGTTGTCGCCGTGGGTAGAGACTCCTACGGTTCAACTCCGCGATCCATTGCCGCAAAGCCAAACCGTACCACCACGCAGTTCTATCACTCTCGCCTTCAGTACGCCCATGAATCCATTTACGGTGATACGCGCTCTCCGCATCGATCCACCGTTGGCGGCTACCTATCAGTGGGCGGACGATATGCGCGTGTTGCAGATAGTGCCTGTACAACCCTTACAACCGGCAACTGTGTATCGCATTCACGTGGCGGCGAACGCGCAAAGTCGGTGGTGGCGGCCATTGTCTCAGCCGCTTGATGTAACGTTCGTGACGGCTGCCCAACCAACAATTCGTGCGACCCTGGCCCCACGCCTGCTCGACGCACCGATTGCGCTTATCTTTAGCCAGCCTATGGTGGCTGAGGACGCAGTCGGTCAACCGGTTTCTCTCCCGCAGATACGCCTCTCACCACCATGGCCACTCAACGGCGAATGGCTCGATCCGCAGACCCTGCTGCTGCAACCGATGATGGCCTTTACTGCGGCTACTACTTACACGTTGACTATCGATGCTACACTCCGCGATACGCGAGGCATTGAATTAGGGCAGCCGTTTCGCTGGCAATTCAGCACACCCTGGCCAAAGCTCATCGCAAAGACTCCAGAGCCTGAAGCACGCTGGGTGAACCCACAACAACCCCTTATCCTGGTCTTCGATGCGCCAATTGATACGCGCTTGCTCAGTAGTGTGCTCGATATTACGCCACCGATTAGTGGCGATATGACCGGCATTATGGATGATGGACGCTACGTGGTATCGTTTACCCCCTACACCGGTTGGGTACCCGGTCAAACCTATCAGGTGCGTCTCCGTACCGGCGAAATCGAAGCAGCGTTGGCTGGTTGGCGATTCTATGTCGAGCCGGTACCGGCATTAATTGCCTCTTTCCCCGGCCAGGACCAATCGCTACTGCCTGATCAAGAGATTCGCCTGATCTTCAGCACTCCAATGGACGAGGCTGAACTGCGAGCCGGATTGCGTTTTGATCCTCCGGTGAACGATGTTCATCTGAGGGTTGATGACAATCGAGTCAGTCTCCGCCCGGTTGTGCAGGCAGCAACGACCTATACCATCACCATTGCCGCCAGCACCCGCGACCGCAGTGGGGTGCCACTCCAAAACGACATTTCACTGACGATACGTACTGCCGGCTCCCCACCGGCATTACGAGTTGTTGGCGATCTGCTGCAACGCTTCCCGGCCAATGCAACGCCGGCTATTACCATTGAGCGCATGAATCTCAATGCACTGAACGCGCAACTGTACCAGCTCGATGCCACGACTCTGATCCGCGCCATATCGTTGCGCCCTGACGAATGGCCAGGATTTATCCCGGAACGGTACGGGCAGATACTGATACGGGCCTGGCGCGAAACGTTCAATGATCCCCCTGATGAATTGGTGCGGAGCGTCTTTTCCCTTACCGGTAATAGCGAAGGAGCATTACTACCACCCGGTGCCTACTATCTACGGCTAACCGCCGACAATGGTTTGCGCGTTGATCAATTATTACTCGTCTCTGCACTCCGTCTGACCGTTGTCCCCAACGGCGATGAGCTGCTGTTGTGGGTCACCAGCAATGGTAACGGAAAACCACTCTCCGACATCCCGCTCACGATTTACCTCGATGAAGCTTTGATCAGTCGCGGGAACAGCAACGAGCAGGGGGTGTGGCGAGTGCCACTTGCCGGATTGGGCACCCTGGTTGGCAGCATCGCCAATCGGACAATGATTGCTGTTGCTGAAGGGGAAGGTATTGCCCTGGCCCGTACTGAGCTTACCCAATCAACAGGGTCGGAACCCATTGCTCTGCTGGCTCCTGATCGTCTGAGTTATCGGCCAGGCGGGATTGTACGTATCAGCGGCATCGTCCGTGAACGTCAGCTTGATGGCCGGGTGACGCTGCCCACCGGCAACGCCTGTCGCCTGAAGCTTGACGGCCCAAAACTCGCCGGCGAACCGACTGCTGTCACCTGTACCATCAACGATACCGGCCAACTTGACGGGAGCTTACGCCTCGATGCCCGTACCGCACCCGGCAGCTACACGGTGCAGGTAAGTATCGGTGAGACAACGTATGCAGTGCCGATTCAGGTGTTTGTACCGACGACCGCTACGACAATTCGCGTGACACCGACCCTCACCAACAGTCTCGCCATCGATGTGGTTCGCGCTGGCTTACCGGTCGCTGGGGTCGCGGTGAGCTGGACGCTCCGGATCGAAACACTATCGACACCTGAGCTTGATGGAACAAGCGGTGAAGTGTTGGGATCAGTCGCTGAAACGCTGGCAAGTGCTATCACCGACCAGAGCGGGAGGGTGCAGATCACACTACCGGCAGCCGAAGCCCTGATTCGTCCGCTTCGCTACCGCTTAGAGCTGACAGCACAGTTGCCCGATGGCGAACAATTACCGTACAGCACGGAAGGAATCATCACTCCACGCAGTCCACGGCTCGCTATCGATGCACCGGGTGTTATCGAACGCGATGAACGGGCCAGAGTAACTATCTCGCTGCAACAGGTGGATGGTCTACCCATTCCCAACAGCCTGGTAGAACTGGAAGTACGCCGCACCAGTAACGATCCGCCGTTATTAGTGCGACGAGTGCGTACCGATGCCAGTGGCACGGCCAACACCGAACTGGTTCCGCTCGCACCCGGTCGCTACGAAGTCACCGTGCGATCTGGGTTAAGTGTGAGTCGTCGACAATTATGGGTCGCAGGGTCCGGTATTGCCACCGCTGAACCAATGCTGGTTACTGATCGCACTGCCTACACTGTTGGTGAGACAGCACGGCTGTTGATCAGTGGTCCAACCGGTGGTGGTACTCTCTTGCTGATCGCAGGCCAGGGAGACGCTGCCCGTACTGTCCTGACCACGTTGCAGCCCGGTACGATTATTCCATTTCCCATCACCAACGACTTACCACCAACGACGGTACTAACAGCCTTGATCGACGATGGTACCCGACTTTGGGTACATACCATGGTGCTACAGATCGACCCACCGGCATCACCATTGCTTTCCCTACCACAATCCGAGGTCGTGCCGGGATCGACCATCACGCTAACCGTTACTGCACCGACCGCTACATTCCTGACAACGCTAACTCCTATCCATTCACCGGCGATCAACCTTGATTACTGGAACCAACCACTGTTTGTCAGACGAACAACCCATCCTTTGAGCGGTTTACCCGGCATTGTTGTGCCATCAACTGTGCAATCAACCGGCGATCAGCATCAAATCTCGCTCCGCCTGCCACAACAATCAGGGCGCTGGCGCCTCGACGTGATTGCCATCGCCGACACCGGCATTGCTACAACGACCAGCATACTTCTTGATACATTCCAACCGGTTGAAGCTATTGCCATTCCTTTACCACCACTTCGGAACAACGACACCGCTGTTGCCACGCTTATCTTGCGTAACATCGACTCGCAGTCGCGTACAGTCCGTGTGCGCCTGTTGACCAGCGGCGGCACTCTGCTTGATCCACTCGAACAGACAATAACCATCCCGGCTGGTACAACCGTTAATGCATCCTGGCGATTGCAAACCCAGGCAGACGTGGCTATCTTGGGTTTACGTTACGAAGTGATCGACACCATCACATCACCACCTATCGAATATGCCGTACCGGTTGTGCGTGACGAGCGTATCGCCACCACTTCACAAATCCGGCTTGTAAGCGACCCACTGGAACTAACTCTCCCCGACTCTGATGCAGAGATTGCCATTGCCCCTGATGCACGTTCAGCGCTGGCAGATCAGGTGCAACGTCTGCTTCAATCACCTGCGCCCACGGCTGAAATGCTGGCTGCGGCACTCATCATCGGCCACGAATTGCAACGTACTGCCCCCACAACCAACGACGCCGAACGCTGGCAGACAGCAATCGAAAGTCTACCCGGCCAGTTGCGTGCCCTGCGTAACCCCGATGGCGGTTGGGGATGGTGGCCAAACCAGCCATCCGATCCATTCATCACCACCTTTGTCCTTGAAGCGCTGGCCCAGATCAATGATCCGTCCAATCAAACGAACCCACTGAGTGATCCAGGAATCCTCTATCTGCGCCGCACGCGAATGACGGCAACACCCGATTTGCAGGCGTACATTGATTACGTTTTGTCATTGCATGGTATTACCGATGGTTCAGCCGGCACGACAGATATTCCAGGTCCAACCGGACGGGCGTTCAGTGCGTTGCACCGTACCCAAGACCGCAGCACACTGCTGGCGCAGTTCTGGTCAACTACCGGTGGTGGTCTGCCATGGGCCGGTGCCGAGGGCATGCCATCGAGTGCTCTGGCAGTGAGTGCCAGCGTAGTGCAGGCACTCAGTCGTGATCGCCCCACCGACCCCCGCCTGAGCACCTGGCGCACCGCCCTCTTACGGCGTTGGGATGGTGATGGCTGGCCGACACCTTACGAAGCTACCCGCGTCACGCTTGCGCTGGGCGATACGCTTAAAAACAATAATGCCGGCGTTCGGGTCTGGTACAACAATGACCTGCTGACGACGACATCACCAAACGACGTAGCACGCTGGCAATTACGTGGCGGAGTCTTGCGGATTGAACCACTGGATGGCCCGGCACTGATTGCAATTCGTAGCCCGACAACTGAACGATCACCGATTGAAGACCTGCGGGTCCGCCTGAGCTTCCGTCCGTCCAGCCTCCCCCTGGCGGTTAATCAACCGGTGCAGGTGGAGGTATTGTTGCTGGTCAGAAAATCCCTGCTCCGTTGTGATGTCACCATTCCGCTGCCGTCAGGGCTAATGCCAGTGCGTGTCGGCAACCTGACTGAATTCTCTTATGTTCAGATAGATCGTGAACGGCGAAGTGTGCAACTAAGCGGCGTCAATCTGCCACCCGGCGTCTACCGCCTCACTGTGACTGCCCAAAGCACGACTGCCGGGAGCTTTCACATCCCGCCGATACTGATTGCAACCCCTGGTAGTGGTCTGCCATTGCTCGTTGAGCAGGGCATCGATCAGGTTCTGGAGATTGAACAGTAAGCGTGTCGGACGAGAAGTGGCTTGATGTTTCAATATTGAAACACTTTTGCATATTGCACGGCTTTTTCACAGCTTGACGTCCCTCAGCGCAATTTGCTAGGATAATCGCACAGCAACTCAATGAAGAGGGGCAACTTCCCAACACCGAATTAATGCCCCACCAAATGTACACATCAATACCTTATACGCCCAACAATTGGGACATGCCATTATTTGCGCATTGCACGGTGCAATGCATCGTGTTGCCGTATAGTCGGTGAGAAAGGAGGTGCGCAGGGCGGGTCGCCGGGTGCTGCGATGTAGACGGCGCGCACGCCTGGTTCAGATGCGCCGGCACGCCACGCAGCGCGTGCATCGCGACTTGCTATGTTGCGAGTAAGAAGCGGCGCGTATCACGTTCTCTGTTTGAACGCTGGATCAAGGATGATTCGTAGGAACTGGTTCCGCCTGTTTTGTGTTGCAAGGAGGAGACCCTCTATGCCTGCGTCCTTTCTGGGCGAAGTTTTCGGCACAATGGTGCTGATCCTGTTTGGCAATGGTGTTGTGGCTAACGTTCTGCTCACGCAATCGAAGGGAAATGGTGGTGGCTGGATCGTGATTACCACAGGCTGGGCCTTTGCCGTCATGTGTGGTGTGTTTACCGCAGCCGCGTTAGGCAGTCCGGGCGCCGATCTCAATCCGGCAGTCACGATTGCCGTGATGATTCGCGGTGGCTACGATGTCGGCACTGCAATCATGCACATTATTGCCCAGCTCATCGGTGCGTTCATCGGGGCAACCCTGGTCTGGCTGACCTACCTCTCACATTGGGAAGTTACCAAAGACCCCGGTCTGAAACTGGCCTGTTTCAGCACTGGTCCGGCGATCAACAATCCGGTCAACAACATCATCACCGAAGTGATCGGCACCTTCGCGCTGGTCTTCATCATCTTCGCCATCTTCAGTGGCAATGGAGCTACTGGGGGTAACCCGGCCAGTGGTCTCGGCCCGTACCTGGTTGCGGCACTGGTGTGGGGCATTGGTCTCTCACTCGGTGGTCCAACCGGCTATGCAATTAACCCGGCCCGCGACCTTGGCCCGCGCATTGCCCACTTTGTGTTGCCTATTGCCGGTAAGGGCGACAGCAACTGGGGTTACTCGTGGATACCGGTTGTTGGGCCGATCATTGGTGGCGCAATCGCAGCATTACTGGCGCATGCGTTAGGTATGTGATGTGCTACGCATCGTTGCGAACGGTTAGCAGTCATCGCTTCAAGGGAGGAAGCCTGTGAAGAAGTTGATCAACGCACCGGAGAATGTCGTAAAAGAGGCATTAGCCGGAATGGCAATTGCCCATGCCGACCTGATTCAGGTTCACTACGACCCTGATTACATTGTGCGTGTCGGCGCACCACATAACAAGGTCGGTGTCATCTCCGGTGGCGGTTCAGGCCACGAACCGATGCACGGTGGTTTTGTCGGCTACGGTATGCTCGATGCTGCCTGTCCCGGTGCCGTCTTTACGTCGCCGGTGCCGGATCAGATGCTGGCGGCAACCAAGGCAGTGAATGGCGGGAAGGGTGTTTTGCACATCGTCAAAAACTACACCGGCGACGTGATGAACTTCGAGATGGCGGCTGAACTGGCTGCTGCCGAGGGCATTGAAGTTGCCAGTGTCGTGACAAACGATGATGTGGCGGTCGAAAACAGCACCTGGACGGCAGGTCGCCGTGGCGTGGGTGTGACTGTTCTGCTCGAGAAGATCGTTGGGGCTGCGGCTGAGGCCGGTGCCGATCTGGCGACCTGTAAGGCAATTGCCGAGCGAGTCAATGCCAGTGGCCGCAGCATGGGGATGGCGCTAACACCCTGTACTGTACCCCAGGCCGGGAAGCCGGGTTTCGAGCTGGCCGATGATGAGATGGAAGTCGGTATCGGTATTCACGGTGAGCCAGGCCGGCGCCGCGAGAAGCTGGCTCCAGCACGGGATATTGCTGAGATGCTGGCTGGCCCGATCCTGGAAGACCTGCCCTTCAAGAGCGGTGATGCTGTGCTGGCGTTTGTCAACGGTATGGGTGGCACACCGCTGATCGAGCTGTATGTGATGTACAATGAGCTGGCACGCATCCTGAAGGATCGCAATATTACGATTGCTCGTTCACTGGTGGGAAGCTATATCACATCGCTTGAGATGGCCGGTGTCAGCTTCACGCTTCTCCGCCTGGACGATGAGATGATCAAACTTTGGGATGCACCGGTGCATACACCGGCGTTACGTTGGGGTATGTAAGGTCAATTAGCGGTATTGTGGCGGGGTGCTCACCCCGCCGCCAGATTGGACAAAGAGGGGCCATGCAGATCACCGCCGATCATGTTACAAGTTTTCTCCAATTGGTTGCCGAACGGGTCAAAGAGCAGCGCGAATATCTGACCAGGCTCGATGCCGCGATTGGTGATGCAGATCACGGTGTTAACCTGGATCGTGGCTTCAGTACGGTGATGAGTAAGCTGCCAACCGCGACCGACCGTAGCATCAGTGGTCTGCTGAAGCTGACCGGGATGACTCTGATCTCTACGGTAGGTGGCGCCAGCGGGCCGTTGTATGGCACAGCATTTCTGCGGGCCAGCACTGCGATTGGTGATCGCACAACCATCGGCGCAGAAGAATTGATCGCCGCATTGAGCGCTGCCCTGGAAGGCATTCAGACCCGTGGCAAAGCGACTCGTGGCGAAAAGACGATGATCGATGCGATCGCGCCTGCAATTGATACGTTGAAAGAACAGTATGCAGCAAGCGGTGATCTGCTGGCAGCAATGCGCACCGCAGTTGCCGCCTGCGAGCAGGGCATGATCGCAACCGAACCGATGCTGGCTACTAAAGGTCGCGCATCCTACCTTGGTGAACGTTCGATTGGTCATCGCGATCCCGGTGCAGCGTCTGCGTACCTGATGGCTCAGGCGTTGCTTGAGGTAGTCGAGCAGGCTGCCAAAGCGTGATGTCGTTCCAACCGGATCGTGTGAGCGTAGACAAAGGAGTCTTCAATTATGGCAAAGTACGCCGCTGCTATCGATCAGGGCACAACCAGTACCCGCTGTATGATCTTCGACCATAGCGGGAATGTCATTTGCTACGATCAGAAAGAGCACGAGCAGATTTACCCCCGCCCCGGCTGGGTAGAACACAGCCCTGATGAGATTTGGGAGCGTACCCAAAGTGTGATTCGTGGGGCACTGAGCAAAGGCGGCCTGAGCGCGAGCGATATTGTCGCCGTCGGCATTACCAATCAGCGCGAGACAACGGTAGTCTGGAATCGCAAAACAGGCCGACCGGTCTACAATGCGATAGTCTGGCAAGATACCCGCACCGACCAGATTTGTAATGAACTTGCTGCCGATGGTGGTCAGGATCGGTTCCGCCCCAAGGTCGGCTTGCCGCTGGCAACCTACTTCTCCGGCCCCAAGATTCGCTGGATTCTCGACAATGTGCCCGGTGCCCGCGAGGCGGCTGAGGCCGGTGATGTGGTGTTCGGCAACATCGATACCTTCCTGACCTGGTGGCTCACCGGTGGCCCTAACGGCGGTGTCCACGTTACCGATGTGACCAACGCCTCACGCACGATGCTGATGAATCTTGAAACTCTTGATTGGGATGATGAGATTCTCGGCATTATGGGGATTCCGCGCCAGATGCTCCCCAAGATCGTGCCCTCCAGCATGGTCTACGGTACGGCAACAGGTGACCTGGCCGGTGTGCCGGTGGCCGGTATCCTGGGCGATCAGCAGGCGGCCATGGTTGGACAGACCTGCTTCGATGTCGGTGAAGCCAAGAACACCTACGGTACCGGTTCATTTATGCTGCTCAACACTGGCACGAAACTGGTTCCGTCCAAGAGTGGCTTGCTGACCACTGTCTGCTACAAGTTCGGCGATCAGCCCGCCGTCTACGCCCTCGAAGGCTCAATCGCTATCACCGGTGCCCTGGTGCAGTGGCTCCGCGATAACCTCGGTCTGATTACCTCCTCGGCAGAAGTTGAGGCACTGGCGAATCTGGTCGAAGATAACGGCGGTATCTACTTCGTACCCGCCTTCTCCGGCCTGTTCGCGCCCTACTGGCGCTCGGACGCCCGTGGTGTGATTGTTGGCCTGACTCGTTATGTCAATAAAGGCCACCTCGCCCGCGCCGTGCTCGAAGCCACTGCCTATCAGACGCGCGAGGTGCTCGACGCGATGGAGCAGGACTCCGGCGTCAAGCTGACCGCCTTGAAGGTCGACGGTGGTATGGTGTACAATAATACCCTGATGCAATTCCAGGCCGATATTTTGGGTGTTCCCGTTATTCGGCCCAAAGTTGCAGAGACCACATCGCTCGGTGCTGCCTACGCTGCCGGTTTAGCGGTCGGCTTCTGGTCAAATACCGATGAGATGCGGGCCAACTGGGGTGTTGATCACACCTGGACACCACAAATGGATGAAGCGACCCGCGAGCGACTCTATCGGGGCTGGAAGAAGGCAGTTACCCGTACCTTCGATTGGGTGGAGTAAACCACTCTCACCGCACCCGAACAGACCATTGTGGCAAGACCGGCGGGACATCTCCTGCCGGTCTTGCTGCCCGTCAGGAGTTCATTATGCAGACTATCTCCACCGATGTGCTGGTTATTGGTGGCGGCGCTACTGGCACCGGTTGCGCGCTCGATCTGGCAATGCGCGGTATTCGTTGTGTGCTGGTGGAAAAGGGCGACTTGACACACGGTACCACCGGTCGCTATCACGGCCTGCTCCATTCAGGCGGGCGCTATGTCACCAAGGACCCCCAGTCAGCCAGCGAATGCGCCCACGAAAATGCGATTTTGCGGCGGATCATGCCGCACTGTATCGAGCAAACCTCTGGCTTCTTTGTGATTACACCATGGGATGATGAGAGCTATGGCGATGTCTTCGTCGCCAACTGCCATCGTACCGGTGTACCGGTCCAGGAGATCAGTGTCGCCGAGATGCTGCGTCGTGAACCACTACTGAACCCCCGTATTTCCCGTGTCTTTGAAGTTCCCGACGGCTCTGCCGACTCGTTTCTTGCCACTCATTCGGTCGCACTGGCGGCGCGCGAATATGGTGCCGATATTCGCACCTACCATCATGTTGTCGACCTCATTCGGGTCGGGGATCGCGTCGTGGGCGCAATCGCCGAGGATTTACGTAGCGGTGAACGGGTGCGGATCGACTGCGCGTATGTGCTCAATGCGGCAGGCGCCTGGGCCGGGAAGATTGCCGCCCTGGCCGGGTTAACGGTGAATGTCGTGCCCGGTAAGGGTACCATGGTTGCGATGAACCACCGTATGGTAAATACGGTGGTCAATCGCTGTAAGCTGCCGTCCGATGGTGACATTATTGTGCCAATTCACACGGTCGCTGTGATCGGTACGACTGATGTGCACGTTCCCGATCCCGATGTCTTTGGGATCGAACCCGAAGAGATACAGTTTATGCTCGACGAAGGCGAGAAGCTCATTCCCGGTTTCCGCCAGTATCGCGCTTTGCGCACCTGGGCCGGCGTGCGCCCACTCTACAAAGATAAAGATGTTGCCAGCGACCGCGACATTCCCCGCACGTTCAAACTACTCGACCACGAAGAGCGTGATGGCGTAAGTGGCATCTTCTCGATTGTTGGCGGTAAATGGACAACTTATCGGCTGATGGCCGAACAAACGGTCAATGAGATCGCCCGCCGCCTGGGGAATACCCAACCCTGCCGCACGGCAAGCGAGGTATTGCCGGTACCCCGCTTCGAGCACAGTAGCCACGCGACGGTCACTGTTTCACCTAATCCGGCTGCACAAACTCCTCACTACTGGCTGGGGAAACCATTGGCGCTCGTAGAGAGTCACCACGCAGCTGGTGATTTGATCTGTGAATGCGAGCTGGTGACGCGCGACCGGATTCAGGCTGCAATTGATGCCGGTGCGCATAACCTTGACGATATTCGCCGCGATGTACGTATGGGTATGGGGCCATGTCAGGGTGGCTGGTGTATCTATCGCACCGCGAACCTGCTCTACGAACAACGCTGTACCGCGGGACTCAGCCACGTTCATACGAACGAAGCGATCATGCACTTTCTCCAGGAACGCTGGAAAGGTCTCACACCGGTATTGTGGGGCGACCAGTTACGACAGGCACGCCTCGACGAATTGATCTACGTGGGTGTGCTGGGCATTGATCGCCTGCGCACACTGGCCGAACCGGGTGGTGGATTGGTGACGCAACACCCGGCAATTGCAACTGAGTATGTGCAGGCATAGGTTGCCGGGAGAGCGATATGTACGATACGATTGTAATTGGTGCCGGCCTGGCCGGCATGATGGCAGCCATCGGACGCGCCGAACGTGGGGAAAAAGTCCTGGTGCTGGCGAAGGGTCACGGAACGACCCATTGGGCCAGCGGGTGTATCGATCTACTGGCAGCGGCAGATGATCCTTTTGCCGGGATTGCCCAACTGACAGTAGAACGACCTCACCATCCCTACGCGCTGAGCGGGCCGACTATGATCGAGCAGGGAATTGCCCGGCTGCGGGCAATCTGCGAGGCTGCCGGCTATCCGCTTGCCGGTAATCTCAACCGTAACGTCTTTCTTCCCACAGCACTGGGGGCATTGCGCCCTACCGCCTTTGCTCCGGCAACGATGATCGCCGGTGATGCCCGCCAGTTGCGTGATGGACGGCCTACACTGATCGCCAGCTTCGGCGAACTGCGTGACTTCTTCCCACCCCTTATCGCGGCCAATCTGCGTGCGCAGGGCATTCGTGCTGAAGCAGCACAGCTTACCCTTCCACCAACCGGTCGTCAGCACGACTTTAACCCGGTGACGCTGGCACGCCTGTTCGAGCAGCCGGCTTTTCGGGCCAGTGTCGGCGACCAGCTTGCAGGTCTGGTGCGCAAGGGAGGGTATGCACGCATTGGGATGCCGGCTATTCTCGGTTTGAAACATGCGACCGGGGTAGTACGTGATTTGCAGAATCGGTCTGGCGCACTGATCTTTGAAATTCCTACGCTTCCCACCTCTGTGGCCGGTATGCGGCTGTACCATATTCTGGAAGACGAGTTGCTCCGCCTTGGTGGCAGGGTACAGTTGGGCGGTTTTATCCAACGCGGTGAGCATATTCAGCAGACACTGGTTGCTGTTTTCAGTGAGGCAGCCGCTCGTGAGCAACGTCACCCTGCCCGTCGTTGGGTACTGGCTACTGGCGGCATCCTCGGTGGTGGGGTTCGGGCAACACCGGAAGGTCAGCTCCGGGAAACTGCGCTTGACCTTCCCCTCCAGACTCCCGCCGGGAGAGCGGGCTGGTTCGCCCCCCGTTTTCTCGCCGAAGACGGTCATCCTGTCTTTCAGAGTGGGGTGCGCGTTGATCGTGATCTGCGCCCACTCGATGCCGGCGGTCAACTGGTCTACGAAAATGTGATGGTTGCCGGCAGTGCGCTTGCCGGTTTTGACCCGATTCGGGAAGGATGCCTTGAGGGTGTCGCTATTGCTACCGGCTGGAAAGCCGGGCAGCAGTAGTCGGCCAAGAGGAATAATCGCTATGGATCACATCGAGCTATCGCTCACTCAATCGCTTGATCACTGCATCAAGTGCAACATCTGCACATCCGCATGTCCGGTGGCAGCAGTGACCGATGCCTTTCCCGGTCCGAAATACGTTGGGCCGCAAGCGCAACGTTTTCGCCATGCTGCGCAGCCGGTTCCCGACGCCTCGGTTGATTACTGCTCAGGTTGCCGGGTATGTAACCAGGTCTGCCCAACCGGGGTGCGCATTGCCGAATTAAATGCCCGTGCCCGCGCCCAGATCGTGGCCGAACGTGGTATGCCGCTCCGCAATCGGATCATTGCTCGCTCTGGCCTGGTTGGACGGCTGAGCTGCGGCCCACATGCCCCACTGGTGAATTTCACGCTTCAGTTTGCCCCGGCCCGCTGGCTCATCGAGCAGGTGATGGGTATTCACCGCCATGCGCCACTGCCCAAAGCCAGCACCTACACGTTTCGGCGCTGGTTCCAACGTCGTAAAGCGACAGCGACCGGTCGCCGTCCACAGGTGGTCTACTTCCACGGTTGCAGCACCAACTTTTACGAACCACACGTTGGCAAAGCTGCCATTGCCGTTCTCGAACACCTTGGCTTTGAGGTGATCATTCCACCCCAGCGTTGTTGTGGGTTGCCGTTACTCTCCAACGGTGATTTTCCGGCGGCACAGAAGCACCACGAGTACAATGTTGCGCAACTCTTACCGTATGCACGTGCCGGCATTCCAATTGTCGGCACCAGCACCAGTTGCACGCTAACCTTGAAAGAAGAAGCTCCAGAGCTACTCGGATTACACGGTGATGATGTGCAAGCAGTAGCTGCCGCCACCTACGACATCTTTGAATTTCTGCGCGATCTATACGAGCAGGGTCGGTTACGCACCGATTTTCGCCCGATGGAGCGCAGCCTTCCCTACCATCCACCGTGCCAGTTGCGTGCGCATCGGATTGGACGCCCAGTACTCGACGTGTTGAGCCTGGTTCCTGGTCTGCACCTGCACGAAAGCCGCGCCGAGTGCTGCGGTATTGCCGGAACGTATGGGTTGAAACGCGAGAAGTACCAGATTGCAATGGATGTTGGCAAGCCACTGTTCGAGTTTGTGCGTTCGAGCGGGCAGCAGCTTGCGCTGTGCGATAGCGAGACCTGTCGCTGGCAAATCAGCGGCGCTACCGGCGTTACCACCCGCCATCCAATCGAGATTCTGGCCGAAGCATACGGCCTGGTGTAGAACCTATCGTATAAAGCCGTGTCACGAACTATCGCCAGGGTGCGGAAGCGTAATTTCCGCACCTGGCGCACTTGCTGCCGGACATTGAACACAACATGCGTGATCGTCGCAACTGTCGAGCCTGACCCACTATAAGATAGTGATCGACATTCTGACCGGAGTATACGATCTTTTATAGTAAACTCGCCAGTAGTATTTTACTTTTACCTGGAGCAGCGGAGTACATACCGCTGCTCCGACATTTTGTTATAATAAGCGATAGTTTGGTTCAAAATAGAGTAAGGGTTAGTGAATGCTTGCGCCGGAAACAGTCTTACAGGGTCGGTATCGTGTCATCTCTCAGATCGCGAAAGGCGGGATGGGTGCTGTCTACCACGCCCGCGATCTGCGACTGCGCATCGATGTTGCTCTCAAACAGACCCTGTTCAACGATGATGCGTACCGGCAGGCATTTGAGCGGGAAGCGCAAATCCTGGCCCGGCTGCGCCATCAGGCGCTACCGCGAGTCATTGACCATTTCATCGAACCGCAAGGCCAGTTTCTGGTGATGGAATTCATCCACGGCGAGGATCTGGGGAATCAACTGGCTCGCCTGGGACGGCGCTTTGCATCGCCGCAAGTGTTGCCGCTGGTTGTGAAGTGGACCGATCAACTGCTCGATGTATTACACTACCTGCATACCCGTCCGGTGCCTGTCATTCATCGTGACATTAAGCCGAAAAACCTGAAGTTAACGCCGAATCATGATATTATCCTGCTCGATTTTGGTCTGGCACGCGGCGGTATGACGGTCGTCGCTGATGTTGATGGTTCAGGGACACGTAAGGTCTACGGTTTTACCCCTCCCTACGCACCATACGAACAGATGCGTGACGGTGAACCCGATCCGCGGAGTGATATTTACTCGCTATCAGCAACGCTGTATCATTTACTCACCGGTGTTTTACCCCCTAATGCAATGGTTCGCATGGCCAGTCTGGTCAATGGTCAACCCGATCCATTGCGCCCAATTCGGAGCCTGGCTCCCCATGTGCCCGAAGGGTTAGCCCAATTGATTGAGCAGGGAATGGCGACGCTGATCAATCAGCGACCGCAATCAGTGCGCGAAATGCGCGAGGCCCTGCACCGCCTGCGTGGCCGACCATCTGCGAGTGTACAACCTGCTGCAATACGATCGATTGCGTCGCCAGCATCTGCTACATCTACCGACACGACCACAACACCCGCCTCATCAGGGCCAGCCACACCAACCCAGGCAGCACCAATTTCCCAACCACAGACCTCATCACCAACACCGGTTGGCACCCTGCTTCGTCGCATGATCACAGGTTCGCAAGTGCGTAGCCTGGCATTTGCCTCAAACAATCGCTGGTTACTGGCGGGCTACGACGATTATACGGTTGGAGTGTGGGGTCTGAGCAACGGAGAGCAAATCCACACGCTACGTGGCCATGAGAGTGCTATCCGTGCTGTTGCCGTGAGTCCTGATAGTACATTGGCCGCGACCGGCAGTGATGATGAAACCATACGGCTCTGGACAACGGACAACTGGCAGATGGCGCAAACAATTCACCAGACCGGTTGTCCTGTTGAAAGTATCTGTTTCAGTCCTGATGGTCGTTATCTGGCAGTTGGCGGTTGGGGCGAAGCAATCACCCTCTACGAGATTCGGAAAGGAAAGATTGAACCAATTGGTTTGTTCACCTGTCCATTTGTCCACTCGTTGAGCTTTTCGCCTGATGGATCGTTGTTAGCTGCCGGTTGTTACGACGGCGCGATCTACCTCTGGCAGGTTGCCGACCATCAACCCCTGAAACCAATCGAAGGATTCAACACCTTCATCTACAGTGTCGCCTTTAATCCAGCCGGCACGATCCTGGCCGCATCCAGCGGGACCACCATTCGCCTCTGGCGTGTCAAAGATTTTCACCCACTTGACACACTGCGCGGCCATACGGCACCGGTGCGTGGCCTGGCATTTAGTCCTTGTGTGCCACTGCTCGCCTCGGCCAGTGAAGATCGTAGTGCTCGCTTCTGGCTGGCCGAACAGGGCCAACCACACCCGCCGATCCTCGAACATAGCGCTGGTGTCAGTTGTCTGAGCTTTAGTCCCGATGGGCAATTGCTGGCTACCGGCGCTCACGACGGTCGCATTTGTCTCTGGCAGGCACCGATCGAAACCTGACATCAAAGCTGGTACGGTCCAATGCAGGGTACGTGCATAGCACAAATCCGAGACATACCCTTCGCCCCGCGTTCACCGCATCCCTCGTGTAGCAAGGTAAACCGACCCGTGCCCCATCCGTAGGGGCGGGTTCAGAACTCGCCCCTACCGCCAATCCGTTGCATGCAGGTGATAGCCACGGATTGTCGCGAATGTGACGGATAGTCGCGGAACACCGCATATCTGGTGATGTGCGGTGTTGCACCGTATTACTCAAGATTTGATATGAACAGTGCTGACAGCTTTGCATAGACGCAGTAGGAGCACACAGCTATGTGCGCCTACTGATCGTGCTTTATCAGTCACCTATATCTGGTTTAATACCAGTCAAGGTACGCTCTCTCCCGGCACCATCACGCAGCGGCATTGAGCGCTCCATCGTGGTATGCAAGAACTTATTTCATAAAAAGCTGCACTGTCGCGCTCTAATAACCATCTCCGGTGCCATCACGAGCTGAACAGGTTGCCTTAATCACTCATCATCCGCGTGTGGCGTGGTTTGGAGTGCGGCAGCCATGCTGCCGCGCCAGCCATGCTCACGATCTGGCACGTGTCACGTCGTTGACCCGGCTGGTCACGCGGGTGCCGGGTGTGCTCGTCACGATCAAGGAATC
>NZ_DAOTZQ010000118.1:0-32979 GCF_034434295.1 Chloroflexus sp.
TATCAAAAACGAACGTAGCACAGGCTTTTCGCCTGTGCTACGGTGCAGATATGGTGACACCGCTACTCGTTGCTCTGGTGAGTTTCGAGATAATTCAGCGCGTCAGCGACAGTCTGAATCTTTTCGGCCTCTTCATCCGAAATCTCAACACCGAACTCTTCTTCAATTGACATAATCAGTTCAACCAGATCGAGTGAGTCGGCGTTCAGGGCTTTGGTGAACGATGCCGAAGGTACAACCTGCTTTGGCTCGACACCGAGCTGATCGACAATAATCTTGCGCAGGCGCTCTTCCATCTCAGGCGAAGCCATACGAGTTACATTCCCTCCTTTCAAAGACGGCTATTCCTCAACAGTATCATCGCGGTCGGCCAGGTAGCGCGTTACCACCGTACCGAGCACGCCATTGACAAACCGGCTCGAATTGTCGCTGCCGAACTGTTTCGCCAGTTCGACCGCCTCGTTGATCACAGCTTTTATCGGTGTGCGCTCGACATCATCAATCAGGAGCTCGAAGAGGGCAATCCGTAGCACCGCCTTATCAACCCCCGGCATTTGTGCTACCGGCCAGTTTGGTGCTGCCTCTTCGATGATCCGATCCAGATACGAGCGATGCTCCCATGCGCCAAACACCAGTCGCCGGAGAAATTCAGCACTCTCCTGCGACATTGGTTCACCAGCGAGCCGGCGCTCGAGCACTTGATCAATCGCATGATCGGTTTCATCAACTTCAAAGAGGATCTGCAAGGCTACGATCCGTACCCGATGCCGCTGACTTGCCAATCTCGCCCTCCCCATACGCATCCCGTCATCGGTTTATACCGGGTTGAGAGTCTCTTTCCATTGGCGCAGCAGCTCTGCCACGTAACCGGTGTGAATACGACCTGCCCGGAATTCCGGATCGTCGATCAGCGCCAACTGGAACGGGATGGTTGTTTTAATACCAGTAATTACACACTCGTTGAGCGCCCGCCGCATGCGGTTGAGCGCTTCATCGCGTGTGTCGCCAACTGTAATAATTTTCGCCAGTAATGAGTCATAGGTTCCGGGTGGTGTGTACCCGGAATAGAGGTGGGAGTCGACTCGAACTCCAGGACCGCCAGGCGGTAAATAGAACTCAACTTCACCACTTGCCGGTAAAAAGTCACGCTCCGGGTCTTCGGCATTGATCCGACACTCGATTGCGTGCCGCGTTATTTTAATGTCTTCCTGGCGCAGCGTCAAGCGCTCGCCGCTAGCGATGAGTAACTGCCAGCGCACAAGGTCGACTCCGGTCACCTGTTCGGTGACGGGATGTTCGACCTGGATGCGGGTGTTCATTTCGATGAAGTAGTAGTTGCCGTCCTGATCGAGCAGGAATTCGAGCGTGCCGGCATTCACATAGCCAATTGACTTGATACCACGCACAGCATCGGCTCCCATCCGCTCGCGCAATTCAGGGGTGACTGCCGGTGACGGTGTCTCTTCAACGATTTTCTGATGGCGACGTTGGGCCGAGCAGTCGCGTTCGCCGAGGTGGATGGCATGACCGTACTGGTCGGCCAGAACCTGGATTTCGACGTGGCGCACGCGGGTGAGGTATTTTTCCAGCAACAGTGCACCATTTCCGAACGCTGCCTCGGCTTCGGCGCGCGCAGTGGGGAAGGCGCGCTGGAGATCGGCTTCGTCGTAAGCGACGCGCATGCCGCGACCGCCACCACCGCCAGAGGGCTTGAGCAGTACCGGATACCCGATCTGGCGGACGATATCGATGGCCTCTTCGAGCGAGCGAACTTCGCCATCAGAGCCAGGGACGGTCGGGACGCCGGCTTTGCGCATTGTTTCGCGCCCAATCGCCTTATCGCCCATCAGCCGGATCGGTTCGGGCGGCGGACCGATGAAGGTCAGTTTGCAATCGGCGCACATTTCAGCAAAGTAGGGGTTTTCGGAGAGAAAGCCATAGCCGGGATGGATTGCATCACACCCCGACACGAGGGCAGCGCTGATGAGGGCGGGAGCATTGAGGTACGACTTCGCTGCCGGTGGTGGACCGATACACACTGCCTCATCAGCCAGACGAACGGCCAGCGAGTCGCGGTCGGCAGTGCTATAGGCGGCTACCGTGCGAATGCCCAACTCCTGACAGGCCCGAATGATACGTACAGCAATTTCACCGCGGTTGGCTACTAATACTTTGCGAATCATCAGGACATCACCATTCCACCGTCGATAGTCAGCGTTTGACCGCTGATATATGCGCCGGCATCAGAGGCCAGGAAACAGACAAGTCCCGCAACTTCAGCCGGCTGGCCAAACCGACCGAGCGGGATAGTTGCCAGAATCGCCTTGCGCGCCTCTTCGTTGAGCGCCTCGGTCATCTCAGTTTCGATGAAGCCCGGCGCAATGGCGTTCACGGTAATCCCCCGACTCGCCATCTCGCGGGCTGTCGATTTGGTGAAGCCGAGAATACCGGCTTTTGCCGCAGCGTAATTGGCCTGACCAACGTTACCGGTCAATCCAACCACCGATGTAATGTTGATGATCCGACCAAAGCGCTGTTTGGTCATCGGGCGGAGAACAGCACGGGTGCAGAGAAAGACCCCGCGTAGATTGGTGGCGATCACCTCATCGAAATCACTCTCCTTCATACGGAGAAGCAAGGTATCGCGGGTAATGCCGGCATTGTTGACCAGAATGTCGATCCGACCAAACCGTTCAAGGGTGGTCTTGACCATTTGCTCTACATCTGCCGGTTGACTGACGTCACCCTGCACGGTGATGGCGGTGCCGCCGGCAGCAGTGATGGCGGCCACCGTCGCTTCGGCAGCCGCTGCGTTCCCGCGATAGTTGACGACCACAGCGGCACCGCTGCCGGCCAACCGCTCGGCCGTCGCCCGGCCAATCCCACGACTGCCACCGGTGACAATTGCGACTCGCCCACTCAAATCAAGCAGCATGTGTGTTACCCCTCTGCCATCGCAAATAACGTCTTCCCATCGATAATCAGCACATTGCGCCGGCCACTCGCCGCCTTGATTGTATCAGGCGTGAATTCGGTTGACGTAATCACTAATCCTTTCGGGATACCGGCCCGTTTCATGTCCTGCAACAGACTTTCCAGTGTACCTGGACGCACCTTGTCGGCAACCGATAAGCGCAGCAAGTAAGTTACCCCCTCGTAGGTCAGCTCAAGATCGAGATGCTTATCTTTGTCGATGAAGCGATAGTCTTTGAACTCGAAGCCCTTTTTGCGGAAGAGATTCAGCACATACGAACCGAATTGAGGCAGCGAGAGACCCTGCAGGTCTTCGAGGGTGCGCACCACGCCTGGACGTTCGAGACGACCGCCGCGCTCGGCAATCTCTCTCTGCAACTGCCGGTTGCGCTCTTCGGCACGGCCAGACATCACCGTTCCGAAAGCGGGAAACGGGATCAATGCGAATGCTGAAAAGATAAAATAGATGGAAATGAGGTCAAGCAGGGTTGCCGGTGCGGGTGGCTGGTCAGGATCGAGCTGAATAACCGGCATCGGCGCCATCCCGGCTTCACCAACCAGGCCGTAGCCGGTCATAATCGCCAGGCCGAAGAGGAAGGTTAGCAGGCCGAGGGCCAGGCCGTTGGCCAGGTACTCACCGCGTACCTTGCGTCCCAGATAGATACCGGCCATCACCGGTACAACACCGGCCAGAATCTGCAAGATATTGTTGGCCAGGAACAGCGAACACCAGGCGATAGCGGTCAGAATACTGACCAACAAGACTTGCGTCCATTCGATGGATCGTATCGAATGAGCAATACGCTGGAGCAATGATGGGTTGACTTCCTGTTCAGACACCGGCTGGGGTGTCGTTTCGACGCTCATACTCATGAGTCCTCTGCTGGTTTTGGCGAGAGGTGACCATTGCGGACACCTTCTCGATCAAGGAGTTCATCAACAGCTTCGCGCAACTTGCCAATGTCGGTAAACGCACGGTAGACTGAAGCGAAGCGGATATAGGCTACTTCATCGAGATCGCGCAAGCGCTGCATCACCGCGTCACCAATTGCCTGCGAACTGATTTCGTGTTCGTCGGTGTTCATGATAGCGGTTTCGACATCATTGACCAGTTGTTCGATGGCCGCCGCCGAGACCGGGCGACGGTAGCAGGCGGTGCGCACACCGCGCGCAATCTTTTCGCGGTCATACGGTTCACGGGTGCCATCTTTTTTGACGACCATTAGGCTGACCGACTCGATACGTTCGTAGGTGGTGAAGCGGCGACTGCAGGCACGGCAGCGGCGACGGCGACGGATCACCTCGCCGTCGTACAGTTTGCGCGTATCGATAACATCGGTCTCGACAAAATGGCAAAACGGGCACCGCATGCGTGTAGCCTATCCCTCACTTCTTGCTATGTGGCATTATAGCACAGGCTCATGTTGCTCTGATCTGCACCTCGCGGCCAAAGCTGCGTTTTAACAGGCCGCTGCGGCGTGAGGCTTCCCAAATTTCGACGTGGGCATCACCGTCGGCAATCACATCAATCACGATCTCTTCGCCGATCTGGACGCGCACATCACGCACGATCTGGCTCTTGCTCCGTTCCAGGTATTCGGCAAGGCGGAGCATGGCGCTCAGACGGGCGATGCGTGTTTCGTCGTCGGTGGCGAGAATGGGGGCGTAGGCGGTCAGATCGCCCCATCCTTTGCGATGGTTGCGTACCAGGCTGGCGATGATCACGATTTCGCGATGGCTGAAGCCGAGCAGGGTGGCATTGTGAATGAGATACTCGCCGTGCTTGTGATGGTCGTAGTAGCCGACGCTGATGCCAATATCGTGCAGGATCGCAGCGTAGCCGAGCAGTTCGCGTTCCCAGGCGCCATACCCGTGCAGGGGTGCCAACTGGTCGAACAGCGACAGGCTGAGGTGAGCGACGCGAGCGCAGTGTTCCGGTTCGTAATGGGTCAGCCGGGCCAGATTGAGCACACTGAACTGTCGTGGTTCGCTCAGCAGGGGCTGCGGTTGATCGGCCAGAAAGTGCTGGTAGAAGATGCCTTCGCGCACGCCCTGACCGCTGACCAGCAGGTACGGGAAGTTGCCGCGATCCATCAGAGCCGCGATAATCACGGCACCGGCCAGTGTTACATCGGCCCGTTCTTCCTTCATACCGGGAATTTGCAATCGTTCGCGACGGGAACGGCGGGCGAGTTCTTCGGTAATACGCTCTACCGCCTCGCGGGTGAGCTGATAGCCGTGGACTCGTTCAAGCGGGTAGGCACGCTGTTTCTGATCGATGCGGGCCAACTGGCGTACCGTCCCACCGATCCCACCCAAACGGCCATTGCTTAGATCGGGCAGCCAGTCGAGGGGAGCGAAGGCATCACGCGCAGCCGCACGCAGCCGCCGCAGATCGGTGCGACTGATCGAATCGCTCTGTACGAACTGCTCGGTGAAGCGCACCACGCCGGCCTGCACCGAAAAACTCCGCGTCAGTGCCCGGTCAGCCACCGCCATTACCTGGGTCGAACCACCGCCGGTATCAAAGAGTGCACCATGCTGGATCGGCAAGGCATTGATCGCACCGAGGTAGCCGAAATACGCCTCTTCTTCGGCAGAGATAATGCGCAGATCGAGCGGGGTCGCAGTGCGCAACGCTGCCCAGAAATCAGTCTGGTTCGCCGCTTCGCGGATGGCACTGGTGCCGACCGCAATCACGTGATCAACGCCGGTTGAGACACAGAGCGAATAGAACATGCGCAGGGCTTCAACGGCGCGCCGAATCGGTGCCGGTTGCAGCATGCGAGAGGGGCCAATGCCCTCGGCCAGACGGACAGTCTCGCTCACTTCGTCGGTCAGGCGAAAACAGCGCCCCGGTTCATACGCCATCACAATCAGACGAGTGGTATTGGAACCGAGATCGATCACACCAAGTTTTTGCATAGGATTGATCCTGTGAGTGTTGTCATATCAAGGATAAGTATACACGAAACTGCTGGTGGTAAAGGGCGAGGAGAGTGTCACTAGAGCGATACTGCTGGCAGTGTTCAACTGAGGCGGAACATACGTCCTGGAGATGCCTGATGCCCTGACCAGCACCTGCGCACCTCTGTGTTCTCTGTGCCGCTGTGATTGTATGAACGCAACTATGGCGTTGATTGAGTCATCCACTTCCCACACCGAGCCAGGTCAGCAGCATCATGCCGGCACTGCCAACAAGCTGACCGATACTCCAGAAGCCGAGGCTATTCCAGGCGGTGGGATCGGCCCAGGCGTTGCGGCGAAGACGTGCGATCAGCCATAGCCCGATTGGTGCAGTGGCGAGCGGTGCTGCGGCAACAAGTGGTGGTAGGCCAGCGAAGGACAGCAGTGGCAGGCTGATCAGCGCCGCACCGATGGCGTAGCTTTGCCATTGCGCTGCCCGTCGGGGGCCGAAGATCACGGCCAGCGTGCGTTTGCCGACCGCTCGATCACCGGCGACATCGGGCAGACTGACGGCAATCAGCATCGCGAACTGGAGCAAGCAGAGCGGGATGACGGATAAGAGGATAGACAGGCGGAGCGTACCGGTTTGTAAACTGAAGCCGACCAGAGCGGTTCCGCCCGGCACCAGCAACGCCCCAACCACTTCGCCCCAGCCGCGCCGATGCAGGTAGAGTGGCGGGCCGCTGTAGACCCAGGCCAGAGCGATGGCAAGGGCGAACAGCGTGCCGGACAGGAGTGGTTGGGGTGCCGAGAGGGTGCTGAGCGTAGCCAGCAACAGGGCGATACACCCCCAGCCAATGGCGGCGATCAGCGCTGCATGCGCCGGCAGATGACCCTCTGGCAAGACCCGGCTCCCGCCCGACCAGTTGGTTGGGGTAGGATTGGCCCGGTCGGCCTCGTGGTCGAAGTAATCGTTGCTGTAGTGGTTCATCAACTGCGCACTCAGGGTGGCCGCCAGACCGAGAAATGCCAGACCGGGGTCGGTGATGGGAATACCAGCAGCAGCGACGCCCACCCCGTAGAAGATCGCGCCACCGATGAGATGCAGGGGGCGGCCAAGCCGGATCAGCGCCAGGATCGGGTGAAGCCATCTCATCATCAGAGGGTATACGTCAGACGGTAAATGCTAAGCAGGGCAAATTCGGTATAAAAAATACCCCACAGAAACATGTAAAAACTGGCAATCGATTGCTGCTGTTGCAGATCAACGCGCATACTGACCAGCCAGAAAACGATGATAACGACCGCATGACTGAGAGCCAGAAACGCGGCGGCAAAGGCCGGCAGCGACGAGAGGCCAACGGCAATCGGAAGCAGATAACAGGCGGTGAGCAAGACTCTGCCCAGGTGCAGCACCCGCTGCGGGCCGAGTCGCGTGGTCAGGGTCTCGATCTGATACAACCGATCACCGCGATCATCGGGCAGGTCTCTGTAGAGCGCAATCACCATAGCGAAACCGAAAAAGAAGATTGCCATCAGGATCAGGGTCGTGATCGGCAATTCGCTATCTAACCAGTACTGATAGTGGAAGGCCAGGCCGAGATTGGCAATGACTCCGCGGGCACCGGCAATACTGAGGGCCGCAGCGAGGGGGTGACGCTTCAAGCGCAGTGGGGGGAGCGAATAGAGAGAACCGATCAGCGCGATGATACTCACCGTCCACCAGAGCGGTGGGCCGAGCATAGCCGCACCGGTCAGGGCAACAAACAGGGCAATGCTAACAATACGTTGCGCAGCATCCGATGAAAGCCGACCGGCAGCAACCGGTAGCCATGGCTTGTTGATCCGATCAATCGCCACATCGGTCAGTTGATTCACACCGACCACGTAGAGATTGAGTGCCAGACAGACAACGAGCGTCACCCCGACCAATCCCACCAGTTCGAGCGTTGGAGGGTGCCAGCCGATCACGATGATCAGCATTGTCAAAACCTGAACGCTGGTAGCAATGACAGTGTGGGGACGAGCGAATTCGATGAGCAGGTGTAGCTGTTTGCGCATGCGAGAACCGTCGTGTTCGTTCAGTTGCAAACCGAACGAATAATGTTTTAGATAAAAACTTGAAATCTAAAGATTCGGCTATCTCTATCATACGCTGAAGAAGAAACATCGTCAATAGAGAGTAGAAGGGGCGAGCGATCGATGAGCCTGGTCACTTCATTACCAGACGCCTATCGTTTGTCCAAGATACCCTTGCTGAACTGCGCAGGGATCGCCATCGTCTTTTTAGGACCTATTTCAAAAACATCTACCAGAAGTTATCCTAACTCAAGTTACCACTTATTGCTGTGAGCAGACCAAGGAGGATGACTGCCAGGATGAACAGCACGACCTTGCCCTCTACCCTGTATGGCGTAACCGCATGCACGATGTGGGGAGCAGCCAGTCCCCACGGACGTGCTCCGTCACGCCTCATGGTAGCAACCCGAGTTGTACACATCCTCTGTGCCCTCCGTGTCTTTGTGGTGACAAAGGTTGCAACTTGGGTCATCTTATTTCATTCCTGACCAACCCCATGACCGTAACGAGCACATTCAGCCTCACGGTGACCAGTAGGGTCACTGACAAACCTCGCACCGGATCGTGAGCATGGCTGGTGTGGCAGCATGGCTGCCGCACTCCATGCTACACGAGACGCACATACCAAGCAGGCAAGACAACTAATCCGGCACGTAATGGTATCGGATGGTCGTCGGCCCTCCTCGCTGCTCTACCGGCAGCCTGGGAGCAGGATTATTTGTTGTCGTTGGCGATTGGCAAACGTTCATACGCTTGTATGACCATCTAGTAACACAACAGCACAGTTTCTTGAAACATAATATATAGTATCATTGATAGCACATGCTCAGTATTGTGCTTTGTCTACTACCAGGATGCTGAAGCTCCGATCCAACGGTTAGCTTGATCGGTAAGGATGGTACACTTGATGAAAGTGGACAAAGTGTTCGTACCAATAGCGACCACTTTTTCGAGTGTAGACCAGAATATAGAGACTGACGGATGGTATTCCAGAGACGATTGGTGAGTTTCTTTTCCGGCATTTTTACGCTCATTTTGACAAGTGTTTCCGCCGGAGTATAATTATAGCAGAGTATAAAAACAACTTGTGTGGCCGGCAGCAAATAAGGTTAGCAATTTGCCCAAGATAATAGCCAAGATTCAAGATAATCACAAGCCAGAAAGACTTTTTGAATTGTAATGAAATAAATCGTTAGATGAGAAGTATATAGTGGAGTATTCTTAAGTGAGCAATTCATCTAATCGCCGCAAGCGTTTTGCTGATTATAAGACTGACGCACACAATTGGATTACTCTTTCTACTAATGAGTATTATCCTGACATCTTGCCCTACGCTTGTGAACTTTACAAACCCGTATTAGTTCTGTTTGGTCAACTTATCAAGAGTTCAGAGTCGTCGGAGCGACTTCTCCAGCAAATTAGTGAGATCAGGCAAACCTGGATGCGAGTTCAACTTCTGAGAGTCTTTCGTAGATATGTGAGTCCATCCACACCCGTAGAGATGACGAAAAGGAAAACAAGTATACCAGAGATCATTAAGACATTTGGAGGCCAGTTTAGGCCAATCCAGGAAGTACAGGAAGCCTACAATTCCAGACCATTGCCAGACGAAGCGTTATGTGCGATTCTATGGGAGTATAGGGATCGTGGCAGGAAGGGCTATGATCTCACAGAGCGTTTCTTTGAAATGGTTCGCACTCGATTACCGAATTTGACAATTCAGGGACCAGAGAGAGCTGGTAAAGATATCCTGATGGGATCGATTTTCTTCGATTACCCAAACCCAAATCGTCCAGTCGATTTTGCAATCTATGGTAACACGAATGATGTGTTGGCGATTGGGTTGGCCCGATACGATTCTGATCGAGGTGGTGCGCAAGAAGACGATCGACCTGGACAATACCAAAGTGTCATTGCTGAAATTCTTGGTTATACACAGGCGCACAATTTAGGTACCAAAATTATCCTCCTTAATGATGGACCTGGTTTATTGTTAGGCTCGATGTGGGATGATTATGTCAGACTTGAAGAAAGATACCCTGACAAAGTAATGGTATTGACGTTACGAATGGTTCCAGAACGTCTCACCCTTGAATGGCTTCGATCTGAGTAAAGGAATTACACAATGTCGACTGGTGTTCCCAGTACAAAATGGAACGGTAATGGCTCTCTGTGCCAGACAAAATCACAAAATACTTCTCTGGAAGTATCACTACACTATGAGGGAAAGCGTGACGAGAAGGAAATTCTCGCTACTCGACCGGCTGAAATTCGTTCGATCTGGACAGGGGAAGACCCTCAGAATATTCTTTATTACGGAGATAACTTCTACATTCTACCATTACTTCTGCAAGACCAATCACTACATGGCAAAGTGCGGCTCATTTACATTGATCCCCCTTTCGCCACAGGAAGTGTTTACCAGTCTCGCTCCCAAAAAGACGCATATCAAGACTTACTTGCAGGCGCTCATTACATTGAATTTCTGCGTGAGCGTCTCATCTTTCTCCGGGAGTTACTTGCTGATGATGGTTCAATCTACGTGCATCTTGATGAACATATGGCATTTCATATTAAAGTCATTATGGATGAAATTTTTGGCAGAGCAAACTTTCGTAACTGGATAACGAGAAAGAAATGTAACCCTAAAAACTATACACGGAGAACCTACGGTAACATATCTGATTACATTCTGTTCTATACAAAGTCAAACAACTACGTTTGGAACCGCCCTTTGCAAGCATGGACAGAGGAGGCTGCACGTAAAGAATATCAATACGTGGAAGAGGGAACAGGACGCAGGTACAAAAAAGTTCCTCTTCATGCCCCTGGAGTTCGTAATGGCGAGACTGGCAAACCCTGGCGTGGCATGCTACCGCCACCCGGTAAACACTGGCAATTTACCCCACAGACTCTTGATGAGATGGATGCACGAGGGGAGATTTATTGGTCGCCAAATGGAAATCCGCGCAGAAAAATATACCTGGACGAAAGTGAGGGTGTGCCGGTTCAAGATATATGGTTAGATTTCAAGGATGCCCATAATCAAAATATCAAGATTACCGGATATCCCACAGAGAAGAATCCTGATTTACTGACATTGATTATCCGTGCTTCATCTAATGAAGGTGATATTGTGCTTGATTGTTTTTCTGGATCGGGAACTACATTGGAAGTAGCATCACAGTTGGGGAGACAATGGATTGGCATAGATAACAGTCCAGAGGCAATTAGAACTACGTTGTACCGTTTTGCTCATGGCACCGAACCTATGGGTGATTTTGTTGGTACTCGTAATCTGAAGCGAAGAACCAAACAACAAACTCTACATTTGTTTCGGATAACTAACTTCGCTCTTTATGCAGCAGAACCTTACATGGGAGAAATAGATCAAATTGTTACCGAATGGGAGCAATGGATCAAGTAGCTTCAATATGTACTATTGACATCTGTACATCTTGAGTACAGATGGGATACAGGAGTAAGCTGGCGTGTAACTATTGATCTGCCTGAATACCCAAAGTAACATGAATTGTTCCTGCGCTTCATTAGACGGTTGTTCTGTTCCTGCTAACTGAGAGGTCTGGTATCAGATATGCCTGAAAACTAGAACCTTTTTTCAAAAACATTTACGAGAAGTTATCTCATTCATTCCTGACCAACCCCATGACCGTAACGAGCATATTTAACCTTCCCGTGACCAGTAGGGTCAACGGCAAACACACACCGGATCGTGAGCATGGCTGGTGTGGCAGCATGGCTGCCGCACTCCATGCTACACAAGACGCACATACCAAGCGGGCAAGACAACTAATCCGTCACGTAATGGCATCGGATGGTCGTCGATCCTCCTCGCTGCTCTACCGGCAGCCTGGGAGCAGGATTATTTGTTGTCGTTGGCGATTGGCAAACGTTTATGCGACTGGACGACAGTCTGAGTGCAGACCGCACAGCTTTTTAAGTTCTAGAACCTATTTCAAAAATATCTGCTGGTGCGAGCATAGCGGTATGAGCAGCCATGACCTCACCGATGACCAATGGGCGGTGATCGAACCGCGCATCCCGAAACAACAGCGCACGCGGGGTCGTCCGCGCACTGACGACCGCCGGACACGGAATGGTATGGTGGCTGTGCTCCCCACGGGCTGTGCCTGGGCAGACCTGCCAACGGAGAACGAGTCCCCCAGCACTTGCTGGCGACGATGGCCCGCGTGGTCGCACGATGGAACGTGGGAGCGCAGTTGGCGCACCCGCCTGCGCCGCCGCGATACCGACGGCACGCTGGCATGGGCACGTGCGGTGCTGGACGGCAGCGTCGTTCCAGCGAAACAAGGGGTACTGGCGGAGGCACAACGACGGTCGGCAACGGCTCCAAGGTGATGGTCGTGGTCGATGGCACCGGCGTGCCTATCGGCCTGCACGTGGCGAGCGCACACCCGCACGAACGCACCCTGGCTGACGCGACGGTGCGGACCATGCGGGTGCCACGCAACCGCGGTCGGCCCAGCCCGCGACCAACCGACGTGGTGGCGGATACCGCCGATGACCGGGCAGCGTTGCGCAACGACCTGCGTCGGCGTGGGATCACACCCACCGTTCCACCGCGTGAGCGGCGCACCTGTCAGCAGCCCAAGCGCGGGCGTCCGCTGCGTGCCGGCGCACGCTATCAACACCGCTGGAAGGGTGCGCGGTGCGTCGCGTGGATGGACACGTACCGTCGGTTGGTGGTGCGCTCTGACCGTCATCTGCATCGCTCTCGTGCGTTGTGTCTCGTCGCTATCATGTTGTGGTGCGTTGACCGAATGGTGAAATGAGTTCTACCTTATTGCACCGAGTTTGAACATGAGCCAATACTTTCAACGTGTTACTGAGTCTGGCGACAGGTTTTCGATGAAGAGAGAACAACATTCTCCGTTTCAGATTACAAACGATACCTGCCTGAATTGCAACGACTCGCACATGAGTTGAGTTTGGATGGCATGTGCAAGAAGTAGACTTCGCAATTGGGGAGTATGATCGAATCAACGGTTGGAAGCCTATGCCAGAAGGGGCAGCAAACTGATACGCGATTGCAAGTCGTCCCAGACGTCCTGCGACGCTGCGCCGGTAGACCAGACGGAGCACTGTCGTAACAAACTGTGCTTTGATGAGTATGTATTGGTGAACATCTCTGCGTGATTCACCTTTTGCTCCCCGCATCTATTATCGCCGCGATGCCCCCGCTACCAATCGATTGTGGTACAATGCACAACAGTGATAACAATCGTGCAGATATGCCTACGCGAGCAGTGCCTGCCGTATGCTGATTGAGTTGCAGATCCAGGATTTTGCAATTATTGACCGACTGCATCTGCGCTTCGAGCAGGGTTTCAATGTGCTGACCGGTGAAACCGGCGCCGGTAAGTCGATCATTATTGATGCGCTCGGTACCCTGCGTGGTGACCGGGTTGATCCAACGTTTGTGCGCACCGGTTGTGCGCGCGCCCGCGTTGAGGGCGTCTTTAGTCTTGATGATTGCCCTCACCTGGTGCCCCTGCTGGTTGAATATGATCTGTATGATGAAGATGACGGTCAGCTTATTTTGACCCGTGAGATTTCGGCTGAGTCGGGGCGCAGTGTGGCTCGTGTCAATGGTCGAGCCGTGAATAGCGCAGTGCTCCGCGAGATTGGTAGCCGGTTGATCGATATTCATGGGCAGCACGAGGGACAGTCGCTTTTTAATCCACGCACGCATCTTGACCTGCTCGACCGCTTCGGCGATCTGTTGCCGCTCCGGCAACAGGTGACCGATCAGTTAGCTGCCTTACGTGCCGTGCAGGCGCAGTTGAACGATTTGCGCACCGGTGAGGCGCGACGCCAGGCCCGCATCGAGGAGTTGCAATTGTTGTGCGATGATGTGGCGGCGGCAAAGCTCAGGCTGGGCGAAGAAGAGGAGTTGTTGCGCGAGCGCAGTATCGTGCAGAATGCAACCCGGATTGCAACCCTCGCTGATGAGGCGTATCGAGCTTTGTATAGCGGTGGCGAGGGCCGCAGTGGGCGCCCGGCTTCGGAAGCAATGGCGCTAGCGGTGGATGCCTTGAATGAATTGAGCCGTTTCGATGATCGTGCTACGCCACTCTCTCAGCAGGCCACCGAGCTTCAGTATCAGCTTGAGGATCTGGTGATTGCCCTGCGTAGCTATCGCTCGCATCTTGATGTTGATCCGCGCCGACTTGAGGTGATTGAGGATCGGTTGACGGTGCTGCACGATCTGCAACGCAAGTACGGGGTTGATCTGGCGACGCTGATCGAGCAGGCTGCTCGCGCCGGTGACGAGATCGAGCAATTGAGTAGTGCCACAACTCAGATTGCGGCTCTGGAAGCGCAAGAACAGGCTCTGCTGCAAGAGCTGGCGCGCCGGGCCGCCGAACTATCGCAACGGCGGAAGCAGGTCGGTGAAGCGTTGAGTCGGCAGATCAGTATGGCTATGAAAGACCTGGCGATGCCAAACGTTCAGTTTGCCGTCCAGATTGATCACCAGGATGATCCAAATGGGCCGCTGATCAATGGTCGGCACCTGGCCTGTGATCGCAACGGTATCGACCGGGTTGAGTTTCTGATTTCGCCCAACCCTGGTGAGCCGCTGAAACCATTGGCGCGTATCGCATCAGGTGGCGAGAGTGCCCGGCTGTTGCTGGCTCTGAAGTCGATTCTGTCGCAAGTTGATGAAGTGCCAACCCTGGTCTTTGATGAAATTGATGTTGGGGTCGGAGGTCGCGCCGGTCATGTGGTTGGGCAGAAGTTGTGGATGATCAGTCGCCGCCATCAGGTGTTGTGTATCACCCACCTACCACAGGTAGCCGCGTTCGCCAATGCCCATTACCATATTCGCAAGGAAGTTGTTGGCGGGCGTACCCGCACAGCGGTTGAGGTGTTATCCGCCGAACAACGGATTGATGAGATTGCAGCGATGCTTGATGGTGCTCCAAACGATCATAGCCGCGCCAATGCCCGTCAGATTCTCGAACGGGCGCAGGCGTGGCAGATGCATCGCCAGGCTGAATTAATTCCGGAACGTTAGTTACGGTTCCCTGCATATCACTTGATGAAGAGAGGCTATTACACGCGCTATGCCTTCCCATAGTGTTCTTGGCCGGTGGAGCGCACGGATTATCGAGGCAAGCTGGTTGCTGGCACTGACGCTGGTGCCGATCTATTTCAACCTCTACTCGGCGCGCCACTTTGAGCCTGATAAAGCTGCTGTGTTGCGTTCGCTGGCTCTGATCGGGCTGGCTGCGGCACTGGTCTGGTTGATCGACCAGATTAATCACCGGCGTCCTGCCGGACAGACCACAACCGGTTGGAATTGGACGACTCTGCGCAGGCATCCGCTGTTCTGGCCGGTAGCAGGCTACACCGCTGTCTTTGTGATCACGACAATTACCTCCGTGACTCCGACAACCAGTCTGTGGGGGTCGTACCAGCGGATGCAGGGGTTGTATACGTTTCTTTCGTATGTCATATTTGGTGTGCTGATCGCAACCACGCTCCGTACAGCCACCCAACGCGAGCGCTTTATTTCGCTTAATCTGGCAGCCAGTACCGTGGTGGCAATCTATGGGATCATGCAGCATTATCAGCTTGATCCCCTGCCCTGGCGCGGCGATGTCATTGCGCGTGTGGCGTCAACCCTGGGCAATTCGATCTTTGTGGCCGCTTATCTGATCATGATCGTGCCCCTGGCACTCTACCGCATGGTGGCCGCGCTGGCGGCTGCCCGCCAGGCGCCGGGCGCGACCCAGCCGGTAACTGAATGGCGCTGGGCAGGCAGCCAGTTGCTGATCTGGCTGGCCGGTACCCTGCTTATTCTCGCGACGGTCAAGTTTAGTGTTGCTATTCGCACCATTGATTTTCGATACTGGTGGCTCTTTCCGGGGGCTGTCGGCTGTGCGACGGCCCTGTGGTGGCTGTTGACCGTCGAACGTGGTGCGACCTTGCCGCGCTGGCCGCTGGTGGTGACCCTGTTGTTCCTGCTCGGCTTTGGGATGAGTTTTGCCTACAATGCAACCACCGGTGTTCAGCAGGTTGCCTCTGCTGAGATCGCGGCCAATGCGCTGGATTGGTGGCTCTGGCTTGCGGGGGCGGTGGTAGCGCTGTTGGCCGGCTATGGATTACGTCTCGCCGAAAAGATACCATCTGAACCGTCGCGGCTGACCTGGCAGTTGCAGGCGGTAGCCAGCGCACTGGTGTTGGTGCTGATCTTGCTAACGATCTTCTTCAGTCAGAGTCGCGGCCCATGGATCGGCCTGGGCGCAGGCCTTTTTCTGTTTATCTCGCTCGCGCTCTGGTTTGGGAAACGACGACTGGCGGCGACCGGTGATGAACGCAACAGTCGCCGTCTGGGTCAGATGCTGGCCGGCTGGATCGCTCTCACGTTGATCGTTGGTGGCTTCCTGATCGTGTTTAATCTGTCGGATGCGCCCTTCTTCAACCGTCTGCGCGAGATTCCCTATGTTGGACGGATGGGGCGACTGCTAGAGGTGGAGAGCGGTACCGGGCTGGTGCGTCGTCTGATTTGGGTGGGTGACGAGCATGCCGGCGGTACGCTCGGCCTGATTACCAGTGATCCGCTGCGGCTGATCATCGGTTGGGGGCCAGAGAGTATGTTTGTCGCGTTCAACCGCTTCTATCCACCGTCGCTGGCTAATGTCGAAGCGCGGGGTGCGTCACCAGACCGCTCGCATCAAGCATTCCTCGATGAGGTTGTGACGAAAGGTCTCTTAGGGTTAGTCGCCTACTGCTGGCTGATCGGGAGCCTGGTGCTGTTTTGCTGGCGGCAACTACAAGCCGCAACGAGCTGGCGTCATCACCTGCTGATTATCGGTGTGCTGAGTGCGATCACAGCCCATCTGGTTGAAGGCTTGACCGGCATTCCGATTGTGGCAACGCTGATGATGTTCTGGATGTTGCTGGGCTTGAGCGTGGCGGCAAAGCAGATAGAAGATGATCAGGCTGCGGTACCGGTTCCAGAGCCGGTAGCAGCACAGCCGTCAAAGACAGGTGGACGCCAGTCTGCCCGGCGCAATCCGCAACGAATACCGGCCCGCCAGAGCGGCACTCAACGACCGGATGGCGCAACCTTCGGGATTGCCGGTCTGATCGGCCTGATTACCGTTGCACTGGTCTGGTGGCTCAATGTCCAACCGGTCTACGCAGACATGCGCTTTCAGCAGGCACAGAGTTACAGTGAACAGAGCAACCCATCCGCACAGATTATCCTGGCTGCGCTGAATGAATATCTGGGTGCGATTCGGGCCAATCCCGGCGAGGATTTCTACTATCTCCACCTTGCCCGCACGCTGATGACGCTGGCTGACGGGCTGCGCAACCAGGGTGTCGCTATCGGTGACGCCGGTCAACCTGATCTCGACGCCTTACTCCGTCTTGATAGCGTACCGGCGATCACGGCGTTTGTTCAACGCTCGACACCGCTCAGTTTGCTGGCTTACGCCGAAACAGCGCTGCTCCGTGCCCATCAGATCAGCCCGCTGAACAAAGATCATTATGCCAATTCGGGACGGATCAATACCTTCTGGTACGGCTGGACAGGCGACGTCCAGCGGCTGTACAAGGCGCTTGACTGGTACGAACGGGTGGCAGAGATCGCACCGCGTGATGTTACTCTGATCAACGAGCGCGCCGGTGTGTTGATGCAACTGGCCGAATATGCAACGACAAACGGCGATACGGCGCAGGCCGGTGCCTTCTTCCAGCAGGCTGATGAACTGTTGCAGACATCGGCCCGTCTCGATCCGCGTTACGGCGATACGGCGCTGCGACAGGGTGACCTCGTGCGCTTCCGTACCGGCGATCTGGACGCTGCAACAACCTTCTACGTTCAGGCTATTGAACGGTCACCGCAGCAGATGGTCGATAATCTGGATCGCATTGCTCGTGCGTTGCAGAGCCGGCCTGACTTGCTAAGTCAGCTTCGTTCGGCCTTTGCCGTGCAAGCCGAACGCGCCGACCAAATCTTCACCGAAGCACAGGGGAGGCCCGAACAGGCGATTGAACTGCCGGCCCTATCCGATCAGGCGAGCAGATTGTATGCCGCCGTCGCCCGCCTGGCAGTCCAAACCGGCGACATAGCCGGCGCGGTCGCACCATACGCCCGTGCTGTAGCCATCCAGCCCACCAATACCGCACTCAGCCAGCAATACACACTGGTGTTGAGCGAAACGCTTCAGTACGATTCGGCTGTTGCCGAAGCGCAACGCTTGCTCTCGATACTTAAGAGCAGTGGTCGCAACAACGAAGCAGCCCAGGTCGAACAGCTTATAGCGGTGCTGGAACAGGTGCGACGATGATCAGCATGCCCCCCATAGCCATACGATAAGGCGAGAGGACAGGTTCGCAAGAGATTGCTTTCCTTTGCAAGACCGGGGAACCCACAATATGGCCAGTATTGCCTTAATCCTCATCGCCGCCCTTACCTTCTCGATCCTGGCTACGCCGCTGGCCCGACGAGCAGCATTGCGCAGTGGCTTCATCGCGATCCCACGCAGTCGTGATAGCCACTCCACACCGATCCCGCTCCTTGGCGGGGCAGCGATCTATGCGGCGTTTGTGGCTGCCCTGCTCTTGTTCGGCGACCTGGCGCATATTCGTGAACTGATCGGCATCTTGCTGGGTGCTACTATCGTATCGCTCTTCGGCCTGGCCGATGACCGCTGGGGAATGAAAGCACTTATCAAGCTCGGCGGTCAAATCCTGGCGGCAACCGTCTTACTGCTCGGAGGCACCCAGGTGCAACTCTTCGCGGAGCCGCTTCTCAACTGGGTGGTGACACTCTTGTGGGTGGTTGTTATCACCAACGCCATCAATTTTCTCGACAACATGGACGGGCTATCGAGTGGCGTTGCCACTATTGCGGCGGCGTTTTTTCTCTTGCTGGCGGCTATGAATCAACCGCGGCAGGTACTGGTTGGGGCGATGGCGGCGGCACTGATCGGTGCCTGTATCGGCTTTCTCCGCTACAACTTTAATCCGGCCAGTATCTTTATGGGCGATACCGGTAGCCTGTTTATCGGGTTTATTCTGGCAGCCCTGGCGATTAAACTCCGCTTCCTGAACAACATCCCTCTGGTGACCTGGCTGGTACCGGTGTGTGTGCTCGGCTTACCACTCTTCGATCTGGCACTGGTAATAGTCGCCCGTATCCGCCGTGGAGTGAATCCCTTTACAACCGCAGGCAAAGATCATCTCTCTCATCGCCTGCACGCACTGGGGATGACAAAGCGTGAGGCTGTACTCACCTGCTACTTGCTGGCCGGCGCGAGTGGGTTGGTGGGGGTGTACATTACGCAGGCGCGCCCTTCAGAGGCTTACCTGGTCTTCGCCGGTTTGGTGACGGTGGCTATCGGAGGTATCATCTGGTTCGAGCGCGTCTGCCCATCGGGACAATCACGGCAACGATAATTGGCACCCTACGACAATAACGGACGGAAGTTTGAAACTTCCGTCCGTTACCTTATCAGTATCCGTACCTTGCTACCGCTCGCCGGCCGTCCACGCCTCGTACAGCTCGTCCCTGTTCTTCAGACCAAGACGTGGCAGGGCGTGATTCACCACATAGGTTGCCGCCGTGTGGCGATTTTCCCACATCGCCTGATGTGCTTCGGGAAGTTCCTCCCACGGCACCACTGCCGGCTCGGTGATCGTCAACAGACCGGCGCTGATCTCATCATTCAGACGCAGAATTTCATACGCATTTGAGAGGTGTGTACCAAAGATCTGCGCCGTCGGCATGTAGATGCGGCGCTGGCGCACCCAGATTTGCGGTGCGAAGAAGGAGTAACGCCGTCCACCCACATCCTCAAAGTAGACAATCCGTCCGGTGAAGGGCTTGATCAGCATTGCGCTCACCGCCAGTGCATCGTGGGCAGCCCGCTCGATGATCAGATCGGGGTAGCCACGCGGATTGTCAGCACTCCGCAAGAAGACACCAACTGCGCTCCCCAGTGGCTTGAAGACCAGATCGTTGAAGCGGCGGACAGCCTCTTTCAGACCCTGCGGGTCCTGGCGAGCGTTCGGCAACGGCGGCATCGTGCGCGGCCACTCAAACTCATCGCCGAAGCGCCGTTTGAGTTCTGCCAGGCTGACGACACCACGTAGGGCAGCTCCGAAGCCTAACGAGAGGACAAACTCGCGTTGCGCATCGCTGACGGTAACGACGACGATCCGTGCTCCCATTTGCCGCGCCGCCTCGATAGCCTCCAGACCGCTGGCATCCACCAGATCATCGCTCCCAACCCCGTAGTAGATCAACACCGCCTCACCGGCGCGGAGATTAGCCCGCCGCAGCATTTCGGTCGGTGAAGCTGAACCGGGCTTACCCAGGAAGGTGAAGTGGTAGCCACTGGTGGCACCGTAGAATGTGAGCGTTGGAATGTGACCATCGCGTGGCTCACCGAGAAGCTGGAAACTGCGCGGGAAGGCAGTCTCGCCCGCGTGCGAGACCACATAATCGGCCAGCCGGCCATCGTTCTGCGCCCGGAACATCGCCAGCAACGGCTGACCGGCAGCTTCCCAGGCTGCCCAGGCGGATGGATCTTCGGGCACGCGCGTGAAACAATCAGCAACCTCCGGGTCTTTACGGTTAATCGCACCGTGGGCACCCGCAGCCAGCAGCGTAGACGCACGTGACGACGAACTGACCATTCCAATCACGCGCAGACCATTTCGGGCCGCCGAGCGCGCCGCATCCAGACCGGTACCGGTCGCAGCACCCTCAATAAAGATGGTGCGCCCGGCCTTGATCTGCAACGTCGTAAAGAGGGCACGATAGATAGTACCGAGATTGAGAATGTAGCTGCCGGCTGCCTCGATAGACATATCGGTTGGGATGGGCAGACACTGCGGGGCCTGGGCCAGCATAAATTGCTGATGCGACCCATCGGGTGTGTCGTTCCCCTGGATGACGAAATCGGCGGCCATCGGATCAAGCCCCATCAGCGGTGAGAGCAGATCCGACTGCCCGGAGTAGATCGCCACCAGATCACCCACCTTCAGCCGGCCTTCGCGTCGTGCCTCCTCACCAAGCGCAACGATCAGGCCAATTCCACCTGAACCGGTCACGTGCCAGTCACGGTCGTGCTCATCAAACCGTGACACCGGAATACCGGTAATCGCCCAGATATCGTTGAAGTTCACCTCCGAAGCCAGGACATAGATCAGCGCCTGATTGGCGCGTGGGCGTTCCACCGGCACAATAATCTGCTTTTCAGCTACGATGGGATCGCCGTGAGCCGCCGCACCGGTGTCCGGATCACGAATAACCGCCTGCGCGTACTGCCACTTCGGAATCCGGTCAACACCGGGGAAGAAGGGTGAACCAACCGGCAACAGTTCTTTCTGTTCGCGCAAGAGTTGCTCCTGTTCGGGTGTAATCAATGGTCGGCGGGTTGGCAACGGTGCGCTCTGGCGGTCGAGGAACTCGCGAATACCACGCTTGCCACCGTTCGGGTCAACCACAGCCTCGGCAAAGAGCTTCGCCTCGTGCTCCAGACCGACCTCGAAGCCGTGGATAATGCCATAGCGGATTGCCTCCAGTGCCCGATGCACTGCCGCATCGCGCCCGACGGTACGGGCCTGCCGGATAATCCGCTCGATACGCGGGTGTGCGATAATCGAGCGCAGTTCATCATCGGCAAAGCGCGGATCGGGCTTGCGCCACTCGTCAAGCTGCTCGTGGCGATGGCGGAAGGCCTGGGTCACCGCAGCCGATTCGATCAACTGACCATCGGCACCGATTGCGGCACGGGCTAACGCGCATGCCAGCGACAGTGAGTCCTGATCGCCGGTGGCAATAGCATCGATCAGACCTAGCTCCAACGCCTCATCAGCCGGTACGCTGCGCCCACCCAGAATCATCTCCAGCGCTCGGAGCAGACCGGTGCCGTTGTTGCGCTTGTACAACAGGCGCGGCAACCGCTGCGTGCCACCATAACCGGGCAGCAAGCGCAGATTAATCTCTGGCTGACCGAATTCGGCATAGACATCGGCAACCCGGTAATGGCAGGCCATGGCGAATTCCAGACCACCACCGAGCGCCACGCCGTTGATCGCCGCGATACACGGCTTATTCATACGCTCGATCTTGCGGAAGGCAAGATGGGCGTTATTCGGCAATGCCATTGCCTCTTCAACCGTATGAATCTCTTCGAGCAACTGGCGAATATCAGCGCCGGCGACAAAACTCCTGGCGCCCTGTCCGGTGAAGACAATTGCGGCCACATCCTGACGACGGGCCAGGTGGTCAACAATCGTGTTCAACTCGTCAAGCGCACGCTCATTCAGTGCGTTCACCGGCGGATTTGTCACCGTCACCACCGCGAGCTTACCCGCACTGGCCGTTGGCGGGTGATACTCGATCCGGAAGTAGCGATAGCGTTCGATGATCTGCTGCTCTTCAGCCATACGCTGGCGGCGTTTCCACTCGGCGATCTTGGCCGCAATCTCTTCGAGCACTTCAGGATTGCGCAACGTCGTCGTATCCCCTAGCGGTTCATCGAGCATCATATTGCGCAAAAAGCGCCGCATATACTTCCCACTACGGGTTTCAGGGAATGCACTGACCTCGATGTAATCCTCTGGGACACTGACTGCACCCTTCTCGGTCCGCACCAGCTCATCGAGACGACGACGGTCGGCGCCGGTCAGATGACGGCCAGGCGCGGGTTGAATGAAGGCCACCGGGGTCAGACCCTTCTCGCGGTGCGGCGCACCGACCACAATACAATTACCGACGGGCGAGTCGGGTGTAATCTGACGGTCACGCAAAATGGCACCCTCGATCTCCTCGGTGCCCATACGGTGGCCCGACACATTGATCACATCGTCAGAGCGTCCGTGCAGCGTGAAGCTACCATCGGGATACTTGATGGCAAAATCGCCCTGGATATAGCCCCATTCACCGTTTGGCCCACGTCGCCAGTAGGTCTTGAGGAAGCGATCGGCATCGCCCTTCCAGGCTCGCAGCGGAATCTCACCGCGCAGGTACGCCTCGAAACCGGGTACATCACCCCAGATCGTGCGGGTCAGATAGGGATACGGGGCGGTAATCACAATTTCGCCCTTCTCCTCGAAATCAGCGACCCGATAGCGCGTTGTTCCACTCTCATCAGTGTCGGACACCCAGACATCACCCATCACCCAGGGCAAGGGATAGGTATGGGCATCGGGACGGAGCGGGAAGTCCTGATTACCATAAAAATGTGTCCAGACAATCCCGCCGTGCTCGGTCGCCCAGTACGAGTTGATGTACTGCGGAGTCATGATCTGCATACCGAACTGCTGCACTGCCGGACTGACCGGCTCGGCGCAGAAGGTTGCAACCCGCAGCGAGTGCATATCATAGAGGCGCACATCTTCAATATTCTGCGGATTGGACATCACCGTCTTGAGGAAGGTCACACCCGCCTTAAAGATCTGCACCCCATAGCGCTCGATGATGCTGGCATAACGCCCGGCTGAGGGGAAGAGCGGTGATCCCTCGGCAATCACCCCGGTCAGCCGACCGGCCATAGTGGCTGTGAGCATGTAGCTCTGACCGGTGATCCAGCCTGGATCGGCAATCACATAAATTGTATCACCTGGCTCGGCATCGAAACTGACCCGCAAGGTATGCACAACGCCGGCGACATAACCACCGTGAACGTGAATCACACCCTTGGGCTTACCGGTACTACCCGATGTATAGATGATAAACATCGGATATTCAGCATCAACCGGTTCACAGGGAATACTGGCGTAGAGCGCACGGATAAGCTGGTCATCGGGGAGATCAAGCAGATCACTCTCACTATGCACATTAAAGCCGGCAGCACGCGCATTGGCCAGAATCTTCGCCAACGCAGCTTCCAGCAAATCGTGGCTCCAGCGATCACGCCCCTCGTTCCACAAAATCTCCTGGCCGGTATGGCGCACAACCACTACAGCTTCTACTCGTGGCGGCGACTCGACCAGCGCCTGCGCCAGTACCGTGCGCACCTTTGCCTGAACGCTTGCATCAAGATCGCGGAGCTTTGCCAGAGCAGATCCAACCCCACGCATCACATCCGAGCGCTCAACCGTAATCTCACCAGCCAGTGCGGCTTCCACTTCGGTGATGATCGTCTGGCGCTGCGCCTCAGTCAGGGGCAAGGTGTTCAGAGTCTGCGCAACAATCGCCTGTGCCGTCTCAACCGGAATATACTTATCGAGCGCCTGATCGGTATACGCTTCTTTGTAGGGCACCACCTGCGCGTTGCGGTACGCACCATCAGAGGTAATCACCACTCGTGCACCGGCATTGTGAATACGGTCGGAGAGGGTCTTGTCCGAAAAACCGCCGAAGACCGGCGTATACAGAATGCCCAGTCGTTTCGCCGCTTCTGTGTAATAAATTTGCGGCATAATATTCGGCATATTCAGGGCAATTCGATCACCCTTCTTCAGGCCCAGATCACGCAACACCTGCGCCGCCTTCACCACTTCTACCAACAGGCGCCGCCGCGTGATTGTCTCTTGGACAACCGGACCACCGCGACCATTGTTGAGCGAGCTATCCCAGCGGTCACCTTCAAAGTAGTAGGCCACCTCGTCGCCATAGCCCATCATGACATGCCGGTCTACTTCATTAAAACAGGCATTTGTCAACCCACCACTAAACCAGCGGTAAAACGGCGCTTCACTATCATCGAACGCCTGTTGCCAGGGCTGATAATCGGCGGGATAGTCTACCGTCACTGGGGCACCGGTAGCAGCATCCAGCCCCTCCCAACGCTGACTAGACTCGTTGAAGCGAATCCAGCAATGGTGTTGTGGGTCGTACCAGTGAATAACTGTGCGGGCAATCGCACCATGAAAAGCACCGGGATCTGCCAGCGCAGCAGTGCGCTGAGCTTCCCAATCCACTCGATCCCGAATCGGATTTGAGCGAGGCGCCCGTGGTGGGGCAAGGGGCGCAGTGTCGATCATCGACCATCCTCCTTGACGCAAATGCTAATAGACCGGTTGTGATATAGATAACAAGGGATGCATACTATAGCCTACAGTGTATAACGCAATTCGTCAAGACCTCAACCATTGAGAATTGTTCACCATTTGCACAAAGACGCCTGCGTAACGCACAGATTCGCTGTGTAGCTCAAGATCAAATCCTGGTTGATGATATGAATGCCACGCATAGCACGAACCTGACAAGAGGCCACCGATCCATCCACCATGCCATGTTCTGGAAACAAGAGGCATGGCTGTCCGCATGACCTTCCGTAAAGCATTCGTCCTGATCAACGAGAGCGTAGCAAGGTGGTATACTGCTTATATCATCTACAGCGTAGTTACGAACGTGTTTGACTGCCTGCAACTGCTCAGACTGTGACCAGACCCATGTCCTTTCTGCCTGCTATAGACGAACAACTGATCATTGACGGCATCAGCTATCAGGTGTGTGCTCACCCTGCCCTTCCCGGTCGTCCGTTTATCCAGGAAGGTCAATACAGCCGGGTTGTCCAGTTACGCACCGCTGGTGGCTTTGTTGCCCTGAAGATACAAGATCAGATTCGCGATCAGACACTCAGCACCCACGCGACTCAGATTCAGCCCCTCAGCGCCATTCCCGGTTTACAGGTAGCACGGCGAATGATCATCACGAATGCGAACCAACCGGCTCTTACAACGACTCGGCCTGAACTAGAGTACGCGATTCTGATGCCGTGGGTGTATGGCCCGCCCTGGCAGGAACTGATTCACCATCGGCGTCCACTCAGTGCGGCGCAGAGTTTGAGTCTGGCTCGTGCGCTAACCGATCTGCTGGTCACACTTGAGCAACGAGGTCTGGTTCACGGTGATTTGCAGGCAGCGCATGTGATGCTGCCGGGATTGATCGATCCAGGTGCAGCGGCTCCTATCGCTCTCGTCGATCTGGAAACGATGCATGGTGTAGGCGTGCTGCGCTTACCCCTTCCCCAACCGACGAGTCCGTATCACCACCCTGTTCCGGCGCAAGGGCTGGCTGGAGATCGCTTCAACGGCGCCCTGCTGATTCTTGAACTGCTCGGCTGGTGTGATGAAGAGGTGCGAAATGCCGCTGCCGGTGATAGCTTCTTCGCGCACGATGACCTGCTCCGCACCGGTGAACGGTACCACATTCTGCGTGAGGCATTGGCACGCCGATGGGGGCTTGGGGTAGCGCAAATGCTTGATCGCCTCTGGCAAAGTTCAACCCCGATGAACTGTCCACAGCTCAAAGAATGGCAGGCGATTCTGCCGTCGCCGGCAATGGCAACGGTAGAAACACCTGTCCCCACCCCATCGCCACCCTCACTTGTCGATCCGGTTGGTCAGCTCATCGCCGACGCCACTACTCTTCAGGAACAGGGGCAGCCGGCACAGGCTCTCGCCACCTATCGTAGCGCACTCGACCAGTTGCCGGCCCACGATCCACGGGTCGGGCAGGTCATGCAGACGATTGACTCACTCGAACGAGAGCTGGCCGACCTGAAAGTGACAACGCCATCCACGAACCTGAACTGGTCGATACCGGTTGGGATTGGGGTTCTGATCATTGTGCTGCTTGCTGTATTAGCTACCATCGGTCTAAACAGAACATCTACACCAACGACAGAGCCGTCTCCCGCTCTACCGACGGCAGTTGTTGCCCCAACAGAAACGGTTGCACCACCTACTCCTTCGCCAACAGCAACCCCACAACCATCACCGGTGTATGTGCTATCGTTTCAGATTGACCGCATCGTTCCCACCGATCTGTATATCAGATCAACACCGTTAGAATTTACGGTGCAGGGTGGTGGATTGTCCGAAGTACGCACAGCGACCCTGCGCGCAGCCGGTTATGAACCAATTGCGTTGACAATAGTCGATGGTAGCAGCGACAACAAGCTTCACCTGCGTTTACCCGATCTCACCATCCCGCTGGCCGGTGCGATCCCTTTTACGCTCGAACTCAACGACACACCGGTGCCCGGCGCAGCCGTGACACTGCGCGACTATATCAGTGTGCGCACTGTAGCCGGTGTCCGTGCCGAATATCGCTATACCGGACGGATTGAAGAAGATGGGCAAGGACCGTTTGCTCGCCTATACACCGAACCGGCGACGTCCAGTACCTTGAGTGACCCGATCCGCAATGGTGATGAAGTTGAGATTTTGAGTGATCAACCTGCCGGATGGTACTGGATACGCATTCGTACCAGCAATGATCAGAGCCTGAGCGGTCAGAGTGGCTATATCGAACGCTGGCTGATCGACAACACAGACGTGCCGCCACCACCAACGCCAACCATTCCCCCCGAACCACCGCGGCTACGGTTTGTCAAACTCAGCGAAACGGAAGATACCCGCTGTGTTCTGATCCAAATCCGGGGAATTAATACCAACGGTTGGGAGGTTTCGATAGACGGATTGCGACTACGTAGTACATTTGACGCCGCAGGAAATGTGCGCATCTGCGGCCTCCGCCCGCGTCAGGAGGTGACGTTCACTGTACGCGACGAGCAGGGAGCACCGGTACGCGGCGGGGTCGGTGTCCCTACTCGTGGGAGTGATGTAATGTTCGCCGAATGGCGGTGAAGCAGACACAAGAAGTTATCTCATTCATTACCACCAGACCACACGGACGAGAGCGCACAATCTCCCCGCGACCAGCAAAGTCAACGGCATGACGCGCACCTGATCCTGAAAGTACGTCTGGTGCGGCAACGTGGCTGACGCACTCCACACGCTGCGACACACCCACAACAGGCAGGCAAGGCAATCCATCCAGCGCGTAATGGCACGACCGGAGCTGTTCTTTGCCAACAGGCCAGGAGCAGGGTAGGCTGTCGCTGGTGATTGGCAACGTTCATGCGCCTGTGCGACGGTCTGAGAGCATGAAAGTATGGCTTTTATAAAATAATCCAGGTTGCCATCTATGCTGTAAGCAGAGCACGGAGAATGACTGCCAGGATGCACGGCATGACGTTGCGCGTACCACTGTGCAATGTACCTGCATGAACGATGTGGGTAGCAGCCAGTTCACAGCGACGCGCTACGTTACGTCTCAAGGCAGCACCTCAGATTAATCCTCTGTGTTCTCTGTGCCTCTGTGGTAACAAATGTAGCAACCTGGGTTGAAATAAGTCCTATACCTAGACCAGATGACTGTAATCGGCGTGCGGTTCGGCAGGGAGCCGATTGAACTTCGCGGTTAGCACCTCTTCAACAATCGACGCCGCTATCGGCAACAACGGCACCAGACTCAGGTTATACCGTTCGCTGGCATCACCCTGCAACCGCAACACCCGCTGCCCGAAAAAGATGAGCGCCGGCAGTAACGCCGGAAAGACTGCCAGCACAATCCCACGCGGTAACCAGCGCTCGCGTGGGAATTTGCCAATGAGGGCTTGACCGAGCGTGACCAGCGCCATTGTATTAAAGAGGAGGCGGGTATGCTCGGTAATACTCTCATTGCGCAGGCTCAGATATGGAATTTTTGGCCAGAACTGCTTTGAATTACCATGCAAAATTATCATCACTATCACATTCGCGGCCACAAAACCCAGACTACGGAGAAATCGCTTCATCATAAATGCCACTCCTCTCCACGTTGCTGCACTGTGTTATTGTTATCATAGCATTTTGGCGCAGTGGCGAGAATACCTTTCACGACCTGACAATGCCAGGTTATGGGATTTATACCGTGGATTGTCGTGACACAGCGCTATCTGACATGCCGGTAGATCAGGATGGATTGCCACATGGTCAGCACCGGTTTGACGAGGCAGACAGCTCGGAGTATAGTACAGGCGGAACGGTATCCACCAATGCGCACGGTACCGTCTCTATGCGGTAGTCTTCAATCCCCCTGCGCCGACCGCGGGGGATTTTTGTACATCATTATGATGTGGAGGTCACTATGGGCATTGCCTGGGAAGAAAAATTTACCCGCGAAGGATTGACGTTCGACGACGTTTTGCTCATTCCGGCAGAATCCGATGTCTTACCGGCCACAGTTGATGTCTCAACCTGGCTCACCCGCAACATTCGCCTCAATATCCCCATCGTCAGCGCAGCGATGGACACCGTCACCGAACATCGGCTGGCAATTGCTTTGGCCCGTGAAGGCGGGATCGGGATCATTCACAAAAATATGCCCATTGCCAGTCAGGCCGACATGGTTCGCAAGGTGAAACGCTCAGAGAGCGGTATGATCACCGATCCAATCACCCTTCCGCCCGATCGCACAGTAGGCGATGCACTCGATCTGATGGCCGAATACAAGATTTCGGGCGTTCCGGTCACAACTGCCGATGGCGATCTGGTCGGGATCATCACCAATCGCGATTTGCGGTTCGAGACCGACCGTAACCGCCCGATTCGCGATCTGATGACATCGCGGAATCTGGTGACGGTGCCCGAAGGAACAACACTCGAAGAGGCGAAGGAGGTCTTACACCGCCACCGGATCGAGAAGGTACTGGTTGTTGATGAGCGCGGTAAGCTGAGCGGCATGATTACCGTCAAAGACATTATGAAGCGGATCGAGTATCCGCACGCTTGCAAAGATGACATGGGACGGCTGCGCGTTGGCGCAGCCGTCGGCGTCAGTGGCGATTATATCGAGCGGGCGACCGAACTGGTGCGCGCCGGGGTTGATGTGTTAGTCATCGATACCGCTCACGGCCATTCACGTGGTGTGCTCAATGCCGTGGTCAAATTACGCGAATTGTTCCCACGAGTTCAGATCATTGGCGGCAATGTCTCCACCGCTGCGGCAACCATTGCCCTGATCGAACGTGGGGTCGATGGGGTCAAAGTCGGACAGGGACCAGGCTCCATCTGCACGACCCGGGTCGTTACCGGTGCCGGCATGCCGCAGATCACAGCAATTTTCGATTGCGCACGCGCCGCCGAACCCTACGGCATCCCAATCATTGCCGATGGCGGTATCAAATATTCTGGTGATATTCCAAAAGCGATTGCTGCCGGTGCCCACAGCGTGATGATCGGTTCGATCTTCGCTGGCACCGAAGAGAGTCCCGGCGAACTCATCCTGTACGAGGGACGCAGTTACAAGAGCTACCGCGGAATGGGGAGCATCGGCGCGATGCAGCGGGGTGGTGGTGATCGCTACTTCCAGACCAACGTTACCGAGGCACGCAAACTGGTTGCCGAGGGAATCGAAGGTATGGTGCCGTTCAAAGGACCACTGAGCGATACCGTCTACCAACTGGTAGGTGGTTTGCGCGCCGGGATGGGCTATGTTGGGGCGGCCAACATCGAAGCCCTGCGCCGCGATGCCCGCTTCATTCGGATCACCACTGCCGGACAGATCGAAAGCCATCCGCACGATGTAGTGATTACCAAGCAGGCCCCGAATTATGGCGGTCGTCAATAAGCGGTGTCTACGCAACCAGGTGCGCTGTAGCCAACCAGCGCCCCCATTCTGGCAAAACTGGCCTGAAAATCGTTTCACGTCGTGATGCATGATCGCGTGGTTTGGCTGGTGGAAACCAGGTTTCCGCAGCCACTACGCTCAATCTCAGGTGTATAGCGCACCGGTCATTCTGCCGGTCACAGGCACAACGCACGTGGTCATCACAATCATCTGAACTGCTCTGTTACCATAAGCCAGGTTGCTACCTTTGTCACCACAGAGGTACAGAGGACACAGAGAATGGGCATAACCCGAGTTGCTACCGTGAGGCGGGCGTGACGTAGGGCGGCTCGGAACTGGCTGCTACCCACATCGTTCATACAGTTACGTCGCCTGATGCTGCGCACAGCGTTATGCTGTTCATCCTGGCGGTCAGCCTTACGTGGCCTGCTCACAGCATACGTGGCAACTTGGGTTACCATAAGCCAGCGGTTGCAAGTGTAGACCTGATGCAGCCTCTTCGGCATCATGATCTTCACTGGGTGAACGTAGTTAGAAGCAGATTCTCATCTCAACACGGAAAAGCACCAGATACTATGAACCAGTCTACCATTCCCCATCATGTAAGTGATCTCGTGGTACCAATGCGTACCGCCCACGAACAGATTCTGGCTGAATTACAACAGTACCACCTGCTGCCACCCCCTCCGCCGCCGTTACCTCCTGCCCGTGCGCAAGGTATAGCAGCGGCCCGTGCCTACCCGATGCAAGGGGTACTGAAGTATCACGGCCTGAGCGATTGGACGCAACGGATTGCCTTTCTGCCCTCGATCTCGCTGAACAATGCTGCGGCGCATACGACCACACTGGTTGAGTTTGATCCAGCACTACCGTCCGACACTGCCATAATCGGAGGTATTCCCGCCCAGGGTCGCGAACTCGAGCGCGTGGTTACTGTGCTCGATGCAGTACGTTCACTGGCCGGCATAAGCAGTCGTGCCCGGGTCATCTCGCGTAATGTACTGCGCACAAAGGTGGCCGGCAAAGGCCTGGGTACCAGTGCTTCGGCAGCAGCGGCCCTGGCTTGTGCGGCCGTCAGCGCCCTCTTCGGCCCGGAACTGGCCGGCCACACCCGCTTCCTCTCCACCCTTGCCCGCCTGCTGGCCGGATCGGGGTGTCGCAGCACTGCCGGCGGCCTGGCACTCTGGCTCAGCTATCCCGGTATTTCCCCCGCTGAAAGTTATGCCGTGCGGCTCGACCAGCACAACGAACTCGCCGATGTTGCCCTCATCACCGTGCCAATCGACTCACGGATCGGCCTGAAAACCGAACAGGCCCACCACGATGCGCCAAACAGCATCTTTTTTCGCTCCTGGATGCTGGCCCGCGGCAACGAAGTGCGTGAGTGTATCAGTGCCGTGCGCCGGGGCGACTGGCGGACAATCGGACAACTGGCCGAACTCGACAGCATACGTCTGCATGGTGTTACCATGTCTGGTTCGCGTGAGCAGCGAATCATCGGCTGGGAACCGGAAAACATCACGCTCTTTCGGCTCTGCAACGACCTGCGTGCCCGTGGCGTGCCGGTCTACGCCAGCACTGACACCGGGCCAACCGTCGTATTCATCACCCATCGCGATCACGCGCCGACCGTCGTCGCCGCGATCCACGACCTTGGCCTGAACCTGGAAACCGTTGTCGCCCCCATCGGAGGACCGGCCCACGTGATTCCGGTCGAAGAAGCATTGGCAGAACTTGAAGGAGTGTAGCCGCTCGGTTGTTGAGAGTAGAACGTATTTCATACAACTCGCTGAATTGGTTGCCTTTCCCGCTCGTCATACGTGTGTCACGGCGTGTGACGTGCGGCAGCCATGCTGCCGCGCCAGCCGTGCTCACAATCCGACGCATGGCGTGCCGTTGAGTCTACTGGTCGTAGGGATGCTGGGTGTGATTGTCACGATCTATGGAGATGGACAGGAATCAATGAAATAACTTCTCGTAAATGTTTTTTGAAACAGGCTCTTATATCGGTTAACATTTGATCTGATTGTTTCAGATGAAACGCGCACGTTTCCATTGCCAAGGGGTATACCGGGCACAGGTATAGGTTAACGAGAGTGGCGACGCCGATGCGTTATGGAGACGCCTGGTCGGAGCACACGACCGTGCGCCTCGACCGTCGGTATGAACAGGGTATGCGTGCGTCGGTGATGGAAAGTGTAAGAAGGGAGATCAGGGTTTGCATTGAGACACTGATAAGGAAGACATTGCGCTAGCTTATACTTTCTGGTCGTCTCCGAAGGGACGAGGACGGGCAGACAGATCGGACCGGACGAACTTCTGATATTGAACGCCTTGTGGCTGGAGCGCAGCGTCACCACCGAACAGGCAGCCCGGCTCATCCAGAAATCCGAGCCGGAAACGCGTGCCATTTTACGACAACTGGTCGAGCCCGGTCTGGTTGAAGAGTGCGGACAGAACAAGGGGCGCGTCTGGCATCTCTCGGCAGCCACGTATCGTGCACTGGGTGAAAAAGCAGCCTACGTTCACCAGCGCGGCTTCGAGCCATTACAGCAAGAACAGATGGTGCTAAAGTACGTGGAAACGCACGGACGCATCACCCG
>NZ_DAOTZQ010000119.1:0-7580 GCF_034434295.1 Chloroflexus sp.
GCCACGCTGCCCGCCACGCCGCCCGCCACGCCGAACGCCACGCCGCCAGCAAGCCCTCTATCATCAAACCAATCATTAAGCAACCAGCAAGTGAACCAGAGCAGCATGATGATGGGTGGCATCCACGGTTGGGTTTGCCATAGCCCGGTAAGTTGCTGTTCTGCCAGCCATTCAAGCGACGCAGGGGATGGTGTTCCCATCAGTCCCAGGCTGACGCCCAGTGATAGTATGAGGAGCGGGCCAAGCGCCAGTAGATATGCCAGCCGGTCGGCTATCGGGCGTATCGATGTATCCCCGTATGCTGCTGTATACTGATTGAGTAGGGCCGGCTTCATCAACACCCACCACAGCAGGCGCAGGCCGTCCAGTGGATTCCAGCGCGAGAGCTGGGGGGGTGGTGGCGATGATTCGGTTTGGTTTGATTGAGTTTCAAACGGGTTAGGGTTGAGACTGGAAGGGTAAACGGCAGTAATTTCACCGAGAGGGGTTGTGTATGATGAGGGTATAACCCCTTCAGGTCTTCTTTCGGAGCCAACGAGAACGGTTCCAGCAACGTTACTTTCATATTGGGCAATGTTGCTCTGCAACTGCTGAATGGTCTCATTACGTTGGGCGATGTCACTTCGCAACTGCTGAATGGTCTTATCACGTTGGGCAATGTTGCTCTGCAACTGCTGAATGGTTGCATCACGTTGCGTCAGGTCTGCCTCAAGGCGGGCAATCGTCTTGTCGCGCTGTGCCAGTTCCGATTGGGGATCAATACGGTAGACGGCCCAGTATAGATAGCGACTGGCCTCTTCGTAGTCGGGATTGAGGGCAATGACTTCAGTCAGCAACCTTTTGGCGCTGCTCCAGTCTTCTTGCTGGATCGCACCTAACGCCTGCCGGTACAGCTCGTCGAGACGAATATCCTGTTCCAGGGTGGCCTGTTCACGCTGCCAGTCGTGATCGGTTGGGTAATCAGTGATCAGTTGCTGCAACCGTGCTCTGGCGGTGGCATAGTCACGCTGTCGGCGAAGCTGCTCCAGTTCTTTCAGTGCCTGTTGTACCGCTTGCTGGCGTATACGGGTACGGATACGTTCCTGAGCCGGTGTATCTTCTGCCTGCTCATACGCCTGTAATGCTTCGGTCAGCCGGTTTTGTGCTTCGTAATCAGCACCGAGCTGTTGGTACAGGCGGTGATGTTCGCTGCGAATGTCGGGGTCGTTTGCCAGCCGCTCCCAGGCCCGGTCGATCAACGCCCGACGTTGGTCCACACCGGTGGCACTCTTCATCCGTTCGAGGTAGACCTGCTTCAGCCGTGAGTACGCTCTGCCCGGCACCATGTCGAACAGGGCCTCTAGCTCAGTTTGGGCCTCAGTCCACCGGTTGTTAAGGAGCAACAGCTCAGCCAGTAATTCGCGTGCGCCAGCGTGGTTGGGGTTCTCTCTTAGCGCCCGCCGCAGTTCATTCTCAGCTTCTGGCAATTTGTTGTCGTTATACAGAATGCGTGCTATATTGTACAGGCTGTCTGCCAGCGGTTTGATCCGATCCAGCTCTTCCTGGGTACGTGACAGCGGTTTATTCAGCGCAATCCAGCGCCGCAGCAGCTCTACCCGGAACCGATAGCCACCGTTAGCCGACACCAGAATATCCCACTCTTGCAGTTTCTTCGGTGCCTCACGCAACTCACGGAGTACGAGGCGTACGCCACTCTCATTTAGAATTGCCACCAGTTGCTCTTCGTCGACGATGGTTTGGCCCAGACCGGCCAGCGCTGCGGTGGCTACCTTTTCTGCCGGTCCCAGACCATTCCAAATCCATTCCAGAGCGTGACGATTGACGTCCAGTGTCGGCGTAATTGCATTCTCAACCGCGGTTGCCTGTACCGGCCCTGGTGTGTCACTCTGATCATACTCTGCATCCCACACCTCACCACACAACGCCTGCGTCAGAAAGGGATGGCCGCCGGTCAGTTGCCAGACCGCGTGTACCGCTTCGTCACTCCAGGCCAGACTGCCCTGCCGTTCGGACAGACGGACAAGGGTGGTGGTATCCTGCTCGCTGAGAAAGGAGATGCGTCTTGAAGGTACATCTTTGAACAGGCCGTAGACGAAATAGCTCAGGTCATCAATATTGCGGCCAAGCACGAAGACAAACTTCAGCCGTGGAAAGTCGCTACGGAAGAGTTCGTGCAGGTAGGCAAAGAAGTCGGTTGGTGGATTTTGGGTATTGTCCAGTACATCAAATTCATCAAGCAACAAGACCAGCGTCTTGGTTTTATCAATCTGCGCGAATACGCTGGGGAGAAAGGCGGTGTGAAATGATCGTGCTGGCGGTGGATCGAGCACCGGATCGGGCAAACGCAGCCTGTCTGCAATCGTGCGAGCCAAATCGTTCAGAATGCCATTGAGGGAGGTATCGGCCCGTGCCATCAGGTCGAAGAAGATCGGCACGTAGTTGCCGCGTTGCGGGAGTGTATCCTCCAGGTGGTGAAGAATTGATGTCTTACCAATCCGACGTTGCCCGTACAGGGCCAGCGCATGCTGGTGAGGGTTGTGCAGAAAACGCTCAACCTCACGCAGCACATCCTCACGACCGATAAAGTTCGGCGTTTTTCCGACCGGTTTTCCTGCAATGTAGGGGTTCGTTGCGGCAATCATTGTATTCGGCAATGCCTGCTTCGGATGCACTCTACCGCTTCCGCCAGCATGTTCGGCAGATCGCGAGCCGTGAATGTTAGGGAAGCTGCTTTTCCCATTATAACCAAAGTTGCTATCTTTGTCACCATAGCGACACGGAGGATACAGATGCAAAACTATCAAATCTCGCTGGATAAAGTACATGAATGTTAAGGACACTATTTGGTTATGCGCACCACGTTATTCGGCTGCGTTGTAGCGCGGCACCGATACCGCGCTCAATGGGCAAACTTCCTGCCTGCGCTCACCCGTCACCTGGTCGCCGGCACGTGATGAGAGGAGGAGGAGATGGCAGGTCAGGCTGGATACATTCCGCACCACTGCTCATATGTCATATGCGGTTCGCTTATCACGGACGGAAGGGTAAGCCTGACGGAATGTGCGCTGTACACGTGGTGTCGCCGTGACCGGTAACGTAACCGCTGCGATCTGCGCTGGATTGGAAGCACGGTTGGTGCAGCAGCGTGGCTGCCGCACGCCATACCATGCGCCACGGGCAATCTGGTCTGGCAACGGTATCCACTCTACGACGTGATCGCAGTGCGTACTGGGCGGGAAGGATGGTTCGGCGCATCCGCGTTCAGAGATAGTACCAGCATGATCGTCCGATGACGTGCTACGAATGCTATACCACCAGATGTGCTATCCCCCCCACTCGCCCGTAATACCCCAACATCACTTAACCCCCTCTCCTTTCCCTCCCTCCTATTTCCTCTTTTATCTCCTATTTTTCTCCTATCTCCTCCCCCAAAATCTCATCACCTTCTAACAACCTTCTAACCAAACATTAAAAACTTCCCGTCATGATACTCTTAGCGAAAACGACGGCATCGTTGTCGTCTGACGCCAGGGAGGTGTACGATGAATGTTAATCGTTTAGCGTTGATCTTTGTCTTCTTACTCGGCATCTTTATCGGCGTTGCCGGTGGTGCCGCAACCGGTGGTCTGGTCAGTTATCTGGTGGCCCGCCAGACTGTGGCCCAGGTCGCGGCTACAGTTACGACCATCAATGCCCAGCCGGTCATTGCGAGCAATGGCACCTCGTCCTCAACCCAAACCGTTACCCAACCGGTCGAGGTTGTCAGTGTCTCTGATGCGATGGTTGAAGCCGTGAAGCGTGTGGCACCGGCAGTCGTCACTGTCACCGTTACCGGCAGCACCGGTCAGGGGAGCGGGAGCGGTGTCATTATCAGCGATCAGGGCTACATCATCACCAATAACCACGTTGTCAGTGGGGGTAGTCGTTATTACGTACTCTTCGCTGATGGTGCCCGCCGTGAGGCTAAGCTAATCGGTACCGACTCGCTCAACGATATTGCGGTGCTGAAAGTCGATGGCGAGGTGCCGGGTGTCGCCGCTATCGGTGACTCGTCGGCATTGCAGCCCGGCGAAACAGTGCTGGCTATCGGTAGTCCACTTGGTAATTTCCGCAACACGGTGACTGCCGGCGTGGTCAGCGCACTGAACCGTTCGGTGCCCGGTAGTGGTATGGAGGGTCTGATTCAAACCGATGCTGCGATCAATAGTGGGAACAGCGGCGGCCCGTTGATCAACCTGCGCGGTGAAGTCGTCGGCATCAACACGCTGGTTGTACGCAACGATCTCGGTTTCGGGTCGAGTGCGCCGGTTGAGGGGCTTGGCTTCGCAGTGCCGAGCAGTATCTTCGCCAACGTTGCCGACCAGATCATCCGTACCGGTCAGGTGCGCTATCCGTTCCTGGGTATTACCTACCTGATGATCGATGGCGAGGTTGCCGCAGAGTACAACCTGCCGGTACAGAATGGCGCTTACATCAATGCCGGTATCAGTGGTCAGCCCGCCGTCTTGCCGAACACCGCCGCAGCGCAGGCCGGTCTGCGCGAAGGCGACATCATCCTCGCCGTGAATGATCAGCGGCTCGATGGCACCGTCTCGCTGCGCCAGCTCCTCTTGCAGTATCGCCCCGGTGATACGGTGGAATTGACCATCCTTCGCGATGGTCAGGAACAGCGGGTGTCGGTGACCCTGGGTGAACGTCCGGCTAACCTGCGTTGAGAGCCAGGTGTGTTCGCGTCACAGGTTTGGGGTGTGGCAGAAATCCTGCCACACCTTTAGTCATGTTACGGGTGCGGCGTATGGAAGTCATGGGCCGCGCCTTTTGTATTCTGAACCATATCAAATCTAGTTTGATAGCGGACAAGACACCGCCCGCATATTGTTCCGCTGCTCGCAAGCGCTGGGAGCGCACCTCCGGTGTGCCCGTCACCTGAAACCCGCACATTGTGCCGCGCCGGCAGCGGAGCCTCCCGCTCGCCCATACCTGTTTCCATCAGGTTATCATCACCCTGTACCAATGCACGACAGCGGGAACCATCCTGCTCCGGCGATCCCCGCCCCCAGCGGGGGCGGGCAAGGGTGGGGGCGTGTCGCAGCATCACTGTCACCTGCTGACCACCCGTCATGCTGGTGCTGTCTCTACATGCAACTGTACGTGAACCTGTTTGTGCGCCCGTACCGAACAACCAGCGGCTCACTACCGACCCGCCTGGTGTTGTTCCGGCGTGGGCACAACAACCTGAACGACGCATAGTGTCAGTTGCGATTTCATGTCAGCCGTGCCTGATGCCCGCCCCCCACCCCAACTGAGTTATTCAGACAGACAATCCCTGCCCCGTGCGCCGCAACCGCGCCACAAATTCGCTCAGCAGTAGCGCAGTTGCCCCCCATACCTTATACCCGTTCAAGGCAAAAAAGGGTACCCGCATCGGCGTGCCGTTGCGCTCCCAAATCTCCTCGCGCACCGTGGCCGGATCGAGAAGTGTCGCCAGGGGGACGGTGAAGACGTGTTCCACCTCTTCGGGATCGGGCTGCGGCTCGAATGAGGTTGGGTATAAGCCAACGACTGGCGTCAGATAGTTATTACTCGGCGGAATGTAAAACGTCGAAAGCTGGCCGAGAACAACAACCTGTGCTGGATGAATGCCTATCTCTTCCTGAGCTTCGCGCAACGCCGCCCCCACGGCACCATCGTCGGTTGGATCAATGCCACCACCCGGTAGCGACACCTCACCGCGATGGGTGGTCACCCGACTCGACCGTACTGTCAACGGAATGTGTAACGTGTCGGCGTGTGGGATGAGTAAGAGCAGCCCTGCCGAGGCGCGTGGGGTTACGCCCGATGGCGGCTGAAGCGGACGCAGTGGCGTACCGTCGAGGCGACGTAACACGAGTAGTTCGCTCGACGGTGGCGGTGGGGCGGCCAGGGCCGCCTCGATCAACTCGATTTGTCTTCTCCAGCTCATAGCTGTCTCCAACCTCTATGTATCTGCCTGATCCTGATATTGTACTCTATCCACTGCGTATCACCTGCCACACAGGTACGGCTTGCCGTCTCTCCACTTCTCCGCTACAATCCAACCATCAACACCGATATTCCCAACAAGGAGGAGCGTGTGAACACCCTGCACGAACAGCTTCAGGCCGATCATGATTATCTGATCCACCCTCTCACCCATCCGACGGCGCACCAGAATCCGAAAATCTGGGTTGCCGGTCGTGGTTCGATTGTGATTGATGCCGAAGGGCGCGAGTACATTGACGGTCTGAGCGGACTGTGGAATGTCAATGTCGGCCATGGTCGAGCCGAGCTGGCCGAAGCGGCCTGCAACCAGATGAAGCAACTGGCCTACTATTCGGCTTACGTTGGCTCGACCAATCTGCCGGCAATTGAACTGGCGCGGAAACTCAGCGAACTCTTCTATCCGAGCATCAACCACTTCTTCTTCACGTCGGGCGGCGCCGAGAGCACCGAAAGCTCGTTCAAGACCGCACGTTTCTACTGGAAGGCGGTCGGCAAGCCAGAGAAGGTCAAGTTTATTTCGCGTATGAAGGGCTATCACGGCGTCACCATGGCGGCGATGAGTGCGACCGGCCTACCCGCGTACTGGCCGATGTTTGAGCCGCGCGTACCGGGGTTCATCCATATCGAGTCGCCGTACCCCTACCGCTTCGTCAATCCTACCCCGCACCTGAGTGATGGGGTGGCCGCAGCCAACCTGCTCGAAGAGGCGATTGTACGTGAAGGGCCGGACACAGTTGCAGCCTTCATCGCTGAACCGGTGCAGGGGGCTGGCGGCGTCATTCCCCCGCAAGACGACTATTTCAAGCGCATTCGCGAAATCTGCGACTACTACGATGTACTCTTGATCAGCGACGAAGTCATCACCGGCTTTGGGCGTACCGGGCGCTGGTTTGGGCTGGAACACTACGGCATCGAGCCGGATATTGCCCAGTTCGCGAAGGGCATTACCTCGGGCTACATTCCCCTCGGTGGCATCGGCGTGAGCGACCGCATCTACGAGGCTATCCAATCGGTGCCACCCGAACAGCGCTGGATGCACGCCTTCACCTATTCAGGCCACCCGACCGCCTGTGCCGTAGCCCTGGCCAATATCGCCATCATCGAACGTGAGGGGCTGGTGCAACGGGCTGCCGAAGTCGGCGATTACATGCTGCGGCGGCTACAAGAGCTATACGCCCTACCGCATGTCGGGAACGTCCGTGGTAAAGGTATGATGGCCGGAATTGAACTGGTCGCAGACACTGCAACCAAAGCGCCCTTCCCTGCCAGTGCCAACGTCGGCGTGCGCGTCCAAAAAGAGATGACTGCTCGCGGACTCTTCACCCGTGTCGTGGGGGACACGATCTGTCTGGCACCGCCGCTGGTTACCACCTACGAACAGATCGATCAGATCGTACAGATCATCGCCGACTCGATTGAAGCCACAGTGTCTGCGATTAAAGCGTGATTCCGGCAAGCTGCCCCTCACCTCTCCCGCTCTGGGCAAAGTTCAGCGATGGATAGACGCGGTACCGGGTGTCCATCGGCGAGGCGGTGAGTTGTTGTGGTCGGGGCGACGC
>NZ_DAOTZQ010000120.1:0-8775 GCF_034434295.1 Chloroflexus sp.
GGGCCGTCCTCCGTGTCATCGCCGGAGCGATTGACGGGTGAGAGTATAGCAAGTCCTGCCGGTTTTGTCAAGCGGACACAGCACAACAAGCTTTATCCCGTCAGAATGAGGTATAAGAGTAATCCGGGAGTTGAAGATATTCCTGCATTTCACCACGATATTTACGTGGTACACTGTTAACGGGAAAATGAAGAACGCTCCCCAGACCAATCCCGAAAGGACTGTTTTTGTGCTGACGCAACGAATGACAACTCTGGTCGAGCAGTGGACGACAATCGGCGACCGGCGTTCTATCTTTCTTGCCTGTTATCAGCGGATGACTGAAAACATGCTCTCCGCAGTAGCGCGTCACGACTTCTTCGATCCCGATTGGGTCGCTCATTTAATCGGCAGCTTTGCCGATTATTATTTTACCGCTCTCGCAGCCTGGGAACGCGACCAGGGTGGGCCGGCTGTCTGGCAGTACACATTCACCTTCGCCAAGCGGCAGAATGCATCTGTTGCGCAACATTTGCTGCTCGGTGTGAATGCCCATATCAATTGCGATCTGGTACTGGTATTAGACGATCTGCTACACCAGGAATGGCCATTGCTCTCTGTGGAACAACAGCACCAACGCCATGCTGATTATCTAGCCGTTAATCGTGTCATCGAACAAACTATTGATCGGTGCAGGATGAAGTTATTGCTCCCTACTCAGCAACGCTCCAGCTTCTTGATGCGGTTTGTGGGCCATTCGATGAGTGGTGTACCGCTCGTCTGATCCGTAACTGGCGTAATGATGTCTGGCGACAGGCCCTGGCTGTGATGAGCCTGAACGATCAGGAAGAACTCCTGGCTGCCCGTCATCAGGTTGATCAGCTCGCACTGGCCAGGACTTATCTTCTCAGCGGTAATCTGACCGAAGTGAGAAGTTTTGGCTATCCATTGCGCTGGTTGAAACGACTACGTTTGCTTTAAGCTATAAACACAACGAGGAGATATGTCTGCTGAAACATCATTGCCATTATGGCGGGTCTGGCTCTGGCCAGCAGTGGTAGGTATCACTATCGCCGTTGCCAATGTTCTGGTCTTTATCCTTCTCCCTCCCGATCTGGTTGAACGGTTAGGCGCCCTCGGTTATGTTGGGGCGTTTCTTTCTGCCGGAATTGCGAATGCGTCGATTGTGGTGCCGGTACCGTATTACCCATTGCTGATTCGCCTGGGACAGGCGTTTAATCCCTACGGTGTTGCAATCGCTGCGGCTGCCGGATCGGTCTTGGGTGAGCTGGTGGCTTTTTATGCCGGACGCAGTGGGCGCAAAGCGATGGAGCGCACCTCGTTCTACGATTGGGTTCATCGCCAGATGCAACACCCATGGCGTGCTCCACTGGTGCTGTTCGTTCTCTCTGCCCCTCCCAATCCCTTTTTCGATGTGGCAGGCATTATTGCCGGTGCAGTTGGGGTGCCGGTTTGGACATTTGTCATTACGGTGTTTCTTGCCCGCATCGTGCGCATGGGGCTGGTCGTGGTGCTGGGCTATACTCTGTTTGGCGGATGGTGATAAAAACCGGTACGCTGTCGTTGTTCTCCTGACAGCGTACCGGTGCAGGCAATTGACCTTCAAGCTGAGCGAGTCTCGGATTCGCTACCGGGATTGACACTTGCCGCCTCAAGTGGTAAGTTGAGTGGGTTTTCCGCTTGAATCTTGATCTCCTCTGGATCGATGCCGGGTGCTGCGCCACCAAAGGTGGTATCGGCATGCAATACTTTCTGCTCTTTCAGCGCAGCGATCTGCTCTGGCGTCAACACACGTGACTCGTCGAAGCCCAGATCAATCTCAAGCTGTGTGCCACGCACGTGCACACGACCCAGGTCGTAGAAGCGGCGGGTGACTGTCGTCTTCATAAAGGCGCGCAAACAACCCAGCATGTAGCGGCGCTTGAAGGGGTCTTTGATAAACGGATATTCGAGAAACGCTTTACGCATGTAGAAGCGTGCATAGTTGCGGAGGACGCCTTTCAATACCTCTTCCCGATCCATCAAATCAGGCTTCATGATCGGGGTCACGAAGTTGTATTTAGCGTAATCACGCACCTCAACCCGGTCGCCCAGTTCTTCAAATAGTTCTGCAAATGGCCATGGGGTGTACATGTTCCAGTTTGCCATATCCGGCTTCCAGTCGAGGACATAGCGGTAGGTCTCCTCGATGGTCTCCGGCGTCTCGTTCTCCATACCCATGATGAACTGGGCTTCAGCCACCATGCCGTGCTTCTTAATCAGTTCGATAGCCCGTTTATTCTGTTCAATGGTCGTCTGTTTGCGGAAGCGGTCGAGATTCATCTGGGCAGCCGCCTCGGTACCGAGCGAAATATGCACTAATCCCGCCGCACGCCAGAGCGGTAACTGCGCTTCATCGCGCAAAATGTCGGTCACCCGCGTGTTGATGCCCCAGTAGACTCGTACCTGACGCCGTATCAATTCTTCACAGAGGGCAGTGAATTTTTTGCGGTTGATTGTCGGTTCTTCATCAGCCAGAATGAAGAAGCCAACGTTGTAATCACGTACCAGTGTCTCGATTTCATCAACAAACTTCTGTGGGCTGCGCGCCCGGTAACGGCGCCAGAATTTCCACTGTGAACAGAAGCGGCATGTGAACGGACATCCACGCGCGAAGTTGGGTACGGCCACGCGCACATTCAACGGCACGTAGATGTAACGCTTCCAGTCGTAGAGGCTCCAGTCCGGTGTCAGTTTGTCGAGGTCAGCAATCGGATCGCGGGCCGGCGTCGCCACGACTTTGCCATCTTCAAGGTAGGCAATCCCGCGAATCTTCATCCGGTCACGCTGATCGCTGCCATAGGCGATGGCCTGCATCAACTCGACAATAATCTCTTCACCTTCGCCACGCACGATATAGTCGATCCAGGGGGCCTCAGTTAGAACCTGACCATACATGAAGGTCGGATGGATACCACCAAGGATCAGCCGGGCATTTGGTAGTTCTTCACGAGCAATCTTGAGCGTCTCCTGGGCTTTGTAGATCATCGGCGTGATCGCCGTCGCCATGACAACATCAGGACGATTGTGGCGCAAGATAAGACGCAGCTTTTCATCAGGCAGGTCTTCGGTCATGGCATCAACAAAGCGCAGGTTATCAAAACCTGCTGCCCGTAATGCCCCGCCAATGTACGCCACCCAGCTCGGTGGCCAGTTGCCGGCAATCTCTGCTCCACCAGCGTGGTAATTCGGCTGGATCATCATGATCCGCATGCGAGACCTCTCTTCCTTTTGACGACCGAGTCTGAACTACACTGATATGCAAAACAATGATGAGCAGCAGATCATCTGCTCAACTCCACGGCAAACTCACACCGGCTCGCTCCCATCGCCCGGCACGCTACCTCGTGTACCCGCAACCGATCACAGACCACCCTGCGCAGTAAGCCCTCGAACGCAGCCCGATAGTAGGCACACACTGGTTCGGTAGCACGTATCCCACGGGCTTCAACACTATCGGCCAGGGTCAAACGCCATACAGGCTGCAACGTGTAGCCGAACCGTCCACTCCCGGCAAATGTCCAGGCATGACGAGCAATAGCGGGCAAAAAGATGCGCAGGGCGAGTCCAACCGGCAAACGAGGGAGCAACCAGCGAATCGGTACCGGTACGCGGTGCGTCGCCACATACTGTGCAGTCAAGTCACCAGATTGCGCGAGCACATCTGCCGCTGCCGACATCCCTAACCAGAAACGCAGATCAGCAATCAGGTCACCAAATTCGCTCTCAGGTAGCATATGATCGGGCATTGCATCCAGCAGATGCCCACGCCCTGTTCGCCGCAGCCAATCTGCAACCGTCTCTTCACCGTACTGAGCACGCGCCGCTGCAACGGTCTGAATGATCGAATTTGGCCCAATCCGAGCTTCCGTAGCAACCTCTTGCATAGTCAACCTGCACTATTGCTTGAAGTGTCAATGTATGCCTTAAATGTAACATTTTTGTTTCTGTCTGCTCGTTGTGATTCATTCACTCAGCGTAAAAACCGGGTGAAGAAAGCTGGGCAGAAGGTTGGCAAGAGGTTTTACCGGGCAATGACCGCCAGGCACACTGGCTCTATACAGCCATATCAATGCGTGTGTACTACTGAGGCGATTGCTCGTTCGCTATCAAGTGTGGGGCGGGCCGGGTGAAAGAGGGCAAGGAATTCAACATTGCCGGCAGGGCCGGTAATCGGAGAGCGGGTCAGAGCAGCCGGATTGAGACCACAGTCGCGTGCGAAGCTGAGAATATCGCGAATGACCTGAGCATGTACTGCGGGATCGCGTACCACGCCACCTTTGCCGACGTGTTTTGGCCCTGCTTCAAATTGCGGCTTAATCAGTGCAATGATCCAGGCTGTCGGGGTCACGAGTCGCTGCACTGCCGGCAGAACCAGGCGCAACGAGATGAAGCTCACATCGATCACGGCACAGTCGGCCAACGTATTGGCCGGCAGCGCCGTCAGATGGCGAATGTTCGTTCGTTCAAGCGCCACGACTCGCGGATCATTCCGTAAACGTTGATCGAGAATGCCGTATCCAACATCAACCGCGAAGACGCGCCCAGCCCCCCGTTGCAATAAGACATCGGTAAAACCACCGGTTGAGGCACCGACATCCAGCGCGGTTACGCCTGTCGGATCAAGCGCAAATTGATCAAGGGCATGGGCCAGTTTATAACCACCACGACTGACATACGGCAAGCCGGTACGCACCTCAACCCTGGCATCGTCAGCGATCAGCGTCCCGGCCTTGGTCTGTACCTGACCATTCACCAACACCTGGCCAGCCATGATCAACGCCTGCGCCCGTGCCCGTGTTTCAGCCAGTCCGCGATTAACCAGTACCTGATCGAGGCGCTGACGGGGCATACTCACTCTTCCCGCTGCAATTCAAGTTCCAGCCGGTCGATCTCTTCCTCTAATTCGGACACCATGGCCCGTAGCCAGTCCGGCGGTGGGTTGTGGGGATCGTGGAGTTGGGCGCGTAGCATACGTAATTGACTGCGCCGCAAACGCAACTGTTCGCGAATGGTTGACTGGCGATCAACCGGTGGTGAAGCGGGCGGCAATGGTTGACCGGCAAGGTAGTCAGTTACCAGTTCGGTAATCAGATCATCAAGCTCAATATCCCGCTCCCGGAGCAACCAGTTCAGTTGCTCACGTTGGGCCGGGGTCAGCCGAAAGCGAGTTGGGATCGTAAAATATCCGCTCATACTACCCTCATTATATCAAATCCAGGCACAGCAACAGCGTGCCCCACCATCCAATCAGCACCTTATGCCGGCGTCATGCTCTGCACTTTACCCCCCAGCCATAGCTCTCATCGGGCGAGTGGGGAGTAGGGAAGGGGGCACGGGTATGATTGCAATGTATGCTGTTGTGGGCAACTGACCCGGTGGTAGTGCGCTGCTTCAGCCGTGCCAGCCCGTGCCTGATGGGTTGCCGTACCCGCTCGTCATGCACGTGTCGCACGGTGTGGAGTGCGGCAGCCATGCTGCCGCGCCGGCCGTGCTCACGATCCGGCGTGTGGTACACCGTTCCCCATCCTGGTCACGGGGGTGCTGGATGGGCGCGTTCAATCATTACCAGTCGTTCCGTCTGTTTATAATGCACCGGCATCACCAGAAGGTGCCGTATCGTTGATTTGGTTTATAATGGAACAGGTACAGCAACAATCCTGGCTAGCATAGAGGGTTTCACCATGTGGTGGCAATCACTTCTCGACCACTGGATTCTCGCACTGCACATTCCTGACGGGTTTCTGCACGCACCTGTTGCCCTGCTCTGGTGGGTACCAACGGTTATCATGATCGGCCTTGCCCTCCGCGCCGTGCAACAATCGGTTGCCGAACGCACTGTTCCTCTGATGAGTGTCCTGGCCGCGGCTATCTTCGCCGCACAGATGCTGAATTTCCCCATCGTCGGTGGGACATCCGGTCACCTCCTGGGGGGTGTGCTTGCTGCTATCATCCTGGGACCATGGGCCGGTATGGTCGTTATGGCGTGTGTGATTGCCCTTCAGGCCATTGTGTTTCAAGATGGCGGTATCGTGGCCATGGGGTCCAATATCTTCAACATGGGAATTGCCACCGCCGCACTTGGTGGCTGGATCGCCCGCCCCCTGCTGGTTCAGGACCAGGTCTTCACCACCACTCGGCTGCGTATTGCCCTGGTTGCTACCGCTACCGGTTGGTTGTCGGTGATGGTCGCCGCCGTCCTTACCTCTGCGCAACTCGTGCTCTCTGATCTGCCGGCAGGAATCGTCTTTCCAGCGATGCTCGGCGTCCATGCGCTGATTGGGATTGGCGAAGGAGTATTGACGGCGGCTGCGTTGCTCGCCCTGGTCACGGCTCGGCTGGACATCCTACAACCAGGTGATACGCCAACCCCGATGCGCACCCGGTTGCTCACGGCAGGCGTGTTCATCGCTGCGCTCCTTGCCGTGCTTGCACCGCTTGCCTCTCCCGACCCGGATGGGCTTGAGCGGGTTGCCGAAGATGTCGGGTTCCTTGATCGTGCGCTCGGCGCACCATACCAGATTCTGCCTGACTATACCATCCCAGTGCTCGGCGAGACCCCCCTCTCGACAATCGTCGCCGGTCTGATCGGGGGTATCGTCACGGTCGGCATCGTGTGGGGCATGGCGGTCATCCTTCGCCACATCATCACGCTCGTAACGACCCCTATGCAGGCAGGGTATACCGCTGGAGACGGACGGGTCAAGACCGGGCTAGCCTTCGGATTCGTGCTCATGATGGCGTGGATTCCGGTGGCAGCGTGGGATGCATTGCTCCTGGCAGCCGGTGTCCTGTGGGGAACACTCTGGTGGTGCCGGGTCGGCGTATGGACGATCTGGCGCCGGTCGCTGATTGCCGTGCCATTTGTCCTGACCGCGCTCACCCTCGTGGTGTCACAACCCGGTACACCATTGGTGCGCATCACGGTCGGGCAACAGGCCATCATCGCCACCGACGGTGGCATTGCTGCCGCTGCCACCGTCCTCATCAAAGCCTGGCTGTCCGTGCAGGCAATGCTGGCGCTGATGGCAACCACGCATGTCAGCGAGGTTGTCCAGGCCGGTGCTGCGCTCCGGTTGCCGCCGATTCTGCTGGCTATCCTGGACATGACGTACCGCTATCTGTTCATCATGCACGAGGAAGCGATCCGTATGCTGCGAGCACGCGATAGCCGCTCCGCCAGTATTCCTGGTCACCGGTACGGTCAGACCCTCCGCTGGCGGGCACGAATGACCGGCCAGATGATTGCTACCCTCGTGATCCGTGCCTACGAGCGCAGTGAACGGGTCTACGCGGCAATGCTGGCCCGTGGCTACACCGGTCATCCCCTGCGGACCACGCATCCCCCACTCCGGAAGAGCGAGTATGCGCTCCTCGGGAGTGGATTCGTGATGTTCGTCAGCATTCTTATCATTGCCTACACCTGACCCATGATTGAACTCACCCAGCTCTGGTATCGCTACCCCGATCACACACCGGCCCTGCGTGGGATCAGCCTGACCGTCGCCGCAGGCGAAAAAGTTGCTCTGCTCGGCGTCAACGGTGCCGGCAAAAGCACGCTACTCCTCCACCTCAACGGAACACTTCATCCAGAACGCGGAACCGTGGTCGTCAACGGGATACCGGTGACACAACAGACGGTGCGTCAGGTACGGGCAATGGTCGGGCTGGTCTTTCAAAACCCCGATGACCAGCTCTTCTCGGCAACCGTCGGTGATGATGTCGCATTTGGGCCGCAGTATATGGGGCTACCGCCGGCAGAGGTCACCCAACGAGTACACCAGGCGCTGGCGGCAGTTGGCATGCAGGGGGTCGAGCAGCGCCCACCCCATCGTCTCAGTCTCGGTCAACGGAAGCGGGTAGCGCTCGCGACGGTGCTGGCGATGCGACCAGCCATCCTCGCCCTCGATGAACCGTCCGCCGGGCTTGATCCTCGTGCCCGCCGCGACCTGATCGACCTTCTCCACACCCTTCCCCAAACGATGATCATCGCCACGCATGACCTTGCCCTGGCAGCCGATCTCGCACCACGTGCGATTGTCATGGCAGATGGACAGATTGTCGCCGATGAAGCGACGACAACCCTGCTTGCCGACCAGCAGCGTTTGTATGAATTCGGTTTGCGATAGGGATCAGGTCAGTGGGCGCCACTGCCGGAGCTGCGTAAAGAAGCGCGCAACCATCTCGGTATGCAGCGGGAAGGCCAGCTCAATCGGTGCAGTGACAATCACCCGTTCCGCAGCTTCACTGTTCGGCAGAAAGCGGGGCAAATCCTCACTCCGCAACTGTGGCCCTAGGCCAAATACCAGCAAATAGCCGTCAGAGGTGCTGCGTACCGCAAAATCACCGATCAATGCCGGATCGACCTCTACGCCGGCTTCTTCATGCAGTTCACGCGCAGCCGCATCCTGCCAGCGCTCACCCATCTCAATAAACCCACCCGGCAGTGCTAATTGCCCACGCCGTGGATAGGCAGCGCGTCGGATCAGGAGCAGGCCATCATCAACCGGTTGCAACAACAACACAACCGGCAAGGGGTTGCGATAGGTTGTGCTTCCACAGTTGGCACACAATCGTGGCCATGACTGATGTTCGGCAAAGGGGTGACCGCAAAATGAACAGAACGAATGTTGGCGATACATGTGTCTCTAAAGCGACGATTAATAATTCCAGCAAGGACTGTAGTATAACATAAAACAGTCCCCCTTGCGCACTGCGGATTCACCCTACCGCACC
>NZ_DAOTZQ010000121.1:0-5352 GCF_034434295.1 Chloroflexus sp.
CATTCCCCAACAAAACAACATCACCGGCCCACGACACAAAACCTCTTCAGGTGACAGCCGGCTCGCGTGAGATCAACACCTTATCGACGCGCAGGCCATCCATATCCACGACCTCAAACCGCCATTCACCCCAATGCACAACATCACCGGCACGGGGAATTTGTCCGATCAGACTGATCACCAGACCGGCCAGCGTCTCGTAGCGATACGTCTCCTCATCGGGTAGCTCGTCAACATCAAGCAGCGTGCGCACCTCATCAATCGGTAGCGAACCCTCTACCAGATACGAGCCATCCTCGCGGCGCACAATCGGTGGGGGCGTTGCATCATCATACTCATCATCAATTTCACCAACAATCTCTTCCAACACATCTTCCAGAGTGACAACACCTTCGATCCCACCCAGTTCACCGACCACCAGCGCCATATGCCGGCGACTACGGCGAAACGTCGTCAACAACACCGAGGCACGACTGTTTTCCGGGACATACAGCGGCGGCGAAACAGCTTCACGCACCAGTGCCTGTTCCCCCTGCTTCCGGTAGAGGAGAAGCAGATCGCGCACATGGACAATGCCCACAATCTGATCAGGTGTCTCTTCGTAGACAGGAAAACGCGAGTAGCCGCTTGCCAGCAACTCATCGATGACTTCACCGAGGGTGCAGTTAGCGGCGACCATTTCCACTTCGTGGCGCGGCGTCATAATATGGCGCACCGCCCGGTCACTGAAACGGAAGACCCGATCAATAAATTGCTGTTCCTGCAATTCGACCTCACCGGTTTCAGTCCCCTCACGCACCAGCGCTCGAATATCTTCCTCGGTCACTCGTTCTTCGGCGACGTTTGCCCTGCCCAGGATCATCAGGACAAATCGGGTTGAAGCACTCAATAATATGATGATTGGCGTACTGATGCGGGCAAGCAGTGACATTGGCCGCGCCATAAGCGTGGCAATCGACTCCGCACTTTGCAGAGCGATCCGTTTAGGAACCAGTTCACCCAACACCAGTGATAGATAGGTTACCAGCAACACAACCAGAAACTGGGCTACCTGGTCGGCATAAGGTGCCAGCCATTCATAACGTGCCATCCAGGGAGCAATCTGGTTGGTGAGGGTTGCACCGGCAAAGACACCATTGAGTGTCCCGATCAGCGTAATCCCGATTTGCACGGCTGCCAGAAAGCGATCAGGGTCTTCCTGCAATTGGAGAGCAACCGCCGCACCACGACTCCCCTCTTCGACACGTTGCTCAAGTCGCCCCCGCCGGGCTGAAACCACCGCCAGCTCTGTCGCAGCGAATAAACCATTAGCCAACGCCAGCGCAATAATAATCAATAGTTCTTGCATGGATTCTTCTCGGATATAGCCCTGGAAAGACCAAAAACTGCCCCCCGCCTATAAGCAAGATGCAGTCGAAGGGTCCGAACATCTGTCGCAACGGGTGTGAGGTAGCCGAAAGCGCAAGCGGCGACGGCTTCAGTAACCGTCGCCTGCACATCTGTTGCGCTGAACTACGTTCAGGTTCCATCTGGTTCCATCTACTGATAATGGATGATCCGCAGAAAACTGGCTGCCTGTAACGAAGCACCACCAACCAACGCGCCATCAATATCGGGCTGAGCCATCAATTCGTCGATATTATCCGGCTTTACACTGCCACCATACTGAATACGTACCGTTGCGGCAATCTCAGAACCGTACAATTCGGCCAGAGTTGCCCGAATCGCCGCGTGCATCGCCTGCGCATCCGCAGGAGTTGCCGTATCGCCGGTACCAATGGCCCAGATCGGCTCGTAAGCAATCACCACGTCGGTCATTTGAGCGGGGGGTACCTCAAGGAGGGCGGCACGCACCTGGGCCGTCACAATCGGCTCAGCCTGCCCGGCGTCACGCTGGGGCTTACTCTCGCCAACACACACAATGGGACGCAAACCATGGGCGAGGGCGGCACGTAATTTTCGATTCACAAACGCATCACTCTCACCAAAATACTGGCGGCGCTCGCTATGACCAATAATGACGTAACGACAGCCAATATCAACCAGCATTGGCGGTGAGACTTCACCGGTAAACGCACCCTGCGCTTCGGGATACAGATTCTGCGCCCCCAACCCCAGCGGGCTATCGGCGATCAGCGCTGCCACTGCGGAGAGTGCGGTGAATGGCGGACAAACGATAGCTTCGCGATCTGATAATTCACCGAGGCCGGTCAGCAAATCGCGAACCAGTGTCGTTGCTTCGCCAACCGTCTTGTACATCTTCCAGTTGCCAGCGATTAATGGGATACGCATGAAAACCTCAGCCACAATTTACAACAGGCGAACGAGAGTTTGTATTAATGTAAACAGCAGATCATCACTAAGCAGAAAACTCAAACCAACCCCAAGCGCTGCCGTCACCGCAAATACCCGCCAGTCCCAGGCCAGCACCTTCGCCCCATCAAACGGGCCAGCCGGGATCATATTGAACAGACCGATCCAGGCGTTGAAGCGAAACCCGACATAGCAGATCGTTACCAGCAGATCAACAAATGGTGGGCGCAAGAGCACAACCGGGAAGAGCAACAAGAGGAACAATACCGACAACACCAGGTTGGTCACCGGACCGGCCAGCGCAATGATCCCGCTCTGACGAATCGTCAACAGACCACGATGCCAGACCGATCCCGGTGCTGCGATGAAGAGGCCGAGAAAACTGATCGCGATAGACAAGAGCAGCCATCGATCATTAGCAATGAAATGAGCCTCTGCCCCATAGCCGCGGGCCACCACTCTATGCGCCAGCTCGTGCAGGACGAAAGCAACTCCAGCGACCACTGCCGCCACGACCAGGTTTACAAAGAACCTGCTACTTAGCAGGTTTGATGCGCCGGTTTGCACAATCGCAAAAGCCAGCGTCGTCCCTGCCCACATCTTGAGCAGCTCGATGTTTTCGTTGCGCGGGCGGCTGAAAATATCATCAATCGAGGTAAAATTGCGCACGTCATCTCCCACAGAGGTTTATTAGATACAGCTCTCCTGTATTATACCCTTTTTGGCAATACCCTGTAGAGCCTGATACTTGCGCAGGCACTGTGGTCGGACATCGGGAAACACAGTTTTTCCACTCATCACAGCCACGCCACAGACAGGCCGGGATGACCATCCACGCCTGGTGGTGAATGTGGTTTGGATGGCAATAATCCCTGCGACGCATGGGTAAGCGGCAATGGCCTGCCCGTTGCTCGCAGGCAGGCCGGATGGACAGAGAGGATACAACGCGCTGAAGCTGATGACTGGCGAAGACGGGGGCGACACATACATCGCCCCGCCAGGAGCACATCTGGTCATTACCGACCAGCCGGATAGTAAGATGATGACTCGTGCCGGCGAGCGTTTTTCAGCGGCAGCGAATAATCTCTACCAGCTCTTCAAGCGAAAGCTGTGAAAAGTGGCGCGGTGGCGATTTCGGCGTGCCACACAACAGCAACCGGTGACTGGGATGCAGATACCAGTCGGCCTGACTATCGCACTGCCGCAGCGTATCATACACCGGTTTCAGATCAACGCTCGAACGACGCTGAGCCGTTACTCCCATATAGCCACGACGATCACGATAGGCAAAGAGCACTGCGCCGTAGCTAAACGCCAGCCGGGAAGAGCCTCCATCTGCACTTTGCACGGCAATACCCAGACCCCACGGTGTGTCAAACTCCAGGCGATGCTGGAACGCCTGCTCGAAGCGTAATTGTCGCACCTCGTGCTCGTACCAGGCATCGAGATTAGCCAGCATCGCTTGCGCCACATGGTGTGGTCGGTTGGGGTAGAGTGCGTTATAACCGGCTATCAGATCGGTAATATTGAAAAAGACATTTCCCGGTCGGTAATCAGCGTGATCGATCCGGGTCACCTGATCGACTAAACGACGGAGCGCCTCATCATCAGGTGCAACTGCCCGCCGGACAAGTTCCGCAGCACTAAGCGTTGGATCGGCGGTATGGTGGTGATCGAAACGGCCACCACCGGTATCGACATGAATGACGTGCGGATCAGAATCCACCGGCTGATCCTGCCAGGTGCGACCGGCAGGCACAAATTTCAAATCGGCATCTTTAGCCGGGCCAAACCGCATCAATAACCAGATAGCGGTTAGACAGTCGAGATCAGGGGCCAGATGACCCACAATCGTCAACGGCGTTTCCACACGCAGGACTTTTCTAGGTATTACTCACATCGCCAGATGCTACCGGATGGGACAGCCGACTCAACACGAGACACCTTTCAATCTCAAGCAGGCATTTCTGCCGTCCACGCATCCTGCATGCCGATGGAGTAATACTAATTCATTCTCTAAATGTCAAATCTTGTGCCTAATATATCACGATTACCGCGCGCTCTCAAGTAGCTTGCGGCTGATAATTGCCTCTATAATACACCATTTGTCGCTGGCTTGAATTGTGATGAGAGGTACAGATGAAGCTCTTATATCACTTAGCCAACTAACTCAAGTTGCCACCCATGCTGTAAACAGACCACGTAAGGCTGACTGCTATGATGAGCGACACAACGCGGCGCACAACACCGTGGAGCGTATCTATACGAACCATGTGGGTAGTAATCGGTTCCCATCGCCGCGCTGCCTCACGGCTTGAGGTGGCAACTCATGTTATGCCCATCCTCTGTGTCCGCAGTGCCTCTGTGGTGATATAAGGTGGCAACTTGGGTTAGACGACTATCAATTCTGACATTTGCGACCAGTATTGAAAACCCTACATTCAGAGACTCACCGTGCTCACCCTCTCCCTCACAACACCTATGCCTTACCCACAACTATCTGATGGCGTTAACCACGTGCGTACCAGCGGGTATGATTGCCATATGTGCTGTTTTGGACAACATGCCGGGGATCAGTCGTACCGCGAGCGGTGCGCATCATGAACGGGACGCGGCATCGTGGCAGCGGGGGACGCCGTGCCAGCGCGTGGGGCATGGTACTCGAACGTCTGTCATCACACTGTGCTACTGTGCGCCTGGGCGACAGGCATACGACCGCATGCCAGGCACCAACGACCACCCCCCTGGCTCCTGGCCCGGTGGCAGCGCAGCACTCCAGCCGTGCCATTACGTGCTGGATTGGTTGTCTTGCCCGCTCGTTATGTGCATGTGCACGGTATGGCGTGCGGCAGCCATGCTCCCGCGCAGCCGTGCTCACGATCCGGCACGTGGCACGCCGTTGACCCTGCTGGTCACGAGGATGCGGTGGGTGCTCGTCACAACATAGCGTCGGTCAAGAATGCACGAGATACCTTCCAGGAGATGTTTTGAGATAGGTTCTACACATTCAGAGTCTCACCGTGCTCACCCTCTCCCTCA
>NZ_DAOTZQ010000122.1:0-19636 GCF_034434295.1 Chloroflexus sp.
TTGTACTCCAGCCCAAACTCTTGCGCCGCCCGCAACGCACCGAGGTGGGCAAACTCATTAAAGGTGCCGTCATTCACTTTGCCCAGATCGGTAACCAATGCGATCCGGGGCTTGGAGGAATCTGTGGTGCCGGTTGTCGGTACGGCAGTTGGCGCAGTAGTCGGCGCCGTCGTTGCGGTAGGCTGAGCTGCCGGTTGACTGCCACACGCAGCGAGTAGCGGTACCAGAAGCGTGAAAAGTGCTACCAGCGTAAGTAGAGTCTTGCGCATGTTCCATTCTCCTGATCTACAACGATCGGATCCAATGAGAAGCGCCATGGGGGGCGACATGGCCATTCCCGGTTGGGACATCGACCGATGCCCGCAAACACATTGGATTGGCGCGATTATAGCACAAGTCGCGCAACCTTTTCTTTGCGACTGCGTATGTTATACTAAGAGCGGCACAGTGAAAGGTTTCCTGAATGATGTATCATCGCTTGATACAGTGCGCTTCACACGTTTTTGCGCTTCACACGTTTTAATGAGGTTCACGGTACCTAAACCCGTGAACTTTTGTTGTTTTATGGTCACTTAGCCCATAAGGAGGAGGTATGGCCTTACCGTTGGGGATTGTGCTGGGCTTGCTGGCGTGGTTTATTGTTCGCTACATCGCCTTTAGCTTTTACACGGTCGATCAAAACGAGCGTGCAGTGAAGACCATTTTGGGCCGGGCAGAGCGTCTGCCTGGCCCACCGGTAGAAGACCCCTTCGCTGAATACATGCGTCCCGAAGAGCGTGAGCGCTACCGCTATCCGCAGTTGCGGGTGATCCCGCCGGGTGGGCCATACTTTAAGTGGCCGTGGGAGCGGATTTATAAGGTTTCAATCGCGACCCAGACCATCAATATGGCACTCGATCTCGAAGATCCGCGAGCAAATCACGGTGGAACCCTGCTGGAAGCGGTTACAAAGGATCAGCTCAACGTCGGTCTGCGTGGTCAAATTCGCTATCGCGTTTCAGAACGTCACCTCTACGCCTACCTCTTCGGGGTGAAGAACCCGGTTGTGCATGTGATGGGCTACTTCATCTCGATCTTGCGTGAACGGATCGCCAATTTTGCGGCGCCAGCTACTGATACCGGCCAGTTGAGCATGGCAGCGGGTGATAGTGCTGATGTCAGTGGGGTTTCGATCAACGATCTGCGCAAGAATCTCCGCGATCTGAATGAACTGATGGATCGCGAGTGTATTTCCTCGGCGGCACGCTATGGCATCATTCTTGACGCATCGCTGATCACCGAGATTGATGCACCGCCGGAGGTAGAGGCGGCGATGGCAGCGATCAACACGGCGCACAACCAGGTCTCTTCAGATATAAGCCTGGCTCAGGCCGCCGCCGACCAGAAGATCGTGCAGTCGAAGCGGGCAGTGGAGATTGAGACTCTCAAGGCCCAGGCTGAAGTGGAACCGTTGCTGGCGCTGGCCGAACAGTTGCGCGCATTGAAGAGCAACGGTGGTCCTGATGTCCTGCAGGCCTATCTGCGGAATGTACGGCTTGGTCTCTATCAACAGGCTGAACGGGTAATCATGGAGGTAGAACAATGACCTTCGTGCTCTCAACGATTGTGGTGGCCTCGATCACCTTTGTTCTTGCATTTATTCTTGCCCCAACCTTTTTCGGTCTGCTCCGCCTGTTCGGCTTCTACACGATTGTGCAAGAGGGTACGTGCCACGTGTACACGCTCTTCGGGAGCGTGATTGGTGTCCTGCGTGAACCGGGGCTGGTGATTTTGCCTTTCCATTTGGGCGTCAATGCCTTCTTGATCAGCTTCTTTGGTCGTCGGTACGTGATCGATATGCGCCTCGATCAGCGCTATCTGCGCAGTCAGCCGGTCAATTCCGAAGAGGGTGCGCCGATGGGGATCGGGGTCTGGTACGAGATGTCGATAAGCGATCCGGTAGCCTATCTGTTTAAGAACGCCGATCCACAGGGTTCACTGGCTGCCAACGTCAGCAATGCGGTGGTACGCACCTTGAGCAACATGCCGTTGGCACAAATGCTGGAAAATCGCCATGCGATGAGCCAGGCAGTACGGGCTGAGGTTTCACCGAAGGCTTCTGAGTGGGGATACCGGTTGGGATCGGTGTACATTCGGAAAGTGCATTTCCGCGATCAGAACATGATCCGCCAGATCGAAGCGAAGGTTGTCAATCGGCTTCGTCAGGTTACGTCGGCAATCTTACAAGACGGTGCCAATCGGGTGAATATTATCACCAGTACTGCCGAACGAAAAGCTGCGATTGAATTTGCCCGTGCCAAGGCAGTGCGACCGCAGATTTTGGGGCAGGCGCTGGCCCGAATTGGGGCTGACCCTGAAGTACGTGATGCCCTGTTCACTATCCTCGAACTGCAAAACCTGACCGAAAGTAAGGCGCGAGTCACACTTGTTCCGGCGCAAGCTGAACAACGGATAATGCCCGCTCTAATGGCCGCGCAGGATAGTCGAAAATAGTTAATTACTGGAAGAACCTGCTGCCCGTCAGGCATTTTTGTAGCGGGCAGCAGGTGCATGGGTGGGTGATTGCCATCTGCCACCTCCGTTCCGGCTTTCTCTCCTCTACCTGAACCGGCAAACACGGTAGCCTGTTCTCCTGCGCCTTCTATTGTTGATGATTTTGATGGCTTTGTTCTGCCTGCATGGCCAGTGCTCGCAATTGCTCAAACAGCTCAATATTCAGGAGCACAGCCGATGGATACCCTTTCTGTGTAATCACGACCGGTTGTCCACTCACCTTTGCTCGCCGGATCAGCGCGGCCAGACTGGCTGCCGCCTGTGAGATGGGAACCACACCTCCCTGTAAGTCGATGTTGATCGAGCGTGCCATGTTTGTGCCCCTTTGTGATAGTGCCAGTAATGGTGTGATTGCATTGTAGCACGCTGCACTCAAACTGCATAGAGCAAAAATGAGGACAAAGGTAACCAGACAGGTTTTTTTCGTCTTCTTCCTGTGCCCATTCACGGTGGTGATTTTAGTTAGCCGATAGGGAATTACTCCTCTTAACCATCGAACTCCAGGCTTTTAGCATAGAAACGTCGGGTTAAACTTGCTCTCCAAACGTAGACAGAGCTTTAACAGTTTGCCAACGTCATTCTAACAATGGTTTGTTATGGTATAGCCAGGCTCGAATGAGAGCACGACCAGTGGAAACAAAACAATAGACAATAAAAAACGAGGATGCAAGGAGGACGACTATGACGAACCTGACCCGTTGGGATCCCTTCCGCGAGATGACTCAACTGCTTGACGACACCTTCTTCACCGGCTTCACCGGTGTGCTGCCCCGCAACGGCAGCCTGGTGCCGGCGCTCGATCTCAGCGAGACGGCTGATGCCTATCACATCGAGATGGCAGTGCCGGGCATGACCGCCGATCAACTGAACATTACCTTCGAGAACAACGTGCTTACGATTAGTGGCGAGATTACGCAGAGCAGTGATCGCAAAGAGCGCCAGTATCATGTCACCGAGCGCCGCTTCGGTCGCTTCAGCCGCAGCATTCGCCTGCCCAATCAGATCCATCCTGACCGGATTGAGGCCCGGCTTGAGAATGGCGTGCTGACGGTAACCGTACCGAAGGCTGAAGAGATCAAGCCGCGTAAGATCGCAGTCAACGTTGCCCAATAGTCGTCGCACCAGCATCACCGGTTGCAGCCGCAGCGCGTGAGGATTAGTTCCTTACGCGCTGTTCTGTTTTTCGGCTACGTAAATCGAGTACAATAGAAACATATCCCTTTGAATGGTGAAAAACGGCAATGGACGCCGGGCAAGCGGTGCCTTCACCGGCAAGGAGATGGCATGGACGAGATTAATGATGAGTTGTTGCAACAGGCCCATTACTGGATGCGCCTTACCCGTGCGCTTGATGACCGGGGTACGTTTCTGCACAAGCAGAGCAAAATTGTCGGTGGCTACTTTTCGCAAATCGGGCACGAGGCACTCAGTGTGGCAGCGGCACTGAGTCTGGGGCCACGCGATATTATTGCACCGATGCACCGCGATTTGGGTGCCTACCTGGTGCGTGGCTTAACCCCCAGACGTATTCTTGCTCAGTGGTTAGGGCGTGAGACCGGTGTGACCCGCGGACGTGACGCGAATCTGCACGGTATGGGTGATCTAAGCCTGGGCATTATTGGTTTTATCAGCCATTTGCCGGCTTCGACCGGCGTGATCACCGGTGTTGCTCACGCGATCAAGCTCAAAGGTGAACCACGGGTTGCTATGTGTTTTTTTGGTGATGGCAGTGCGTCACAAGGGCTGGCACACGAAGCGATGAATTGGGCGAGTGTCTTTAAGCTGCCGATGGTGATTATCTGCGAAAATAATCAGTACGCCTATTCAACCCCGCTGAGCCGGCAGATGGCAATCACAGATATTGCCCAGCGTGCAGCCGGTTACGCGATGCCGGGAGTGATTGTAGATGGCAACGATTTTACCGCAGTGTATCGCGCAACCAAAGAAGCGGTCGAACGGGCACGCGCTGGTGGTGGGCCGACATTCATCGAATGCAAGACGATGCGCATGCGTGGTCACGCCATTCACGACAATATGGCCTACGTGCCGAAAGAATTACTCGCCGAATGGGAAGCTCGCGACCCAATTGCCCGTATAGAGGAATTGTTGCGCAGCCGTGGTTTACTCGATGATGTAAAGCTGGCTGCCCTGTTGGCCAGGATCGAAGCCGAGCTTGATGAGGCACAGGCGTTTGCTGAAGCTTCACCGTATCCCGATCCGGCAACGCTGACCGACGGCGTCTATGCGTGAACCACGAGCAGGAGGCAGGCAATGACGTGGGATCAAGGTTTACATAAATCGACGACCGTCTTGAGTGACGATCAAGGGACACGTGAGCTGACCTATCTGGAGGCAATCCGGGCCGCACTGCGTTACGAGATGCAGCGTGATCCGCGCGTGCTGGTGATGGGTGAAGATATTGGTGTGTATGGTGGTGCATTTAAGGTAACCCAGGGCTTGATTGATGAATTTGGTGAGGATCGGGTGATCGATACCCCCATGACCGAACTGGCCATGCTCTACGCAGCGATTGGCATGTCGTTCGAGGGCTTCTTGCCGGTGGTCGAAATGCAATTCGCCGACTTCATCTCAACCGGTTTTGATGCTCTGGTGCAGTTTGCGGCGACCAACCATTTTCGCTGGCGTCAACCGGTACCGATCACGGTACGTGCCCCCGGTGGTGGTGGGTTGCGGGCCGGCCCTTTCCATTCGCAATCAAACGAAGCCTGGTTTATCCATACTCCCGGTCTAAAGGTCGTTGCCCCGGCAACTCCCGCTGACGCCTACGGTCTACTGCTCAGCGCCATTCGTGACCCCAATCCGGTGATCTACTACGAGACAAAGTACCTCTACCGCTCACTTAAAGGGATGGTACCGGAAGGCGATGCGCCGGTACCAATCGGTCAGGCAGCACTGCGGCGTACCGGTGAGGAGGTGAGCATTATTACTTACGGGGCGATGGTGCAAGAGGCATTGAGCGCAGCCCAGACGTTCGAACGGGAAGGTCATAGTGTAGAGGTGCTTGATCTGCGTACCCTCAAACCACTCGACGAAGAGGCTATTCTGACCACGGCGCGTAAAACCGGCAAGGTTTTGATTGTTCACGAAGCGAATCGTACCTGCGGCGTAGGTGGTGAGGTGGCTGCAATCATTGCTGAACGCGCCTTTGAGTACCTTGATGGGCCGATTATCCGTCTGGCCGCACCTGACACGCCGGTGCCGTACAGTCCACCACTTGAAGATGCCTACCGGCCCAATGCAACCAAAATTCTGGCCGCAGCCCGTGATCTGTTGGCGTATTAAGGCGGGTGGGGCAACTACTGCATACACCGCAGCAGATACGGTTTCCTGCTTGGATTACCTGTGGCGCATGGTCTGGCGTGCGGAGGCGTGGCTTCCGCATTGACACTTATTTCATAAATCTGTTGTCATCCAGGCTCATGGACGCTTGCCAATCACTGAAGCCTGCTTGTCCTCCTCCCGACACGTCGGCATGGCAGCGAACAGTGCTAGCGACCATCGATCGATGGCACCATCACCCGCTGGCTTGATTGCCTTGCCCGCGCATTATGCGCATGTCGCGACGTTTGGAGTGCGGCAGCCATGCTGCCGCACCAGCCGTGCTTCGTGTCAGGCGCGTGGCACGCCGTTCACCCTGCTGGTCACGGGGATGCTGTGTGTGCTCGTCACGATTATGCAGTCTGTATGTACTTAATGAGACAACTTCTGGTGTTAGAGAATACCATGAGCGCTATCCTGCGTAGCCTGGCCGCATTCATTCGTGAACGGTTACCGCAGACAATTACCGATTTGCTGAACTCGTTGCAGACTAACAGTCGTGATTGTGACTCAATCCCGATTGACGACCTCCGCCCTGCTCTGCAACGTTCTGTTGAGGCAATTTACATTGTCTTTTAGTCAAGATTCAGCCGGACATGCTCCGCACGCATGTCGACTCCATAACCCTAGTGAAACCGCTGCACCTCGCACCTGATCGTGAGTACGGTTGGCGCGGCAGCATAGCTGCCGCACGCCATAACACGCGACACGGAACTGAGAGCGCACCGGAGGCGCGCTCCCCACCTGCACCGGCTTGCGACAGCGGGAGTCATCCTGCACCGGCGATTCCCGCCCCCAGCGGAGGCGGGTCAGGGTGGGGGCGTGTCGCATATCACGGCTGGTCACAGCGCTAGCGTCCCTCGCATGCTACGCACCACCCTGGCACTGCACGTGCGTGCGATGGCCCTGAACCGGTTAGCGTGCCTGCAACAACCCATAAGCGGCCCTCTGGTCACATGCTGGTAATGGAACCATTGTCCTGGCATCCAGGTACCCACCTTCACCGCATGCAGCATAACTTATGGTATCCTACACATTCGGTACGACCTGCCCGAACGTCGTGGAGCACGTATGATAGCCCTTGCCGCCAATGTCCGTCTTTCACTGGCTCGTATTCCGATTGCGGTCTGGCGTATTCTGGCACACAGTTTCATTTTTGGTTTCGCCCTGAGTATCGCCGACATCCTGTTCAACTTCTACCTTGTCAGTCAGGGCTACACCATCAACGATGTTGGCTTGCTGTCAATGGTGAGCCGGGCAGCCGGAATGTTGATGGGATTGCCCATCGGCTGGTTGATTGATCGTTTAGGGCCGCAGCGGGCAATGATCACCGGTGTCGTTGTATTCGCATTGGGTTGGGTGGCGTTGTTGCAGGCGCCCTCGTTGCCATTGTTGATAACGGCGCAGTTTGTGGTTGGAGCCAGCTACCTGCTGGCGGCAACTGCGGTTACTCCCCTAATGGCACTGGTAACCACAGAGGGACAACGCCCGCTGGTCTTCGGCATGAATGCCTCAGCGACACTGATCGTCGGTCTGATTGGCAGTGCCATTGGGGGTGCGCTACCGATGCTGGCAGCAGGAGTTATTGTCGTCGATCCACAATCGACGGCGGCGTACCGTCTGGCACTTGTCTCGGTGATTGGGTTAAGTATTATCGCGCTGCTCCCGGTGCTTGCCCGCCTGCCGACGGTGGTCGAGACCAGCACTGTCGGTGATCTTGATGGGCAGTCAACGCGCCATTCATGGCTCACCCTGGTCTGGTTTGCGGTACCATCCCTGCTGCTCGGTATTGGTGGTGGTGCGATTCTGCCCTTCCAAAATCTCTTCTTTCGTGATCAGTTTGGACTGAGCGATGCCGGCGTTGGCCTGGCACTGGCCTTATCCTCACTGGGTGCCGGTATCGGCGCGCTAGTGGGTGCGCCGGTTGTTCGGCGGATCGGCTTGCAGCGTGGGGCGGCCCTGCTGCGTTTGGGCGCAACGCCGGCGATGCTCTTGATGCTTACACCGTGGCTACCGGCAGCGATCATCGGCTTCTTCGCCCGTGGCTTCTTCATCGCCGCCAGCTACCCAATGAATGATGCACTAGTGATGGGAGCAACACCACCGACCCAACGTGGTCTCGCAATGAGTTTAATGAGTCTGCTTTGGGCAGGGGGATGGCAATGTCGGCGGTCATTTGGGGTTGGATGGCCCCACTCTTCGGGTATGGGCCGCAGATTATCGCGGCGGCAGTTGCATACGCTTTGTCGGCTTTTGTGATCTGGAGCCTGCGCCTGCCACGGAGCGCAGCGCAGCCCACTGCATAGGAGCAGGTTATGGTATGGGATTCAAACTGGCTGGATCGACCTGTAGCGCTAGTTGGTTTGAGCGGATGTGGCAAGTCAACCCTGGCCCGGCTGCTGGCGCGCGCCTTAAGCTGGCCCTGGTACGATACCGACGCGGCGATTGCTGCGGCAGCCGGTATGAGTGTGGCCGATCTGTTTCAGACCTATGGCGAGGCCGAGTTTCGCCTGCGCGAGACAGCCGCGCTGGCCGAAGCACTGCATGAAGCGCAGGTGATCGCTACCGGCGGTGGCATTATCTTGCAGCCGGAAAACCGACGTATGCTGCGCGAACAGGCGACGGTGATCTGGCTGGATGCTGCGGATACGACGATCCTGACCCGGCTGGCTGCCGATGCCGAACAACGTCCATTGTTGCGCGGCGATGCCGCAGCGCGACTGGCCGAATTACGTGCGCTACGCACACCACTGTATGCTGAAGTGGCTGATTTAATCATTGCCACCGATGGGAAAACACCGCTTGAACTGGTGCAGCAGGTGATAGCGGCGCTTCGTCAGGGGCGATAGAGCAGGTTAACAATTTGACATAATAACATCCAGGGTAGACAACCTCAGTCAGGTGTCTGCCCTGGATGCAGATTCAGCGACGTCCTTTTCAGCCGCGGCGGAAGACGAACGTCCCGTTCTCGACATCAACCACAATCGTGCTGCCCTCCGGGAAGGCCCCCTGGAGCAATTGTAGTGCCAGCGGGTTCTGGATGCGTTGCTGGATGACCCGCTTGAGCGGACGGGCACCGTAGACCGGATCATAGCCTTCGGCGGCCAGTTGGGCACGGGCTACGTCGGTCAGCACTAGATTGAGCTTACGGTCGACCAACAGTTTGCGCAACCGGTTGAGCTGAATCTCAACGATCCGGTCAATGTGTTCGCGGCTAAGCGGCGAAAAGACGATCACCTCGTCGATCCGGTTCAAGAACTCTGGGCGGAGCACACCCCGCAATTCTTCCATCACCGCCGCCCGGATTTCGCTTTGACCAGCGCCGGTGCGCGTCAATTCCTGAATCGTCGTGCTGGCAATATTGCTGGTCATGATGATAACCGTGTTCTTGAAGTTGACGATCCGGCCCTGACCGTCGGTAAGGCGGCCATCATCGAGCACTTGCAGCAAGACATTGAAGACATCGGGATGCGCCTTCTCTATTTCATCGAACAGAACGACGCTATAGGGTTTGCGCCGCACCGCCTCGGTCAATTGACCACCCTCGTCGTAGCCAACATAGCCGGGGGGCGCACCGATCAGTCGGGCAACGGAGTGTTTCTCCATATACTCGGACATATCGATCCGGATCATCGCCTGCTCGTCGTCGAAAAGGAACTCGGCCAGCGCCCGGGCCAGCTCAGTTTTACCTACACCGGTTGGGCCAAGGAAGAGGAAGCTACCCAACGGACGGTTCGGGTCTTGTAGGCCGGCACGCGCACGCCGTACTGCGTTCGAGACGGCAATCACGGCTTCATCCTGACCGACTACCCGCTGATGCAGGCGCTCTTCCATATGCACCAGCTTCTCCAGCTCACCTTCGAGGAGCTTCGTGACCGGAATACCCGTCCACTTCGAGATGATCTCGGCGATGTCGGTTTCGGTCACTTCCTGGCGCAACAAGCGGCTCTGGCTACCAAGTTGAGCTTCGGCGGCCTGCAATTCGCGCTCCAGGCTGACCAGAGTACCGTATTGCAACTCAGCCGCTTTGTTATAGTCGTACTGCCGTTGAGCCTGCTCGATAGCAGCGCGCGTCTGTTCGATCTTCTCTTTGAGCTGTTGGATACGCTCAAGTTCCTGTCGTTCGCGCTGAATCTGCGCTTCGAGCGCACTGCGCTGCTCGCGCAAATTGGCAAGCTCCTGCTCTAGCTTCTCCAGTCGCTCTTTGCTGGCCTGATCTTTCTCCTTGCGCAGCGCTTCACGCTCAATTTCTAATTGCATAATGCGCCGCTTGAGATCGTCAAGCTCTTGCGGATCGGAGGTAATCTCCATGCGCAGACGGGCCGCTGCTTCATCAATCAGGTCAATGGCTTTGTCAGGCAGGAACCGATCCGAGATGTAGCGATCCGAGAGCATTGCCGCCGCGATCAGTGCACCGTCAGTAATGCGCACACCGTGATGGGTCTCGTAGCGCTCTTTCAGGCCACGCAAGATCGAGATCGTGTCTTCAACCGAGGGTGGATCAACCATCACCGGTTGGAAGCGTCGCTCAAGCGCGGCATCTTTCTCGATGTGCTTCCGATACTCATCGAGAGTGGTTGCGCCAACCATGTGCAGCTCACCGCGAGCCAGCATTGGCTTCAGCATATTCCCGGCATCCATTGCCCCTTCAGCGGCACCGGCACCGACCACGGTATGCAGCTCGTCGACGAACAGAATAATATCGTCGCGCTCCTGTATCTCTTTAAGAACTGCTTTCAACCGCTCTTCAAACTCACCCCGATATTTAGCGCCGGCAATCAGGGCGCCTAGATCAAGTGCAATCACCCGTTTATTCTTGAGTGCTTCCGGCACATCACCGCGTACAATGCGCTGAGCCAGTCCCTCTACGATAGCCGTCTTACCGACACCCGGCTCACCGATCAGCACCGGATTGTTCTTCGTGCGCCGTGAGAGAATCTGGATCACACGCCGAATCTCTTCATCACGTCCGATCACGGGGTCAAGTTTATTCCGCGCGGCCAGCTCTGTCAGATCACGTCCGTACTGTTCCAGCGCCGCATAGGTGCCTTCGGGCGTCGGGCTGGTAACGCGCTGAGCACCTCGAACTTCGCGCAGCGCCATCAACAGCTTATCACGGGTCAGACCGGCCTGTTTGAGCACTCGTTCGGCACCGCCGCCGGCATGATCGAGAATCGCCAGCAAAAGATGCTCGGTACTGACATATTCATCACCGAATTGAGCCAGCTCATCGTGGGCTTTGATCAACACGGTGCGGAGCCGCGATCCGAGTTGTACCTGAACGCCACCGCCACTCATCCGCGGGAAGCGGCTAATCTCATTGTTAATCTGTTGCTTCAAAGCGCCAACCGGCAGATTCAGCTTCGCCAGAACCTGGGGGACAACACCGTCACTCTGGTCGAGCAGCGCATAGAGCAGGTGTTCCGGTTGAACTTCCGCATTGCCGAGCCGCTCGGCTGCTGCCTGTGCTGCGGCAATGGCCTCGTATGATTTTTGCGTAAAACGATTTGTATTGAAGGACATACGTCCACCTCCTTAACCATTTTTGCTGATGTTACTGTAGCATTGCGGTATCTGTCGTGCGATAGTGCAATATTAACGTTCTATTGGAAATCTCAGAATTGTGCGTTACTTTTGCCCCTGATTTACGGTTTCATATATGACGACACGTACAGAGCAAAGGGGGCAACCGTGGACGATCAATTTATTCCTGCATTACCGTGGTATCGCCAACCGCAACGGTTGATCGCGATTGTGTGCGCGGTCATTGGGGGACTGTTAATTGCCTTTGGGCCAGAGATGCGGTTCATCATCGCGCCTGACGAAGCACCTGCGGTCCTCGATGATCAGATGCTGACGCTGCCAACCCCTACCGTCGCTTTAGCAGTCGTCTACGTTTCAGGGGCAGTTGCTGCGCCTGATGTCTACCGGCTACCGCTCAACGCACGGGTGATTGACGTGTTACAGGCGGCGGGTGGTCTGACCGACCAGGCAGACATCAGCGGTCTCAATCTAGCTGCTATCGTTCGCGACGGCGAACATATCCGGGTGCCGTTTGCGGGTGAAGCTGTTGCGATACCGGCGGCCTATGCGCAGCAGACAGGATTGCTTGATCTTAATCGCGCAAGTGCTGCCGATCTCGAAGAACTACCCGGTGTTGGTGCAACACTGGCTGCCCGCATTATTGAACGGCGTGAAACGCAAGGCCCTTACCGCAGTGTGGAAGAACTGCGGGAAGTGAGCGGGATTGGTGAGAAACTCTTTGCCCAGATTGCGCCGCTTGTCACAATCGGCCCGTAGGCAACTATTGCGTTTACAACCTTGCACAAAATAGCATAGTAGCATATACTCGCAGTGACACACAGGTGATGGGCGGCGATGCCGGGCATACCTGCTGCCGGCAAGATAGTAGTGCAAGTGCCTGTTGAGGTGTTGAGCGGATCAATGTAAGGTGGTTTTGACACAGATGTCTTGCTACACGCTCCTACTTCTACTCATCGTGCCGACGATTGCAACGAGTATCTGCAAGTCCGGCATCTGCTCAACCAACCTTGTGCAGCAGATGATGGAGCCTGTAAAGGCACATAGCGTGAAAAGCGGAGGTATATGCGTCGCACAAAGATTGTTGCCACTCTAGGGCCGGCGACCAGCACTCCTGAACGGATCGCCGGACTGATTCGGGCCGGTATGAACGTTGCTCGGCTCAACTTCTCGCATGGCACCCATGCCGAGCACGCAGCACGGATTGCAATGGTGCGACGGGCAGCGGCGGAGGCTGGACGACATGTAGCTATTCTGCAGGACTTGCAAGGCCCGAAGATCCGTACCGGGCCACTTGAAAATGGGCAACCGGTTGAGCTGGTTGCCGGACAGCGGTTTGTGATTACAACTGAGCCGATCATTGGCGATGCGCATCGAGTCAGTACCACCTATCGTGCACTGCCACTCGATGTTCGTCCGCGGGATCGGATTCTCCTCTCAGATGGCCTGATTGAACTGGTTGTGACCGGCCATACCGACACCGAAGTGGAAACGGAGGTTGTTCACGGTGGTCGACTCCGCGAACATCAAGGGATTAACCTGCCGGGAGTGCGGGTTAGCGCTCCGGCTGCAACCGAAAAAGACCTGGCCGATCTGGCGTTTGGCCTCGAACAGGGAGTAGATTATGTCGCACTCTCGTTTGTTCGGCGCGCCAGTGATGTGCGTGAGGTGAAGGAGTTTATCCGGCGGGCGGGTAAACAAACGCCGGTCATCGCCAAGATCGAGCGACCGGAGGCGCTTGACGTGTTGCCAGAGATTCTGGCTGAAGCTGACGGGATCATGGTGGCGCGTGGTGATCTGGGCGTCGAGATGCCACCAGAGCGGGTGCCGATTGTGCAGAAACAGATTATTGCCGCCGCCAATCAGGCGCTGCTTCCGGTCATTACGGCGACCCAGATGCTTGAGTCGATGATCCATAACCCGCGACCGACACGGGCTGAGGCCAGTGATGTGGCGAATGCCATCATTGACGGAACTGATGCCGTTATGCTCAGTGGCGAAACCGCTGCCGGGGCCTATCCGATAGAAGCGGTACAGATGATGGCATTAATTGCTGATGCGGTTGAAGCCTCGTATACCGGTGGGCAGCATTCGACAACGCCGAGGTGGTCGATTGCGCCGGCGCAATCGACGCCGCTTGCCATTGCCGCAGCAGCATGCACAATCGCCAATTCATTGCCGGTACGTTTCATTGTCGTTCTTACTCAAAGCGGTGCAAGTGCACGTCTGGTTTCGCACTACCGGCCTGACGTACCAATTCTGGCTTTCTGTCCCAGTGAGGAGACCGCCCGCCGTACCAGTCTCTACTGGGGTGTCACCCCTGTTGTGATCGAGGCGCGTGATCGACTCGACGAACTTGAACAACAGATTGTGCGCATGATGCGCGAAACCGGAATGGTGCGTAAAGGCGATTTGATTGTACTGAGCGGTGGCCATCCGGTGTACCGCTACGGGCCGACCAATTTCCTAAAAGTGATCACGATAGAGTAGGGTGAGTCGTGGAAATCGTGTGAGGTCGGGTAATAGTGTTCAGTGTCCCATAGAGTGATCGCCGGATAGCCTGAACACACCGATCAGGCCTATCGAGGACAAGACCCCCGGCCACGACAGGGAACTGCACGCAATGTAAGCTGGTCAAGGTACCCTTGCCAGACGGTCACAACAGAAGAACGGTGAGTGCGGAAGCGCGGCTTCCGCACTCCAAACACACCATACGTGCACCCAGGGCGTAAAAGCAGGGATTATCGAGAAAACACGTTGCTATTTCTCTGGAACCTATTTCAAAAAGCATTTACTAGAACCTGTTTCAAAAAACATCTCCTATGAAGGTAGCTCATTCATTGCCGCCTGATTCTATGTTCGTGACGAGCACACCCGGCATCCGCGTGACCAGCCGGGTCAACGACGTGACACGCGCCATATCGTGTGTACGGCTGGCGTGGCAGCATGGCTGCCGCACGCCAAACGACGCCACACGCGGATGATGAGCGAACAAGGCAACCCATCCAGCGCGTGATGGCACCGGAGATGGTTATTAGAGCGCGATAGTACAGCTTTTTATGAAATAGGTTCCAGAAGTGATTCATCACTGAACGACTCCGTGATTGTGTCAACGGCGTGACGTGCGCCGGATCGCAAGCGCGGCTGCTGCGGCAGCATGGTTGTCGCACTTCAAACGCTGCGACACGCGCATAACGAGCTAGTAAGACAACCAATCCAACGTCTAATTGGACTGGAGATAGGCGTCAGCCATCCTCGCTGCCATACCAGCAGCCTGAAAGCAGGATATGCTGTCGTTGGCGGTTGGCGAGCCTTCGTACACCTGTGCAGCAGTCTGGATGCATAACAGCATAGCTTTAATGAAACAAGTTAATGAAACAAGTTCTACTTGCTATCTCCTATTTCCTAATCTTCTATCTTCTGCTCATCATGCATCTTTCCGACCAATATCACACGTCATGCTTACACCTGATGGGTCACGAAACAATCAAAGCGTACATCCTTGACAGTCATCATATCGGGTGTTACGCTGTAGCAAAGAACAGACCATGTCAGGCGTGAAGACCATGCGAATTGTCTCGCTGCTACCAGGAACAACCGAAATTGTCTGTGCGTTAGGTCTCGCTGACCATCTGGTAGCTGTGACCCACGAATGTGATTATCCGCCGGAGGTGAAAGGACTACCGGTTGTAACACGGAGCCTGCTCGACGAACCAGAAACCGCTTCCTCGTCCGAGATTGATGCGGCTGTACGTGAACGTGCTCGCAATGAACTATCGATCTATGAGCTTGACATGGAGTTGTTATCATCGTTACAGCCCGACATTATCTTGACGCAGGCGTTGTGTGATGTCTGTGCTGTACCGCTACATCAGGTCGAAGCCAGCCTGGTTAACCCGGCGATCCAGGTGCTTTCATTTGAACCGGTTGATCTGGCCGGTATTTTTGGTTCGATCAAAGCGATTGGGCGTGCGTTGGGTGTGGCTGAACGAGCCGAAAATCTCGTCAACGAACTCACAGCGCGGGTTGAGCGAGTGAAGACATTGGCAGCGAAGGCAACTTCACGGCCACGGGTGGTTTGTATCGAATGGCTTGATCCGGTTTTCGGTCCTGGCCACTGGGTGCCCGAAATGGTAGCAATTGCAGGTGGTCAGCCACTCCTTGGTACGGCTGGCGGACGTTCGCGACGGATCATCTGGACTGATGTGATTGCCAGTGCGCCTGAAGTATTGATTGTGATGCCGTGTGGATTTACCCTTGAGCGAACGATTGCTGAAGCGCGCGCTATTCTCCCGCAACGAGCTGGCTGGGATGCGCTACCGGCGGTACGAATGGGAAGGGTCTTTGCGGTAGATGGCAACGCCTACTTTAGCCGACCCGGACCGCGGATCGTTGACAGTCTGGAATTACTGGCTTCCATAATCCATCCCGAACTGTTTGCCGGTTGGGGACCGACAGGAGCGAGTGCTGTTATATAGTGAGCATTGATCGATCCATCACGTTTACACATCACGACGAGAGGGAATTATGGCATCACCAAAAATCACAATTGCGCGAGCCTTGCGAATACTGGCTACAGAAGTAGACAAACCAATGCGCATTGCGCAACTGTGTGATGTAATCAATGAGCGATGGTCGATCCGTTTTGCAGCCGACTCCGTGCGTTCCTATCTCAAGGATGATTATGCCAATCTTGGGTGGTTACGAATTAACCAGCTTCAATACCTGCCGCTGCGGGTAGCGCTTGAAGGAGTACAGTTTCGTTGCTGGCCAAACCAGCAACATATTGAAAGTGGTTCGATACCTCTCATGCTTTTATATCCTTTCGTGTCTCGTGTTGAGGATTTGATAACACGTATTTACGATGAGGAAAAGAAAACGTTAGCAGTTATCCGCCTTCAGGATGATTTTTATAGTTATCATGTTATTAAACTTCACAAATGGTTTCAAAAGCGAAATTTTGCTCCAGGCGATAGTATTATTGTAAAGATACACTATCAACAGATCGGTGATCAACTCGAACAACATTTGCACTTTACCTATGAACGTGCGGCTGACTTTCGCGCTCAGGCAGTCATTGACCAGGAGCGTGAATTGGTTGAGGCGGCAGTTGAACAGTACAGAAAACTCGGTCGTAATGAGCCTACACCCTCTGATCAAATTGTGTTATCGGCTATTGCCGGTATGCCGTGGCGAACGTCGTACCCTGGTCGACCGTGGCAACATTTATTGCATGCAGATGGTCGTCTGGCGTTGATCTTCGATGGCCTGCTTATTCAGTCTACCGGATTGCAGGTGCCTTCAGGCGGGCCGTTACATCAACCGGCGACAATGAACAGTGACATTGCTACACGACGGTCACAGCCGCCGGTTAATCCAAAACCGGCTATTCCTTCATCTGCTGCGGCGTCGTGGAAGGCAACTGCCCCATCGCCTGCTGATCAGCGTGCAAAAATACTGGCAGAAATTACTGCATTACAACAAGAGATTCAGCATTCGCGCGAACAGGATAGGCAAGCCGGAATCTGGAATGGCATACTGACCAACCGTTCACGGGAAGCGGATCTGAAAGAGGAAGAAGATGTCCTGATGGCAGAATTGGACGATCTTGTCAACGACATCTTCTTTGAATGGCAGGATTCCATGCTGCGTGAAGCTGATCGGATCAGTGCGCGATTAAATGAAGTGCTACCGTTAGAAGTAAAACGAAGACTGGCTCAAGCCGAACCGGAAGAAGTGGAAGGTATCTTGAGCGAACAACTGCTGTATCTGTTTCAAAAGGCACCTGATCTCTTTCCCAGGATAGACTTGCCGACATCTTCATTGCCAAAGTCGGTTGATACATCATTCAATCAACAGCAAAATCTTGAGGAAGTGGGCTTTGAGATAAGCGATGATTGGGATGATGATTTTTGGGATACAGAATTTGATGAAGATGATGTGGAAGATGAGATGGAAGATGATAGATACTTTCAATTGATTGATCAAAGTCTGACATTGATCAATCTGTACATAGATTATTTACAAGAGACTGGTAAAAAATTGTCAACTGCTCGCAACTATGCAAGGCCCCCGCGCCTTTATGCTGATTTTCTGGCATCATTCTACGACCGCTCTCTGGATCAAGGTGATTACGCAACGCTTGATGAGTTTTTGTTTTATTATTACCCTTATCATTACGCTTACAGCTCAGGGAGCGAGGTGCGTGAGATTTGCATAGCGCTTAAACGATTCTATACTTTTCTCAAAGAACGTGGTCTGATTGACAGTGACCAGTTTGCTGAAGCGATGTGGCAACGGCGGTTTCAGGCAGCAAAACTCGCTAACCTGTACAGGCAACTGGCAGATAAATATGCCGATCAGACTGATCTACTAGAGCAACTGTTTACACCCTACTTCTACAAACATTGACACGTGGCTGGTATTGGTGATCTTAATCTAATCCAGGTTGCTACCTTTGTCACCACAGAGACACGGAGGACACAGAGGAAGGGTATTACCCGCGTTGCTGCCTTGAGGCGTGACGTAGCGCGTCCGTAGGAACTGACTGCTACCCATATCGTTCATGCGGTTGCACTGTACGATCTTACGCACCACGTCGTGCTATGCATCCTGGCAGCCAGCCTCTGTTGCCTGCTCACAGCATGAAGCAACTAGAGTTATCTCCTCTGTCCTCTCTCCTCTGTCCTATCTCCTACCCCCTACCCCGCTTGCTGCGGCGCAACTTCTTTCGTCGTAGTTAGCTCTTCACGCTGTTCGCGCTTACGGCGCAGATCATCGGGACTATGCGAAGGGGCTAGAAATGTCACTGCCAGCGCCAGCAGTGCGAACAGCAGCGGCGCGGCAAAGACCGCGGTCAGCGCAGCCGCCAGTGCCAGCCGCGGCTCGCCGGCAAGGGTCATTGCGGTCGCCCCCTCACCGATCAGGGCCTCAACCGGAACAGCATCGGCTTGTAAGCCACGTGCCGCCAGCTCTGCACTCAACCGGTTTGTTAGCAAAGTACCCAGCACAGCTACTCCAATCGTCCCGCCAATCGTGCGCGAAAACTGCAAACTCGCAGTTGCCGCTCCCAACACGTTACGGGCTACCGTGCTCTGCACTGCAATCAAAAACGAGGGAATGCTGGCGCCCATGCCAATCCCCATTAACCCCAGCGCAATTGCCAGCTCAAGCCGACTCATATCGGGTCGTAACCGGGCCATAAGTATGGCACCTGCTACAAACATGACCATCCCGCCAATCGTGAGCGTGCGATAGCTCAGGCGCAACAACAGACGGCCACCGATAATGCTGGTAAAGACCCATCCCAGCATCAGCGGCGTCAGGGTTGTGCCAGCCTCGGTTGCGCTTGTACCCAGTACCCCCTGGGCGAAGAGTGGCACGTAGTTCATGCTACCGAACAGCACACCGCCAGCCAGAATGCCATGGAGACAGGCAATCGCAAATGTGCGATCACGCAACAGGTGAAACGGGAGGATTGGTGCTGGTGCCCGAAGTTCAACCATCACCAGCAAGGCCAGCGTTGCCACGGCAGCGCTTAACATAAGGATACCGCCAGACGTCGTTGGCTGATCGAGACCAAGCAGAAGCAGGATTATCCCGATGCTCAACAACAATGCACCGGCAATATCGATGGGTGGTCGTTTGGCGTTTGAACGTACCGGATCACGCCACGCTATCCAGACCAGTGCCGCAGCGATAGCCGCCGGAGGGAGGTTAATCCAAAACACCCAGTGCCATGAAATCTGATCAACCAGAAACCCACCGATCAGTGGGCCAATGACCGAGCTGATACCCCATACCCCTGAAAAAAGCCCCTGCACCTTTGCCCGCTGGTCAAGCGTGAAAATATCACCGACGATGATAAAGGCCAGCGGGAGCAGCCCACCGGCGCCCAACCCCTGGAGTGCGCGTGCGGCAATCAGCATAGGCATTGTAGTTGCCAACCCACACAAGAGTGAACCCAGGCTAAAGATAGCGATTGCTGCCATATAGACCGGCCTGCGTCCGAAGAGGTCTGACAGACGACCGAAAATGGGGCCGGCGGTTGTGCTGGTCAGCATATAAATGGCGAATACCCAGCTAAAACTCTCAATGTCACCCAAATCGCGCACAATGCCCGGCATGGCTGTAGCGATAACGGTCGACTCCATCGAAGCCATAAACAGGCTCATCATCACGCCCATCGTGATCAGGATAGTGT